>CATLPG010000006.1 GCA_950054195.1 uncultured Saccharospirillaceae bacterium
CATTGGTCCACTAACTGGAAAATTTCTATTCTCATCATCGTTAGAGAATGGCATTAATCTCCAGGGAGCAATAGAACCACCAAATATAGCTTCAAATTGCTGCTCATTATCTAAGCCTCTCCAGTCGTTGTATGGAGTCTCAAAAGGAGCATCCTCACTAGCTAATTGAGTTCCACTACGAATCCAGTTGTTTCTATTTAAACCTTCTCCATCAAAGAATCCAGATAGCCACTCTGGTCCCCCATTAGGATATTGTAAATCCCAATTAATTAATTCGGTTGATACCCTGTTTGGCCCCGGTAGGTTTTGAGTAATATTTGTTACTACTGTAGCAGAATCGTTAATAAATTGCTTAATTGATACAGAGAAACCGAAATCAGGGAAATATTGCTCTCCTCCAATTGATAGATCATTGTTAGATTGGAAAACTTCGCCAGTACTTAATCTTGTCAATTCCCAAGAAGCAGTATCTATATCACCAGTTGCATTTCCTGATAAAAATCTAATTTCAAACTCGTCAGATATCACATTTAAAGGATCAACTATTTTAATATCAATAGGCCCCTTTCCTGCTTTGTAAGTTATTTCTGCTGATCTGTAATCAGTAACGATTTTAGCTAATGAAGCTTCCGTTAGGTCTAACTCATTACCTCCGTTACCAGTTCCTTCGATTCTAGTTATTTCAACACCATCTCCATATTGAGCGTTTAAAACAGTACCTCCATTTTCAACAGTTGGTATATGGGGTATAGCCGGAACAGATTTAATCTCTGTACCATCAAAACTTGTTCTACTTGGTATATAAGGCATTTTTTGACCATCTAATTGGTTTGGATCTGAAGGATCAAAAGTTTTAAAGTTATTATAACCATAAGCAATTGCTATATAATAGTATTTTTTATGGTTAATTAATCGATCATCACCTTGTGCAAATAGGTCTCTAGTTACTCTAAATGTGTGTCTTAAACCTTCATCATTTCCATTAACCATTTCTCTTGGAACCTCAGCGTTAATAGAATTATCCAACTCCCAGTTAATAAGCTGTGTAACATCATTATCTAAATCTACTTGAGCTACTAAACGTGCTTTATCGATATCACCTATATCAGAAACAGAAGCATCTTCATTTAGCATCTGGAAAATTTGATATCCTTCAAAGCGGTATAAATCATCTGCTCCTGCTGGTGCATCTGCTGGAATTACAATATTAGGATCTCTTCTTACGTAAGCCTCTATATCATTACCAGCAGCATATGGATCAATCGTTAAAATTAACTCTTTATCCAATTCTTGAATTGTTAATTGTGGTGCATCTGGACCTTCTAATATTTGAAAACAGTTATCGAATAAACGCTGAGCTTTATCATCTGCAAAACGTAACCTATCAATTGAAGATAGATTTCCACTAGATCCTCTAGCGTATACAACACCTACAGTAATATTGTTTAGTGCACCTGGTAAAAGTGTAAATGGCCCTGCTGACTGAACAAAACGTCTATCCCCTGTTGGGTTATTTTCACTTACTTCACTCCATGCAGGTAATCCTAAAACACCTCCTGTACCCCAACCTTCAGGATCTGTAGTTCCCCCAGCAACAGGATCTGAAGGGAAACAGAAATCAGTTTCTACCGTTGTAGACCCACTGCTTCCTGGCACACCCGTACCTCCATAAACGAAAGGTTGTCCATCTTTCCAACGACCACTCAAATAATTATAATATTCTAAGAAATTATCAGGATCTCCAAAGGTTTGATTGTTTGCATTGTTATAATAAACAAACTTTCTCATTCCAAAACGTTCGTTGTCTACAATGTTATCCCCGTAACCAATACCATTTCCAGGTACAGCTTGCGTAACTGGATCTCCTCCGTTTACATAAAATTCATCTGCAATGTTATTATTATCTTGATAAGGACCTTCGAAGAAGTCAACTCCTATAGCTGGCGGGTTCGCTCCATAAGGAAAAGAACCTGCACTACAGTTATCATCTATTTCATCTCCATTGTAAGCATAACCTAACCCTCTAGAAACATCACAACCAACATAATCATCTTGTGCACAACCTAAATCAGCATCTACGTATTGAGCAAAGTATGTTTCGAATAGTGTATTACTGGATCTGTTAACAAGCTCGTAATTGTAAAAAGTCATGTTATTTACCTCATCGTTAGTTGCAAAAGCAAAGGCCTGAGCTCTAATTTCCATACCAATTTCATCACCTTGCGTTTCTGTATGAATATTACCAACATCATTAAAAATCCACCAAATTGTATAATCTCCGAATAACGTTACTTGACGGCTAGTTCTACAGTCAACTTCTTCTTTGATATCATACCAAGGGTAATCTCCTTGTGTATAATCATAAAAACCATCATTATCTACATCCTTAAAAGGTGCTAAATATTGATCTTGTTGAAGTGTAACGTTACCATTGGCAATTTCTCCCCATTCTTTGATAATATCAGGCACTTGGTAATTTGGGAATTGAACTGATTGATCACATAGTGGATCTTGACCACACTCAAACCAAGCAACAAATTGCTCAACATCAGCTCTTCTTATCTCATAAAAATTATCCCATTTAGCACAAGTAGCTTGATCGGTTGTTGCCCCACCGTATGGTCTAATTCCTTGACCATCGCCTGGGTTTACTAAACCTCCTAATGGTCCTGGCCAGAAATCATCACCATTATCTCTAAAACGCTGTGCTGCTAACTTAATTTGATCGTTTACATCTTTTCCTCCCATCCACAATGCACCAGCAAATATTGGAGAGGCATCCCCAGTTTTTGGAACCTTGTAAGCAGGAGCACCCGCAGAACGATCTAACCATAGTAGACCACTATTTTCAATTAATGCTTCTACGTTATTAAACTCTAGTTTTGTTGAGCTTGTAGCAGGAGCACAATCTGCAGCTCTTGTTCCTAATGAACTTGTATTAACAGACGTGTTGTTATTATTTCCTCCTATCCACTCTCTACCATAAGCACTAGCTGAAAGGAAAACTCCCAGTCCTATTGCTACTGATTTTATATTCATTAACCTTTTCATCTGATATAATTTTAAAAGTCTAGTTTTATTCCTAATCTAATTGTTCTTGGTAACGCATAGTTAAACGGGTTATTAACCGCTAATGCATAATAATATCTAAATGCATCTTCATTTAATTGTGCATCAATTTCTGTTTGATATTGTGCTGCACTTAAGTAACCATCGTCATCAGCGTTTCCTGTTGCTCTATAAACACCAGTAATGTTCCTTGTGTTAAGTAGGTTTTGAAACCATACGTAAACATTTAAGTTTGCTGCTTTTTTCTTGTCTTTTCCATACTTTAATGGGAAGTTTCTATCTAACTGCATGTTTATAAAGAATCTTCCTGGACGTCTAGAACCAAAAGGTGTTCCTTCTAATACTGGCTGACCAGAATTAATTTGTGTTGAGTAAACAACTGAAGAAGCTGAATAAGGCTCTCCTGAAGCAAAGTTTGCTACTAAGTTAGCTCCTGTGTTTTTAAACACTTTTTTACCAAACCAAACAGGACCATTGTAATCAATTCCATCTCCATAACGGTAATCTAATACTGCTTGAACCGCATGTCTTTGATCATAAGCATATGGGAATATTGTTCTTAATGTTGGTTGACCACTTCTTAATAAAGAAGCATTTGAAGTAGCTGATGAACCAGTACCTTCAGCAAACTGAAGGGTATAAGAAACTTTCATCCAAAGATTGTTTGTTTGTCTTTTATCATAGGTAATTGTTGCTCCTTTAACTGTTCCAAAGTCTCTATTTCCTAATGTTAAATATGTTTTAGGGTAAGCTCCATCGTAAGCGATTGTTGTAATCATATCTCTTTGTTCACGATAGAAAGCTGCAATTTTTAAAGATGACGCTCTTGTTAATACTTGTTGGAAACCAACCTCATAATCAATCGTTCTTGATGGTCTTAAATTTGGGTTGTTTAAAATGTTACTCCCTGTTACGTTATCAATATATAAGTACTGCATTGGATCTAACCTTAATCCTTGTGCTGGTCTTTGCGATAACACATCATAGTGAGCAAAGAAAACAGCCTCATCAGAAATTGGGAATGAGAATGAAATCCTAGGCATGAAGATTAAAGAAGGCTTATAGTCTTCAAACGCACCAGAGTTAATTTGATCCGCATCGGTTACACCATCAGCTAAGTAAGGTGCAATACCACTTGCAGTTTCGATAGTTGTTGGTCCACTAACCTCAATACCATCTGCATTATACCAAGTATCTCCATCACGGTAACCGTTAATTGCTGTAGGATTATCGATATTATCTACATAAACCACATAATCATCTCCAATGTTACCTGGGTGAGAACCAAACTCACTAACCTCTCCAGCTGTTTTAGCTTCTTTTAATAAATATGGATCTTTTAATACTGGCTGGTTAGCATCGAAACGGTCCACACGTAAACCAACGTTAAAAATGATATCGTTAAATGCAAACTTATCCATAATGAATCCAGCAAAGTAAATTGGTTCAAAAGCTCCTATTGGTCTAGTGAAGTTTCCAAACTCATCTGTTTGTGTAAAGAAATCATCAAAACTTGGGTTTCCAGAAAGCTTTCTTCCTGTGTGGTCGTAACCGTAATAGTTAACGAAACTTCTATTAAATCCTCCATTGATTAACTCATCTGCACTAAAGAAATCTACACTAAATGTTGATGGATCTAATGCGTCTACATCGATATAGTCTGTTCCGTTAGGATCCAACCCTAATTTGTTTCTTAGGTTATAATCAAACCAAGATTGGTTATCTGTTCTTAAGCGGTCGTATGTTCTGTAAACAAATGTTCCTCTATACTCATCAGTATAGCTACTTAAATCCCTTTCTAAAATATGGCTATTTGCTAACTGACGCATTCTTGTCCATAAACCGATTGGAGCGATAGAGTAAAATCTATCAACACGTTGCTCATATTCAAAACCTACAGTAATTGAGTGATCTTTTACATCGGCAGAACCAGAAGCTGTAATCCTAATTTGATTAGCTACAGACTTAGCGAATGTTCCTGCTTGCGTACCTAGTTGTGTAAATAAACCATAAACACTTGGTGGAGTATCTCCGTTTCTTAATGCTCTACCGTTAAGAATAACATCTTGACTTTCTACGTTACCTCCATTTAAATCAAAAAACTGTGAAGTGATAGCTGCTAAATCATTGTTTTTATCTGAAGCAGTAAACTTCACCCCGTTTTCATCGTTTTTATCGGTATTGATGTACATGTTTTGAGCTGCATCAAACTCATACGAATCCTCGATAGTTGTTTCGAATGTTCCTACGTGACCATAATCAAACAAGTTATCTCCGTGACGTGTATTTGTTGTTCTACCAATGTTTTGTGAGTAATCCACCATTACTTGGTAGTATGCATTTTTTATTAAGCCGTCTTCTTCGCCATCTTCTTTTGCGTTTTTAAATCGCTGAGTGAATTTTCCATACACTCTCCAATCGAAACCTAATGATCTTGAGTTATTATCACTATTAAATAATGAGTTAGCAAAGCTGTAGTTATTTCCTGCACTGTAGTTTGCGTTACCACCAAAAGTTAAGTTTGCGAACTGACCTACGTTAACATCAATTTTACCTGCTAATGAAGCTCCTTGGCTAGCTACGTTTTGGTTAAATCTAATTCTTTCGAAATCGTCTTCTCCTAAAAATTCTGCATTATAGTTAACTCCAAATCCAGAGATTGCTGGACGTGTTGGGCTTGCCAATAATGATTGGTAAACATCGTCCTTTACTTGGTAAATTGGAATAGCGAAAGGTCTTGGATCAACAATGTGCTGTAAGTTTGCAGAAAGGAAAAACCCTAAAAACGGCTCTTTTTCACCATCCTCGTTTTTCTTTTGTAATAATGGTCCTGAAATAACACCTTCTAATAAGTTGTACCCATAATTATCTAAACCGTATGTTTTATCTCCAAATTTATATCCTGAAGTGATATATTCAATCCCTCCAAAATAAAAGCTTGATGCCCCTCTAGTAGAGATGGAAATAATACCACCTGTTGCATCTCCATAGTTAGCAGGTAACCCCCCAGTAATTACGGATACCTCTTGAATTGCTGACTTTGGAAGGTTTGTAGACCCTCTAACTTTGATACCATCAATGAAGTAATATGTATCTTCTGAACGAGACCCCCTTACAGATTGGATACCTCCATTTGCATTTGTACCTACACCTCCTACTGTTGCTGCCATTGAGTTAGCAGAACGACCTGGCATTTTTGCAATTTCATCTCTAGTTACTGTACCCCCTGATGCTCCTCCATCTTTATCGATTAGTGGTACTTCATATTCTACTACTACGAACTCATCTAGTTTAACATCTCCGCTCTCTAACAGAACATCAACAAAGGTAATTTTGTTACTATTAACTACTACTCCGTTTAATTGATAAGGCTTGTAACCTACAAAAGTTACTTTTATTGTGTACTCACCTGGAGCAACTGAATTAAGGCTATATTTCCCATCAAAATCTGTTGATGCACCTCCTTGTTGTGTACCATTTAACTCCAACAACACATTTACAAAAGGTAAAGGTTCTCCTGTTGTTTTATCTTTGATAACCCCTTTAATTGATCCGGTTCCAGTTTGCGCGAAAGACAATTGAAACCCTAAAACTGCTAATACAAACGTAATTTTTTTCAGCATAATTTGTTCTTTAAAATATGAGTTATAACCACATTGGGTTATGAATTTTATCCCATTTAATCGCGTAAAGATATAATTTTTCTTAAGAATTTTTAACAATTTTTTAATACTCAAAAAAAGAGAGCTGAGTTGCTCTTTTAATCTTTTTACAATTTCGATAAGCTTAAATATATGTAGTTAATTTTTAAAAACGTGTAAGCCAATGGCTTCTAATTATTGAGCGGTATTGATTTTATTGATAAACGGGGTGTGAATTATTTAACGGCTAGTGATTTTTACGCTTTCTATCTCTTCTACGGTTTTTTCTCATTCTTTTACGAACTTCTTTACTTTGCATTTTTCGGTGTCTACGTTTGTATTGTCTGCGTGCTTTTTTTTCTTGTCGTCTTTTTTTCTTAGCAGCTTTTCGCTCCATGCGTTCTCGTTTTTTTATCGAGATTCTTTTTTCTACTGGTTTTCCTTGAGAAAAAGTTGTTGATGGGGTATATCCGATGATACCTAGAATTAATAAAACCTTTAAGATAAATTTCATAACCATTAGATAAGTTTGCGTTTAATTATAACGATATACGTGCAAACTTCAGTATTTTTGATTGAAAAGTAAAGTATTGATTTGAGTAAGTTGTTTAAATATTTTTGTGTAACCCCTTTATTTTTAATAGCTATAAATTGTTCGTTAATTAGCCAAAGTAGTATTTCTGACTCTACAATTGGTATGCATCAAGTTAGGCTTGGTGTTGATTTTCAAATTCCTTTTGCAGATATGGCTGATCGTTTTGGAAATAATTTTTCGGTTGGTGCGGGTTATGCTTATAAGTTTAAAAATAATATTGATGTTGGACTTTCGTATCGATTTATGTTTAGTAATGATGTAAAAGATACAGGAATGTTAAGTGAGCTTAGAACCTCTTTAGGCATTATAAATAGCCAGGGAGAGTTTGGAACCTATGGTGTTGTACAAAGAGGGCATCATTTACAAATTAAGTCCAGTTATACTTTGCCTGTTTTTTCACCAAATAAAAACTCTGGGTTTTATGGTGGCTTAGGGATTGGTTTTATTGTACACCGTGTACATTTTATAAATACAAATAGTGATATTCCACAATTTAATGTAAATGATAGGGCTTATGTTCCAGGGTATGATAGATACACCTCTGGTATTACTATAAGCGAGGAGATTGGTTATCGGTATTTCTCTAACAAATCACTTATTAACTTTTTTGTTGGTATAGAATTCATTCAAGGTTTCAATAAAATAAGAAGAGATTACCAAGTAGATTACGAACCAAATTTTGAGAAGAAGTTAAGGAAAGATAATCTATTAAGTTTTAAGTTTGGCTGGGTGCTTCCAATATATAAAAAGCCTTCGAAGGATTATTATTATTGATTTACCTTGAACAAAAGGTTATGTTTATCATAAGTTCTACTCTAACAGGTCTGCCGTTTTGTTCGCCTGGAATCCAATTAGGCATATTCCCTATTGTAGTTATAGTATTCTTTGTAATTTCACTGTTTAACTCCAAAGCTTCAATTAATTTAACATTACTTACTTTACCATCTTTTTCAATTACAAATTGACAAGCTACTGTTTCGCAGTTAATCAATTCCCTAGGTGATTTTAGCTTTTTTCCTAAATACTCATATAGTTTATCCATACCTCCACGATAGTGAGGCATTTTATCAACTTTAGAGTAAACACTATCATTTTTTTTAACAGTTATTGTTCCTTGTTTTTGACTAAATAAAAGTGTTGGGAAAAGTATCAAAAAGTATATAATCTTTGGCATCTAATTAATTTTAAAAAGGACTGGCAAAGTATATTTAACCCTAACAGGTTTTCCATACTGAACCCCAGGTTTCCATTTGGGCATGTTATCAATTGTTTTAATCCAGCTTTCTTTGGTAGCTGGATCTATATTGGCGGCTCTCAATACCTCGATATTTGTCAGTTTACCATTTTTCTCTACTACAAAACAGATATATATTCTTGATATGTTAAGATGGGAGTGTGGAGCTTTTAAATTATTAATCAGACACCTATACATTTTCTCTTGTCCTCCTACAAACTCAGGCATAGTTTCTACTATTGTATAAACCTCATCATCTTCTATTTGCATGATTGAATCTGATGAAATTTCATCAATTACTATTTCTTGGTTGCTTTTTTTAACAGTTATTGTTCCTTGTTTTTGACTAAATGAAAAGGTTGGCACCGCTAGTGCCAACCATACTAAAAACCTAAACATTTACTTGATTTTAAACTTTATAGGAAGCGTGTAACGAACTCTTACCGTTTTACCCCCTTGTTTTCCTGGTCTCCAATTAGGCATGCCCGACACTACTTTTTTAGCCATAGCATCCATTCCGCAACCTAGCTCTCGAGGTATTTCTATGGACGATATACTCCCATCCTTTTCAACCACAAATTGAACATACATGGTTTGACTAACACCCATTTCTCTAAAACATTGAGTTGTTTTTAATTGATTACCTAAGTATTTGTACATTTTATCCATTCCTCCTATAAACTCTGGCATTACTTCGGCAAATATGATGGCTTCATCCAAAGGCTCTACATATTTATCACCCTCACCATCATCTATAATGTCAATTACTACATCTTTTGCTTTTTTATCCACCTTGGCTTCCGTTTGTTTCACCTTTTTTTCATCAAAGTCATCTACTATCTCTACATTTTGATCTTTTTCAGGGTTAAATTCTTTTTGTTTTACAGTTGGTTGAGTTTTTTTCGGTTTCTCAATCTCAACTTTAACTTCAACGAGGTGTTCTAGGTCAAGAACTTCGGCTGATAAATTATCTTGTTTACTTACATAAACATCATAGGAAATCCACTCGAAAGCCATTAAGGTAAAGCTTAGTGCTCCTGCTAATGCAACAAAAAACAATCCTTTGGTTTTTTTTTGCATTTCTCGTTTAAACGATTCTTTGTTTTTCATAGTTCATTTGTTTTTATGATTTATACTATGAAAACTACTTCAAGAACCATTCCGTTCATTAACAATCGCTTAACACTTTATTTTAAGGGTGTTTAATTGTTGTTATCGGTATGCTTAAACGATAAGTAGCCCCATTGATCTTAATATTTCCATTTGATTAGAAAACCAAAACAGTTGAAAATTACCTAGGTTTTGGTTTTCAAATGCTGCTTGGAAGGATTTAAATTGAATAGGTTTTTCTTTCGCTAAAAGAAGTTGACTGGATAAAAAACTAACATTATTCTCATCCATGTTTATGGTTTCTTGCTGTGCGTTGTAAACAACTACTAAACTGTGTTTTTCTTTACTCACATGCATATTTCCTAGCCAAATTAGTTTATGGTTGGGTTTAGGAAATGAGCTTGTAGGAATACTTAAACAGTCATCTATGTGGTAAGGTGAGATAGTTGTTTTTGGCACTTTAAAATCAAACCATTCTTTAAGGTTTAAATCGAAACCTATTCCGTGCATGTAATTGTACAGCGACTTTTTTAGACCGTAACTAAATTTAGCATGGTTTACTCCTGTTTTATCTTTAAAGTTAATATCGTTTTTAGCAAAAGTAACTGCTGTATTTTGAGGAATTAAACCATACGTTGAAGGCTCTTTTCCTATAGGGCTATGGGCTGTCATTGCAAATTGGTGCCAAAATGCTGATTGTAGAATTCCTAGTTCAAATAATTGGCGAACCATTTCTAAACTATCAATGGTTTCTTGTTCGCTTTGAGTTGGGTATCCATACATTAAATATGCATGAACCATAATGTTTGCTTCTGTAAAATTTTGAAGCACTCTTGCCACTTGCTCAATGGTTATGCCTTTATCTATAAGTTTTAATAATCGATCAGATGCTACTTCTATTCCGCCAGTTACAGCAATACAGCCTGAGGCTTTTAAGAGCTCGCACAAATCCTTTGTAAAGCTTTTCTCAAACCGAATGTTTGTCCACCATGAAACAATTAGTTTCCTTTTAATAATTTCGATAGCAACTTCCTTCATTAAGCTTGGTGGTGCTGCTTCATCTACAAAATGAAACCCTCTTTCTCCTGTTGACTCTATCAAGATTTCCATTTTGTCTACTATTACCTTTGCTGCTAGTGGCTCATAAACCGAAATATAATCTAAAGAGATGTCGCAAAAGGTACATTTTCCCCAGTAACAACCGTGAGCCATTGTAAGTTTATTCCACCTTCCATTACTCCATAGGCTGTGCATGGGATTAACCATTTCAATTACTGAAATATACTTATCTAAAGGTAAATCAGAGTAATCTGGTGTTCCTGTTTGAGAAAACTTATAATCTGATTTAGTACTATTATTTACATAATTAACCTGATCCACTTTTAGAAGAAAAGTTCTTTTAAACTCTGATGCACCAGTATTAATATGATCTATTATGTGCTCGATAGGTAGTTCACCATCATCAAGTGTTATAAAATCGAAAAACTCAAAAACTCTTTTATCCTTTAACTCCCTGAGTTCAGTATTCGGATAACCTCCACCCATAGCAATTTTTACATCAGGATAAAGGATTTTTAGTTGTTGGGCGCATCTAAAGGCACTATAAAGGTTGCCTGGAAATGGTACCGAGAAACAGATCAATTTTGGGGTATGACCAACTAGTTTTGCTTTTAAAACTTCAAATGAAAGTTGATCGATAAAAGTTGGTTCGTCTTTTAAAGCCAAATATAAATCATCAAATGAGTTGGCAGACATTCCTAATCGTTCGGCATACCTGCTAAAGCCAAAATTAGGATCTATGGTTTCTTTAATAAAATCGGCTAGGTCGTCTAAAAAAAGTGTTGCTAAGTACTTTGCTTTATCGTGATTCCCTATTTCACCGAATGACCAATCTAAATCAACCACTTCATCAAATCTAGAGCCTTTGGGTAAAAAGTCATTAGAAGAAATTAGAGGTATTAATGTATTGTTTTTGCCTTGTAAAAACTCAATAACAACATCTATTTTGTTAAGGTATTCTTCTTTTTGATTAATTATTAGCTGACTATTATCTGATAATGTTTTTGACTGTTCAGCTATAGTGAAACAATTGGTTAGTTCTTTTTTGGAAAAGAGTTTATTAATTACCTCTATTCCTAAATCTATTTGAAGGCTAGAGATATTTTTAGTGTTAAGAAAACCCTTTAGGTAGCAAGTTGCTGGATAGGGTGTGTTTAACTGGGTAAAAGGTGGCGTTATTAAAATTATTTCTTCCAAAAATTATAGTATAAAAAAACCTGCAATAGTAACTATTGCAGGTTAAAGATAAGTTTATAACGGATAATTCTTATTGCTTTGTATAGGTTGCTGTTCCTCCACTAGGTTGTGATAAACATCCAGAGCAATTAGTAATAATGTAATTTATAGTTATTTCATCACCACTGTTGTTAATTGATCCTGTTCCTTCAAGTGTATAAGTTGAACTAACATTAACAGTGATATCGTTAGGCCCCATAGTTATGTTTTGCCCAGAAGCCGTACCCTCAGTTATTTTGTTTCCTCCTGTACCATGATCGAACGTATAGAAACCTCCGAAGCCATTAACATTACAAGGGCTTTTTAATAAATCTGTTGGAAATATTCCTCCTGTAGTTACATCATGAACAACATCCCAGTCTCCTTCCCAGTTTTCTTCTGCTATCGCAACATTAACTGTTCTAGAAGCAGTAGCTTCATTGCCTGCTGCATCCGTAGCACTAAACTCAACCTGATAAGATCCTGCTGTAGCAGTATTTACATTAGAAGTATTTGTAACTACTGTTATAGTGTCTCCATTGTCATCTATTGCTATTGCACCAGCATCAGCATAGGTAGCTCCAACAGCTACATTAACTGGGTTTAATCCCAACACATTAATGGTTGGCGCTGTAACATCAGTTGGTGTTTGATTCCCCTGATTGTTATTAGTACTATTACCACTGTCAACTGGATCTTCTTTCTTTTTACAAGATGCAATTGTTAACGCTCCTAAAAGGAACAAGCTTGATAATTTAATGACTTTCATATAAATACTGGTTTTATTTAGTTCAATATACGATATTTTTGATACATAGTTTCAAAAACAAGGTGTTTTATAGCTTATTGAACTTTCTGATAATGTTGGTTTTATCTCCTCTAATTATTAGTTGGTATGTTCCGCTTTGTAAATTATTAATAGAAATTGTTTTTGAAGCATCTTGTGTTTCTCCTATTTGAATCGTATTAATAACTTGCCCCACTGAATTAACAATACTTACAGTTGTAGCCTCTGATTCATTTAAAGAATAACTAACATTAATATTATCTAACGCTGGGTTGGGGTATAAATCTACTTTTACAGCATTTACATTTTCTTCAATTGATGTTGGAGTTGTAACACAAGGAGCTGTAGTTTCAACTCTAGTCATTGTAGTAAAGTCTATATAACAAGCGTAGTGCATGCTATCAATAAATGGATTTCTATTCCCTTGTAAAGACTCGATATAATCATTTCTTGATCTTTCATAATCAGAAACAGGATCCATCCAGTGCCAAGACTTAAGGACATCTTGGTCTTGTCCATAAGGTGTAAATAAATCAATAGGGTTAGGAAAACTCCAGTTATTACCGCTTATGCTATTGTATGTAACAGCTTGGTAAAACATCGCTCTAGCTGCATCACCTTTATGGTCATCTCTTGGCTCGTAAACATTGTTTCCATTTACATCTAAGCCATATTTACCATCTTTAAACTGACTTGTAACCGTAACAACTACACCTAATGGATTATTACTTCTAACTCCATTAGCATTATTTTGGTTTACTGGAAACAAGTTGTGATAATCGGCATATTCTGGTGTATTCTCAAAAGCACTCGTACTTAACTGTGCCCAAGTAGGCATCCAACTTTGTGGATAACTATGCTCTCTCGTTATGTAATTAAACGCAAATGGCTCATCATAAATATGTTCATCACTTGTATACCTACAAGTAACTACTTTTTGACCATTAGTTGTGTCTCTAGAAGCGAACTCATCAATATACGTATCATCAAAATCTCCATAAAAAACTCTTGTATGAGGATTAATTAAAGCGTGTAAGTCGTCAATAAATGAAGCACTGCTTGTTTGAATTGAACTGTAATAATTTGGTGCTTGCATTGAGTTTGGCATTGTTACTGATTGTGAACCTGCCACCGAATATTTTGTATATTGACCAACCCCACTATAAGCATATACGGCTAAATGGTGTGTTTGATTAGCTCTGGTTTCTTTTGATAAGTAAGTTAAATCAGTTCCAGCGTAGGCAACCTTAGCATCTCCTACCATATCACCAGGTGTGTATCTTACACCGTCAGTTGGGTTTGAGCTAGGCGCGCTTCCTTTTTTGAAAAGAACCAAATAGCCTTCGTCATTTAAAGGTGTTGTTGGTGTAATAGTTGCTGTATACCTGTATGTAGTAACATTAGATATTGCTATAGATGGAGCTGATGGTTGAGTTGCAAAACCATCTCCATAACCAACTAAATTAAGCGTGTAAGGATTTTCGTTAGCATCATTATTAGTAATTGTTAATATACTCGTTCTAGTACCAGCTGAAGCTGGTGTAAAATCAATATTAATATTACCTGTTCCGTTTGCTATTACACTACTATCAATTGATGTTACTGTAAACTCTGTTGAGTTAGAGCTAACAACACTAGATAAATCTAATGTACTATCTGTACCATGATTTTCAATTACTATTTGAAAGCTATTTGTATTCCCTACGTTTTCTGCAACATATATATTACCATCACTAAAAACTGTATCTCCTAAAAACACAGCATTTATTTCTGCTTCTGGCTTAGGTAATGGTCCTGAAATATTTATTTCATCCAGCGAAGTATTGTATCCTGATACTTTATCAGTATAGTAAAATCTAACAAAACGAGTTGTTGCTAATAGTGTATCTGCATACATTACGTTTCCACTTATGCTTAGTTCCCCATTTGTAAAAGACCTTAAATTAGTCCATGTAGTTCCATTATTCGAAATTTGAACATCAAAAGCCCCCTCCCATGGAGCTGTAGGTGTAGATGGAGGGTTTGTTCCTCTCATATGGTATGTTAACCTACCTGCTTCTGCTGCTAGTTCAATTTCTAAATATTGATCATCACCATTTAACTTTAATGATGATCCGTTATTAATTCCTAACTGAGAATAATTTGTAGGAGGAAAACTTACGGGACCGATTGAGTAACCAACTGGTAAATTGCCCGCATCTGTACAATCCCAGTACGTTGGAACTGGTGCCTGAGCGTATGATTGAGCTGTTATTGCCCCTATAGTTAATAATTGAATAATTCTTTTCATTGGTTGTTTTTTAAAATATTATTTGTAATGAAAGGTTGAACCTTCTTCCTTGTCCGAAAAATACAGATGCTGATGCAGCATCAAAGTTACTTGTTGGACTAGTAAAAGGGTCGTTATTTTGTGCATCAGAAATGTACTCCGTGTTTAATGCATTTAATATACTAAATCTTATACTAACAGGTACTTTTTCTACTTTAATTGTTGTTCCTGCATGGATATCCATTAACCCATAAGTTGGTATTTGCCATGATTCCCTACCAGCATTTTCACCATTAAGATTGCTTGGTTCAAAATCGGCATAGTAACGATCAAACCAAGTGTATTGGGCTTTAATGTATGATCTTTTTGTTAAGTTCCATCTTATTTTACCTCCTAATTGAGTTTGAGCAGCATCTCCAACATGAACTCCTGTTGCATCAAAAGATGCTGTTAAGTCATTTCCGAAGTCATCTTGTATTGCATTACCTGCGTTATCAAAAAACTTAATACTATCTCTTCCTGATTGCCAAGTCCAATCTCCTAAAGAAGCCATACCTTCTACAGTAACAGTTGGCAAAACATTATAAGCTACTTCAACCTCAACACCTGTATGTAAAGCATCCATTGTAATGTTTGAGGTGAAATTTTCATTATCTGCTCCCACTAAACTTATAGAGTATGGTCTGTCAACCCACTCTGTATAGTATGTATTAACATTAACGGCTAGCTTATTTTTTTTGTACGCATAACCCAATTCAACAGCTCTTACTTTTTCATTTTTAACATCTTTAACAAAATCATTTCTTTGGTCGATAACATTGTTAAACTTTGGAGCATTATTTAAGTAGCCAAGGTTAGCATATACATTAGATGACTCGTTAATTATATAATTGGCTCCTGTTTTAATAGTAAAACCTGGAATTGTTTTCCATCCTGTTTCATATGTTTTTAAACCCTCAGAGTCTCTTGTGTAAGTTTGTCCGTTGTATGATACAGTATCAGTATAACCAACAGCTAGCGTAGTATCACCTACTTCTATTACTTTTTCTCTAAAGTAATCAACCCCGTTGTATTGAGAAGCAGATCCTGAAAAGCTAATAAATGCTGACCATAAATCCTTTTTATACTCTGCTTGAGCAAACAACCCTCCCCATCTTACTTGACCTTCATCATAATATTCAATTCTATCACCTATTCTTTTTACACCTGCTGTTTCGTTTTGATTTCCGTTTCCAACCATATAGTCTGCTCCAACTAAATCGTAAACCTCTCTGTAATGAATACCTCTGTATGATCTTAAGTCAATTCCTCCTGATATAGTTAAATTATCACTTTTTACATATGTGGCTGTTGATAATAAACCATACCAACGATGGTTATTTATACTACTAAACTTATAAGAGCTTGCTTTTAAATCTGTAGGGTGATAATTTGGATCTACAGGAGGTCCAAAATCTCCACTGGTATTACTGTTATAGATAAATTGAGCGTCTAATTGTCCATTTGAGTCTAAACCAGGATTATTTTTAATTCCTGTTCCGCCTCCATTCCCAATTGACATGTATGCAATATTGGATACATAAAACTTATCATTTACTTGCCAAAAGTCCTTTAGTGTAAATTGCGGTTTATTGTAATAGTTTTCTCTTTCATATAATGTTACTACCTCTCCATTAGCTTTTGTATAGTTCCCCCAGAACTCGTTGTGTCTAAACCCTCTATTTGATCCAAAAGCTTGATCATAAAATGCAATTTCTTCAGAGGTTACTCCAAGCTTTTTTGCTTTGGTACTATCAAAAAATGAAATTGGTTTTTTAAATGAACGTTGTCCATGACTTTGTGGTGCGGCAAATGCAGAAAAGCTTAATAAGTGGCTTTTAATTCTTTTTTCTACTTTTCCATAAAAGAACATACCATCAGTATAATTTTTTTCTACCCATCCTTGACCAACTTTTCTTGAAAATGCACCTGAAAAACCCCAACCACCTTTTAGTTTTCCTGTATTCATTCCTACTGATTGCCTAAAAAACCCATTGTTACCAAACTCAAGCTTCACTTTAGTTTCTGGCTTAGCATCAATTCCTTTGGTAAAAATGTTCATTGTACCACCAACAGATGGAACTGCCAACTTAGATATCCCTAGCCCTCTTTGTACTTGAATTTTACTAGTAACCATATCTAAACCAAACCAGTTAGACCAATACACCCAACCGTTTTCCATGTCGTTTACAGGTACACCATCTATCATTACCGCTAGGTTTCTTTGGCTAAAACCTCTAATGGTTATTCTTGCATCTCCATCTCCACCTCCTTGCTGAGTAGCATATACACTAGGCGTACTTTGTAATACCATAGGTAAGTCTTGTGATGCTAGTTCTTCATCCAGTTTAGCTGGAGTAATGTTTGTAAAAGCAACAGGTGTTTCTCTTTCCTTTGCAATATCAGCAACAACTTGAACTTCACGCATTACTTTTGAAGACATTTTAACATCTACTACAGCTGTTTTAGAAGAAACTGTAACCTTTTTTGTAACTGTGTTTAGTCCAACAAAAGAATAAGATATTGTGTAATCACCATAGGGTAATGACAACTCATATTTACCATCAAAGTCAGATGTTACACCTTTTCCTGGAGCATACACTACATTTGCTCCAAATAAAGGTTCTCCTGTAACCTCATCGGTAATTGTTCCAATAACCTTACCATTTTGCGAAAAAAATCCTATTCCTGCAAGCAAGAATAGGATTAAGTTAAAGCTTTTTAGAGTCATTTCTGTTTGTTTATTTTACAGATAATTTTTTTGTTCCTATTGAACCATTTTCAAATTGTACTGAAATCAAGTAAACTCCTTTATCCCAAGAGTTAGTTAGCAACCTGTAAACATTACTTCCACCTACTTTTTCTGAATATATCTCATTACCAATTAGACTAAATACTTTTACAGAAGCTATGTTGTTTTTTCCAATAACTGTGGCTCCATCAGCATTAGTTGGATTAGGAAACAAATTAAAGTTCGCCTCAGTGTTCTCGTTAATACTTGCTGGATTACAATTACAGTTATGAAAACCTAGTTGATCAAATGTATTAGCAGGTAAAGAATCCCATTCTGTAGCAGGAACAAAAGAAGTGCCATCTCCTGCTGGTGCAGGTAAAGTGGTTAAACTACCAGATGTAACTGAAGATTTCCTAACTAAGGTGTGATCTTTTGTCCAAGCAATATTAGCTCCAATCGGCCATCCAAATTTAGGATCACTAGATCCAGTAGCATTGTTTAAAACCTCAGGGTCTTCACCAGGAGTACCTACTGCATCAATTGGTGCTGAGCCTTTAAAAAGAACCACAGCATCATTTCCATTCCAGAAGAAAGTTCTATTAATATTGTAATCTGGCCCTAAGTATGCATCTGCTTTAACATATAAACTATCCCATACAACGTCTCCAGCTGTACTGTCTTTAACAAACACATATACATCTTTTGGCTGAACAGTTCCAGATAATGTTAATGTATAATCTGCGGATGCAGAAGTACTACCATTAGAATATCTTTTAATAGAGTATGCTGATAAATCTATTGGATTATCAGTTGGATTATAAATCTCTAACGCTCGGTTGTTAGACCAACCATCAAGAAATTCTGATATGAACACCTCATTACATTGAGCCAAGAATGCTGTTGAAGATGTTAATGCTAAAATAGAAAGTAGTGTTTTTTTCATCGCGCTTATTTATGTTTTGCTTAAATTATGAACCAAAAGTATTACAAAAAAATTAATCATGTAACCCCCCTAGGTTAATTTATTATTAATTGGTGTAGTTTTAGTGATTAACACATCCCTACAACTTAAATAAACTTTTTTTACTATTTTTGATATATGCAATTCTTAAAATCAAATAATTCAAGCTCACACAAATGCTTTTTTAGTGGGTTAACACGTGAACAGATAGTTTCTCTTGAGCTTGAGGAAATAGACACTACCTACTTACGGGGTGATTTGATTTTTAGAGAAGGTACTTACCCAAAATCTCTTTTTGTTGTTTATCGCGGAGCTGTTAAAGTTCATAAATATGGCGACAACGGAAAGGAGCAAATCACTCGATTAGCTCAACCTGGTGATTTGCTTGGATATAGAGCTCTTTTAGGAAACCAACCATATAAAGCTAACGCCACGGCATTACAGGAAACGAAGGTTTTTAAAATACCGGGCAAAAGTTTTATCAATCTACTTAAAACAAATGCTGATTTTTCATTTAAGGTGATGGAATTATTATCAGATGATTTAAAGCATGCAGAGGATAAGCTATTAAATATGGCTCAAAAATCTGTTAGAGAAAAAATTGCTGAAACACTTGTTCTACTTTACGAAAAGTTTGGATTAGACGAATCTAGTGCAATAAACTCGAAGCTTACTCGAAAAGAAATCGGTGATATAGCTGGAACAACAACAGAATCGACTATTCGAACAATATCTGATTTTAATAAAGAAAATATTGTTCAAATTAATGGAAAGAAGCTCATCGTGAATGATATAAATTTGTTAAAAAACGAATTGCATAATAAAATTGCATAGTCTTTGTTCTATTAGTACTACAGATTAGAACAAAACACCTTGATTAGACTCCTATCAATATCATTATTTATTTCATTTAGCACCTGCTTTGGTCAAGCTGGATTCAAATTTTTAAGCTATGACTTTGGTGAACTATATAAAGGAGACAAACGTTATGTTGATTTCTCTTATAAAAACACAACGGGCAAAAAGACATTTCTTTTAAGTGTAAAAAACGATAGACGAACAAGAATACTTACCTCCTCCAACACTGTTCTTCCAGATAGTACTATCATCATTAGAATAAAATACAATCCTCAAAAAAAAGGTAAATTTAACATTACTATTCCTGTATATTTTAGTCACCTAATGGAACCTCATTCTTTGGTAATTAAAGGAAACGTGAAGGAGGTTGATAATTCTGATGGATTAGACTGTCCTAGTTTTGAAAACAAAGACATTGAGCAAGAGTTAAGCACACCAATGATTGTTAAGGTGCTAGATAAGGAAACCTTAGCCCCAATAGATGATGCTGAAATAAAACTGATTTCGAGAGGATTGGTTTTTGAAAAGTTAAAAACCAATAAAAAAGGGAAAGCTGAAACTAAATTGCGAATTGGCTTATATTATTTTGTTACAGATGCAAGTAATTATAACACCAATGAAGAAGATCACATTATAACCAAAAGAAACAATGAAATAACAATTCTTCTAGAAAGAGATAAACGTATAGAAGAAATACAAACAGACACGCTTTTAGTTACTCAAGAAGATATAATTATTGACGACAACATAAACTCGTTAGATACACTAGCCACTAAAAAAGAAACTTATTTTGCACCAAATAACATTGTTTTTTTGCTAGATATTTCATCATCCATGAACCAAAAAGGAAAGCTTGATTTACTAAAATCCTCCATGATTGAGTTAGCAAATGAATTGAGAGATGTTGATAAAATTACCCTTGTTGCTTACTCTACTTTTTCAAAAGTACTACTCAAAACCACTACTGGCTCAAACAAAGAAGAAATTATAGAAACCATACAAGATTTAAAAGCAAGTGGTATGACTGCCGGTGGAGAGGGTATGAAGCTTGCCTACCGATTAGCAAAAAAGAACTTCATTAAAGATGGCAATAACCAAGTAATTATGGCGACAGATGGCGACTTTAATAGGGGAGCTACTAGCATCGATAGATTAGTGAAAAAAAACACATCAAAAGGAATAAAACTAAGTGTACTGGGTATTAAAAATAAAGAGATACATGCGCTAGACATGAAAGAAATATCTGCTCTTGGAAATGGTAATTACGTATACATTGATAGCTACAATATTTCTAAAACAGCACTAATTAACGAAATTAGAGAGCAATCATTAAGAGAAAAACATTAAATTTGTTGTAAACAAATATTGTATGACGGTTAAATCATTTAAAGAAGAAATAAAAACAAGCTTAAAAGATGATAAAAAACTTCTGTTTCTTAATATTTTATACACATCCGCTTGGCTAGATCAAATTTACAACCCCATTTTTAAATCAAATGGTTTAACCAACTCTCAATACAATATTCTACGTATTCTAAAAGGAAGTTACCCAGAACCTCTTTCAGTCGGAGAAATCAAGGATCGTATCATGTTTAAACAAACTGATATTACAAGAATGATAGATCGTTTGGTTGAAAAAGAACTTGTAAGCAGAAAATTATGCGAAAACAATAGGCGAAAAATGGATGTTTTAATAACTAGTTCTGGTATTAAGTTGTTAGAAAAAGTTAACCCTGAAATCGAAAATGCCGAAAAAGAATATCTAACTGATAAAATATCAGAAAAGGAAGCTAAGGAAGTTGGCAAAATACTTGATATAATTAGAAGTTAATTCATGGGAAAATTTCATTTTTTACCCTCAGGGGACATCCTCACTTCTTTAATATTAGGCTTTAGTGTGTTAGTTCTTGCTACAATAAGATACACCAACACATCCTTTTTTTTCGATACAGTTAATCACTTATACCCAATTCTAAAGGTTAAAAAAACAATACAAAAAACTAATAATAAAAGCTATACCTTTTTCTCTTTACTATTCTTTCTACTTTTTTTTGGAATATTAAACCAAATCAGCAACTCTGGAGTACTAATAAACCTCACCACAGCTATTGTAACAGGGTTTTATTTATTAGGTTCTTGGATTGTAGTTAATCAATTTATTCTTAAGTCATCCGATTTAGGACTTTTTTTTAATAAAAAGATAAAAACGCTACACTTTATTACACTACTGTTATTCATTATACTAACAATCCATGAATACTTGTTTAACAATAGTTTATTAATTATATTATCCATAATTCTTTTTTCACTTGTTTCAATTTATAAAAGTGTTGATTTGTTGATTAATAGGCTTTCTATATTTCATATAATTTTGTACATTTGCACTCTTGAAATTATTCCACTTCTACTTATAGTAAAGTGGTATTCTAAACTCTAGAGGAAGATGAAAATAAAGAGCATTCTAATTTCCCAGCCTAAGCCAGAAAGTGGCAAATCACCTTATTATGATTTAGCTGAAAAATTAAAACTACAGGTAGATTTTAGGCATTTCATTCATGTTGAAGGTATAGATGCTCAGGATTTTCGTCAAGAAAGAATAGAGTTAAGTGACCATACAGCAGTTATTATAACTAGTAAAAGCTCTATTGATCATTTTTTTAGAATGGCTAAAGAAATGCGGTTTGAAGTTCCCGATTCAATGAAATACTTCTGCATCAATGAGTCTGTTGCAAGATACCTTCAGAAATACATTGTGTATAGAAAAAGAAAAATCTTTTTTGGTCAAAAAACAATAGAAGATTTAATGCCTTCTATATTAAAAAATAAAGACGAAAAGTTTTTACTTCCAATATCAGCAACTGGAAAAGATCATTATTCGCCAGTACTGGAAGCTAACAAAATTAATTTTACAGTAGCTAAAATATTTAAAACAGTTGTTAGTGACTTATCTGATTTGGCTGATGTAAATTATGATATGCTCGTGTTTTTTAGTCCTTCGGGGATTGATTCTCTTCTAGAAAACTTCCCTGATTTTAAACAAAATAACACAAAAATAGCTGTATGGGGCACAAAAACAGCAGAAAGAGTTGAAAACGCTGGACTTGAAATAAATGTTCAAGCTCCTATGCCTAACCTGCCATCAATGGCAATGGCTATCGAAAATTACATTAAAGAAACCAAATAAATAGGTGACTGGCACCAAAAATTTCACCTTAAAAAAAGGGGAGCGATTACATAGCAAAAAACTTATTGATTTACTTTTTCAAAAAAAAGACCAAGTCAAATTTGTTAGCCATCCTATCATATTAATTGCTAAAAAAATTGATAAGAATGATAGCTCTAAATTTCCTGTACAAGTTTTATTTTCAGTAAGTAAAAAAAAGATTAAGCGAGCTGTTGACAGAAACCTAATCAAAAGAAGACTGAGAGAGGGTTATAGGAAAAATAAAAATAACCTATACTCTTTATTAGAGTCAAAAAATCAACAATTTATTATTTCAATCATTTATATTGGCGCAGAACCTGAATCAACCAAGCATTTAGAAGAAAAAATAATTGTACTTTTAAATCGTTTAATTAATGAAATTGAAAAATCCTCTTAGTTACATATTCATTTTTTTAATTAAGGTATATCAACGGGTTATATCCCCTATTATACCAAGTTCATGCAGGTACACGCCTACATGTTCTCAATACGGGGTTGAAGCTTTTAAAAAGCATGGTTTTTTTAGAGGATTTTGGTTAACTGGAAAACGGGTTTTATCTTGTCACCCATGGGGTGGTAGTGGTTATGACCCGGTTCCATAAAACAATTAAATAATAAATGAAAAAACAACTTATATTTCTTCTGTTATTAACTATTTCGTTCAACGTTAAGTCACAAAACAACGATCAAGAGTATTTCGAAATAGCTAAAAACCTCACTATTTTTAATGAGGTTTATAAAAATGTTAACATCTATTTTGTAGATGAAACAAACCCCGGAGAATTAATGAAAACAGGTATAGATGCTATGCTAACATCTCTTGATCCTTACACCAATTACATCCCAGAGTCAAGAATTGAAGACCAAAGAATTATTCAAACAGGACAATACGGGGGAATAGGTGCACTTATAAAAAAACAAGGTGACTACATCGTTATATCCGAACCTTATGATAATTTCCCAGCACAAAAAGCAGGGCTAAAAGCTGGAGATAAAATCATAGAAATTGATGGACAATCACTAAAAGATAAATCTTCATCAGAAGTAAGTGAACTACTTAAAGGAACTGCTGGAACTGACATTAATATTTTAGTAGAACGCTACAACCAAAACCAAAGATTAGAAAAAAAAGTTACTAGAGAAGTAATAAAAATACCAAGTGTTCCTCATTACGATATGTTAAATGAGTCTACAGGGTATATTAAACTTACCTCTTTCACAAGTACTGCCTCTCAAGAAGTAGGAGAAGCGTTTGAAAAGCTTAAAGACAGTAATAATTTGAAAAGCCTGGTGCTTGACCTTAGAGGAAACGGAGGTGGATTACTTAATGAAGCTGTTGAAATTGTAAACTTTTTTGTTGAAAAGGGAGTTACTGTAGTTGAAATGAAGGGTAGACTAAAAGAAAATAATCAAGTATATCGAACTAAATCTTCTCCAAAAGATACGGATATACCTCTAGTCGTTTTAATTGATGGTGGCTCAGCTTCTGCATCAGAAATTGTATCTGGTGGCTTGCAAGACTTAGATAGAGCTGTAATTATTGGTCAGCAGTCGTTTGGTAAAGGATTAGTTCAGCAATACAAAAAGATGGACTACAACACCCAAATTAAAGTTACAATTGCAAAATATTACACACCAAGTGGCAGATGTATCCAACGATTAGATTATTCTGATAGAAATATAAGTGGGGAGGGAAATAGTATCTCCGATTCCTTAATCTCATACTTTAAAACAAAAAATGGTAGAAAAGTTAGGGACGGTAGAGGAATTGATCCAGATATTGAAATAGAAGAAAAAAAATACAGTGCTTTAGCTCAGGAGCTTGTAATTGAAGATTTTATTTTTGATTTTGCTACACAGTTCTATTATGAAAATGATACCATAGATTTACCACAAAACTATGTGTTGAGCGATAAAACATATAATGACTTTAAGCAGTTTGTGCTAGATAAAGATTTTGAGTACAAAACATACTCATCAGAAACTATTAACGGTTTAATTGAAACAACTAAAGAGGAAGGCTTTTATGATGATTTCCAAAAAGAAATAGACCTTTTAAAAGAAAAGTTAGCACCTAATAAGGAAAGAGATTTAAACAAGTTTAAAGAACAAATTAAAGAGTTACTAACCAACGAAATTGTTTCTAGGTACTATTATCAAAAAGGAAGAGTAAAGGTTACGCTTAAAAATGATCCTTTCATTCAAGAAAGCTTAAAAATACTCGGAGATCAGTCTGCTTACGATAAAGAATTAATGCCTTAGTTAACATTGAGCTCAATTAAAAGGATATATTTTTTTCTTTTTAGCTACGAAGTATACCTTTTTCTTCTACTTTGTATAGCTGCGTTTTTACCGCTAGCCAAAATTGTAATTAGTGTTGGAGCCATAGCGGTAAGTGCTCACTGGCTATTTGCCCCCAACCTTAAGGATCGTGTACAAATTTATTTTGCAAACAAAATAGCACTTGTTGCCACAGTAACATTTATACTATTTGCCATCGGTTTACTCTACTCTTCTGATTTAGCATATGGCTTAAAAGATATTCGCCTTAAATTACCTTTACTATGTTTTCCAATAGTTTTGTCCTCACATTACAGAATAAGAAAGAAACATTTCAATTGGATGCTTTTACTTTTTATCACTGGGACTCTATTTAGTACTTTATATAGCTATCTTGTTTATAATGGATTAGCCCCTGCAAAAAAGGAGATAAATGAAATTAGAGATATTTCACAGTTTTTATCACATATTCGATTAAGCTTAATGATTGTGTTATGTCTTTTTATTATTCCAATTTTATCTAGAAAAACAATAGCTAAAAAAATACTTGGATTAATTACCTTTTTGTGGCTTTCCTATTTCCTTTCAATTATAGAGTCGGGTACTGGCTTGATAATAGGTATATCAACACTCTTTTTTATCGTTTTATACTTACTTTTCAATAAACGCAAGCTCTTTGCTTTATTGCCACTAATAGTGCTTATTGCTTTTATTTCAATTATTTCCTACAAGTTAGCATCTACCTATCAAAATGTTAAGTACAAACCTCAAGAAGAAAACCAGCTAACAAGCTTAGGTAACACCTATGATTCCACTGCTGTATTCAAGTTTTTTGATAACGGCAATTTTAGTAACCAATACTTTTGCGAAGAAGAACTAAAAAAAGGCTGGGAAGAATTATCAGATAAGCCATATATTGCTCCATACTCAGTTGTTTTAATTAGATACCTAACCTCTAAAGGATATAAAAAAGATTATCAAGGGATAAATAAATTATCTAGAAAAGACATACAGAATATAGAAAATGGCATCCCTAATTATTTACAAGCAGAAAACAGCTTAATATCTCGCCTCTATGAGTTGATGTTTGAAATAGATGGTTTTTTATCAGGCGCATCCCCCGAAGGAAACTCACTATCTCAAAGACTTGTTTACTGGAAAGTTGGTAAGGAAATTGGTCAAGAAAAAATTTGGTTTGGCTACGGTACTGGAGATGTACAAAAAGCCTTTCAAAAACACTATGCAGAAAATGATATTATATCAAAAAAATATCAGCTAAGATCTCATAATCAATACTTATCAACGTTTATTTCTCTAGGAATTGTAGGCGTATTTTTCTTTTTATTATCTCTTACCATACCCGTGCAATATTCTATTAAAAAAAGAAATTATTTTCATATAGTATTTTCTAGTATCGCTTTACTTTCATTCATCTCCGAAGACACATTAGAAAACCAAACGGGAGTATTCTTTTTTGCCTTTTTTAATGCACTATTTTTATTTCAAACACCTAAGGCTTTTTTAAACAAACATGTATAGTAAAGAAGAAACTAAAAAACTAAAACGTGATTTTTGGACAAGCTTTGGTGTATACATGAAAAAACACAACGTTCGGCTTGGAAAAAAAATAAACTGGGTTAATTATAACACAAAAATTAAAGACATTTATTTCAGGTTAAATGTTACCAATAAAAAAGCAACCTTTTATATTGAAATTCAACATAAAGATTTAGATATACGGGAAATTTATTACGAGCAATTTACAGAGCTTAAAAAAGTATTAGAAAGTAACTTTGAAACCCCCTTAACATGGGAAAGCCTAACTACTAACGATTTTGATTTAATTGTAAGTAGAATAGGACTTGAAAAACATCAAGTAAACATATTTGATAAAAACACCTGGAAAGAAGCATTTTTATTTTTAGAAAATAGCATAGTAGCGGCTCATAATTTTTGGGAAGACTTTATAGATATATTTAAACAACTAGAATAGAACTTATATCATTAAAAACGTTATATTTAAGTTATAACACTAAAAACCGAATGATATGTTTAAAAAAGTACTTCTTTCATCTTTATTTCTAACCATTGTTTCAGCTGGACTTAGTCAGCAGGGAACATGTGCATCCCCTATCGTTTTAACATGTGGACAAACAACTACGGGTAATACTGCTAGTTATCAAAACTCAATTGAAAGCTATGGTTTTGCTTGTTCATTCTCTGGAAAAGAGGGTGCAGAAATTGTGTACCAAATTACACCTCCAAACAACTGTAATTTAACGGCAGCTGTATCTAATGTTGTAGGAGATGACCTAAAAGTTGTTTTTCTTAACACTTGTAATCCTGTAGACTGTATCGCTATGTCTGATGATGATCCATTTTCTCAAAACGAATCAGAAACAATTCCAGCTACTGGAGGAACAACTTATTACATAGTTGTTGATGGTAACGACTCTGGAGATGTTGCCTCTTTTGATTTAGAAATTACTTGTGACCAAACTACGGATGTTGTTGAAACATTAGAAGAGCAAATTAGTTTATATCCAAATCCTTCAAAAAACATTATTAATGTTAAAGGAGTGAACTTCAATAATGCTGAAGTTCATATCATTGATGCTACCGGTAGAGACGTTACAAACCAAACTGTTTTAAACCAAACGACAATTGATGTTTCAAAGCTAACTAACGGATCATATATGCTATCCATCAATAGAAACGGAAAAAAAGCAAACAAACGATTTTCTGTTCAATAATAAATATTAACTAATTTTATAGCCTCCACTTGTTGGGGGCTTTTTTTATGGAAATTATTCTTGTCATATTATTATCTATAATCACTTTACTCTTGGTGGTTGGAGTTGTAGTGTTAGTAAAGTACATTAAAGTATCGAACCAATCTAACAACACTATAAACGAACGCCAACTAGAAGTTATTAATAAACTCAACAATAAAATTGATGTCATAAACCAAACATCCATTCATGTTCAAAATGAGAGCAAATACAACGAGTTAATGCCTCTCATATATCAACAGATTAACAAAATGGACAACTACATAAACGACTTCCATTTTGAAAATCAAAAAGGATATCATGCAATTAACCTTGTGCTTTCAAAAATTCAACTTCACCAAAAGGAATTATTTAATAAAATAAAATTTTTGACTGAGGAAGAATTTAAAGCCAACCAAATCATAGAAACAAAAAAGATCATTACACAAAAACCAGTTATTCTTCTTTTAAATTACACCATCCAATCCATCCAATCAGCAACTGAACTTATAAATTCATCGCAAATTTCTGCTGACAAAAAAGCTTTTATCAATCGTATCTATTTTTTAAACTTTAATGAAAGTTTTTATAGCTTTTTAAAGAAAATTGGTGAGGTTTCTAGAAAAAAAACGAAGCCTGTTTCTGAGAATCAAATAAATGCATCAAACATCCTCGATCATCAAATAAAAGCTGAGAAAATATCTCAAAAAACAACCCACATTCTCGATTTAAAGAATAATTCATTAACAAAAGAATAACTTTTTTCAATTAAACCATTCGGTTTATAAGTAGTCAATAAGGTGTATTAAAAAAAACATACACCATGAAAACACAAATAAAAACATTAGGATTTAGCTTACTATTTGGAGCTAGCCTTTTTGCACAACAAGGAAAACATTTATCCCAAGAAGAAAAAGTAAACAAACATGTTGATCGACTAGAGAAACAATTAGAGCTCGATGCTGATCAAAAAGAAAAAATCAAGGCAGAGACTATTTCCCTACACAAACAACTTCAAGAGCTTCGACCTTCAAAAGAAGACCGAATGGCTCATAAAATAGAAAGGAAAAAACACCACGAAGAATTAAAAGCTCAAATTGCACCTGTTTTAACCGATGATCAAAAACAAAAATTAGCTAAACTAGAAGCTCAACGAAAAGAAAAAAGAGAAGCTAGAAAAGGTGATAAAAAAGGAAAGGTTCATAAAAAGCATCCTCACAAAAAAAAACAACTAACTGCTAATGAAAAAGCAGAAAGAAAAACACAAAAAATAGATAAAGCTGTAGGTTTAAGCGAAGATCAAAAACAAAAAATCACAGCAATTCATTTAGAGAACATAAAGAAGCAACAAGAAAAAAGAGAAGCCTTTAAAGCTCAACGACAAGCTAGCAAAGAAAAAAAACAACAACTAATTAAAGCTCACCAAGCTAAAGTTAAAGGAATACTAACACCTGATCAAGTAAAAAAATATGATCAAATCATTGAAAGAAAACAAGCTAAAAGGAAATCCAAAAGAGAGGATAAATAAAATCCTCATTACCTAAAACCAACAAAAGAGGCAAAAAGCCTCTTTTGTTTTTTCTATTCCTATCTTTGTTTGTAATAAATATATTTCAAACATGAAACTTTTCTATTTTATACTCCCTCTAAGTTTTCTAACGCTTAATTCGTGTAAAGAAAATAAACCAACCAATCCTCTAGATCAATTAAAAAAAGATGTTTACTACCTTGCTAATGATTCGCTAGAAGGGAGAGAAATAGGCACAAAAGGTGAAAAAATAGCAGCCGATTATATCGCTAAAAGATATGAGACAATTGGCTTATCAAGTTATAACAACTCATACCTACATCAAATTGAAAGAAAAGGAAACAACCCTCACGACTCTTCTACCTATGAAAAACTAATAAAAGGAAACAATGTTATTGGCTTTATTGATAACAAAAGTAAAAGTAACATCATCATTGGTGCACATTATGATCATTTAGGGTGGGGAGAAGAAGGTTCTTTACACCTATCCGAAAACAATATAAAAGCCATACATAACGGAGCCGATGACAATGCAAGTGGAGTTTCAGCTTTATTTTATATCGCTAATAAATTAAAAGACAAAAAACTAAACCATAACATCTATTTTATAGCTTTTACTGGTGAAGAAAAAGGACTTTGGGGATCAAAATACCTTACCATAAACGACTCATCTCTTATAAGCAAAACAGATGCAATGATAAACATGGATATGGTCGGACGGTTAGATTCTAATAATCGTTTAGCTATTTATGGCGTAGGAACATCTCCAAGTTTTATCCCAACGCTCGAAAAATTAAATGAAAAACCCAAGTTTAGCTTTAAATATGATTCTTCAGGAATAGGGCCAAGTGATCATACATCCTTCTATTTAGAAAATATTCCTGTACTTCATTTTTTTACCGGACAACACGAGGATTATCACAAACCAACCGATGATGCCGAAAAAATTAATTTTTCAGGACTAGAGAAAGTATCCTCTTTTATTACTGATCTAGTTCTTGATCTAGATAAAAAAGAAAAAATCGTTTTTACAAAAACAAAAGAGAAAAAGACAAAATCAAGAAGCTTTAACGTAACACTTGGTTTAATTCCCGATTATCTATACGATGGAAAAGGAATGAAAGTTGACGGACTAAAAGATGATCGTCCAGCCAAAAATGCAGGACTAGAAAAAGGAGATGTTGTAGTAAAGATGGATACAATTACTATTAACTCTATGAACGATTACATGGATGCATTAGGTGTTTTTGAACCAGAGCAAACAATAGAAATCACCGTTATTAGAAACAACAAAGAACGCACGCAACAACTCACTTTTGATTAATGGCTAGCCTTTTTGAAGACAAAACATTTAATGCTGTAAAAGAACCTTTAGCTAAAGGAAATTACGAGTATTGTACGTTTACAAATTGTGATTTAAACAAAACAGATCTATCTCTTATTAATTTCGTTGAGTGTGAATTTACGTCTTGCAACTTAAGTAATTGTTCTGTTGGAAACACCTCATTTAAATCCGTAGTTTTTAATGATTGTAAACTATTAGGAATAGATTTTTTCAACTGTAACCAGTTCCTACTTCAAATACAAGTTAATAGTTCAACACTTGATTTTTCCTCTTTCTACCAAATGGATTTAAGAAAGTGTTCTTTCGAAAATAGCTCATTAAACTCAGTAGATTTATCAAACGCTAATTTGGAAAAGTGTACACTAACAGAAAATAATTTTAGCCATGCTATTTTTAACCAAACAAACCTACCTCAAGCCAACTTTTCCAAATCATACAACTTTGTTATTAATCCTGCTTTAAATAATATTAACCAAGCTACTTTTGATAAAGAAAGTATTTTAGGTTTATTAAGCAAGTACCAATTAAATATCAATGACTAAACAAGAAATTATTTCTGCTCTAGTTGAGAAACATAAAACATTTGCTGCATTTTTCGATACGCTTGATAAAGACCAATTCGAAAACAGCGTTTCAAACAAATGGTCTCCAGGAGAACAACTTGAACATATTTTATTAAGCGTAAAACCATTAGAAAAAGGATTATCATCTGCACCAAAGCTTGTATTAAAACTATCTTTTGGAACCTCAAAAAATGGTTCTAGATCATACCAAGAAGTTATAGATTTATATCATGATAAACTATCAAAAGGAGCAAAGGCAACAAAAAAATTTATTCCAAAAACAATCGTGGAAAGCGAAAAGAAAAAACTTCAATCAGAACTTAATAATACGGTTGAATCTTTAGCTAATACGCTACAAAAATTTAACAATAACGAGTTAGACTCATTAAGGCTTCCTCATCCACTGCTTGGTAAGTTAACTATTAGAGAAATGCTTTACTTTACCATGTATCATGTGGGTCATCATTTAGCTAAAACGAAAGAAAACTTATAACTGTGTATCAAAAACTATTTTCACTTTTCGAAAAAATCTTTCGTAAAGATCAGGTATTTAAATTTGGTTTTAACTGGTCTCCCATGTACCGCAGAACAGTTGCTAGGATAACCGAAGTTTCGAGAGATTTACATACCGCCAAAATCAAAATTTCTTTAAACTACAAAAACAGAAATTATGTTGGTAGTATTTTTGGAGGAAGTTTGTTTTCTGCTACTGATCCCATTTGCATGATTCAGCTAATTCATATTCTTGGCGATGATTATATTGTTTGGGATAAAGCAGCTACAATAAAATACAAAAAGCCTGCTCGAGAAAATGCTTATGCCATATTTCACTTCTCTAAAAATGAAATTGAAGAAATTAAAAACCAAGTAGCCGAAAACGGAAAAACCGATTGGGTAAAAAAGCTAAACATTACGGATAAAACTGAAAAAAAAGTGTTTTGCGAAGTAGAAAAGGTTATCTACATAGCTTCAAAGGAGTTCCATAAAGCTAGAAAATCTAATTAGTTAATATCTCCTGAACATTAGCCTTTATTTTACTGCAAAGTTCATCTGTGGGTAAATCATTATCATCCTTTCCAAAAGGATCTTCTATTTCTTCAGCTAAAACTTCCATACTCACAAGCACATAAAAAACAAAAGTTGTAATTAATACACTCCAGTAACCAAAAACAGATATAAAAGCCAAAGGCATTGTTGTTACATATATAAAAATGAATTTCTTAAGAAAAATACTATACGAATATGGTATCGGAGTATTCTTTATACGCTCACAGGCTCCGGTAATATCTGAGAAGGTTTTTAAGTTTACATCTAATGATAAATACTCAATATCGGTAATTTCATCCTTTTGTCTTAACAGCTGCAATTCGCTGTATAACTGCTTAGCAATATAACTTGTTTTATGATTCACAGCCATAATTTCTTTTTTCTCTTGCTCTGTTAAATCCAATTCCTCAATCAATACTCCTTGTCTCAAATGCTCTTTCATTGCGTACGCATAATTAGGTATCATTCGAGCAAAAAACTTCTTTATTTCTGGATCTACAGTAGTAGAGGATACTTTTATAGCCAAGTTTCTTGTGTTATTAACTAATTCCCCCCATTTTTTTCTTCCTTCCCACCACCTATCATAGCCCGTGTTTGTTCTAAAAACCAATAAAAGAGAAAGCACAAAACCTATAAGTGAATAAACAGCCATTAACTCTTTTAAGGTAACAGCATCTGGAAAGTATTTTAACTCCAAATAAGTAATTCCTCCTGTTAATAAAGCAATCAAAATGATTTCTTTCCAAAGAATTCGAGCAGTATCACTTTTAGGAATAGATAAAATATGCGAAAACCACGTTTTAGGGTTATACTTAATCATTAAGGTTATTTTTTTCGAATATAGGCATTAAGATCATTACACTCCTAAAACATCATTTCACAATATTTCCATTTTTATTAACTTTATTGGCACTAAAAAAGTACTATGGGAAGAGCATTTGAATTTAGAAAAGAGCGTAAAATGAAGCGTTGGGCAGCAATGAGTAAAACATTTACTCGTATTGGTAAAGAAATTACCATGGCTGCTAAAGAAGGGGGTCCTAATCCTGAAAATAACATTAGGCTTCGTATGGCTATTCAAAATGCCAAGTCAGCCAATATGCCTAAAGACAATGTAGAGCGAGCAATTAAAAAAGCAACTGATAAAGATACTTCAGAATACAAAGAAATTGTATACGAAGGATACGGACCACATGGTATAGCTATATTAGTTGAAACTGCTACCGATAACAATACACGAACAGTTGCTAATGTTAGAAGCTACTTTAATAAATGCGATGGAAGTCTAGGAACTTCTGGTTCTGTAGAGTTTTTATTTGAAAGAAAATGCAACTTCAAAATCGAAAAGAAAGAATTTGATATCGAAGAACTCGAACTTGAACTTATCGACTATGGTGTGGAAGAACTTTTTGAAGAAGATGAGTACATTATGATTTATGGAGACTTTGCCGAATTTGGAAATATTCAACGAGGATTAGACGAAAAAAACATTGAAATTATAGAAAGCAACTACGAAAGAATCCCCTTGAATACCAAAGAGCTAAACGAAGAAGAACAGCAAGATATAGAGAAGCTTCTAGAAAAGCTGGAAGAAGATGACGATGTGCAAAACGTATACCACACAATGGCATAATAGAGCAATATGGCTTTTTAATTAATTTATTGTATTTTTAATCATTATAAACATCAAAAAATAAAAACATGAGAAAAATTTTACTTTCTATTTCTAGTTTATTAATTGCTGGAGCTGCTTTTAATCAAGTAAACTTTGGTTTTGATACTTGGAGTGGTGGTGCACCAACTGGTTGGATTACCTCAGAAACTTACGATCCATCTTCTAACACTGTTGAGCAAATTACTGGTAACATGGGGTCTGGTAGTGCTATTAAATTAACAACTAACCCTGTACAATTACAAAGCGGAACCTCTAGTTTTGCTTTCGCTGGACAAATTGTACCGAGTGCTGTCCAAGTAACAGATATTGAGTTTGATTTTCAAACATCAAATACAGCTGGAGATACTCTGGGTGCTGTTATTGGTTTTTGGGACAATTCAACTATTGGTTATGGCTTAACACTAACTTTGCCTGATGCAGCTAGCTGGAGTGGTATTAATGCTTATCCATTAGCTGATCTTTATGATTCTGCTGTTGCTAATAATGTTGATACTGACTCTATTTACATTGAGTTCAACTCTAACCTTGGTTCTGCAGGAACTAATGGAACTGAACTATGGATTGACAATGTAAACTTAGGTGGTTCTGCAGGAGTATACGAATTATTCTCTAACGTTAGCGTTAATGCTTATCCTAACCCAACAAGTGATATCGTTACTTTCGAAATCGAAGGAACTGAAACAGCTACAATTGAACTATACAATGCTGCTGGTGCAGTAGTTAAAAATGTAAATACTACTAGTACTTTAACTAACATTTCTTTAGGAAACGTTAAAGCAGGAAATTACTTCTACACTGTTAAAAATACAGAAGGAAAAATTGTTCGTTCTGGTCAAGTGATTAAGAACTAATACTGTTAGATTTTAATTCTTAAATGTAAAGTCGGCTTGAAATTAGTTTCAAGCCGACTTTCTTTTTACATCATTTTCATATCAACAACTACTTTCTATATTTTTCCAAACTATTACAATTAAAGGTTTATTTTTACGTAATCATTGTTAACCATTTCTTCAATGAATACCGAAACTAGCAACCATATTACCCCCCCTAAAAAACCATTTATCAAACGAATTAAAAAGTGGTTATTAATAACAAGTACGCTAGTTTTTGTTCTTTTATTAACGGGTGTTATATTGGGCTATATCTATGAAGACGACATAAAAAAATATGCACTATCCTCCATCAATGCTGAACTAAAAAATGATATTGTTATCGATGAGAAAGATATCAACTTTTCCTTTATAAGGAACTTTCCTAAAGCTAGCTTAACGTTGAAAAACGTAATAATACCTTCTAGTTTTAAAAACGATACCTTATTACAAGCCAATAGAGTTACATTAAAATTCGGCTTGCTTAAACTATTATCTGGTGAGTACATTGTAGATAAAATTACTATTGATGATGGTAAAGCATCAGTAGGGTTTAACGAAAAAGGAGTAGGAAATTACGATATATTGAAGGAGTCTAACAATAAGGATACAACAAGCTCATCCTTTCAGTTTAATATTGATAATGTTCGATTAAACAACGTCTCTTTAACTTATTTTGACAATCAAAACAATCAATTAGCTGATGTTTTAATAAAAAAAGGACAACTAGTTGGGTCTTTTAGCGACCAAGAAACCGCTCTTACCTTTAGATCAAGACAATTAATAAATAACTTATCCATTGACTCTAGTTCCATTTTTAAAAACAAGGAAAGCAGTCTTGATTTAGATTTTAACTATACCGACAGTTCACAAAACTTAACCTTTAACAAAGGGACATTAGCTATTGAAAAAATGCTGTTTTCAGTTACGGGGTATTATAACATAAAAAAGAACAGCTATGAGCTATCAAGCACTACTAAAAATGTAGAACTAGCGGATGTCTTTTCACTGTTGCCTAACGAAGTTTCTAACAAATTAAAAGAATATAAATCCAATGCAGTTATTGAAAGCAACACTTCCCTTTCACGAAAAAGTAGCGATGACTTTGTAAATATCAAAAGTACTTTCTCAGTTAATAAAGGAACTCTTACCGAGCAAAACACCAAAGCATCAATCAGTAACTTAAACTTAAATGGGGAGTATAAATTAACCAGAAACACTCAATTTATAACCATTGAAAAAATAAAAGGAGAACTATCAGGAGGTAATTTCGAAGGAAGCCTAAAAGCCATTGGTAAAAATAAAATATCCATATTTTCTGATTTTAAACTAACTGCAGATTTAACCAAATTAGCTGAGTTTTTAAATTTTGAGCGTGTTGAAAACATAGCAGGTAAACTATCTATTGACAATACCCTAAAAGGAACTTATTTCAATAATAATTTTAACTTAACACAACTATCGGGGAAAACACAACTAAAAAATGTTGCTCTTAAGCTAGTAGGCAAAAAATATAGTTTAGCCAATTTGCAGGGCGACTTCAACTTTAATCGCTTTACCTCAACAGGTACGTTTAAAGGTGAATACGGTGAGTCAGACTTTGCCATCAACACACAAGTTCAAAACCTAATAGAACATATTATAAGCAATAAACCGCTTATTATAAACAACTATATCCAATCAGAAAGATTAAATCTAAATGAAATACTATCACTAGCCGAAGAAGATAATAACAAAGAAGTTGATACTAATTTTTATTTACCAAAAAACATTTCAACCACAACAACAGCTAATGTTGGCACATTACTTTATCAAAAGCATGAACTAACACAATTATCAGGGAAATTACTTATTTCGCCTTGGCAGGTAGATGCTAGTAATTTATCCTTTAAAGCAAATGGTGGTATCTACTCCATGAGTGCCAACTTAAAACCACATCAAGAGGATAGGTATCTATTAAAAGCAAATACAGTTGCGGGCAATATTGATGTTCCAGATTTTTTTAATCGTTTCGATAATTTTGGACAAGATGTACTAGAGGCAAGACATGTTAAAGGAAGAGCTGATGCTATAATAAATTTGAGTGCTGAGCTAACAAAAGGACTAACAATTTTAACCCCAACATTAGATGTTCAAACAGATTTTACCATCTCAAAAGGAGAACTTAAAGATTTTGAGTTATTCGAAGAAATGGCAGATTACATTAAATCTAACACTATTGCTAAAAAAGTTGTTCAAGTAGATCAATTATCTCAAAAGCTTAAACATATTTATTTTGATGAATTACAAAACACACTTACTATAAAAGATTCTAAAATAACCCTCCCAAACATGTACATTACCTCATCAGCTATGGATGTTGGGATTTATGGTGAGCAAGATTTTGATTTTAATATCAAATACGGAATAAACTTTAGGTTAAGAGATGTATTAATAAAAGATAAAAGTTCTGATTTTGGCTACATCGTAGATGATGGAGAAGGAAGAAGAATGTACCTTTCGCTGGTTGGTACAATTGATGAGCCCGAATTTAAGTTAGATGCTGAAGCTCGTAAAGATGCTCGTAAAGAGAAAATTGCTGATGAAAAAAATAAAATAAAGTCTATTCTAAACCAAGAGTTTGGTCTCTTTAAAAACTCAACCGAAAACGCTGATAATTCACAAAAAAATGACCCAGCTCCAGCTAAAGTAGAGGTTGATTGGGACAATACAGATGAATCAACCAAAGACAAAGGCGAAGAAGAAAAAAAGAAAAAGAAGAAAATCCCAAAGTGGATTCAAAAACTTACCGGAGATGATGGCTCAGGAACAAAACATACCAAATCTAAAGTTGAAGTTGAGGAGTAAGTAATTACCAAATTCTAGTTGAATAGCTTTTAATTTCTTTATCCAAAGCTTTAGCCTGTCCGTTTGTAACCCTATTCATCAAGTTCCAAAAAGAGGCTTGGTGATTCTTTTCTACTGTATGGCAAAGCTCATGTAAAAGCACATAATCTTGTAAATGTTTTGGCACCCTCATTAAATGAAGAGATAACACAATTTTATTATCATAAGAACAACTTCCCCATTTACTCCTAACATTTTTAACCTTAACATCTGTATAGTTAAACCCACAGTAGTTGGCCCAATACTCAAGTTTAGGAATTAAGTATTTTTCAGCTTCTAATTTATATGCTTTTTCTATTAATTTTCTAATCTTGTTTTGAACATCTAACTCTGTTAAGCTAACTGTTAAAGGATAATAAAAACGAATACAATCATCACTAATCACACCTTTAAAGGTTTTATTTTCCCATTTAATTATCTCCAGTGAACGATCAGTCGTTTTAAAGTTAGTTTCAGCAGTAAAAACTGTTTGTTTACCTTCTGTCACTTTTATTTTATTTAAGCTAGCATTAATCCATGATTTTTTTTCTTGAATAAAAGATATAGCCTGGCGGTTAGTAATATACCAAGGCACATTAACAATAACTCCATCAAAAGGTTTTACAGATATACTTAAACGCTTTAGCCTTTTACTTCTTTTAAAAGTAACGTAACCAATGTTGGCTATCTCTATTTTTTCTGTAGGCATACTATAAATCTAAGAAATACTCATTTAATAACATGCACTGATTTTATTAGGTTTTCGCTTAAACTTGTATCTTTAAGAAATAAGACAAAAAAAGCTGCATGAAAATAATTGTTCCAATGGCAGGAAGAGGCTCAAGATTAAGACCTCACACATTAACAGTTCCAAAACCATTAATGCCTGTAGCAGGAAAACCAATTGTACAACGTCTCGTTGAAGATATTGCTAAAGTATCTGATGAAGGAATAGAAGAAATTGCCTTTATTATTGGTGATTTTGGAAAAGAAGTTGAACAAGAACTAACTGAAATAGCAAATAACCTAGGTGCTAAAGCATCTATTTACTTTCAAGATGAAGCATTAGGAACAGCACATGCCATTTTATGTGCCAAGGAATCCTTAAGTGGCAATATTGTTGTTGCATTTGCCGATACCCTTTTTAGAGCAGAATTTACATTAGATAATGAGTCTGACGGAATCATATGGGTAAAACAAATTGAAGATCCATCTGCTTTTGGAGTGGTTAAGCTTGATAATAGCGGACACATTACTGATTTTGTAGAAAAGCCTCAAGAATATGTTTCTGATTTAGCAATTATTGGAATTTATTACTTTAAAGACGGAGAACGCTTAAAAAATGAACTTCAATATTTAATTGATAATAATATCAAAGAAAAAGGCGAGTACCAACTAACAAATGCTCTGGAAAACCTAAAGCAAAAAGGAGCAAAGTTTAAAACCGGTCAGGTAAACGAATGGATGGACTGTGGAAACAAACAAGTTACGGTAGAAACCAACCAAAAAGTACTATCCTTCCAAAAGGAAAATGTACTTGGAACAAACTTAGTAAAGGAAAACAGTATAATTATACCTCCTTGCTTTATAGGGGATAACGTTACTTTAGTAAATAGTGTTGTTGGTCCTTATGCTTCTATTGGTAGTAATTCAACTATAAAAAAATCTATCATAGAAAATAGTATTGTACAAAAAGAAGTTATTATAGAAAACACAAACTTAAATAATAGTATGGTGGGTAATAAATCGCAATACATCGCTTCACCGAAAGATTTAAGCATAGGAGATTATACACAAATCTCTAACTAGTAAATGAAAAATAGCTTCTACATACTCCTATTATTACTTTCCATTTCTTGTGGGAGCAAAAAAAAGTTAGCTACAAATAGTTCATCAGCTTCAAATAAAAACGTTGAGGAAAAAGTACTCTCTGAGTCTAAACAAAGAGAGTTTAAGCAGTACTTTTTTGAAGGAATGCAACAAAAGTCTCTTAACAATACTGATGAAGCAATAGAGCTATTCAAAAAAGCATTAGCAATAAATAATAAAAGTGGTGCATCACTACATGAAATTTCGCAACTATACGCATATGATAGAAACTATGTAGATGCACTAAAGTATGCTGAAAAAGCAGCTGCAGTTAATGATGAAAACAAGTGGTATATTTTGCAGTTGGGACTTATGCAAAAACGAATGCTTCAATATGATAATGCTACAAAATCATACGAAAAATTAGTTCTAATTGACCCAAAAAACATCGACTTTTTAGAAGAACTAATGGACATGTACATTCGTACTGGAAAATCGGAAAAAGCCGCTGAGCTTATCGATCAAGTAATTGATGTTTTAGGTCCAATGGATGAGTTGTTATTGCAAAAACAAAGCTTATATATAGAAGCAGGCGAAATTGATAAAGCCATTGATGAAGCCAAATTAATGGTTAATAAAAACCCAGATGATCCTAGGTATTTAAGTATGCTTGCTCAACTTTATGAGCAAAACAACGAAAAAGAAAAAGCATTAGATGTTTATAAAAAGGTACTCGAACTAAACCCTAGTGATGGAGTTGCCAGTCTATCAATTGCTCGGTTTTATAAAAACAAAGAGCAAAACGACAAGGTACACCCTTACATGAAAACCGTATTTAAAGATGACAAATTAAGCCCTAGCTTAAAACTTACTATATTAGTGGATTATATTGAGGAGTCTTTAAAAGATGAAGAAATTAAAAACCACACCATTGAGCTAATAGAAATTATGCAAGCTACACACCCAAAAAGTGTACAGTCTTTTGTAGCTGCTGGTGATTTTTATATTCAACATGAAAAACTAGAAGAATCAAGAAATGCCTACAGAAAAGCTGCTGCTTTAGATGCTAACTCATATCCTATTTGGGTTCAACTGTTAACCATTGATTTAGATTTAAGAAACTATAATTACCTAGCGATAGATAGTAAAGAAGCCATGGAAACTTTTCCATCACAACCAGTATTTTACCTGTATAATGGAATGGCCAATCATTACTTAAAAAAATATCACGAAGCGGTTGATGTTTTAACTATGGGAAAAGACTTGGTAATTGATAACAAAGAGCTGATGCTAGATTTTCACAAATCTCTTGGTGAAGCCTATCACGAACTAAAACAATATCCTCAAGCCGATAAAAACTTTGAAAAAGCGTTAGAAATAAACCCAAATCAACCCTACCTTTTAAATAATTATAGCTACTATCTATCCCTTCGAAAGGCTAAATTAGCTAGAGCTGCAGAAATGGCTAAAAAAGCCAATGAGCTTATTGAAAATGAAACTTCTTTTGAAGACACCTATGGATGGGTTCTGTTTCAGCAAGAAAACTATAAAGAAGCAAAAGAATGGATTGAAAATGCACTATCGCATGGTGGAGACCAGAGTGCTGTAATACTTGAGCATTATGGTGATGTTTTGTTTAAACTAGGTGAAACAGAAAAAGCATTAACATATTGGAAAAAGGCAAAACAAAAAGAAGGTTATAGCGATAAACTCGATCAAAAAATAAAAGAAGGTAAATATGTGGAGTAGATATGTTCACATACTGCTAATTTTACTTTTGCTAGTATCCTGTAAAAACAAAAAAAAGATTTTAAAGGATATTGAAGCTGCCGACTTAAAAGCAAAGATGGAGGCTAGTGATGTAATCACTGAAATGAAAAAAAACGAATTCAACTTTACAACACTCAAGGCAATCATTAAAACAAAGTTTAAAACTAGTTCAGGCGAAAATCAATCGTTCAAAACCTTGTTGCTAATTAAAAAGGATAGTGCAATTGAAGCTAATGTAACGTATTTAAACATTCCTATTTTATCTACATTAATTACACGAGACTCTATTAAGTTCGTTAATAGGCGAGAAAAAAAGTACTTTGTTGGTTCAATAGCTTCTGTAAGTGAATATTTTAAAGTACCAGTGGATTATCATAACATCGAAAACCTGTTAGTTGGTAACGCTATTTCTATTGATTCTACTAAAGATCACTACCTTATTGATTTTGAAGAAGAAGTATATTTAAGCTCCATCAAAAAATCAGAACTAAAGGATATTATTGATAATAAAAAGACCTTAGATGGTTGGATGTACCGTTACTGGATAAATGAATACTTTAGACCAGGGAAAACGATATTAAACAACCCTAAAAAAGAAAGTAGCTTGGAAATTATCCAGAAAGATTATATCCAGATAGAAGGACAAGAAATTCCCAATCACACAACAGCAGTATTTTCGAATCCCTACGATACAATTGATATAAAACTCAATTACAATAAGCTGAAGCTTGATAAACCCATCGAGTTTAAATTTGATATAACCGATAAATACGAGCCATACGAAGAATAATGAGTCGCTATCTTTTACATATATCGCTTTTATTTGTTTTTGTAGTATCACAAAACCAATTCGTTTTAGGACAAAGCAAGCGTACACTTCAAAAAAAAGAGGCTCGGTTAAAAAAGCAAATTTCCGAAACAAAATCACTCATTGAAAAAACAAAGCAAAACAAAGAAACTACATTAAGTCAGCTAGCAATTATTGATCAACAAATAGCCTTACGTAGCCAACTTATCAATAATCTCAACAATCAAATCAAAGAAATTGAGGAAAACATTCTTAAAAATGGAGATGAAATAACGGCTTTAAACGAGGATTTAGAAAAGCTAAAGAAAGAATTCAAGGAAATGCTTCGGTATGCTTACAAAAATAGAAATAAGGACTATGGTATGATGTATTTACTTTCAGCAAATGACATCAACATTGCTTACCGCAGGATTAAATACATGAATCAATACAGCGAAAGCCGTAAAACGCATGTAAAAGAAATTAAAGAAACTCAAAGCAGATTAGAACAACAAAATCAAGAGCTTTTACAAAACAAAGCAGATAAGGTAATTCTTGTGGAAGATTCAAAAAAGGAGTTTACCTCTTTTGAACAAGACAAAACGTATAAAAATGAGCTGCTAGCTAAAATACAATCAGACCAAGCGAGCCTTCAAAGTAAACTTAAAAAGCAAGAAGAGGAAAAACTAAAGATTGCTAGAGCGATTCAAAAAGCTATTGAAGAAGAAATAAAAAAGAAAAAGGCAAAAAAGAACACAACAAAAGGAACCAGCAGTGGCTTTGCTTTAACTCCAGAAGAAAAATTATTAGGAAAACGCTTTGTGGACAACAAAGGTAAACTCCCTTGGCCAGTTGAAAAAGGAACTGTTACAGGTAAATTTGGTAAGCAACAGCACAGCATACTATCAACCGTTCAAATAGAAAACAACGGAATATTTATTAGTACTTCTAAAAATGCTAAGGTTAGGGCCGTTTACGATGGTGAGGTTACATATGTTGGCACACTGGAAGGTGCTGGTGTTATGATTATGATTAGCCATGGAAATTATCGTACGGTTTATGCTAATCTGCAAAACGCTTATGTTAAAGTAGGACAAAAGGTAGCTACAAAGCAAAATATTGGGGAGTTGATTACTAAAAATGGAGAGAATATTAGTGAATCAAATTTTTCTATATGGAAAATAACCGGAACAAGTTCTCAGCCTGTAAATCCAGCCCTATGGCTTTCTCGTAGATAAGATAAATTGTTATTTGCAGTAAAACATAAATGGTATTTTTTAAGCGCGTTTTTGCTTATTACTATCTTCTTGGGTATTCAAATAAAACACCTAAGGTTTGAGCATAACCTAGAAGATTTTTTCAATAAAAATTATAACTTTTACCAGTTTAACCAATCTTTTTTTAAGCAATTTAATCGCTCACAAGGGAAATCTAATGGAGAAAAGAAAATAGCCATTATCCTATCTAACGATAAAGAGGTTAGCTATGATTTTTTATCTAAACTCAATAACTTTTCACAAGATTTAAAACAAATTGATAGCATTAAATCGCAAGATCATGTGCTAAAAATCCCTCTTTTTATATTTACACCTTTAGGTCGTTATCCCTATAAAATTTTTCATCTAGATGAACCCTCTCGCTTTGCTAGTGATTTACAAAACATAAAAAACAATAAAGATTTAGCTATAAAGTATCTCTCAAACGATTACAAATCAACACTTGTTTACATAACCCTAAAAAAGAACCAAACAATTGATGATATACTAGCTATTAAACAAGAAATTGAAAAAAAAGCTGAGCCTTACGAGTTTGAATCGATACACTTTTACAACAACGAACTTACAAACTATTATGTAGTAAATAAGCTTAAAGAAAAATCTGCTTTGCTTACCATTATAGCCGTTATTCTTATAATCCTTATTCTATCGTTTTTTACACGGTCGTTTTTAGGTGTAATATTGCCACTTGTAATTGTTCTCATTACCGTTATTTGGATTATTGGAACAATTTGTTTGCTCGATATCCCTTTAAATGTTTTAACTATTGCAATTCCAGTAATTGTTGGTGTTATATCTTTAAGTGATGTAATCCATCTTGTTTCACGATTTAATGAAGAAAAAACACATGATAAAAACCTAAAAATTAAGCTTACCGAAAAAGATATGCTTCGGGCAATTATTTTAACATCAGTAACAACTTCACTAGGTTTTATATCGCTTATTCCTTCCAATATTCAAGTATTCATTGAATTTGGATTTTTCTCTACTTTAGGGGTTCTTTATGCATTTGTATTAGCTTACTGGCTACTTCCTATTCTTCTCTATTACGCAAAGCCTGTTAAGGTTAAAAATTACTTAAAGTATATTACACCTCAACGGATCTATATAAAACCAACATTAATTGTATCAAGCATTATTATTGTTTTGGCTATAATTGGTGTATCCTTAGTTAAAAATCAATCATTTATTTATGATGATTTAAACGCTCAAGATGAAGCAAGTAAAACGGTTAAATTAATGGCAGAAGATTTCTATGGAATTAGGGACTTGTCATTAGCCATAGAATTTAAAAACGGGCAAACAACAGACTTTGAAAATATAGTACTAATTGATAGTATCGAAAAAAAAGTAAATAGACTATACGGACAAAGTAATTACCTAGGATTAACGTTTTTCATTAAACAAATGAACCGTGCTCTGCATGGTGGTAACTTCGAGTATTACAGAGTTCCAACTAATGAGAAAGATTTTAAAAGAGTAATGAGAAAGCTCAATAAAAACAAAAAACTTGTTTCATTAGATGGTTTTATCTCCAAAGACAAAAAATCTACGTTTTTATATGGTCAAATTCACGATCCTGGTAGTTATGATATTGACTTAAAAAACAAAGAACTTGTACATTGGGTTAATACAAATTTTAGCGATCAAGTTACACTAACCCCTACAGGAGGATCTAATATTATCGACCAAACAAACTTTACTGTAACCAAAACCATGATGCTTAGTTTAACTTTCATTATGCTCGTAATAATGGTGCTTATTATGGTTCTTTTTAAATCAGTTTCACTAGGTTTTATCTCGTTAATTCCAAACATGCTGCCTTTAATCATTATTATGGGAGTAGTTGGCTGGTTTAACATGGGGCTAAGCGTAACCATATCCATTGTGTTTACAATTGTTTTTGGAATTGCCGTAGATGATACTATTCATTTTTTAAGCAGGTACCGAATAGAAAAAGCAAAAGGCATATCGAATCTTGATGTAGTAGAAAATTGCATAAAAACAACTGGAAGTGCTATTTCTTTAACTACTATTATATTAATTGCCGGTTTTGGAACTCTTCTCTTTTCTGATTTTAGAGCAAACTTTACTACGGGGTTATTAGTATCTATTGGTTTGCTTGTTGCTGTACTTTGCGATTTATTTCTTTTTCCAGTTTTGCTCTATATAATGAAAAAGAAGTAGCCGTACTCTGTCAAAACAAACCTCGCTGTCTAGTTTTTAGAATATATTCCAATAAAATAGGAGCTTTAGCAATGGTATGGTAATTAACAATTTCTCCACCAAAACCTCTAAAAAATGTTTCAATAGCAGGTAACATGGATCCATCAAAATCGAAATGCTCTATACCTTTAGATTTAGCTAATTTAATGCTTTCCCACATGAGCAACGCTCCTGCTCCTTCGTGTTTAAATTCGCTACTGTATCCTCCGAATTTATATGTAGTCTTATTATCATCAAATACGCAAAAGTTTGCTGCTACTGGATGCTTATTATGGTCAAAAGCTATATGCATATAGGATGAATCCTCTGTCATGTTTTTAAGGATGTTTTCTATAATAGTGTAGTCAACGGTTTTATTATTTCTATCGTAAGTGCTTTTAATAAGATCAACTGCAATAGAGTTTGTATTCTTTACTTTCTCAAATGTAACACCATCCTTTATTGCTTTCTTAATGTTCTTCCTCCTCTCTGAAGACATGTTACTAAATAACTCTTCTTCTGACTGTAGTAAATCCAACTGATAAGTGATTCTTGTAGACACTTTAAAGTTTTTATGAATAAAAGGTGTTATGTTTTTTACCGATGACGGAAAATCAACAATCATTATCTCTCTTCTCGTCCCTAAGTAATCAGCAATTGCAATTAAAACTTCTTTATCAAACTTTTGCTTGTTAGCATTATTTGTTGCGAGGTTTTTATAGGTAAGCTCACATGTGGGCATAAACGGTGGTGCCGATAATTGCTTAAAAAACTTTAATCTTTTATAGTTGTATAAAAAAAATGACCCTATAAGTTCATTGTTATTATTAAATATACCTATAGGTGTTAGCTTATCATGATCATAGCTTTTTAGCCAATTTATATTTAAAAAAGCTGATGAAACAGAGAGTTCTTTTATATCACTTATATGTATTTTGGATAAGTACACGTGCTTAGACTAATTCTTTGTAAAGTTGTATAAGTTTTTTTGACTCACTTTCCCAACTATATTTTTCTTTAATTTCTTGATAAGCGATATCACCCATTTTTTTATAATCGTTCATGTTATGAAAGAACAATTCAATCGCTTCTTTTATTTTTTTTGGATCATTGGGATCTACAAAAAAGGCATAGTTACCATAGTAATTTTTCCAATAAGGAAAATCAGAAACAATAATAGGTATACCGCAGGTCATGTACTCAAATATTTTATTTGGTAAACAGTTTAAATGATTTTTTTCGGGTAAAAATGTGGCTACTCCTATATGTGCTTTTTTCATGTTGTAGTATACTTCTTCCAGCGGAATTTTGCCTAAATAATGAATTTTATATCTATCTAGTTCTAAACACTCTTTCTTATAGGCCTCAGTTTCCCAAGCTCCATATAATATTAACTGAATTGGTAAGTTAACTAATGAAACTGCTTTACAAACTTCAAAAATTCCTCTAATTTTAGTTAATCCACCTGCATATATAATTGTTGGTGTTTCAAACTTTTCACTTTGCTTAATATTTTCTATCATTGATATGATGGGGTAGTTACTTATTAGTACCCCTTTTTTTGGGGATAGAAACTGAACAATTTCTGGAGTTACACTTATAACACTATTAAAGCTCCAAATACCAATTTTCTCTATTAATCGATATGAAAAAGCAACAGTTTTCCTTAAAAAAAGTGGTCCTAACCACGCTTTATTTTCAATTTGATGAGATACATTTTCATGCGAATCAAAAATTACTTTTTTTCCTAAAAGACGAAGAAAAATGCCCAACGGTATTAATTCTGGGTCATGAAAATGATATATTTTAGCCTTTGTTTTAAGGGCTTTCTGCAAAGCAGAAAAGGGTTTAATTAAAATTCTTTGTAATCTGTTTTTTGTTGGTTTAAGAGGAATTATTTTAACCCCTTCAAGTATCTGCTCTTTTTCTGCATTAATAATTAATGATACATCAAAGCCTGCTTTAGCTAAGGAAATACATTCTTTGTAAAATATACGAATATCATATAATGAATGTACGGTTGATATATGGCAAACTTTTGTGTTGATTTTTTTAATTTTTAGGTTACTCGCTTTTAGTTTTTCCATTAACAAGATAATGCCTTTATTGAATATTTAACAACTTTAATAAATCATCAAACATTTGTTTAGGTGTTTTGTTTTGTTTCTTGTCTAGAAGATTTGTTTTTTCAGACTTATTAATAAGCTCATCAAAGTTATTTCCATCTGAATAGTATGCCATATTAGAATCTATTAATTCTTTAAAATATTCATTTGCCATTGGGTGTATAAAAATAGTTTTTATACCATACTCTGCTGCTTCAATTGCTGTTCCAGAATAATTAGTAATATGTAAAAAGCTTTGGGCTAATTCAACGGGAAGAGGAGGTTGGTCTTTACCACTTAATAAAACGTATTTAGCAAGATCATTGGCAATTAAAAAAGATTCGATTTCATTGATTCGATTAAAATCTGTTGGGTGAACTCTTAAAACCCATTTATGAGTTCCTGTTTTAATACTTTCAACTAAATATTTTGGAAATAAAATATCATTTGAAAAAGGCTGAAGCGAGTATAAAATGATGTTTCCCTTAATCAATTCTGATTTATTATTAAAATAACTTAACCAAGGGTTTCCATTAACAATAAATGAATGCATCTCATTACTTTGTATCCAAGGTTTGATGGTTTTATTAGATTCTTCATCCCATTGCCAAAAAATAGAGGGAAATAAACTATATGATTTATTTTCAATTATACCCCAATTACCGTAAGCCATGTGAAGAGGTGGCTGAGGACCGTGTTGAAACTCAACAGAGGGTATATTTAATGATTTTGAAGCTAAATTTAATGCCATACTATTCATTGAATAATAACAAACTTCGAATACTATTTTTGGCTTTATTTTTTTAAGTATTTTTTTATACGTTTTTACCATTAAAAAAAGTCGCTCAAATTGTTTTATTATATTCTTTAGTTCATAATTTTCAAGTCTATTATTAAGTAAGTTGTCATTTTTTAACTGCTTATAAAAATGAGCATATTGCGGTAAGTTTACATCTTTAATTATAGGTATAAGCTTTTTTATTTTAGAAGAAATTACATCTGTTGAATAATGAAAGTCTTCAAAAAAGAATAACTGTTTATAATTATTTACCTCCTCTTTTTTTGAGTAATATCCTTTGGTATTATGCTCAACAATGCTGTAAGAAGAAATTGTGGCATCCTCAACTAACGGGTCGTAAAACTTATTCCAGTATTTATTATTATACTTTGCTCGATGTGCATAAGTTGAAGTGAAAAAATAATCTTTTTGCTTTAAACGATTATATGAAAAAACTGACTTAAAGAGTTTTTTTAGCTTATTATTATCTGTTGTTTTAAATGATTGGCTTTTTCGAACAAAGGTTTTATTATTTGCAAAATTCAAATCAGTAAAAAGCTTAATTCTAATAAAAGGCCAAATAATTTCATTATTTATTACCCATTCATTAACTGGATAGTTATTCTCAATGTTTAAAATGTATTGGCTTATTTCTTTTGTTTTTATCATTTATGAAGCTAAATACATCTCTAGTACTTCATCTGTTTCTCCAAATGCCCTTTGAACACCACCATCAATCCAAAGGCATTTATTGGTATATTCCTTTATCGTTTCAGAATCATGACTAACTAAAATAATGGTTGTAGTATCGTCTTTAATTAGCTCGATCATTTTATCTTGGCTCTTTTTTTGAAACTTGAAATCTCCTACCCCTAAAATTTCATCTATCATCATGATATCTCTTCTAAGTGTAATAGCAATTGAAAAACCTAGTCTGGATTTCATTCCTGACGAGTAGTTTTTAACTGGTTGGTATATAAAGTCGCCTAGCTCTGAAAAATCAATGATTTCTTGCAGTTTACTTTTAATAAATTTTTCCTTAAACCCTATTAAAACACCTGTTAAAAAAATATTTTCAAGTCCGCTTAATTCATTTTTAAATCCAGTATTTAATGATAATAGAGAAGATAAAGATCCTTTGGTTTTTAATGTTCCTCCATCTGGTAAATAAACGCCTGCAATTGTTCTTAAAAGGGTACTTTTTCCAGAACCATTTTTTCCAACTACACCTAAAATATCTCCTTTATTGATTGAAAACGATATTTTATCCAGCGCTGTTAACTCTTTTTTATCTTGCTTCCTCGTTCTGTTTAGGAGCAAATTGCGTATAGAACTTCTCCTGTACTTACTAAGTTTAAATTTAATTGATATGTCTTTTGCTTCAATGATTGGACTCATACATTAAACATCTTTAGAAAATTTATTGTCATATCTATTAAAAATCCACATACCTATCAATAAAAAAACTAAGCTGTATAATACAAAAATGCCAAATGAATAATCAATGCTTTTACCTTTTACCAAGATGTTTTTATAGTTTTCGAATAACGAAGCTAATGGATTTAACCATAAATATATTTTTTGGTACTTCTCTGGAATTCTACTTAAATCATAGAGTACTGGAGATAAATACAAAATTAATCGAGTAACAAACATTAAAATGTTTTGAATATCTCTAAAATAAACACCTATTGCACTAAATATTAGGCCTAAACCTAAAACAAAAACATACTGTACTGCTATTATTAAGGGTAGAAATAGCATATTATATGAAAAATCTGCCTTAAAAATAAACAGCATAGGAACTAAAACAATTAATCCCATAAAGTAGTTAACCAACCCTATATTTACTTCATTAATGACCAAAATAGAAAAGGGAAATTTAACCGATTTTATAATATTGGCATTACTCAAAATTATTTTACTGGAGTTAATTAGCGAAAAACTAAACCACCTGTAAGGTAATAAGCCTGCAAATAGTAATACGGGATATTGATCACCTCCTCTTTTAAATATTACTGAAATAAGTAACACATAAATGAGCATCATAAAAAAGGGGTCTAAAATAGCCCAGATGAAACCCAGTGACATGTTTTTATAGCGAATTTTTAAGTCACTTTTCAACAGGTAAGAAACGAGTTCCTTTCTATCTATAACTTCTTTTATGTTTTTTATTAGGCTCATTTATCCTTTTAACAAAACAAACTTAATTCTTTTCTAAGTTACCGTATAACTCAAGAAGCTTTTTTTCTTCGTTTTCCCAGTGATACTTGTCTTTACAGTTAGCTAAGTTTGCTTTTGCTTTATTATACGCTTCGGTATCCTCTAAAAAACTAGTAATTGCTTGTGCGATGCTCTCTGGGCTTTTAGGATCGAAGGTTGCTCCTATATTTTCTTTTTCTATTAACTTTTGTAGTTCTGGAAAGTTACTTACAGCCAAAGGTACTTCTGCTTGAATATATTCAAACACTTTATTAGGTAATGAATAGTAATTGTTTAATGAAACATTTTGAATAGGTGAAATACAAAGATCTGCAGAAGATAAATACGATGGTACTTCATTACTAGGTACTGGACCATACATGTAAAATCGATCCTGTACATTTTCTTGTTGAGCAATTTTAGTTAGTTTATTTACAAAATCTTCTTTACCAAAACCCAAAAAGACCAAACGATAATTTTTTGGTAATAGTTTTAGGCTAACTACCAAATATTCGAGCCCTCTGCCTATAGTAAAACCTCCAGAATACATCACTACTTTTTCGGTAGTAAAGCCTAGTTTTTCTTTAATAGATACCCGATTAGCTTGATCTATTTTAATTGGTGTGTTTAGTATAATTATAGGCTTTTTGATTGAATACCTTATGGCTAATTCATCAGCAATAGATTCACTTACCGTTATTACTGCACTAGCTTTTCTTATTCTTTTTCTTTCAAATTTCTTTTGTAATTTTTTATACCAGTTAGGTGTAAAGTATGGCTTGTCTCTTTCAATAAAAAGCTCATGCGAGTCGTAAATTAATTTGGCTTTGTACTTTTTAGCTAGTTTTGCTCCTATGTGCAATGTACTCATATCATGAGAGTGAACATAATCTACTTTTTTATATTCATTTTTAACTTCTTTATACACTTCACCATAAAAACTTTTATAGCTAAGGAGTTTATTAATTGTGCTAATAAAGAACTTGTAATTAGACATTTTTTTTCGCGAGGTTTCGTATGAAACTGATTTATTCTTTAAAACATTTTGTTGCTCCGAATTAAGCGTTTTTGTTTTATTAGAGCCATAAAGGCTTCGTTTTAATCCACTGAAGCCTTTTTCTCCTAAAATCTGCTTATGAATGGGTTTAATTTTCACTCTTTTTAAAGTGAACCCGTTTATTTCCTCCGTTTTAGGTAGTTCTTTTTTCCATAAAGCATATAGTGTTAAATCATATCCGTTGTTTACAATACTAGTTGCTTCTTTTAGTACCCTAGAGTCGTTTATAAAATGATTGTAAACAATCATCACTACCTGCTTTTTAACCATGCCTAAAATTACTATATATAAGTCGAAAAATAAATAGATATAAAATAGCCTCTAAAATAATTTTTATAATCATTAATAAAGAATATTTTTAGTTACTTACTATGAAAATTCTTTTTTTAACCCAATATTACCCACCAGAAACTGGAGCTCCTCAAAACAGACTTCATGATTTGGCTGTAAGATTAAAAGAGAAAGATGTAACAGTAGATGTGTTAACTGCAATGCCTAACTACCCTCAAATGGAAATTCATGAGGGCTACAAGGGGAAGTTTTTTTTAAAAGAACAAATCGATGACATTCAAGTTTATCGATCTTGGATTTATACTACAACATCTAAAGGAGTACTTAAGCGATTACTAAACTATTTTTCGTTTGTTTTCTCTTCCTTTTGGGTTGGTTGGTTTAAAACAAAAAAATACGATTATATTTTATGTGAGAGTCCGCCTTTGTTTTTAGGTATCACAGCCTATTTACTTTGTAAAATAAAACGATCAAAACTTATTTTTAATGTTTCTGATTTATGGCCAGAAAGTGCTGAAAAACTTGGTATAGTTGAAAATAAGTTTTTTCTAAACTTAGCCTATAAATTGGAGAAGTTTCTGTATAAAAAATCTATTGTTATCACAGGGCAAACACAAGGAATTGTTCAAAATATTAAACAGCGTTTTCCAACTAAAAATCCTTATTGGTTACCTAATGGTGTAGACTTAAACTATTTTGACCCTGAAAAAACACAAAGTAATTGGAAAAAAAATAACGGCTTTAAAGACGATGACATTCTATTTCTATACGCTGGAATTTTAGGACATGCACAAGGCTTAGAGGTAATTTTACAAGCTGCTAATATAATTAGAAATGACCAAGCAAAGTTCATTTTTGTTGGAGCTGGTCCAGAAAAAGAAAAACTACTGAATTTAAAAGAACAGTTAGCACTAAAAAACGTTTTCTTTTTTGATGCTGTTCCTAAAACAGAAATTATAAAAATTATTAAATCGATAGATGTTACAATAGTTCCGTTAAAAAAGTTAGATCTTTTCAAGGGTGCAATTCCATCTAAAATATTTGAAAATTTAGCAATGAAAAAAGCACTAATATTAGGTGTGGATGGTGAGGCTAAAAAACTATTTATTGATGATGGAAAATGTGGACTATACTTTGAACCAGAAAACAGCGATGATTTAGCTGATAAAATTAATTCCTTGTTAGAGGATAAAAGCTTAATTGATACTTTTGGAAACAACGGTAGAAGGTATGTTTCTAACTATTTCAATAGATCAGTAATTGCAGAAAATTTCATTAAATACTTAAGCAATATTAATGAGTAAAATATCTAACATATTACTTATCAGAAACTTATTTTTCTATGCTTTTTTTTTGCTATTATTTGTATTTCCATTTGCATCTCCTCATGCTTTAATTATGAGTTTACTTTTATCCTTCTTTACTAAGGATCTAAAGATTAAAATTCAACCGATAGATATACTGCTCATGCTATTCTTCTGTTCTTATCTAGTTAGTGGGTTTTATTCACAAAATCTAGTTGCTTGGTCTGCATCAATTGAGCTAAAAGCGTCTTTTTTAATTTTTCCTTTCGTTTTTCCCGCAGCACTTCGTGCTAAAAAAGTATCTATTGAAAAGATTACCCTAGCACTTACTATGGGTGCTATTATTTTATTTTTAATCTGCTCTGTTAGAGCGTTAGTTCTTTTTAATATTGATTCTTCTATCAAACATTTTTTTAGTTCAGCTTTTACCTATTATATACACCCAACTTACCTAGCTGTGATGTTAAATCTTCTGCTTTTTATGGTTGTTCGGTATATAGAAAACTCCAAGCTTAAAGCTATTTCATTTGGTATATTTATACTGTTTATATTACTTGCCTCTTCTAAAATTGGTTTAATTCTTTTAGTAATTAATATTGTGTTTCTTAGCTATCAGTTTTTCCTTACCAGAAAAAAAACACTTCTATTTTCTTTAATCATTTTATTTATTGGGTGTTCGTCCTTTCTATCTTATCAATTTGTGCCTATAATAAACAGTAAGTTTAACTATGCAGTTGAAGAAACCTTTAATAAAAATTATGAAGATAAAAGCATTAAATTATCAAGTACAGGGCAGCGTATTGTTGCATGGAAAGCTTCTAAAAATATCATAAAAAATAATTTTTGGATAGGTGTAGGTTCGGGAGATATTAAAGATGAGCTAAATAAAGAATATAATAGGATGGCATACGAACATATGAAACCTAATTTAGACTCTCATCAACAGTTTCTTCAAACATTTGCTTCAACAGGGGTTTTTGGTTTTTTTATTTTGATAATGATATTTATTCTTCTTTTTATAAAATCACTTAAAAAGAAGAGTTTTTTGCTTCTTGTTTTTTCAGTTAACCTACTTTTATTTAGTTTAACAGAATCGATGCTCGAAACACAGGCAGGTGTTTTTACGTTTTTAGTTTTTTTATACGTTTTTGATTTAAAGAAAAATGAAGCTTAGAGTTTTCATATTAATACCACTGTTTGTAATTGCAGTAACAAGTATATTTTCACAAAAATATACGTTTAAAAGTTATTCCCTTGGTGAAGGTTTGCCACAAAGTCAAGTATATGCGTTAGCCCAGGATAGTAATTATTTTATGTGGGTTGGTACACTTAACGGACTAAGTAAATTTGATGGAGAAAAGTTTACTAATTACTTTGTTGAAGATGGGCTTTTTTCTAATAAAATCAACCATATTTTATGTGATAAAAATACCGTTTGGATAGCCACAGAAAATGGATTAAACTATATCAAAAACGATAAAGTTTTTAAAGTAAATAATAACAAGCTCACTAACAGCACCATTACTTTTTTATCAAGAAACGAAGATCAGCTATTGGTTGTTTTTGATGATTATAACATTCTTCAAATTGATACCTTAGGAAATGAGACATTTTATTATTCTATTGATAAAGCAGATTATAAAGAACGAATTATTAAAGGAGTAATTAATTACCATGATCAACTAATTATTGCAACTAAAGATGGTGTATATAAGTTAGACAAAGCTAATAAACTAGTCTCGGTTGATTTATTTAAATCAACATTGAATATCAACAAAATGAAACTTATTAATGGTGATTTATACCTATCTACACGATCATCAGGGTTATTTCAACTAGGTTTTTCAAATAAGGATGGGTTATATATTAAAAACAACCCTCAAATTTATCCAACCATTAGAGGTTTTACTGTTGATAATAACCAAAATACTTGGTTAGTAGTAAAAATGGGAATTATAAAAATCTCAAAAAATGATACATCTATTTTCTTTGAGAAATCTGGCGTAAACTTTATACCAGAAGATATTTTCCAAGACATTGAAGGGAACATTTGGATTAATAGTGAAGGTAAAGGTATTGTTAAGCTGGTTAGCGAGCATATATCATACCTTAACAAAGGGCAAGGCTTAAACAGTGATCTTATACTATCATTTGCTGAAGATGATAAAGGGATGTGGTTTTTTTCTTATGGAGAGGGCATTACCAGATGGAAAAACAACTCATTTATTAAGTACGATAAACTAAACAGTAATATCATTAATAACACTATTTGGTGCAGTTTAAAAACAACAGATGGTGCCATATGGTTTGGATCATCTCAAGGTGTATCTAAATACCAAAATAATCAGTTTAAAAATTACCCTCTTTCGAGTTTGCTTAACGGTGGAGAGGTTGTTGTACAATCCTTATTTGAAGATCAAAAAAACACCTTATGGATTGGTACCAAAAAGGGACTTTTTCGTTATAAAAATAATGTAATTGATATAGCTAATAATAGTATTCGAAAAATACGAAGCATTAAATCTTTCGGAAAAAACACGCTCCTTTTAGGAACTAGTAAAGGGTGCTTGGTATATAACACAGTTACCAATAATTTTATTCCACTTTCTGACGAATTAAATAGCACAACTATATTTAGTATAGGCGTTCTTGATGATATTATATACTTAGCTACCGAACAGGGGTTGTATCGGTTTGAAAAAGGGTTTTTAAGGAGGATCCAGATCGCTAAAACTTTAAAGGAAGATGAAACAATCAATTTTGTTTTTATTGATACTAGAAAAACCATTTGGGTTGGTACTACAAGTGCAGGAATCTATAAAAAAGCATATAACGATTCATTATATACCCATTACACCGTTAATGAAGGGCTTATTGGTATGGAAACTAACCTTAATGCCATTTTTGAAGACAAACGTGGTAAGGTATGGATAGGAACTAGCGAAGGTGTAAATATTTTTGATCCCTCTAAAGAGAAACAAATAAACCAAATAACTCCAAAAATAAAACTTACTGGTGTTAACTTATTTTATGATAAAACAAATCTGTTAGATTCGAATCTATCTGCTTTTAGATACAATAAAAACAATCTTACTTTTCATTACATTACTCCTTTTTTTAGCAATAATAACCAGGTAAGTTATTCTTACTTTCTCGAAGGTAACGATGAGTATTGGTCTCCACCAGATGAAACAGATTTTGTTAGATACTCTAACTTACCCCATGGAGAGTATACTTTTAAGGTTAAAAGCACAACCAATGGTATTAAGTGGAGCAATATTGCTTCATATTCATTTACTATAAACCCTCCCTTTTGGCTCACTTGGTGGTTTAGAATTGGATTTCTTGTTATACTTTTCCTGATTGTTTATTACTTTTTTAATAGACAAAAAACCAGACAAAGAGAAAAAAGACAACGTGATTTACTCGAGTACCAAAACAAACTTATAAAACTCGAACAACAATCGCTTAATGCTAGTATGAACAGGCATTTTATTTTTAATGCTTTAAACTCTATCCAATTTTATATAAATAAAGAGGATAAATTATCGGCAAATAAATACCTATCTAGCTTTGCTAAGCTAATCAGAAAAAATCTTGATAGTTCCTCACAAGAGGACAGTCTTATTTCATTAAAAGAAGAATTAGAAAGGCTTGAGCTTTATTTATCGCTAGAAAAAATGCGTTTTAAAGACCAGTTTAACTATGCTATTAAAATTGGTAATAAAATAAATCTTGAGGATACAAGAGTACCTGCAATGTTTCTACAACCGTTTGTAGAAAATAGTATATGGCATGGTATTTTACCCACCAAATCAGAAGGATTAATAGAAATTATTATTGAAAGGCTAAACGTTAATGGATTAAAATTTACTATTCAAGACAATGGTATTGGTATAGATATTAGTAAAGCAAGTAAAAAGAATGAGCTTACTAGCCATAACTCAAAAGGAGTTTTAATTACCAACAGCCGTATTGTACTCTTAGAAAAAATAACTGGTAAAGAAATTACCATTACTGGACCGTATCAAATAAATGAAGACGATAGTGTTAATGGTACTCGCGTAGAAATTATATTCCAATAAAAAACGCCTCAATGCTATTGAGGCGTTTTAATTTATACAATAAGATTTTTTTTATGCTTCAAGTGCAGCTGCACCACCAACAATTTCTAATATTTCATTAGTAATTGCCGCTTGTCTTGCTTTGTTATATGTTAGCTTAAGATCAAATAATAAATCGTTTGCATTATCTGTTGCTTTATGCATAGCTGTCATACGTGCACCATGTTCAGCAGCATAAGAATCTAACACTGCTTTGTACAATTGTATTTTAAGCGATTTAGGTATAATATCTTCTATTATTTCCTTTTTAGAAGGCTCGAAAATATACTCAACGCTACTAGTGTTCTCAGCTGTTTGTTCTGGTGGTAGAATAGGTAAAAACTGCTCTGCTTGAACAATTTGTGTAGCTGCATTTTTAAATTGATTATAAACAATAACTACTTTATCATATACACCATTAGCAAACCATTTCATTGCCATTTCAGCAACTTCCGATACATTTGAAAAATTCAAATCATCAAATATCTTCTCAAGATCATTTGGTATTGCACTATTATTATCCGGAACAAATGTTTTGTTGCTAAACTCTTGCAATTTTTTACCAATTGATAATAAATCAACATTTGCTTGGCTGTATTCTTCTTTTAAGGTTTTTACGCGCTTAATAATGTTATTATTAAAACCACCACACAAACCTTTATTAGAGGAAACTCCAATAAGTAGTACGTTTTTAACTTCTCTTTCTTGAGAATAAACTCCTTCAGAACTATCTAGGCTAGAGCTTAAATTACCTAATAACTCCTGTAGCTTTTCAGCATAAGGTCTCATTTGAGTAATTGCATCTTGCGCTCTCTTTAATTTCGCTGCAGATACCATTTTCATTGCTGAAGTGATCTGAACAGTGGAATTAATAGAGGTAATTCTGTTTTTTATTTCTTTTAAGTTAGCCATAGGCCAATTCTTAATTAACTTATATTAATACTTAGATACTAGTTCCTTACAAGCAGCTCTTAACGTGTCAGTTACTTCATCAGTTAATTTACCTGCTTTTAACGTATCTAAAACATCTCTATGCTTTCTATTTAAATATGCAATATACTCTTCTTCGAAAGCTTTTACTTTATTTAAAGGAACTTGACCAATTAATCCTTTTGTTCCAACATAAAGAACTGCAATTTGCTCTTCAACTGGAAGTGGAGATCCTTCGTTTTGCTTTAAAAGCTCCACGTTTCTAGCTCCTTTATCAAGTACTGATTTAGTTGCTGCATCAAGATCTGATCCAAACTTAGAGAATGCTTCTAGCTCTCTATATTGTGCTTGGTCTAATTTTAATGTACCTGCTACTTTCTTCATTGACTTAATTTGAGCAGAACCTCCCACACGTGATACCGAAATACCTACGTTAATTGCTGGACGAACACCTGAGTTAAATAAATCAGACTCTAAGAAAATTTGACCATCAGTAATCGAAATTACGTTTGTAGGAATATAAGCTGATACATCACCTGCTTGTGTTTCGATAATTGGAAGAGCAGTAATAGAACCTCCTCCTTTTACCTTACCTTTTAATGAAGGTGGTAAATCATTCATATCTGCAGCGATATCGTCAATAGCGATTAATTTCGCTGATCTTTCTAATAATCTTGAGTGCAAGTAGAATACATCTCCTGGGTAAGCCTCACGTCCTGGAGGTCTTTTTAATAAAAGTGATACCTCACGGTAAGCTACCGCTTGCTTTGATAAATCATCATAAACAATTAATGCTGGTCTACCAGTATCTCTAAAATATTCTGCTACCGCAGCTCCTGTAAATGGAGCATAAAACTGCATTGGTGCAGGGTCAGAAGCATTTGCCGCTACAACAGTTGTATAAGCCATTGCCCCAGCGTCTTCTAATTTTTTAACAATTCCAGCTACAGTAGATCCTTTTTGACCAATTGCTACATAAACACAGTAAACAGGCTCTCCAGCATCATAAAACTCCTTTTGATTGATAATAGTATCAATTGCTACAGTTGTTTTACCTGTTTGACGGTCACCAATAATAAGCTCCCTTTGTCCTCTACCAATTGGAATCATCGCATCAATTGCTTTGATACCAGTTTGTAATGGCTCATTAACTGGCTGACGGTAAATTACACCTGGTGCTTTACGCTCGATAGGCATTTCAAAAAGCTCTCCTTCGATTGCTCCTTTACCATCAATTGGCTGACCTAATGTATTTACAACTCTACCTACAATTCCTTCACCAGCTTGGATAGAAGCAATTTTACCTGTTCTTTTTACAGTATCACCTTCTTTAATATCGTTAGAACGTCCTAAAATTACCGCCCCAACATTATCTTCTTCAAGGTTTAGTACAATTGCCTGTAAACCGTTATCAAATTCGATAAGCTCACCCGATTGTACAGTTGATAAGCCGTAGATACGTGCAATACCATCTCCCACTTGAAGAACTGTTCCTACTTCTTCTAATTGTGCTTCCGTTTTAAATCCTGAAAGCTGTTCTTTTAAAATTGCAGATACTTCTGCTGGTTTTACTTCTGCCATTTGTGTTTATTTAATGATCAGTTAGTTTAATATAATTTCTTTTCTTAAGTCTGTAAACTTCTTTGCTATGCTTGCATCAATTTGCTTATCGCCCATACGAACAATAAAACCTCCAATTAATGATGGATCCGTTTTTTCTATTAAATTAATTTCACCATCGTGTTTTACTAAAGACAACACTTTATTTTTTTGAGCCTCATCTAATTTAATTGCTGAAGTTACCTCAACAGTTAAAATGTTTTTATGATTTTCGTAGGCTTTAATAAACTGCTCTGCTATTGTTGGTAAAAGTGCCTCTCTATTTTTACTAACTAATAAATTAATGTAGTTAATAGATAGTTCATCGAAAGAAGAACCAAATACTGCTGTTAGTGCTTGTTTTTTTTGATCCTCTTTAACGACAGGACTATTTAGCAAATTAACTAGCTCTCTACTCCCTTTGCAAGTCTCCTTTAATGTAATAATATCTTGATATACTTTTTCTAATTGATTTTTCTCAATGGATAAATCAAGCAGTGCTTTTGCATATCGTGTTGAAGCTTTAATATTCTTCATAATTGCTTGTTGAATGATTTAGTTTAGGCTTACTTCCTCAACCAATCCGTTAACCAACTCTTTTTGTTTATCATCAGTAGAAAGTTTTTGCTTTACAACTTTCTCTGCAATATCAATTGATAATGAAGCTACTTGGTTTTTAAGTTCGTTTAAAGCCGCTTTTTTCTCATTTTTGATAACTTCTTTTGCCGCTGCTACCATCTTATCAGCCTCAACTTTTGCTTGACCTTTAGCTTCATCAATAATTTGAGCTTTAATCTCTCTTGCTTCTTTAAGCATAGCATCTCTTTCTTCTCTTGCCTCAATCAATAGTTTTTCATTGCTCGACTTAAGGTTTTCCATTTCCTTTTTAGCCTCCTCAGCACTATTAAGTGCATTAGCAATATTTTCTTCTCTATCATTAACCGCTTTTAAAATTGGTTTCCAAGCGAATTTTCTTAATAAAAAGATTAATGCTACAAAAATGATTGTTTGCCATAAAAACAATCCAATTGAAAAATCATTTAATAACTTCTCCATAATTTATAATTTTTTAAACCCTTTTTATGAACTAGCTGCAACCAACCGTTGCAGCTATATTCATGTTTTTGATTTGTTTGATTAAGCAGCAAATAATGCAGCGAAACCTAAACCTTCAATTAGTGCCGCAGCAATAATCATAGCCGTTTGGATTTTTCCAGAAGCTTCTGGTTGTCTAGCCATTGCGTCCATAGCTGAACCACCGATTTTACCGATACCTAAACCAGCTCCTAAAACGATTAATCCTGCTCCTACGATGTTTGGAATGTATTGTACCATTTCTTCCATCTTGTTTTTGTTTTTTGGGTTAATAATTCATTTTAATGATGCTCCTCTACAGCAGCTCCAAAATACAACGCTGCTAGCATTGTAAAAATATAAGCTTGTAGTGCAGCAACTAATAATTCTAATATCGATAAAACTAAGGTTAATGATGAAAATGCTCCAGCAGCAAACCAGTTTTGGAATAAAAAGATTAATCCAATTAAACTCATTACTACTACGTGACCTGCTGTCATGTTTGCATAAAGTCGAATCATTAATGAAAATGGTTTTACAAACATTCCTAATAATTCAATTGGAGCTAACATAATTCTCATCGGCATAGGAACACCAGGCATCCAAAATATGTGCGACCAATAATTTTTATTTGCAGTAAACGTTGTGATTAAAAATACAACTAATGCTAAAGAAAAAGTAACTGCTATGTTATTAGTTACACCAATACCTAACGGAGTCATTCCCGCTAAGTTTAAAAACCACACAAAAAAGAATACGGTTAATAGAAAACTCATGTATCTTTTATACTTATGCTCTCCAATGTTTGGACGTGCAATTTCGTCTCTAATGTAAACAACAATTGGCTCTAAAAATTTAGCAGAACCTGATGGATTTTGTGATTTGCGGTATTTTTTTGCCATTGCACCAAACAACAATACTAAAAACAAAGACATTACTAGAACTACAAAAACATTTTTAGTGATTGAAAAATCAAAAAATAAATCTTCTTCTCCAGAAAAAAGATTAGTCATTTTAGCTTTTGTTTTACCCTCAGTAGAAACTAAGTTCCCATGATGATCTACAGTATATCCAGCATGTGAATGCCCATGCATAACTTTACTTGAAGAGAAAATCTTTAATTCACCATCCCAAATAATTACTGGTAATGAAAAACCTACACCGTGAGTAATCTCGAAGTTATAAGAGTCCTTTAAATGGTGCTCCTTTACTTGATCGATGTATGATTTTTTTTCTTCTTGTGTTTTCTCACTCCATGATTTTTCTTCCCCATGATGCTCCTCAGAATGAGCGTTTGTGGGTTCACTTGCAAAAGATAAATTTGCTACAATTAGAAGAACAAATAGAGACAATTTTTTTAATACCATGCCAATCGGTTATTGTAAAATATGGTGCAAAAATAGGGATTTAATATTAAATAGTACACCTTTCCTTAACGCAATTTATTTATTAAGTGTTTTGCTGTAAAAATGAGACAAATAGCATAAGGAATAAATAGCATAAAAAACTCTTTTTTTGTTATAATGCCATCCTCCTTAATATCAGGCATAAACAAGGCTAATAAAAGGATAAACTTGACTGTCATTATGGACATAAAATAATACCCTAACCAATTTTTTAATTTTTTAGTGAAAATAAAATATCCAGCTAAACTTAAAATATAAACGCCATAATTTACCACATAAGATAAACTTAATAAAACATAAATTGAAGGCTTGCTAAACCCATTAAGTATAGTTAAGTGAATAAAAAATGCTATTACAATTGTAGTTAATGTAATAGCTAGGAATAGTACATCTTTTTTTTGTAAAACCACCTACTTTTTATTTAGGTTTTTTAGCATTCTTAATAACACAAACATGGAGATAATGAAAGCAATAAAAACCAATGAAATAGTAAAATAAGGTTTAGGTGTTTCATAACTTACATCAAGTTTTTTTCCAAAAAAGGCTCCTAAATAAATAAGTATCCCCATTTGAATAGCAAAACCCGAAAAAACTAAATAGTTTTTTGTTGAGTTATTTATATCATTTTTCTTCATCGGCTGGTGTATTATTAACAGATATATAAATCATTAAACCGATTAATCCAAAACATATCTTAAAAACGGGGAATGTAGCTTTAAAATAGTCATCACAAATATGACCGGCAGCAATTGCTATTAAAACAAATAATACTGCTTTAAGTTTTTTTCCTAAACCTTTAAAAAGTTTACTCGAAAATTCTCTGATAGGATTCCTCACCTTTATTGAGCAGGTGGAGTGTTAGTCATCTTACAGTTCCCTGTAAATTCTGCTCCAGGTTCAACCGCTATTCGTTGCGTTTCTATTTCTCCTAAAATTTTAGCCGTAGATTTTAACGATAAAAACGATTCTACTTTAATTTCTCCTTTAAATACACCCTCTACCTCTGCATCTTTGCATGAAACATTTCCTTCAATATAACCTGTTGAGCCCAAAACCAACTTTCCTTTTATATTCATAGAGCCAATTAACTTACCATCAACTCTAAAATTACTATCAGAAACTATATCTCCTTTAACTTCTGTACCCTCTACCAATTGGTTTAATTTTCCTGATATTCCAGAATCCGTTGATTTTGCCATATTTTTCTTATTCAATGCCATGTAGACTTCGTTTTTACAAATATAGTTATTGAAATGAATTTAAAAACAACTTGCATATAATCCATTAAAGTTATTTTTGGCATGAATTTTTCTTTATCACTACTAAACCTTAAAACACATAGTCATGAAAACAAAGTTTTATATACCCTTAATTATAGGCTTTCTTTTTACGAGTTGTATGCCTACTAAAACAGTTACTTTTAATGCAGAAAATACACAAGCTGATGTTGCTTTCCCCGTTGAATTTAAAAATATTAGAGTTATTAATCGTACGATTCCAAAAGACAGAAATCTTTTGGATGTGTTAACGGACGGACAAGGTTTAGCGAAAAATCAAAAAGGTGTTCCAGAACTTTTAAGTGGGTTTACTAGTGGTTTACGTCAGCGAAAGTATTTTGATATTAAAACTCCTATTAAAGAAGTAGAAGTAGAGCAGTCACAAACGTTTCCTCAACCTTTTGCTTATGGTGATCTAGTAGAGTTTTTTGACTATGATACATCTAGCCTTGTTGCTTCTTTAGAAGTATTTGATGTTACCGAAGAAATAAGTTATGTGAACGATAGTAAAATGCAATTAGATCCTGATGGAAATGAATATTACATTAACATTGTTAGAGGAACTAATATATTAAGAACGGTTAGCGGATGGAGGCTTTATAATGGAAAAACTGGAGAAGTTATCGATGAATTTATATTAAATCATAATTACCCTTTTGAAGTTGAAGGGGTAGATATGGCTAATGCTAAAGAAAAATTAAAGGCAAAAAAGGATCAAGGATATGCTAATATGGGTAGAGAACTAGGACAGCTTTATGCAGAGCGTGTTTCTCCATTAGCAGTAATGGTATCAAGAAGTATTTATGTTAAATCAAAAACATGTCCAGAATTGCATCAAGCGAAAGACTTTATTAAACTTGATGATTGGGAAACAGCTAAAGCTATTTGGCAAGATGGCTTAACAACAAATTTTAAAAACAAAGATATTGCTAAACTACACGTTAATTTAGCCGTTCATTTTGAAAGGTTAGGTAACATAGATAAAGCCATTGAGCATGCGGAGCTATCAACGAATTATGATAGCTTAGGTTCAGGTTACCTTAACGAGTTGAGAAGAGTTGATCAGAACGGGTATCAAGCTCCAATATCCTATTTATCAAAACCGCTATAAAAAAAAACGTCCTGCTCAATGAGCAGGACGTTTTAATAAATTTTTGTTTGGACTTCGGTTTATCTACCGATATATCTAAATCTGTTTCTTTTATCTTCTAAGTCAGATAGTTCATATAAAGCTTGATAAACACCTGATTGTGCTTGTCTTCTTAATTGTGAGTTAGAAATGTTTTGCTCAGAATCGAATGTATAACCCTCTGGTGCAGTTGCTTCATTTTTATTAGTTGTAGAAACAACAAACACTCCATTTTTACCTTTAATTGGTTTACTTACTTGTCCTTGAGGAGTTGCAAAAGCTGCGCCTATCATTTTTGGCTCGTTTCCTGCACCTGCAACGCTTGAAGCATTTCCGCTAATGTTTGATGCTGTTTTAACTGATAACCCAACATTGGCTGCAATTTCATTTAAGTTTGAACCTTTCATTTTTTCAGTATACATTTCTGCTTTTTTCTCCTTAATTACCTCATACTTCATAATATCTTTTACATCAGCTAAGGCAGGAATACCCTTTTCAGTTTTTCCTTTAAGGTGGCTAATAACAACTTTTTTATCAAAAACTAAAGCTTCAGAGATATCTCCTTTATCAGTATCTGCATTGAATCCCCACTCTAGGAATGAACTTACGTTATCAAACCCGTTTAAATACTCTTGGTTTAATCCTAACGTTTGAGCTGGACCAACAAATAATCCATTTCTTCTTGCAGTATTAATAAAAGCTGTATCAGACACATTGTTTGTGTTAAACGCATTTCTAAAATCAACCGCTTTATTAATTGCTGCTTCAATAGTACTTCCTGATGGCTTAATTTCAGCATCTACAACAGCAATGCTTAACGCTTTAGTATCTCTTCTACCCATTACTTCTATAATATGGATACCAAAAACTGTTTCAACAGCTCTCACAGAGTTCACTGGGTTATTAAATGCTGCATCTTTAAATGGTTGAACAAATTGTGCATCTTCTCCAAACCAATCGTAAACACCACCATTTGGAACAGAAGCAATATCGGTAGACATTTCTTTCACCATTTCATCAAAGTTATTTTTAGTACGGATAACTGCAATAACACTATCAGCTACTTTCTTTAATTTGTTAATGTCATTACCATACCTAACAGTTCCTCTTTGTGGGTTATCAAAACCAATTAGTATATGGCGAACCTTAGCCTCTTTTATTGTACTAACATCTCTTACTTTAGCAAGCTTGTAAAAACCATCTTCTTCATAAGGGCCAATCACTGTATTTGTATCAACAACATTTAGTGTGCTATCTAATCCTTCTGGGAAATCAGTGATTTTTTTATTTGTAAAATTTAAATCTTTAGAATCACTGTTTAGTATAACAAAGTTAGAGTCGCTCTCAGCATCTTTAAACATCTCTTTTTTACTTGCTAAGTACTCTCTTGTGTCTTGCTTATCAGTAGGAGATGGAAGTATTGGGAATTCTACAAATTGAAATTTAATAGCATCGTTTTGCTCATACTTTTTTTCTGTTTTGTGCTCGTTGTAGTATGATTGAATATCACTATCAGTAACAGTTACTGCTGTATCTGGAATGTTTGAGAATGATTGGTATACGTAATCAAAACTTACTGTTGAGTTATTAGCTAAATAATTTCTTTTTGCTTCCTGCTTTGTAACATACAATCCTTTTTCAATAAGGTTCATGTACTTTTGGATGTAACGATCTTTTTCTATGCTCTCACCTAAAAGATCCATATAACCAACGAACTGTGGATTTTGAGCAAACATTGGCATGTACTTAGCTATTGAATCTTTATCTACACGGCCAAATTGATTTAAAAACACCTGGAATTGTGGGTTTTGTCTGTAAATATTTTCAACAGCCGGAGTTATGTTACTTCCTTGTATAATATCATTAAATTCATTTTTAGTAACACTTAAGCCTAACTTGCTATATTGATAGCGGAACAACTCATTTTGTAAATATTCATTTAAAAATGATTCCTCTAAGTTACTTCTAATGCCGCTCTCTGCACGTTGTCTTTCTTCTTCAGCAACAAACCTCAACTGCTTTTGAACCTCTCTATTGATCATTTGATCGTATTCGGTTTGGGTTATTCCTTCTCCGTATAAATTAGTTATCGCGGTATCTTGGTTAGCACCAGCTCCACCATTTTTAAATAAATCGCCCATTATAAATGCAAGCATTGCCACTGCAATAACTATTAATAATAGATATGATCTTTTTCTAATTTCTCCAATTAAAGCCATATAACAGAATTGTTGATTTGATAATTCAATTAAGTGGCGAATATACAATTTGTTTATAAATTCATGAACTAAAGGGTTTGTTTTATTAATAAAAAGTTTTAGCTACTGGTTGCGGAAATAAAAAATACTCCTATCTTTGCAATCCTTAATTGTGATATTTGAGCGGGTGTGGTGAAATTGGTAGACACGCTAGACTTAGGATCTAGTGCTTCACGGCATGGGGGTTCGAGTCCCTTCACCCGCACCAAAGGCGTAAGTTAAAAGCTTATGCCTTTTTTGTATTTTAGTATTTGATTAATAAATAACAATAGCATGAACGTTACACAAGAAAAAATAGACGATCTTAACGCAATCATCAAAATCAAACTTACTCCTGAAGATTACAAGGAGAATTATGATAAAAAGCTTAATGAGTATAGAAGAACGATGGCTATACCAGGTTTTAGACCAGGAAAAGCTCCTGTAGGCATGATTAAAAAGAAGTACGGACAGTCTATTCTTGCTGATGAGTTAAATAAAATGATTAATGATGCTTTGCAGAGTCATTTAACTGAAAATAGTGTATCCGTTTTAGGAAATCCGTTACCATCAGATGAGCACACAAAAGTGGGATCTTGGGATGAAAAAAGTGATTTTGAGTTTGGTTATGAAATTGGTTTAGCTCCTGAATTTGATCTTAAAGTTTCTAAAAAAGACAAAGTAGATTACTACACCATTAAGATTGATGAGGAAGCTGTTGATAAGCAAATAGAAGATTTTACCAGAAGATATGGAACAATGGTTCCTGTTGATCAATCAGAAGAGGAAGATATGATTTACGGTAGCTTTAGCGAGCTAAATGAAAATGGCGAAATTGTTGAGGATGGTATTCAAGCAAAATCAACTATTTCTGTTCCATTTGTGGAAGATAAAAAAACGAAAAAGCTTTTAGTTGGCCTTAAAAAGGATGATATAATTACTGTTGATCCTAGAAAAGTTAGTAAAGGAGATGCTGATATGGCTGCTATGCTACACATCAAAAAAGATGAGGTAGATACTGTAACTAGTGATTTCCAATTTCAAGTAGAGGAAATTAAGCGTATGGAGAAAGCTCCATTAGATCAAGAACTTTTTGATAAAGTGGTAGGGAAAGATACTGTTAAAAACGAAAAAGAGTTTAGAGCAAAGGTTACTGAAGACATGGCTAAAGCTTATGTAAACGATAGCGAAAGACTTTTCCAAAAAACAGCTTCGGATGTATTATTAAAAAAGCTTGATTTAAACTTACCTGATGAATTCTTAAAGCGTTGGATTATGCAAACCAATGATAAACCAATTACTGAAGAGCAATTGGAAAAAGAATATGATGGTTATGCTGATCAATTAAAATGGCAGTTAATTGAAAACAAAATCATTCAAGAGAATGAAATTAAAGTTGAAATTGATGAGGTAAAAGAATACACAAGAGGTTTACTTATTAATCAATATGCTCAATATGGAATGCCAGCACCAGATGACAGTGTATTAGAAGAAAATGTAAATAGTGTATTACAAAATCAACAAGAGTTAAAGAACATTTTTGATCATTTATACAAAAACAAAGTTTTTTCTTACTTAAAGAGTAATGTTAAGCTCGATCAAAAAGAAATTAGTCAAGAAGAGTTTATTAAACTTTTCTATCAAAACTAAAAAAAGGGACTCGTTTGAGTCCCTTTTTTGTTTTAAGCAAATTCAGACTTAAATTGATTGAGTTGATGTATTGATCCTTTTATCATCTGCATCTGCTCTTCCAACATCGTTCTAATATTTTGAGGAATCTCATACGTCAAGTTTTCTTCGTACACCTCAACTGCTTTTTCTTCTCCAGTTAAACTTGATTCAATTACTGATTCTTCATTATTAAAACTAAATGTTGCCTTAGTTGATAACCAGGTTCTGTGGAAAAATCCTTTTACAGATCCTGAATCAGATAAGTCCATTCCTTGAATTCTCGCTTCATTTTTTAGTTCCTCAACAAATAATTTTCTTTGTTGTGATAATCGATTAAAAATTGTTTTTAACTCAATATTATCTACGTTGTTTGCCGCAGTTTCATATCCTTTACTTCCATCTTCACAAATTTCAATAATATGCTCTAAATTTTCTTTTACTTTTTTCATGATTGTTTTTTTACATATACAGTTAAAAAATCATTCCAAAGTAAAAAAAACTATTAATGAGTAGTTTACATACCGATTTATTATGAATAATGGGCAAGCAAGCATCATTTTGTGTTAGATTTCCACAACCGGTTGGTTTTCTCAAATATTAACCTACTGATTAATAGTAAAAAGTAATCTGAGGTGCATTTTTTGTAATATTATCTAATAAATTTTAAAATATGAAAACGAAAATAATAATAGGAATGGCAGTTTTAGGATTGCTTTTCTCTTGTAAAAAAGAAGACGGAGGGTCAACAATGACAGCAATGGAAGTTAAAATGACAGATGCTCCAGGAGATTATAATCAAGTGAATGTTGATTTACAACAGGTAACTATTAAAATGAAAAACGGTGGTTGGATAAATGTTCAAACCAATCAAGGAGTTTACGATTTACTTAAACTACAAAATGGTATTGATACTACAGTAGTAGTTGATAGTGTACCTACAGGTGATATTGAACAAATTAGATTTATACTTGGTCCAAATAACACAATTATGGTTGATAGTACTTTGTATCCACTTGCTACGCCTAGCGCAATGCAATCTGGGTTAAAGTTAAACTTAAATAAATTTTTGCTGCCAAATTTCAATAATGTTATTCTTATTGATTTTGATGCTCATGAATCTATCGTTGAGCAAGGCAATGGAGATTATTCTTTAAAACCAGTACTTAGAACACTATAGTCTAGTTACATTCAGTTACAATTAAGGCGAGGAAAATTCCTCGCTTTTTTTTTGTCCTAAATTCCTTTACTTTTAATAGTAAATAAATCTAAACCAATGAAATTAAAAAACTATGCTCTTGGGCAATGGATAGAAGGAGAAGGAGAAGGGAAAACATTACATAACGCCATAACTGGTGAAGCAATAGCTGAAGCAACCTCAAAAGGATTAGATTTTGGTGAAATGCTAACCTACGGCAGAAAAGTTGGAGGGCCAGCTTTAAGAAAAATGACTTTTCATGAGAGAGGGAGGATGTTAAAGGCTCTAGCTTTACATTTGCTTACTAAAAAAGAAGAATTTTATACCATTAGTTATTTAACAGGTGCTACAAAGGTTGATTCATGGATAGATATTGAAGGAGGTATTGGTAATCTTTTTGCAAATGCCAGCTTAAGAAAAAAATTCCCAAACGAAACTTTTCACACCGAAGGTGAAGTGGCTCCTTTATCTAAAAATGGAACCTTTATTGGGCACCATATTTTAACGCCAAAACAAGGAGTGGCTATTCATATCAATGCTTTCAACTTTCCAGTTTGGGGTATGTTAGAGAAAATAGCGGTAAATCTTTTAGCTGGTGTTCCAGCAATCGTAAAGCCTGCAACCATTACTTCTTTTCTTACAGAAGCTGTTGTAAAAGAGATTATCACTTCCGAAATTTTACCAGAAGGTGCACTACAATTAATATGTGGTTCTGCAAACGGAATTTTAGATCATATTGAAAACCAAGATGTGGTTACCTTTACAGGATCTGCAAGTACGGGTAAAATGTTAAAGTCTCATCCTAAAATTGTGGAAGAATCTGTACCGTTTAATATGGAGGCAGATTCATTGAACTGTTCTGTTTTAGGTGAAGATGCTGTTCCCGGAACTCCAGAGTTTGACCTTTTTATTAAAGAAGTTCAAAAAGAAATGACAGTTAAAGCTGGGCAAAAGTGTACGGCTATTCGGAGAATACTAGTGCCAGAAAATTTAGTTGAAGATGTTCAAATTGCTTTAGGACAACGATTAGCTAAAACAACCATTGGTGATCCACAAACAGAAGGTGTAAGAATGGGGGCTCTAGCGGGTAAAGAACAAGTAGAAGAAGTAAAGGATAAAGTTTCGCAACTAGCCAAAAACCAAGAAATGGTTTATGGTACACTTGATAATATTGAGGTGGTTGGTGCTGATGGTGCTAAAGGAGCATTTATTTCACCTATCCTATTCGTTAATAATGATCCATTTAATAATACTGCTTGTCATAACGTAGAAGCTTTTGGTCCTGTTTCTACAATAATTCCTTACAAAGGAATTGATGAAGCCATAGAGTTAGCTAAAATGGGTAAAGGTTCACTTGTTTGTTCTATCGTAACTGCCGATGATCAATTAGCAAAAGAATTTGTGCTTGGTGCAGCAGCTTTACATGGTAGAATTTTAATTTTAAATGCTGATTGCGCTAAAGAAAGTACAGGACACGGATCCCCAATGCCTTTATTAACCCATGGCGGACCAGGACGTGCCGGTGGTGGAGAAGAAATGGGCGGAATGAGAGGTGTGAAGCATTATTTACAACGTACCGCTATTCAAGGTTCTCCAACTACGTTAACACATATTACTAACCAATATCAAATTGGAGGAAAATACAAAGAGGATTTAGTTCATCCTTTTAGAAAACATTTTGAAGAATTAACCATAGGTGAAACGTGGATTACACATAAACACACCGTAACAGAAGCTGATATTACTAATTTTGCTAATGTAAGTGGAGATAATTTTTATGCTCACATGGATAAAACTTCTTTAGAGGGAACCATTTTTGAAGATCGTGTGGCTCACGGGTACTTTATACTATCAAAAGCTGCTGGTTTATTTGTAGAGCCTAAAAAAGGTCCCGTTCTGTTAAATTACGGATTAGATGAAGCTCGATTTGTAAAACCTGTTTATCCAGGTGCTACCATTGGTGTTAAGTTTACTGTAAAAGAAAAAATCGATCAAGAAAAAAGAGACGAGGAAGATATCGCCAAAGGAATTGTAAAATTCTTGGTAGATGTATATGATGAGGAAGGTGAAACTGTAGCAATTGCTACTATTTTAACCATGGTTAAAAAACTTGACCAAAGTAAGTAAAACCTATGTGGAAAGAAGAAAATAATCAATTAGTTAAAAGCTTCCAGTTTGAAGATTTCAAGGAAGCTTTTGGCTTTTTACAACAAGTTGCTTTTTTAGCAGAAGAGCATGTGCATCACCCAGAAATTTATAATGTATACAACGAGGTTACATTAAAATTAACTACCCATGATGCTGGAAATACAGTTACAGATAAGGATAAAAAATTAGCGAAGGCTATTGATGGAATTAATTAATCACAGGGGATAGCCAACGTTCCATTTCTTCCTTAGGTTTTCCTTTACGTTCTGCTATACTTTCTACTTGGTCATCAGCTATTTTTCCTAAACCAAAGTATTTCGCTTGTGAGTTTGCAAAATAAAACCCACTTACGGATGCCGCAGGATACATCGCTAACGAATCAGTTAGCGAAACACCGATATTTTTCTCTACGTTTAAGGCTTTAAATAACGTTACTTTCTCTGTATGATCTGGACAGGCAGGGTAACCAGGTGCAGGACGAATGCCTTGGTATTCTTCTTTAATTAACCCTTCATTATCTAAGCTTTCTCCTGTTGAATAGCCCCAATATTCTTTCCTAACTTTTTCATGCATGAGCTCGGCAAAGGCTTCGGCTAAACGATCAGCAAGGGCTTTTAGCATAATGCTGTTGTAATCATCGTGATCTTCCTCAAAACGTTTGATGTGCTCTTCAATTCCAATACCTGCTGTAACAACAAATCCTCCTAGATAATCTTGTTTACCTGTTTCCTTAGGTGCTATAAAATCGGCTAGTGAAAAATTAGGTAAGTCTTTAGCTTTCGCTGTTTGTTGTCTTAAATGATGAAAATGCACCCTTTCACCATCAACTGTTGCTTCGATATCATCATCGTTAAAACTATTTGCTGGCCAAATACCAATAATGGCTTTAGCTTGCAGCCAATTCTCGCTTATTATTTTATCCAGCATGTTATTAGCATCAGCATAAAGTTTTTTAGCCTCCTCTCCTACTATTTTATCTTCCAAAATTTTTGGGAAACGACCTGCTAACTCCCATGTTTGGAAAAAGGGTGTCCAGTCGATATAAGGTCTTATTTCCTCTAAAGAAAAATGATTAAAAACCTGTTCTCCAATAAGGTTTGGTTTAACAATTGTCTCGTTTTGCCAGTCTATTTTAAACTTATTTGCCTTCGCATCAGCATAGCTTACTAATCTTTTTTGAGCACGTTTTTTCGCATGATTTTCACGTACTTTTTGATAATCAGCTTTAAGGTTTTTTATATAATCTTGCTTATTGTCTCCTAATAGCTTATCAGTAACAGTAACTGATCGAGAAGCATCAAGCACATGAACAACTTGACCTTTGGTGTAGTTTTCCTCTATCTTAACAGCTGTATGCACTCTTGATGTGGTAGCCCCACCTATTAGTAATGGAACACTTAAGCCTGATAATTCTAAATCTTTAGCAACATCTACCATTTCATCGAGTGATGGAGTAATTAAGCCACTTAAACCAATAATATCAACGTTTTCTTTAACAGCGGCTTCAATAATTTTTTCTTTAGGAACCATTACTCCCAAATCAATAATATCATAATTGTTACAGCCCAGTACAACTCCCACAATATTTTTACCAATATCATGCACATCACCCTTAACTGTAGCTAGTAATATTTTACCATTGGCAGATGTTCCACCATCTTTTTCTGCTTCAATAAAAGGGTTTAAATATGCAACTGCCTTTTTCATTACACGGGCAGATTTTACTACTTGTGGTAAAAACATTTTTCCTTCACCAAACAAGTCTCCTACCACATTCATGCCCGTCATTAGAGGACCTTCGATAACTTGTAACGGACGATCAAGTTGCTGACGACATTCTTCTACATCTTCCTCAATAAACTCTGTAATTCCTTTTACTAATGCATGTGTAATTCTATCTTGAATAGGATCATTTCTCCAATCTAGATTAACTTCTCGCTTTTTTCCCGTGCCTTTTACACTTTCGGCATATTCAAGAAGTATCTCCGTAGCATTGGGCTTTCTATTAAGTAAAACGTCCTCTACTTTATCTAATAATTCTTTTGGAATATCATCATATATCTCAAGCATAGCTGGGTTAACAATCCCCATATCCATACCATGTTTTATTGCATGGTACAAAAAGGCACTATGCATAGCCTCTCTTACCACATTATTTCCTCTAAAGGAAAAAGATACATTACTTACCCCTCCACTAACCTTTGCTCCGGGTAAATTTTCTTTTATCCATTTAGTAGCGTTAAAAAAGTCAACCGCATAATTATTATGTTCATCAATTCCTGTGGCCACTGGAAATATATTAGGATCGAAAATGATATCAGAAGGAGTAAAACCTACAACATCAACTAAAATATCGTATGATTTTTTACAAATTTCTATTCTTCGTTCATACGTATCTGCTTGTCCGTCTTCATCAAAGGCCATAACAATTACCGCAGCACCGTATCTTTTAACTTTAGTAGCTTGTTCTATAAATTTTTCTTTACCTTCCTTTAAACTGATAGAGTTAACCACTCCTTTTCCTTGCACACATTTTAAACCAGCCTCTATGATTTCCCACTTGGAGGAGTCGATCATTATAGGAATTCTGGCAATATCTGGTTCGGCAGCGATAAGATTAAGAAAAGTTACCATGGATTCTTTCCCATCGATCATTCCCTCGTCCATATTTACATCTAGGATTTGGGCTCCACCCTCTACTTGGTTTCTGGCAACATCTAGTGCTTCATCAAATTTTTCTTCTTTTATTAATCGAAGGAATTTTTTTGATCCTGTTACATTGGTTCGCTCACCAATATTAACAAAGTTAGTATGTTCAGTAACTATTAGTGGCTCTAGACCTGATAGTTTGAGAATATGACTGGTTTTACTCATTAGTTTTTCTTGTGTTAATTATGAGTTTACTTGTTGATTAGTTGATTAGATGTTTGGGTATAAAAAGATTCTAGTTTAATAGTTAAACAATAAGCTAGTCTTCTAAAATCACATTAAAACACTCCAATCCTCATGAGAAGAACCTCCACCAGCCCAGTCTTTAAAGCGCTCATCACCCCCTCTTGCAGCCCAATCAGAATCAATTGCTAATTTTGCTGATATACCTCCTCTAGGATTACAAATCATGCTTAATCTTAATCTTTCTGGTTCGTACACTTCCATTAGGTGATCGTACATGATATTTATTAATCGTTCGTATGAAACCACAATATCTCTTAGATGATAAGCATAATGCTTAAGCGACTTTAGTTCTATTATTTTATTTCCAGGATACATGGTTAAGTAAACCGTAGCAAAATCTGGTTGTTCTTTTACCCCAAGAAAAGTAAATTCTGGAATTTTTATTTTTATTTCATAAGCTTCTTTCGATGGGTTGGGTATTGAAAGAAGGATGCTTTTATCAATTTCTTTGTATAGTTTGGGTTTACTCATTTTTTTTTAGAATTCTATTGTATTGTCTTTTCCTCTACTAAATCCAACTAAGTTTGATGGATAAAAATATTGTAATAAATCGGTTACTTTAAGTAATCGAATAATGTATTGACCTGTAGTTTGTTTAACTACTCGGGTATATTCGTTTCCTTTTAAATCATTAAAGGTTGCATTTCCAGATACAGATGAAATAATAATTTCTCCAATATTCTTTTTATTTTCATGTAATGTAAAAACCAAGTTTTTATGGCTATAGTTGGCATAATAATTTACAAATGAATTAGGGTTGTTCATCACTTTAATAAAGCGATTGGCATCTTTATTATCTAACCCAACCGTTTTGAACTTTTTTCTTATAATATGGCTTTTATCTACTGCCATTTCATCGGTATAATCTACATATAGATCAACAGTTATAGAATCAGCAGAAAGTAAGATATCCTCAAAAAAAGATGCATTTTCTTGAGCAGAAAACTGACTAATAAATAATACTGCTATTGTAGTAATAATAAATTTATTCATAAGCTAATTCATTTTGTTTTCTTGGCGAGTATTTAGTTGCAATTTCTGCAATTGCTTTAATATGATCTGGTGAAGTTCCACAACAGCCCCCTATTATGTTTAGTAAACCTTCTTTTAAAAATACCTCTATTTGGCTTGCCATATCATTAGGGCTTTGATCATACTCACCAAATTCGTTAGGTAAACCAGCATTTGGATGTGCACTAACACTTATGTTGGCTTTAGAAGATAACGTTTGTAAGTAAGGTCTTAATTGTTTTGCTCCTAAAGCACAGTTTAATCCTATAGATGTGATAGGTGCATGTTCAAGCGATACTAAAAATGCTTCCGTTGTTTGTCCAGAAAGTGTTCTTCCGCTAGCATCAGTAATTGTACCCGAAACCATTATGGGTATTTTTTTATTAAGCTCATCAAACACTTCTTGAATAGCAAATAACGCTGCTTTTGCGTTTAATGTATCGAACACTGTTTCTACCAATAGTATATCTACACCACCATCTATTAATGCCTTTGCTTGTTCTTTGTAAGCATCTACTAATTGGTCATATGAAATAGCTCTAAAGCCTGGGTTGTTTACATCAGGAGATAAAGAAGCTGTTCTATTGGTTGGCCCCATTGATCCCGCAACAAAACGTGGTTTATATGGGTCTTTTTTAGTAAACTCTTCTGCAACTTCTTTTGCAATTTTTGCTGAGTAATAGTTTATATCGTAAACATATTTTTCTAAATTATAATCAGCTTGAGCGATCCATGTTCCACTAAACGTATTGGTTTCTAAAATATCTGCTCCTGCCTCAAGATAAGCTGCATGGATGTCTTTTATTATTTGTGGTCGAGTTAAAGATAATAAATCATTATTGCCTTTGAGAGACTTGTCATGGTTTTCGAACCACCCTTCTCTAAAATCAAATTCCTGTAATTTATAGCGTTGTATCATGGTACCCATGGCTCCATCCAACACTAAAATTCTTTTATTTAACTCTTTTTCAAATGTTGTTTCCATATATAAAAAATCCCCCATTGTTTTCGTTACTAATGGGGGATTAAACTATTAGTAACTTATATTTCTTGATTTCCTCAAGAAGGAATTAGCACCTTTTCAATATTACTATTGAAGGTTGCTAAGGTATCAACGGGCCTTTTCCCTCAACCTTTCTTTATAAGCAATTATTTAAAGAACTTTTATTATAAAATGTTTGTAAAAAAATCTACAATGTTTGGCAACTCAAAAGTTGGGGTTATAACATTGTTATTATCATCAACCGAACCGCTATTATTAATTGAAGATTTATTCACCGTTTGTTTTTTTACTGTATATTGATTATCGTTCAACGATTCTATTTTATTTTCGAAATCATCGTCAGTAATAATCTTATCATCAAAATAAATAGTAGCTAATTTCTTTTCGAAGTTAACTGTTGCTTTTTCTACTCCCTTCATTTTTGAAAGCTCCTGCTTGATGTATCTAGCACAATTTATTTCGCAGGTCATTCCAGATACTTCATAAACGACTGAAGCATTTGATTTGACTACACTCTCAGGTTGTTCAGATCCACAGGATAGTACAACAAACAAAAGTAATATGTAAAGGAAAATGTTTTTCATTTCTATTTAACTTCTTGAAAATACTAATTTAAGTACACTAAATCAAACGTTAAGTGGTCTTAAATGTTTTTAAATTTTATTTTCAGAAACTTTTGAAAGTTATAAAATTTAATTTACATTTAACTAACAATGAAGTTAACTGACGCAAAATATAAGTTTATTCAAGAATGGGGAGTGCTAGGTAGTAACTGGGGAATCAACCGTGCGATGGCACAAATACAGGCTCTGTTGTTATTATCTCCAAAGTCTTTAACTACTGATGAGATTATGGAGGAGTTAAAGATGAGTAGAGGAAATGTGAACATGAATATTAGAGCACTTATTGATTGGGGATTGGTTTTTAAAGAATATAAACCAGGAGAAAGAAAAGAGTTTTTCTACACCGAAAAAGATGTATGGAAAATAACCAAACAAGTAGCTGAGGAAAGAAGAAAAAGAGAGATTTTACCTGTTAAACAAATGTTAGAAGAAATTGAAGGGATAGAGTTAGGTAAATCCGAAGAAGAAAAAGAGTTCAAAAAAGTTACTTCTGAAATCCAATCATTTATTGGTAAAATGGATGGTGTGCTAACAAAAATAGCTAGTGCAGATAAAAATTGGTTCTTGAAAGTTTTAATGCGATTGATGAACTAAAAAAATTTAAACTAAACTTTCATTATTTTCTGAAAGTTTTAAAACGTTAAAATGAAAAAACAACGCTCACTTATAATCATTGCAGCTACTACACTTATTACCTGCTTATTTATATTCTATTCTTTATTAAATTCTGGAAATTATGGATGGACGCTATTTCTTACCGTTCCATTTTTAATTTTTCTTTATGCTGGCTATCTAACGACTAATAAAGAATCTTCATTCGCCTTTGGCCGACTTATATTTATTTGGACACTTGTTTTAATTGGTTTTTGTGGTTTACTATTGTTATTGCAATTTGAGGGCGCTATTTGTATTGCCTTGGCTGCCCCAATTATTATTTTCCCATCTCTTTTTGGCTTTTTTATTGGTTACATTATTAAAAAGACTGAGATAGGCAGAAAAACATATTCTTTAATCATTCTATTGGGGATAATTCCTATTTCACAATGGTTTGAACATTTAAATGAAGGAGTTATAAACTCAAATATATCTACTTCAATTACTCTAAACTATTCTCAGCAGGAGGTTTGGGATTTACTAAATAAGGAGGTGATATTTAATAAAGATGTTCATTTCCTTTTCCAACAAGGTGTTACTCTACCAACAAAAATGATGGTATCGGATAGTACGAATGAATTAATTGTTTACACCAACAATAATGATTACCTAAAACTACCTTTATCTATTAATGATTCCAATAAATCACTGGTTTTTAACCCTGGTTTAGAAAATACTCCTGAACCAATGAAAGAGTTGTCTCCCTATGGTAATTTTGATGCTCCGCATTTACATGATTATTTTTGGATTGACCAAGGAAGTTTTGAGTTAGAGGTAGTTGATAAAACAACAGCAATTATTCATGCTAAAACCAATTATAATTATAAAATAGGGCCTAAGTTTTACTGGAAATTTATTTCAGACCAAATTATTGATCTTCTACACCAACATGTTTTACATTCAATAAAAGCTCAACTCGATTATACGCATACTAACCAAAAATAATTTTTCAAAAACCTCAACTAAAAGAGCTGCTTTTTTTGATTTGTTAGCGAAAAACTATTTCCTATCAAACTTGTTTTCTTTGGGTTATGCTACTTTTTTGAGGAAGAGATTAATAAAACTTTCTGATGCTAAACAAAAAGAAACGGTTGTAGATTTTATGAGTGGTCAAGGGGATCTTTTTGACTTAATGAAAGGTTCTACTAAATTAAGAAGGTTAAATCAGGTGGATTTTTCAAAACAAATGATTAATCGATCGGAAAAAGATAATAGAGTTGAAAACTTCTGTGACGACATTACCTCTTTTGAACCTTCTGAAAAAGTTGATTTAGTAATTAGTTCTTTTGGTTTAAAGACATTGAGTGAGCAAGAAATAAATGATTTAGCTTATAAAACAAAATCTTCTCTAAAGGATAATGGTGAATTTTATTTTATAGAGTTTAGCTTCAACTTTTTCGAATACTTGTTTGTAGGATGTTACTTGTTTATTCTAATTGTACTTTCTTCTTTGTTTTATTCACCAAATGCTATTTATCATTTTTACTTTTTAAGATATTCCTTTCTCTTTAATGACAAAACAGTGATTAGCTCATTTAAGGAACATTTTGAAAATATTGAAGTAAAAAGATATCCTGGGGCTATATTTATATCTGGTAAAAAATGAAAAATAACGATATCATATTATTCGATGGATCTTGTGGGTTTTGTAGCTACTCAGTTAATTTCATAAGAAAGAGAAGTAAAAAGAGGTATACATTTATTCCACTACAATCAGAAGAAGCTATTGAACTTAAAAAAAAGCATCATATTTCTGATGATATAGACTCTGTTGTATTAATAAAAAAGAACAAAGCCTATGTAAAATCTAGGGCTGGTTTAGAGATTATTCGTGTATTTAAATTTCCTTGGCCTTTACTTTATGTATTCATAATTATACCCAAATTTATTAGGGACTATATCTATGATATTATTGCTCGTAACAGACATAAAATAATCAAGGAGAGTACGTCTTGTGAAATTCACCCAAAAGATTAGTTATGGAAAAGGAGGTTAAAGATGTTGTTGATTTTTATCAAGAGGCAACCCGAGACTACGAATTTTGGAGTAAGAGTTTTAATATGCATTAAATAACTTTTATCCCTAAGTTAACTTACCGAAAGAGACTTCAACCCTGTTTTTTTGGATACCATTGTTTGTATAGTTTCTACAATACCATCTACATCGTAACCACACTCTTTGTAAAGCTCATTTTGTGTACCGTGCTCTATATAATCATCAGGAACACCTAAACGTTTGACCTGAGCTGAATAACCATTATCACTCATAAACTCTACAACTGCACTACCTAGTCCGCCAACAATTGTACCGTCTTCAACGGTTATAACTTTATCGAATTTGCTAAAAACCTCGTGTAAAATAACTTCATCGATAGGTTTTAAAAAACGCATATCGTAATGTGAAATGCTCACATCTTTATTCGCTAGCTTCTCCTCTACTCGATCAATAAAACTACCTACCCATCCTATGGTTACTATAGCAATATCTGATCCATTTTTAAGTCTCCTACCCTCTCCTATCTTCAACTTTTTAAATGGTTTTTTCCAGTCGGTTACTATACCTTTTCCTCTAGGGTAACGAATAGAAAAAGGACCATTATTTTCTGCTTGAGCAGTATACATTAGATTTCTTAATTCTAATTCATCCATAGGAGCAGAAACTATCATTTTTGGAATACACCTAAAATAAGCTAAATCATATGCTCCGTGATGGGTTGGTCCATCAGCTCCTACTAAACCTCCTCTATCTAAACAAAATACAACAGGTAAATTTTGTAATGCAACATCATGGATCACTTGATCATAAGCTCGTTGCATAAATGAAGAATAAATATTACAAAATGGAATTAATCCTTGAGTTGCTAATCCAGCAGAAAAGGTAACAGCATGTTGTTCAGCAATACCAACATCAAATGCTCTATCTGGCATTGCTTCCATCATGATATTTAATGAACTTCCTGTTGGCATAGCTGGTGTAATACCAACTATTTTTTCATTCATCTCTGCTAATTCAACTATAGTATGACCAAATACATCTTGAAATTTTGGTGGCTCAGGAGATTTAGGTGTTATTTTAACTATTTCACCCGTGTTTTTATTGAATATACCAGGAGCATGCCACTTGGTAGTATTACCTTCCTCTGCAGGTTTAAATCCTTTTCCTTTAACAGTTAAACAATGAAGAATTTTTGGTCCTGGTAAGTCTTTTAATTCTTCCATTATTTTCACCAAACCTTCAACATCATGTCCATCTACTGGGCCAAAATATCTAAAATTTAAACTTTCGAATAAATTGCTTTGCTTAAAAATACTTCCTTTTAGTGCATCACTTACTCGTTGAACAATTGATTGAGCACTAGAACCAAATGAGCTTAGTTTCCCTAGTAAGTTCCATACTTCATCCTTAACCTTATTATAGGTTTGTGAAGCTGTTAAATCAGTTAAATATTCTTTTAATGCACCAACATTAGGGTCAATACTCATACAGTTATCGTTTAAAATAACTAACATATTTGAGTTTTCTATACCTGCGTGGTTTAATCCTTCAAAGGCTAATCCAGCTGTCATAGCTCCATCTCCAATTACGGCAATATGCTGGGTATCATTATTACCTTGTAATCGATTAGCCACAGCCATACCTAAAGCACCAGATATTGAGGTAGACGAATGACCTACACCAAACGTATCGTACTCACTTTCGCTTCTTTTAGGAAAGCCACTTATGCCTTTATAAATTCTATTTGTATGGAAGTTATTTTTTCTACCAGTTAGGATTTTGTGTCCATAAGCTTGGTGACCTACATCCCAAACTAATTGATCCTTTGGAGTATTAAAAACATAATGAATAGCTGCTGTAATTTCAACAACACCTAAACTAGCTCCAAAATGTCCTCCTTTTTCAGAAACAATATCAACAATGTATTGCCTTAACTCTTCACACAATTCGGGTAATTGTTCTTGATCGAGTTTTTTTAAATCCTCTGGAGAATCAATATTCTCCAACAGTTTTCCTGGTTTGTACTCCATATTTTTTGAGTGAATAGGTAACTAACAAATTTAACAAATTAATATTGTCATATGCTTGTTATTTTAACTTTTATTAAGCACCAACAGCTATAAATATGAGGTGTTTCGATAATAAAGATGTGAAAAGTTGTATTTTTGATACTGATGATATATAGGTTTCGTTTATATAAGGGTATTTTTCTACTTTTCTTATTATTTTCTTTTAGTCGTTTACTATCACAAAACAAAACGGCTATTAGGTTTCAAAACTTAACTATTAGTGATGGTTTATCACAATCTTCTGTTTCTTCAATTACTCAAGATAAATATGGTTTTATTTGGATTGGTACTCAAGATGGTTTAAATAGGTATGATGGCCAAAGCTTTAAAACATTTTACAAAAATCAAGCAGATTCCAATTCCTTATTATCAAATACCATAAACTGTTTATCCTATGATCCTGTAAATGATTACCTGTGGATTGGTACCAATAAAGGCTTGTGTTTTTATGATTATAATAACCGAACATTTAATCACATATACTGCAAAGCTGAAAACATAAGTCACCTATTGATTGATAACAAAGGTATCATTTGGTTTAATTCATCCTTAGATGGATTATTTAAAAAGTCTAACGATTCAATTATTAAAGTTTTGGATGGTAAATTCATTGAAATGGATTATTATGATGATTCTACTTTGTTGGTAAGTTCGCTAGATGCTGGCTATAAAGTAAACTTATTTGATTCAAAAATAACCAATATTGAAGAGTTTAAAGGGGTAGTTGACATAATTTCAGATAAAAACAGTAAGTTTTTAATTTATAAAAACACGCTTATTGAATACACCAATAATCAAATAATCGATTTAACTAGTAAGTTCCCTGAATTAAAGAGATACGAACTAACAAAAGTGCGTTCACTAAAAAACCGTTATTTATGGCTTGGAACCGCTAAAAATGGATTAATTCTTCTAGATAAAACATTAAGAGAGGTTTATAACTATAGAAATGGAGATCATCCTATTTACGGACTTGCTGATAATACAATAAATGAAATATTTTATGACCATTCGGATGTAATTTGGATTGGTACAAGAAGCAATGGTATTAGCTTGTTTGATTTTGTAAAACAAAACATACACTACATTGGTGAAAATGATAAAAACAATAAAGGCTTATCTAGTAAAATAGTTTGGTCTGTTAAAGGATCTGAAAATGGAAATATTTTAATCGGAACTGATAAGGGACTGGATTGTTATAATTTGTTTTCGGGTGAAATTTTTAATTATCCAAAAATAGTAAATAGCTACAATGAAGATGTAAGGTCAATTTATACTGATAAGGAATATACCTTGTTAGGAATGGATCAAGGTTTAGTTAAGGTAAACTTTTTTGGTAGTAACGCTAATTACACAAACCTTTTCCAATCATTTAGAAAAAAAATAGAAGGTGATTTTAAAATATTTGATATTGATAAATATGATAATGATCGGTTTTTGCTGTCAACCAGTATTGGGCTAATTCTTTTTGATATAAAAAAATCTACTTACACAACTTACAGTACACAAAATTCGAATATTACTGATGATAACATTTATTGTTCTTATAAATCTTCAAGAAATGAATGGTGGGTCGGAACAAGAAATGGATTAAATAAAATTATTTCCTTATCAGATAAGGAGGGGTTATTTTTTAAATACCTTCCCACTGATGACTCAAAGAGCATTAATGGAGAATACGTATTAACCATTACAGAGGATTATAAAAACAACCTCTGGATTGGTACTTACGATGGAGGAATAAACACCTATAATTATGCTGATTCTAGTTTTACATCATATACTGTTAATAATGGGTTATCAAATAATGCTGTATACGGAATCATACCTATAGATAGCTCACTTTGGATTAGTACAAATAAAGGAATATCTAAGTTTTCAATTCCTTATAAAACCTTTTACAATTATTATGAATCTGATGGGTTGCAAAGCAATGAATTTAATGCTGGAGCCTACTACAAAACAAAGTATGATGAGCTATTTTTTGGTGGTATTAACGGATTAAGTCATTTTTATCCTGATGATTTAAAAAAGAACACCACTCCTCCTATTTTAAGTATCTCAAGTATTGAAGTTAATGGCAAGCCATTAAGTAAGCTAGATGCATATAAAAATATTAGTGTTAATAATTTAAAGGATATTCAGTTAGACTATTATAACAATAATATTTCCATTTATTTATCTGCTCTACATTTTTCTAACAGTTCTAAAAATTCCTATAAATATTTTATTGAAGAATTTAAAGATTCGAATATCAAGGCTACCTCAATACCTTTAGCAAACTACAATGCACTTGCGCCAGGAGAATACCATTTTGTTGCTTATGCTTCTAATGCCGATGGTATTTGGAATGAAGAACCACTTGTATTAGTTATAAATATAAACCCTCCTTTTTGGCAAACTTGGTGGTTTCGGTCCATTGGTATAATAATATTAGCTATCCTTATTTTCTCTTTTTTCTGGTTTAGAATACAAAATATACGTAGGCAAAAACGTATTCTAGAATCATTAGTTAAAAAGAGAACAGCTACAATTATTGAGCAAAAGGAACAAATAGAAAAACAAAAAGAAGAGATTGAAAAGGAAAAAGAAAAGGCTGATAATGTATTACATAAAATTTTTCCTGATCGTATTGCACAAAAGCTTAAAAACAAAGGAAAAGTAAAGGCCGAGTTGTATAAAAGCACCTCTATTCTTTTTGCTGATTTTGTTAAATTCTCGCAAATTTCTCGTCAAATGCCACCAGAGGAATTAATTAATGAATTGAATAAATACTTTAAAGTTTTTGATAAGATTATTATAAGAAACAACTTATTCCAAATAAAAACTATAGGTGATTCATACATGGCTGTTGCTGGAATTCCTAAAAATAAAACAAATGCTATTGATGCTACCATTGCTGGTTTACAAATCCAAAGCTACATGAAAAAGGTTGCTCGTAATAACCCTGATGCTTGGCAAGTAAGAGTTGGCATTAATACGGGGGAAGTTGTTGCTGGTGTTTTAGAAACTAAAAGACCCCTCTATGATGTGTGGGGAAGTGATGTTAATATTGCTAGTAGACTCCAAGATGAAGGTATGCCCTTTAAAGTAAATGTATCCGATAAAACATATAATATAATAAAACCTTATTTTGATTGTACTCCTAGGGGTGGCATACTAACTAAAAATGTTGGTATTATTAGCATGTATTATGTAAACAATATTAAGCCAATATTATCTTACAAAGGAGAAGGACTTGTTCCAAATAAAAAATTTAAGCAATATTTAGAAACTCATAAAAAAACAAAACTTAAGTATTTTAAACTTGAAGAAGATGTTTTAGCTTTCTTAAGAGAAACTCTTCCTAAAGGGTTATATTATCACTCTGTTCAGCATACAGTTGATGTAATCCAAGCAACTGAAGAAATTGCACTTAACGAAAACATATTTGATGAGCGTGTCATACTTTTAAAAACAGCCGCACTCTTTCATGATTCTGGTTTCACGAAAAAGTATCAAAAAAATGAAGTAATAGGTGTAGAAATTGCTAAACAGTTTTTACCAAAATATGGCTACACCGAGGCTCAAATATTAACAATAGAAAAACTAATTTTAGCTACAGAAATTTCGCATCAACCTAAAAATAAGCTCGAAAAAATAATAAAAGATGCTGACCTTGATTATATAGGTAGAGATGATTTCGAAGAAATTAGTAATAAATTATTTAACGAACTTCAAGAAAAAGAGTTTGTAAAAGATAAAGCAGAGTGGGATAATATGCAGGTAAAGTTTTTTGATTCTCACAGATATTATACTAATTATTCTATTGCTAATAGATTAGATAAAAAAATGGAAAACCTTAAAAATATTAATAGTAAATTAAACTAAGATATGGGGTTCTTAATCATTATAGCAACTTTTGTTGCCATGGAGTTTTCTGCTTGGGCAATGCATAAATATGTGATGCATGGTTTTCTTTGGTATTTACATAAAGATCATCACGTGCCAGATCATAAACACTTTTACGAAAAAAACGACTTTTTCTTTTTAGTATATGCAATTCCATCGTGGCTGTGTATTATGCTAGGTTCCATGTATGATTCGTTCCTAACATTTTACATTGGTTTTGGAATATTAGCTTATGGAATAGCCTATTTTTTAGTTCATGAGGTATTTATACACCAACGCTTAAAATGGTTTAGAAAGACTAATAATAAATATTTTAGGGCAATACGAAGAGCACATAAAATACACCACAAGCATATAGGCAAAGAACACGGTGAATGCTTTGGAATGTTAATAGTTCCTTGGAAATATTATAAAAATGAGTTCTTCAAAAAATCATGAAAAAAGCCATTGTTATAGGTTCTGGTATTGGAGGGTTATCTTCGGCTGTTAGGTTATCAAATAAAGGTTATGATGTTCATGTTTTTGAAAAAAATAGTTATCCTGGAGGCAAGCTAACCGAAATAAATTTAAATGAATTTAGATTTGATGCAGGTCCATCGCTTTTCACCATGCCCCAATTGGTTGATGAACTTTTTGAACTTTCTGGTAAAAACTCAAAAGAGTATTTTGATTATGAAAGATTGAATAATTTATGTAATTATTTTTTTGAAGATGGTACAATAATTCATGCTTCTGCTAATGGTGATGAATTTGCCAAAGAAATCGAAATTAAAACAAGTGATAGTGCTAAAACTGTAAAGAAACACCTAAAGAAAAGTGCCTTTATCTACAATGCTACCTCAACGCTTTTCCTAACAAAATCATTACATAAAATTGACTCCTACTTATCATGGAATACTTTCGTTTCAATTCTTAAATTGCCTTTCTTGAATATTTTTAAAACAATGAATGGTGCTAATAAGGCTAGATTCAAGGATGATAAAAACATTCAAATTTTCAACAGATATGCTACCTATAATGGTTCTAACCCCTATCAAGCTCCAGGCATTTTAAATATTATACCTCACTTAGAGTATAATATGGGGGCTTATTTTCCTAAAAATGGTATGCATAGCATAACAATGTCCATTTACCAATTAGCAATAGATTTAGGTGTTAATTTTCACTTCAATTCAGAAATAAAAAAAATAACAACTAAAGATAATAAAGTAACAGGTATCTTAACATCAAAAGGGGTTAATCACCAAGCAGATCTGGTTGTTTGTAATACAGATATTCATTATGTGTATAAAAACCTGCTTAATTCTCCAAAATTACTAACTAAAGTTGATAAGCAAGAACGATCAAGCTCTGCACTCATTTTTTATTGGGGAATTAATAAAGATTTCCCTGAGTTAGATCTACATAACATTCTTTTTTCAGAAAATTATAAGGAAGAGTTTGACCATATATTCAATAAAAAGTTAATATATGAAGACCCTACTATATACATCAACATAACATCAAAATTCAATAAAAATGATGCTCCTAATGGAAAAGAAAATTGGTTTGTGATGATTAATGTTCCATCAAACGATAATCAAGATTGGTATAAGTTAATAAATGATGCTCGTGAGAACATCATTTCTAAAATAAACAGAGTACTTAAGGTCGATTTAAATAAATTAATTGAGTGTGAAGAAATACTAGATCCTATTTCTATCCAAACTAAAACATTATCATATAAAGGGTCACTATACGGTACGGCCTCAAATAAAAGAAGTGCTGCTTTTTTCAGACATAAAAACTTTTCATCAGTGTATAACAACCTATTTTTTGTTGGAGGAAGTGTACATCCTGGAGGAGGAATACCATTAGCTTTATCATCTGCGAAAATCATTGATCGACTTATTGAAAATGAAAAATAAAAAAATAGAGAATATAATAATCGCGTTTATATTTATAATATACATGGTAGGATTATTTGGGTTTTTACTAGATATAAATACAAGTAAATTTAAATCTTTAACCCCACTAAACTTAGTTTTAACTACACTTGCTATTTTCTTAATTAATGGTAAGTTTTCATTGAAGTTATTAGTTGCATCTTTTATAATTTTTAGTCTTGGGTTGAGTATTGAAATAATAGGAGTTGAAACAGGTCTCCTTTTTGGTGAATATAACTATGGGGAAACATTAGGCTATAAATTTAAAGGTGTTCCTCTTACAATTGGTTTAAACTGGTTATTCCTATCTTTGGCAACTTTTTCAATTGCTAAAAGCTTATTTAAAAAATCAGTATTTGCAGTAATTTTTGCTTCTCTACTTATGGTATTTTTAGATTATTTTGTTGAGCCTGTCGCTATAAATCTAGATTTCTGGAATTGGGAATCAGTTAATATTCCTATTCAAAACTATATCATGTGGTTTTTAGCATCTATTTTTATGCAAGCTATTTTACACTTGTTTAATATTAAATTTTCTACAAAAGCAGGTTGTGTAATTTATTCACTACAATTAATATTCTTTATCGTTTTAAACTTGAATTTGTAAGATGGAATTTCTAGAAACTAAATACCTATATTTTATATTATTAGCATTTTCATTTGCTTACCCTTTAGCACAGAGTTTCGAGTGGAGGCTAACTTATTATAAAAAATGGAGACACTTATTTTTAGGTATTTTGGTTATGATGCTCATCTTTATTCCTTGGGATATTTGGTTTACAAAAATTAGTGTTTGGTGGTTCAGGTCAGACTATATAAGTGGCATTAAACTATTCAATTTACCCCTTGAAGAATGTTTATTTTTTGTTATCGTTCCCTTTGCTTGTGTATTTATATATGAGGTACTAAACTACTTTATTAAAAAGGATATACTTAAAAAAATCTATACTCCTTTTTTATTAGTCTTAGCTATAATTCTTTTTATCGTTGGAGTATTTAACATAGAAAAATTATATACCTCTATTACTTTTTTATCAACTGCTACTGCGTTAATAACGGTATTAATAATTAATCCAAAGTGGCTAAGTCGGTTTACGCTAGCTTATTTAGTAAGTCTCGTTCCTTTTTTATTAATCAATGGTATATTAACGGGTTCGTTCATAAAAAACCCTATTGTTAATTATAATCCCGATCACATATTAAATATTAGAATATTTACAATTCCGGTTGAGGATTCAATATATAACATGCTGATGCTATTAATAGTTATAGCAACCTATGAATTCTCTAAAACCTTTGCCCTTAGAAATTCGTAAATAGATAACATTAGTTAAAAAGTTAAACAATAAATTGATTTTGTTTAATTATATTTAAAAATAAGTTAAACAAAATGAAAAAAATTACAATCATTGGTTCTGGGTTTTCATCTTTAGCTGCTTCATGCTATTTGGCTAAAAATGGCTTTGATGTAACTATTTTCGAAAAAAATGATCAAATCGGTGGTAGAGCCAGACAGTTAAAAGCCAATGGATTCACATTTGATATGGGACCTTCTTGGTATTGGATGCCGGATGTATTTGAACGTTTTTTTAATGATTTTGGAAAATCAGCCAGTGATTATTACAAACTAGAAAAGTTAAACCCAGCTTATACCGTTTGTTTTGGTAAAAACGATTTTATTACTATTGAAGATACACTAGAAAAAATAAAAGCCGAATTTGAAAGAGTTGAAAAAGGAAGCTCAATAAAGCTTCAAAAGTTTATAGGTGATGCTCTTGACAACTACAATATTGCTATTAAAGAGGTAGTATACCGACCTGGGGTTAGTCCATTAGAACTTGTAACACCTAAAACGGTAAAAAAAGTTGGTCAGTTTTTCTCAACGATTAGTAAATCTGTTCGAAAAGATTTTAAAAACGTAAAACTTATATCTCTATTAGAGTTTCCTGTCCTTTTTTTAGGTGCTAAACCATCAAATACGCCTGCTTTTTACAACTTCATGAACTATGCAGACTTTGGTTTAGGAACATTCTATCCAGAAAACGGAATGTACAGCATCATTGAAGGAATTTCAGGTCTTGCTAAATCACTTGGAGTAAAGATTAAAACCAACCAAAACGTAACTGAAATTTCTACTAATAATAAAACAGTTACTGGAATTAAAGTTAATGATGAATTTATTAAATCTGATATTGTTTTAAGTGGTGCAGATTATCACCATAGTGAAAAGTTATTACCAGAAAATCTAAGGCAATACTCAGAGAAATATTGGGATAAAAAAACATTTGCTCCTTCATCTTTACTGTTTTATTTAGGAATAGATAAAAAATTAAAGAATATTAATCATCATATGCTGTTTTTTGATACCGATTTTAGAAAACATGCAGAAGAAATTTATGACGAACCTAAATGGCCTAGCGAACCTTTGTTTTATGCAAACTTTCCTTCGTTAACCGATAAAAATGCTGCTCCAGAAGGTAAAGAAACAGCTTTTTTTCTGGTTCCTATAGCTCCTGATTTAGAAGATACAGAAGAACTAAGAGAAAAATATTATAACATTGTTTTAAATCGATTTGAAGAATTAACTAATCAAAACATTAAGAGTGATGTTATCTATAAAAAATCTTTTTGTGTGGAAGACTTTAAATCCGAATATAACTCATACAAAGGGAATGCTTATGGTATGGCTAATACATTAACGCAAACAGCTTTTTTAAGACCAAAACTTAGAAGTAAAAAGGTGAAAAATTTATATTTTACGGGGCAACTAACTGTACCAGGTCCAGGAATGCCTCCTTCACTAATTTCTGGGAAATTGGTAGCTGGTTTAATATTAAAAGACATTAAGTAATGAAAGAACTATTCGATAAAGTTTCTGAATCATGCAGTAAAGAGGTTACACAATCTTATAGTACTTCGTTTACATTAGCTACAAAAATGCTAGGTAAATCAATACGACAAGACATTTATAATGTCTATGGCTTTGTGAGGTTTGCTGATGAAGTTGTAGATAGCTTCCATGACTATGATAAAAAATTCCTCCTTCAAAAATTTAAAGAGGACTTGTATATTGCCCTAGATAAAAAAATAAGTCTTAACCCTATATTAAACTCTTTTCAAAAAACAGTTCACACGTATAATATTCCAATAGATTTAATAGAAGCTTTTCTCAAAAGTATGGAGCTTGATTTAAAAAAATCAGAATATCTTAACGAGGATGAATACAAAGAATATATTTATGGATCTGCAGATGTTGTTGGTTTAATGTGTTTAAAAATATTTGTTAAAGGTGATCAACAAGCTTACGATAAACTAAAAGATGCTGCTATGAGCTTAGGGTCTGCTTTTCAAAAAGTGAATTTTTTAAGAGATTTAAAAGCTGATTTCGAAGAACTGGGTAGAACTTATTTTCCAAGTATAAACTTTAATAATATAAGTGATTCAGATAAGCAAAATATAATCGCAGATATTGAAAGTGATTTCAAAAAAGCCTACGAAGGTATTTTACTTTTACCTAATGAAGCTAAGTTTGGTGTATTTATGGCTTACAGGTATTACAAAAGGTTATTAAAAAAACTAAATCAAACACCTGCAATTGAAATAAAAAATAAACGTATCCGTGTTCCAGATACCGAAAAAATCACATTACTCACAAGGAGTTATGTTAAATACAAACTTAATTTAGTTAAGTAACTTTGTTGGTTTAATTTCATTAAAAACTAACATGAAAAAATTTCTTCTTCTTCTTCTTTTAATCAAGAGTTACAATTCGCTATTTAGTCAAAACAATGATTGGTTTGAAGAAACTACTGTTTATCAAATATATCCGCGTTCATTTAAAGATTCGGATGGTGATGGTATAGGCGATATTCAAGGAATTATAAATAAACTAGATTATATTAAATCAATTGGATTTGAAACTATCTGGATTTCTCCTTTTTTTAAAAGTCCACAAGGAGATTTTGGTTATGATATTAGTGATTATTACTCCATTGATTCAACTTACGGAAATATAAAAGATGTAGAAAGACTAATTGATGAAGTCCATAAAAGAGGTATGAAAATCATCTTCGATTTAGTTTTAAATCATACTTCAAACCAGCATCCTTGGTTTCTAGAATCTAAATCAAGTAAAGATAACCCTAAGTCCAATTGGTATGTTTGGAAAGATGGAAATGGAAAAAAGCCACCTAATAATTGGGTAAATGCCATCAATAAAAAAGGATGGAACTATTCACAAGAAAGAGATCAATGGTATTATTCTTCATTTTTAAATTTTCAACCTGATCTAAACTGGAGAAATCCAGAAGTAAAAAAGGAAATGTTCAACATAATTAAGTATTGGTTTAACAAAGGTGTAGATGGTTATAGATTGGATATTTTTAACTGCATAATGGAAGATTCATTGTTTCGAGATAATCCTAAAAAATTTCTTTTACTGCCCTCAAGAGATGGAATGACAGCCAAAAAACAATTTAAAAAATACAATATAAATCATCCAGATAATATCAAACTAGCAAACGAATTAAGAGCTTTAATTGACAGTTATTCAAACCCAAAAAGATTTTTGATTGGTGAAGCTTTTGGACCAATTGATAATGTAAAGTCATTACTTGGTGAAAACCAAGATGGTTTAAATTTTGTATTCCTATTCGATATGATTTTTTTTGATTTTAATGCGAAATTCTTTCGAGAAATAACAGCGACCTTTCAAGAAGAATTTCCAAGCCCATACAACCCTACTATTGTTTACAGCAACCACGATAATTATAGAAGTCAAAAAAGAATAAACAATTCATTAGAAAAAGCAAAAGTATTAGCTGTTTATCAAATGACAGCTAGAGGTTTACCCGTTGTTTACTATGGTGAAGAGATCGGTATAGTTAATGCAAAAATAAAAAAGAAAGATGCATTAGATACATTGTCAAAAGAGTTTAATCAGGTTCCTACTATTATCAGAAAAATGCTTCCTGTACCATTAAATAGAGATATAGCCAGAACTCCAATGCAATGGAATAATTCAGAAAATGGCTCTTTTACCCAAAATAACCCCTGGTTAAAAACAACAAATGATATTGAAAATAGAAATGTAAAAGATCAATTAGCAGATAGTAGCTCCTTATTAAATGTATACAAAAATCTGCTTTCAATTAGGTCAACTTCTAACGCTCTTAAAAAAGGAACCATAGAAATTATTGATAAAAATGAATTACCAAAAAATGTTTTGGCTTACACAAGAAAATATAATAAAGAAGAATTAATGGTTTTAATAAATTTCTCATCTAATAAAAAGAAAATAAAAATAAACCGTAATTTTAATAATCCTGTATATAAAACAAACATTTTAAATACTATTATTGATGGTTTTTATATTTTAAAACCTTACAGTTCAATAATCCTAAAAAAGTAATGGAATCTTCTTATAAAGAATTATTCTTCAAAAGAAAATTGATTAAAGCAACCAACTTCATTTAATAAAGGAGTTGTTTTATGAAACTTTTTAATCCATTTATCGTTACACTTGTTCCAAGTGTAGTTAGCTAGTAAAGAAATTGTGCAAGAAAGTTTATTAAATAAGTTAGATAGTTTTATACGTAAGTATTATAAAAATCAAATAATTAAAGGAGTTATTTACTCATTGGCTCTTATGTTATCGGTATTTTTATTGGTTACACTACTAGAGTATATTGGTAAGTTTAGTACTTCAGTGAGGAGTATTTTATTTTTTTCCACCATTGCAATATTCTTAGCTATAGTTTTCCATTATATTATTTCACCCCTTTTAAAGCTTAATAAAATAGGTAAACGTATAAATCATGAAAATGCAGCGTCAATTATTGGAACACATTTTACAAATGTTCAAGACAAGCTTTTAAATACATTACAGTTAATAAACGTAAATAAAAACACGAGTGATAAAAGCTTAGTATATGCTAGTATAGATCAACGTATAGCTGAATTAAAACCTATTCCCTTTACTGCTGCTATAGACTTTAATGAAAACAAAAAATATCTAAAATACCTGCTTTTTCCTGTTGTTGCTATTTTAATTATCTTACTTTTTAACGCTAAAATCATTAGTGAAAGTGCTGATAGACTGGTAAATTACCAATCTACATTTATACCTCAAGCTCCTTTTGATTTTACTATCAATAATAAAAATTTATCTGTTATTCAAAACAATGATTTTACAATTGATCTATCCATAACTGGTGACCAAATTCCTGATGAAGTCAAAATACTTTATGATGGAAAAGAATATAAATTGAATAAAATCAATAAAAACAGCTACAACTATACATTTTCAAACGTTCAAAAAGACAAAGAGTTTTATTTTGAAGCTGCAGGATTTAGATCTAAAAACTATGAATTAATATCAATTTTAAGTCCTACAGTATCTTCTTTCAAAACATTTATCGATTATCCAAGTCACACAGGATTAATAGATGAAGAGTTAGATAATATAGGAGATTTAAATGTTCCACAAGGAACAAAAGTAAAATGGGTATTCAATACAAAGAATACTAAAAAGATAAACCTATCTTTTGAAGATTCAAACGTAAAAATAAATAGAGAAAACCAGAACACATACTCCTTTGAAAAACGAATATTAAAAGAAGAGACTTACACGGTGTTATCTTCTAACGATGAAATAGAAAATAAAGAGGTATCTAAATATTTTATACAAGTTAAAGGCGATGAATACCCTCAAATTTCTGTTAATGAAACAAAAGATTCAATAAATGAAAAACTATTGTTTTTTCAAGGATCAATAGTTGATGATTATGGCTTTTCTAACCTAACGTTTACTTATAGAAAGTCTAATATCGATTCTTCTGGAAAAGAGTCTAATAGTGATTTTGTATCTATCCCTATTCCATTTAATAAAAACTTTAATAAAGATAATTTCTTACACTTTTTTAATTTTTCAGAGATTGGTCTTCAACTTGGTGAAAGGGTAGAATATTACTTTCAAGTATGGGATAATGATGCTTTAAATGGGTATAAATCTGCAAAATCTAAAACAAAGTTTTTAAAAGCCCCAACAAAAGAAGAACTTGAAAAAGAGCTCGAAAACAAAAACAATGACATAAAGAAAGATTTAAAAGAAACAGTTAAAGATGCCGAGAAATTAAAAGAAGATATTAATAAACTTAAGGAAGAAATGCTTTCCAAAAAGAATTTAGACTGGAAAGACAAAAAGAAAATTGATAATATTCTTAACCAACAAAAAGAGCTTCAAAAACAAATTGATCAAATAAATAATCAAAACGAACAGAAAAACCAGCAAAAAGAAGAATTCAATAAACAACAATCTGAAGATTTAAAAAATAAAGAAGAAAAGCTTCAGGATATGATGAAAGAACTTCAAAGTCCTGAAATGCAAGAACTCTACAAAAAGCTTGAAAAATTAAGTGAAAAACTTGATAAAAATGAGCTTCAAGAAACGCTTGAGCAAATTGACATGGAAAATATCGACTTGAAAAAAGAATTAGAGAGATCGTTAGAAATGTTCAAGCAAATGGAAATGGATGAAAAGCTTGATGAAATTGCTGAAAAACTACAAGAACTAGCCGAAAAGCAAGAAGAGTTAGCTAAAAACGATTCCATTGATAGTCAAGAAAAAGAAGAGTCTCAAGAAGAAATAAATAAAGAATTTGAGGAAGTTGAAAAAGAAGTGGACGAGTTAAAAGAAAAAAACGAAGAACTTGAAAACAAAAAGGATTTAGACGATATAGACTCTAAAGAAGAAGAAATAAAAGACGATTTAAAAAAGAGTTTAGATCAACTCCAAAAACAACAAGATGCTAAGCAGCAACAGCAAGATGCTTCAGAAAAAATGAAGCAAATGGCCAACGAAATGCAAAGCATGATGTCCATGAACAATCAAGAGCAACAGCAGGAAAACATGGAAGATCTTCGTGCACTTCTTGAAAATCTAATAACGCTTTCTTTCGATCAGGAAGATGTAATGAATCAACTAAAAACTACATCAACCAACGATCCTAAATACGTTAAACTTGGCCAACAACAAAACAAGTTGAAAGATGATGCTAAAATGATAGAAGATTCACTCTTTGCGTTAAGTCTTCGAGTGGAACAAATACAATCCATCGTAAATAAAGAGATTAATGATATAAACGTTAATATTAAAAATGCAATTGGAAATATAGAAAAACGTAAAACAAGTAATGCAACGGTAAATCAGCAACTAACGATGACTGCCATAAATAATCTTGCTTTACTTTTAGATGAAGCCTTAAAACAAATGCAACAGCAAATGGCTAATAAAACGCCTGGAAGCGGTAGCTGTAACAATCCTGGTGGTAATTCACCAAAACCAAGCTTAATGCCAAGTATGAAAGATGCTCAACAAGGGGTTTCTGAGTCGCTTAAAAAGTTGAGAGAACAAATGGGTAAGCAAAAAGGAAAAAGTCCTGGAAAAGAAGGTGAAGATGGTGAAAACGGCTCTGGTGGACAATCAGCAAAAGAATTAGCTCGTATGGCTGCTGAACAAGCAGCAATTAGAGATGCTGTTAAACAAATGGGAGAACAACTCAATAAAGATGGTTCTGGAGCAGGAAATGAGCTTAAAAAGATCGAAAAAGACATGGAAAAGGTGGAAGAGGATATTATTAATAACCAAATCACTCAAGAAACCATTAAACGCCAACAAGAGATATTAACCAGGCTTTTAGAGTCAGAAAAAGCGATTAGAGAACGTGAGTTTGATAAGCAAAGAGAATCAAAAAGTGTTAAAAACCCTAAAATTAGTAACCCTGAGCAATTTTTAGAGTATAAGAAGAAAAAGGAGCAAGAGTTAGAGCTACTAAAAACAATATCTCCAGCATTAGTTCCTTACTACAAAAACAAAGTAAACGAATATTTTAACAATACGTACGAATAAGAGAAAATGGAAAATTCGATTATCGACCATATGGTATTAGCTACTGAAACAGCTTCCATACATAAAGTTGAAAACTATATTGATGATTTATGTACTAAGCTCAATGTAAATAGTGATCATTATGGAAATATTTTAATTGCATTAACCGAAGCAGTTAATAATGCCATGAATCACGGGAATAAAATGAATCCACAAAAACAGGTGAAACTTACCTGCGAAGGATGTCAAGGATCAATTGATTTTAAGATCGAGGATGAAGGTGAAGGGTTCGACTACGACAGCCTTCCAGATCCTACTGATCCAGAAAACATAGATAAACCAAACGGAAGAGGTGTTTTTCTTATGAAGCACTTGGCTGATGAGGTTGAGTTTCATGACGAAGGAAAAGTAATAGAACTTAAGTTCTTTTTAAGCTAGTTTTGGAAAAAATTAATTTCTTCTCGGAAGATATAACCTTTGAAATACACAATCCTTCCATTTACCAAAAATGGATTGAGGATGTAATAACATCTAAAGAAAAAATTCCAGGTAATATCAATTTTATTTTTTGTTCAGACGAGCATTTACTTAATATTAATATAGAATATCTTAATCACGATTACTATACTGACATTATAACATTTGATTATACTGAAAATGCTATCATTTCAGGGGATTTATTCATAAGCATTGATCGTGTAAAAGATAATGCTAATGCTATTGGAATAAATTTCATTGATGAACTCAATAGAGTATTAGTACATGGGGTATTACATCTTTTAGGTTACAAGGACTCTACCAAAGAAGAAAAAAACAATATGCGATCATTAGAAGATGATTGCCTTAAAAAATTAAAAGAAAATGATGCATCCAGAGTATGATGTAATAGTAGTTGGAGCAGGACATGCAGGTTGCGAAGCTGCTGCTGCAGCAGCTAATTTAGGTTCGAGTGTACTATTAGTTACCATGAATATGGAAACGATTGCACAAATGAGCTGTAATC
>CATLPG010000007.1 GCA_950054195.1 uncultured Saccharospirillaceae bacterium
AATGCAAAAGATACTGTAATCACTACATTGGTAGATAATGGAAATGGAACATTCACCTATACAAATGAGAATGGAACAACCACAACTGTTACAGTAAGAGATACAGTAGTAACTACGTTAACAGATAACAACGATGGAACATTCACTTACACGAGTGAAGACGGAACAGTAACCACGTTCAATGCAAAAGATACTGTAATTACGACACTGGTTGATAATGGCGATAGTACGTTTACTTATACTAATGAAAATGGTACAACTACAACTATAGATTTTGGAATAGAAAATAGAACCAATGAATTAATTGATAGTGTTGTCTTAAATAGAGATGATACATTGAGAATTTACGAGGGAGGAAATGTAACACCAACAACTGTAGTTGTATCTAATACAATGGCTGAAATATATGATGCTGCAGGTGGGCAAACTATAGGTTCATCATTTACAAATGTAACTATGGCCACAAATGGTATTGTTGATGCCGATTATACGGCTGGAGCTAATAGTATTACAGTAGACAAGTCAGGTCGATATAAAATTACGTATAGAGTTACTCTTGGTTTCCATCCAGAAAGTAATAACAGATCTGAGGCAGAGCATCAAATAACTAGAAACGGATTAGCTGTTCCTGGAACTTTCGGTGCAACCTATCATAGAAATGCAGGAGCTAACAAAGGAAGTACAACTATAATAAAAGTTATTGATTTGAGTGCAGGGGATGTAATTAGAGGACAATCAAGACAGTCTGCAGGTTCATCGGTATTACAAACAGTAGGCAATGGTACAAGTTTAATAATAGAAAGATTATAATAACCAATTTATTTTAGAGGGTGGGTTATATAAAGAAAATATCGTTTTGTGTCATTTTTATGATCTCAGGTTTAGTACTAAACTCACAGTACTACACACCTGCTCAGATCATAACTGTCACGTCAACAAATGCAGCCTATGAAGGGGATATGTATTTGGACACGATCAGCGGTGATTATTATATTGGTTTAACTCATGGTGTTTTAGCAAAAATTGGTGATACACTTGATGAAAGGATTGATACTATTTATCAATCTGGTGATAGCGTAGTTTTTGTTGAAGGTGGAGTTTCTCGATATGTAAAAATATCTGATGCAGATTGGTATGTTGCTTCAGGTACTACATCACCCACAAACATAAATCAAAGTATATATACAAATGGAAATGTTGGTATAGGTACAAATAGTCCAGATAGAGAGCTGCATATTGTTGGAGAGGTGAAAGTAGAAGGGATGACAAAAGGAACTAAAGCAGATTCTATTGTTGTTTGGAGTACCTCTGATAGCACATTTTATTACTTACCAATCGATACCATACTACCACAAACTGCCAATTTATTTTTTGCAGCAGAATACGCTGGAGCAACATTTGATACTATCAATGGAACATCTGGAGCTCATTGGGGAAATATGACTGCTAACAATTCTGGGACTCCAACTTTCATGAATTATTACGAATGGACTTCTGAAGAAACAACCAACCAGGATTATGATGTTATTCTAAGATTTAAGGTACCCAATGATTTTTCGAGCTGGGGAACTAATACTTTAGCTAATCAAAGTGAAACTGGAGCTTCTGTTTCAGTTCAAATTAGAAATATAACGCAAGGTGTAAATATTACTCCTTTAGCTACTGTTACAAATAATGCATGGACTAATACATCTTTGAACTTATCGACTCTATCAACAGCCGCTGGAGATGTTATAGTTATTATTATCACTTTGAATAGTGCTAATTTAAATTACGCTAGGGTTGGAGATATAGATTTGAATTATAACCGTTAATCGTTTTATGGTTTTTCGGTTCTTGCTCATATTAACCCTGTTTTTCTCTCCAAGAGTATACTCTCAAACTACTATTTGGTTAGAAGACTTTACCTCTGAAGTGAATGGAGCTGTTACGGGTAACAATGATAATACAGCTAATCCAGCAGCAGATTGGACAACGTCTTGTCCTACATGTGATAGACCAAATGAATTTAGGGTTAGTGGCAATGAGTTTAGAACAACCAATACAGATGAGTTAGCAACTTGGACATCAGAGGTTATTGATATAACTGGTTATTCTGATGTTGGGGCAAGTGTTCAAATTGATATGGATGATAATGATATGGAAGCAGTAGACTGTATTACAGTTACGTATAGATTAGATGGAAGTGCGCCTATTGTTTTTCCCACAAATGGTGCTCTATGTGGAGATGGAGCAGACCCTATATTTGCTACTGTTACTGGTTTAACAGGGACAAGTATTCAAATTATTATACAAGCTATAAATACAGCAACAAACGAAAATATTTATTTTGATAATGTTAGAGTTACTGGAAATTTACCGAGTCCACCATTGGCTTTTATAATTGGAAATAATCAACCAGCAGATAAGGTATACGGGCAGCCAGATTTTGTTACCAATACAGCCGGGTCCTCTCAAACTAGAACATTTGACTCTTATCATACGGCTGTAGACCCAACTACAGGTAAAGTATTTATTTGTGAAGTAGGTAATAATAGAATTATGCGTTACCCAGATATTGATGCAGTTACTAATGGTGAACCTGCAGAAGCTGTCTTAGGACAAACAAACTTTACAAATAATGGTACAGGTTTAGCTGCTAATAGATTTAATTCTCCAACAGGAATTTTTATTGGTATAGATGGTATTTTGTGGGTGTCCGACTTTCAAAATCATCGGGTATTACGATTTAATAATGCTTCTACAAAAGCAACTGGAGCAAATGCAGATGGTGTTTTAGGACAGCCAGATTTTACTACTAATAGTACAGCTATAAGTCAAAATAGTATGTATAACCCAATTGGTGTTTATTCAGAAGATGATGGAACACTTTGGGTAGCAGGGTTAAACTCCAGACGTATTCTTCGCTTTGATAACGCAGCTGCTAAAGCGAATGGAGCTAATGCAGATGGTGTTTTGGGAAAAGGAAATTTCACAACTAGCACAATTGATTTATCACAAAATAGAACAGGAGGTATATCAGGAATTTCAGTAAATAATAATGGAAGATTATATGCTAGTGATATCAATAATAACAGAGTACTTTGGTGGGATAATGCTAAAACGCTACCTAACGGAGCCAATGCAGATGGGGTATTAGGCCAGCCTGATTTTACGACCGGAGGAACTGGTTTGTCTCAAAGAGAAATGAGTTCGCCAAGGATGGTTTCTGTAACTAGAGATAATCAGTTTTTATCTGTAGCAGATGATGACAACAATAGGATTATGATATACCTAGAGCCAGGCACAGAAATAGGAGAGGTTAATGCTGATTTTGTTTTTGGACAACCAGATTTCAACTCTAATGCAGTTAATAATGGAGGACTTTCTGCTAGTTCTATTAACAATCCTAGGGGTGTTTTCTTTTATCAAACTTCAGCTAGAGAAAACTACTTATTCGTATCCGATAGAAGTAATCACCGAACCAAATTATATGTTTTGTTTGATGTTTTTTATACAACAGATGCTTATACAGCTATATCTGATACATTTGCTGCAACAGAAGTTGATGGGGATGTACTAACTTTTTCGATTGTAGACTCAACTAGCATAGGAACTATCCAAATTGATGATGTTAACTGGGGAACGTATACTTATACACCAAGAGTAAGACCTAACGATTATGCTGATACCGTAACGTATAGTGTATGTGACAAAGATGGATGTGATACTTCTATTGTTATATTCAATGTATTAAGTCCTGCCAGAATTTGGTTAAAAGCAGATGAGGGAGTAGATGGTACAACAAATGTTGTTGCTTGGAATAATCAGTCGGTAGTGGGAGATTCAGTATACTCTCCAACAGGAGGTGCTCCTGCATATATAAATAACCGATTTAATTTTAATCCAGCAATACGGTTTAATGGATCATCTGATTATATGTTTAAAGAAGAAGGGACGATTAATATTGTAAATCCAGTTTATAGTTCTTTGTTTATAGTGGCTTCAGCTCGAACACAAAAAAATCAACATTTATTTTACGAAGAAACCAATGCAGATCGCTTTGGAGCGATAAACTTGTGGGGAGATGGTAACGCTTATTTTGAAGTTAAGGATGTGTTAGAAAACGGTGTTGCTTGGGGAGGTTCTCTGGATAGTGTGTTCTTATGGTCCTTTGTTCAGGATAGCTTAACTGAATCAATTGCACGAAACGGACTGGAACTAATATCAAACACATCTAATACCGATTTTGGTAAAGGTGACACAGCATTTATTGGTTATGATCGTTCAAATTTTTATGATGGTGATATAGCTGAAGTATATCAATACCAATATATAGAAGGAAGTTCTTTTCAAAATGGAGAGATTAATTCTGTGGAGTCATACATGGCACTAAAGTATGGTATAACGCTTGATCAAACTGTAGATAGAGATGGAGATGGAAATACTGGTACAGATTACACGTTGTCTGATACTAATTCTATCGCTTGGAATGAAACAGATAATATAGGTTATAATAACGATATCGCAGGTGTAGGGAGGGATGATAGGTTCCACTTAAACCAAAAACAAAGTAAAAGTGTCAACCATGATGCTATTATTACCATGGGGTTAGATTCAATAACAACAGATAACTTATCTCATGGAAGTACTTTTATGAAAGACTCAATTGCATTTGTATGGGCTAACAACGATAGTAGTTTAGCTTCTTGGAGTACACAAGAAACCAGACATAGTTACAATACTATTTATCGCTTAAAGAGAGAGTGGAAAGTAGAGGAAAACTTAGGAGATGTAGGAACATTAGCTGTTCAAGTAAATAGTGCTGATTTACCAATAGCTCCTTTTGCAGGAAACAAACTTTTTATAGCTATTGATGAGGACTTAGATGGTGATTTTACGACTGGTGATATTCAATTAATTCGTATGACCAATAACGCAGGAACCTGGGAAGCTGATGTTAACTTTTTGGATGGTCAGGTATTTACTTTTATGTTTATTCATTTTGACTTCATGCGTCACGGGAAAAACTTTTACAATCAAAAAGAAAATGTTTATCGTTGGATAAATAGAAGGTAAACTTAAATCGATTTATTGTTCATTTGCTTTTTTAGCAAGCTATTTTGTAGCTTCTGCTTTACCTGAGCATTGATTTATTTTGTTTAAATAACGTAGTTTATACGATTATAAATAAAAAGCGTATCTAAGAGTCAAAAAGGCTAATACATCAATGTTTAATAGTATTATAAATATAGAAGATTAATTACAAATTGCTGATATATCATCAATACCCCAATAATCAAACCCTGATCCACTGGAAGCATAGACCACCCATCTCATTTTAAAATCATCAGTCAAAGGGCCAGGAATAGTTGTTGTGTATTGAGTATACACATTTGGAGCAAACACTCCAGCGTTGGTGGTAAATAAGGTAACCCAATTTGTGCCATCAAAATACTCAAAATCGAAGCCCTCTCCGTTATCAGGTGTTTCTCCACATACAGCATCATCACCAGCAATGTACCAAAAAGAAACATCAATTGAGGTACAACCAGAGGCATCTAAATCATTTGTGGCAAAACCAGTTCCTGGATCACCCCCTATAAGTATAGATTCTGTACCAGAGCGTGAACATAAGCTTGTAGTAGCAAAAGTACCTGAAGAGACCCACTCCGAAGGAATACCATCTTCAAAGCCTTGAAATAAAGGAAAATCAGGATTGCAGTTTTTAGGTAACTCAGGTTGAATCATAATTTTATCTGTGGAGGGTACAAAAAATAAATATTGTAAAACAGGAGTGTTGAATGAGCAAAAGTGTTGATCCTCCCTAACAACACCACCCGAAGATGAGTCCAGTACATACCAGTATCCGACATCTAACCCATGATTAACGGATACATACCCCGTATTTTGTATTCTAATAGTATCAGCAGAAGGAGTTGCAACTAACAAAGCTTCAGCTGCCATAGAAATATTCGTGTCAATAGCTAACTCATACCTAGAAGTGTTTTCATCGTAATAAACAGGAAGTATTTCATAAGCAGGAATTGTAAAACCATGTGTAGGCTCTTCAACATTATAAAGATTATCAATACTGGTGTCGGGTACGAAAATGTTATGGTTTAGTATACCTCCTTCATAAATTCTCAAGTTACCAAAATCATAGGTCATTGAATCAATAATTTCATTCGTTGAGTCGGTAAGATCAGGATGGTATGTAGTATGTATGCTATCAATATTAAAGAATATTAAAGAATCATTTCTACCAACTATACTATCAAAACCTGTTGTTTGCTTAAATAAACGAATTCTTGTATTGGTTCTATTTTGAGATACCCCGGTAAGTGGTATTATTATAGATAACACAATCAATAGTATAATATGTTGTTTTAAATGTTTCATCCTATAATGTTCTAACTCTCATTTGTTCTAAATAAACATCCTCAGCACCACCGCTATCAAAAAAGACGGCCCTAAGTTGTACATTGCTCACTCCAGCAACTGAAACTGTTAACGTAGCATCACCATTGCCAAAATCATCAAATAAATCAACAATGTCTATCCATGCTCCTCCATCTAAACGGTATTGTATATTTAAATTATCTGCTCCATCCAGATTGCTTTCCTCACGATAATCTACAAAAATTTCTACATCGCCATCGTGGCAAAAAACATCAATCTGTTCTGATAACCAAGTGGTAGTTCCTCCACTCATATAAAATTCCCAGTTAAAATCATTACGAGTCTCTCCCGTTCCTGTGGTTGTTCGAGACCAAGAGGTTGGTCCATTATCAACAGTAGAATTGTTTGGTAATCCATCAAAGCCTTCGTTCCAATCCCTACTAAAGTCATCCTGGCACCTGTTTGGACAGTCTAGCGGTTTTTCTGGCTGTAGAAGTATTGTTTCAGGAGATGACGTGTAAAAAAGATATTGAATATGATGATCTTCATTTTCACAAGTGTCTACTGCAGGTATTACATTTCCTGGTGTTAAGGTGTCTAATATGTACCAAACACCTACAGGTAATCCATGATTTAAATTTAAATAACCGGTGTTTTGTATTTCTATAGTATTTAAGTTAGGGGCTCGTGTCATTAGTACATCTGCCGTTCGGTGCAAGGAATCAGCAAGAGCAAGTTCATATTGACTAGTAGTTGTATCAAAATACAGAGGTAGAACACCGTATGATGGTACCGTAAATCCATGAAGTAGCTGAGTTACTCTAAAAAAGTTATCTCTACCTGTAATTATTTCTGCTTTAAACACTCTGTCATCAGCATCAATAACATATAGGGTATCATTTAAAAAATAAGCACTATCACTTATTTCATTTAATGTATCTAAGTCAGACAATTCAACTGTCAAAACAGTATCTCTTGTGTAGAAATACATTGAATCAGCTGTAGTCAATAAAAAGCTACTTCTTTTAGTAACAATGCTGTCAAATCCTGTGGTTTGTTGGAAAAGCCTCAGTTTGGTGTTTTGAGAAAAACTATTAGTCTTAAACCCAATAGTGAAAGCAAAAACTAAGAAGCCTAATGTTATTAAACGATATTTTAAAAAAGTATTAGTCATGCTTTAATCTTGTAGTCTAACTCTATTTATGTAGTGATCTTCTCCACCGCCATTGTCAGTTAAAACTCTAATTTCTAGAGTAGATGAAGTTCCGCTGGCAAATGTAACAGTATGTGTTGTGGTGCCAAAGTCATTATTATTATACCCAAAAGAAATCCAAGCACCTCCGTCTAATCTGTATTGTGATTCAACATCATCATCTCCTTCCATATTACCTTCTTCGGATATATCAATAATTATTGTAATATTTCCAGGTACACACTCAATATCGATCGGTGATGTTTGCCAGGTAGAATTATCCATCTCAACAGCTTGTCTACCCGCATCAACACCATTATCATCAACGGTCCAAGCTGTAGAATCTGTATCAACAGTTGTACCATTTGCTTGTGTCGAAAAATCCTCATCCCAATAGTCTAGGTCAAAACCTCCGCAGGCAGCGAAAGGATTTAATGTTGTAAGTAAATTAGAAGAATCACACTCTATTGGTTGCTCGGGTTGTATTAATATTTGGTTGGCGTCTGCTGTGAAAAATAAATATTGAATGGGTTCACCTACTACTAAACACGTATCAAAAGCTGGGATAACACCACCTGGGTTAGCTGTATCTAAAATATACCAAATACCTACTTGTAAGCCATGAGTTATATCTAAATACCCAGTGTTTTGTACGAGTATTTGATCTTGATCGATGGAATCTACCATTAAAATATCAGCCGCTTTATGAATAGAGTCTGCTTGTGCATATTCATAGGTTCCCGTTGAGTGATTAAAGTACAAAGGTCTTATTCCCCAGCTGGGCAAACGAAAGCCATGGCTAGGTATGCTTAACTCGTAATCGTTATCCTTCCCAGCAATGATTTCTACTTTTCTTGTGGTTACAGTATTTTCATAAATTGATAGCGTATCATCTTGGAAACTTATTGAATCAAATAGTTCATTTAAAGAATCCAAGTCAAGAGGTCCACCTTTAATTAACGTATCCGATGAATACAAATAAAGGGAGTCGTAGGATGTTACTATACTATCAAAATCATTCGTTTGCTCAAACAATCTAATTTTGGTGTTTTGACCAAAACCAATGGCTGAGCAAATTAAAAAAAAAATAATGTAATAGTATTTTAACATTTCGAATCTATAAGGATTGAATATTTTAAGAAATATATCTTTTATTTTAAATAATACATTAAATTATTTTACGAAAAAATATAGTTCTAGGTTACATGTAAAAATAGGAAAAAACATTTTTTAAACCTATTTTGATGGGGTGAAAGAAATAAGCAAAAAACTAAAGAATAGCTTAAAGTCTAATGTTGCAATAATTAATTATTTTTAAAGAAAAAGAACGAGTGGCAAAAAAACTTATTTTCTTATTATTACTGTTAGTGTTATTGATTATTGGAGCTTATTACACATATTCAAAGTTAGAGCGTGTTGAAAATGATCAAAAATCTCTTTTAAGTTTTATTCCTAGAGAACAGATAGAGCTTATTTTTTTCTCCCCATATCTAACAGAAACATTCAATCAATTTAAATCTCAGTCTGTTTTAGCCAAACAACTTGAAAATAATAAGTCTTTCAAGGTTTTAACTCAAAGAATGGCTATTATAGATTCTGTTTTACAACAAGAACAGATAGTTACAAAAAATGAATATCTAGCGAATTATAATAATTTCCAATCATTTTTATACGTAGCTAAACATGAAGGAGATGAGATTGTTGATACAATCACTCAAACGATTAACGGGCAAGAGGTTTTTGTAAGTCTTGGAGAAAATAAATTATTCATTTCTAACACTGAAGAATTACTTAAGCCCCAAAAAGAGATGGTTTTAAGCAATGATACGCTTCTAGCTAAAGTTTTTAATACTACTAGCGAATTAGCATTTGGCATAAACTTTTCTCAAGCATATAGCCAAAATAACTTTGACTTTTTTAAATCTGATGGTAATAAATGGGGGTGGTATGATATTAACTTTTCTGAACAAGATTTTAGAGTTAATGGTATTGAATTAGTAAACACTTCTAAAACAGGTGAAACCGAAATAAATCACTCCTATTCATTTATACCACAAAATATTTCTACATTATCAATAGTAGAAACAAGAGACTTACTTGTGCCTGCAATTTTTGACTCTTTGTGTAATTGTAACTTTGTGAAAGAAAAAATGGATTGGGTAGGGAGTCATATGATGACTTTTTCAGGACAATTTTTAGATGAAAACTATTTAGCGATACATTTAAGTAATCCAGATTTAATAGATGAGCAATTGGGATCAATAAACATTAACAAAGACTCCAATAATATCTATGCTATAACCGAAAATGATTTAGATTTTAAAGAAATTTTTAATTTGGATTTTTATCCCAATTACTTAATCGTTTTGGATGATTATGCCATATTAGGAATAAATCAAGACGCCTTAAATAAATTGCTGTATAACTACAATAATGAAAACACCATTGTTAAACAAATTGATATTTATGAGTACTTAGTTAATCGATTTGATGATAAAGATGTCAAACATAAAAAAGTAGAAAAAGGCTTTTTACCATCATCAGAAATATCAAAAGGGATAAGTACACTTACTAGAAAGGTAGCAAATGAACACATGGAAATTATATCTTTTGATTATACACAAAAAATAAACTTGATATCAACTAGTGAACAAGCAGCATGGAATCAGCAGTTGGATGCTAACATAACATTTGTAGACTTAATTTTCAACCATCAAGTAAATGATAAACAACTTGTAGTCCAAGATGAATCAGATATGCTTTATTTAATTACACCCGCTGGTGCCATTTCCTGGAAAAAGCAACTTCAAGGTCAAGTAAAAGGTAATATTGAGCAAGTAGATATCTACAAAAATGGAAAAAAACAACTCTTATTTAACACAACATCGCACATTTACTTACTAGATGTGTTAGGTAGAGATGTTAATAGTTTTCCAGTAACTATTGATTCTGCAACAAATTATATCAATGCATTTGATTATGATAACAATGGAGATTATCGTTTTGTTTTAGCCACTAAAAGTGGGATAGTTAACTACGATAAAGAAGGTAAACCAATTCTAGGATGGAACAAATTTCAACCCAAAGCAACTATACAGCAACAAATACGATACTTTAGTATTTCAGGAAAAGATTATTTATTAGCAAATGATATAGAAAGCAATGTTTACTTACTCTCAAGGAGAGGTGATATTCGAGTACCATTATCATCAACTTACAGTTCAACTTATTTACCTGTAGATTTTGGAAATGATTTAAATACTACTCGAACAGTTTATTACAGTTCAAGTGATAAATCAGTTAAGAAACACTTCTTTAATAACAGTGCCCCAATTAAAGTACTATATTTTACTGATAGTGTAGAACACTTTAGTTACCATAGTGTTACACAAAGTAAAGACAAACAATATTTGATTTTTTTCAAAAATAGAGTAGAAGTATTTGATAAAGCAGGTAAAAAAGTAGAGCAGTATAAGCTACCAATTGAAAAACAGCATATTAAGCTATATAATAACAATATAGGAGTCATTCATCCCATTGTAAATGAACTACATCTCATCGATACCAAACTCAAGGATAAATCCATATTTTCTAATATGACAAACTATATTATAGATGAAAAAAACACTTACGATCGTATCTATGGTGTGTCGGGTGATAATATTCGTATGATTATTAAAAAGAGAGAGTAATAAATTCTTCTTTAGACTTAAATGAGCAAAAATTTTAAAATATATAAATCTTCAGCAGGTTCTGGTAAAACGTACACGCTAGTTAAAGAGTATCTAGGAATTGTACTTTCACAAGAAAAAACCAATCGTTACCGTAATATTTTGGCTATTACCTTTACCAATAAGGCAGCTGCCGAAATGAAAGAACGGATTTTAGAGCACTTAAAGAGCTTATCTGCACCTGTTGATTCGCCCCATTTTGATAAAGGATTATTGGAAGACTATTCTCAATCGTTAAATCTTTCCTCTTCGGTTATTCAAGAAAGAGCACAAGAAACCTTTCAATCGTTATTGCATAATTATTCTGATTTAAAGGTTTCAACTATCGATAAGTTTACGCATAAAATTATTCGAGCTTTTGCAAGAGATTTAGATCTTCAACAAGATTTTGATGTTGAAATGGATGTTGACTTTATCTTACAATCTGCCATTCATCAAGTAATAGAGCAAGTAGGAGAGGATCAAGAAATTTCAGAAACACTCAAAAAGGTTACCAAAGAGCAAATCAACAACGAAAAAACATGGAATATTGAACAAAACCTGTTTGATTTTACTAAAACCTTCATCAATGAAGATAATTTTGAATTTTTAGAACAGCTACAGCAAATTGAATTGTCAGAGATAAAAAAAGGTGTAAAGCAAATTCTAAATACTAAAAAAGAGCTTGAGTTAAAAGTAAAAACAATAGCAAAGGATGTTGTAAATGTAATTGATCAATCAGGTGTAGAGAAAGGAGATTTTCCTTATGGCACTTTTTATCAATTTTTTGTTGATTTAAGTAATGGTTCGTTCGAAAAATATCATGAAATACCTGCTCGTGTTTTATCAGCTTTTGAGTCGGATGCTGTTGATTGGTTATCAAAAAAAGCAGCAAAAATAAAAGCATCCAATATCTTAAGTGTAGAAACTAGTATAAGAGATTGTTGTCATCAATTACTAGCTATCAGAGATAGTTTTTTTACCTATCAATTATTGGCTATTCATGCGATTCATTTAGAATTAATTCAACACATTTATAACCAACTGGATAAATTAAAAGAAGAAAATACTATTCTTCTCATATCAGATTTTAACAAAATCATATCTGAACAAATTAAAGACCAACCAGCACCATTTATTTATGAAAAAATAGGAGAGAGGTATAAAAACATTATGATCGATGAGTTTCAAGATACCTCCATTCTTCAATGGCAAAATATCTTACCTCTAATTGATAATTCGTTGGCTCAAGGGGATGAGAGCCTAGTGGTTGGTGATGCAAAACAAGCTATTTACCGATTTAGAGGAGGTAAAGTAGAACAATTTGTACAATTACCTCATATCTACGAGCACAAAAATGATCCTTTACTGTTGGAGCGTGAACAGGCACTAATTTATAATCACGAACCTAAAGTATTAGATACCAATTACCGATCTCAAAAAGAAGTAGTAAGCTTTAATAATTGGTTTTTTGAGGAGTTGAAAAATAATCTAACCCAAGATTATCAACAAATTTATGAAGCCAGCTCTCAAAATGTTAGAAAAGGTTTTGATAAAGGATATGTTGAGGTAAGTTTCATCCCTCATAAAGAAGTCGAAGACTTAGACGAAGCCTATGTTGAACAAACAAAAAATAAAATAGAAGATTCTGTTAAGCATGGGTATCAATACAAAGACATTGCAGTTCTTGTTAGAGACAACAAAAAGAGTACCCTAGTAGCTGATTACTTATTGTCAAAAAGTATTCCAGTTATCACATCAGAAAGTTTACTCATTCATACGAATAAAGAAGTTCACTTTTTAGTCAATTTTTTGAAGTTAATCCATCAGCCATTAGATAATCAAGCAAAATTAAGTTTGGTGAAACTTCTAGTAAGTCAAGATAAACTCAGTGAGATACTTCTCAACAACTTAATTCCTAAACGAAGGAAAAATAATATCAATTTTGATCACATACTTAAAAGCTTTGATAAACGATTGGATGATATTTCTAAATTGGATGTTTCCGTTTACGATTTAGCCGAACACATTATTAGAGAATTTGGGTTGCATAAGTCTGGAGCAAATCCATTTTTGATATGCTTGCTTGATCGTATTTATGAAACAACAAAAAAGCGTAACGATCTATCATATTTTATCAAATACTGGGAGGATTATGGAGAAAAAATATCAATTAGTACTCCCGAAGATGCTGATGCCGTAACAATTGTAACAATACATAAATCTAAAGGATTGCAGTATCCAGTTGTAATTTTACCGTTTGCAAACTGGGAATTTACCAAGCGAGGATATACGCCCTTGAGATGGGTTGCTACACCAGAGGAACTTCAACCAACATTACCAATAGCAGTACTGCCTTTAAAAAAAGAAGTAAAAGTAACTGCTTATGGGGTTTTAGCAGAAGAAGAACAGCAGATTAATAAATTAGATAATTTTAATTTGTTATATGTAGCACTTACTCGCCCTGAGCAAGCACTTTTTATTATTTCTGATACCAACGTAAAAAACAAAGAAGGCTGGAAAGAAAATGCAATGAATAGCTATTTATATAAAGTTTGTTCTACGCATTCAAACTTCTCTAATGAAGAGCTTATCTTGGGAACTATTGAAGTCATCAAAACAAATAAATCGGAAGAAAAAGAGCAAGATGAATGGGAATTGACAAATGTTCAAAGTTCCGATTGGAGAGAAAAAGTTAAAATAAGCGAAGTTTATAAAAAGCATTGGGTAGAAGGAACTTACTTAGAATCGATCGAGTATGGAAATGCAGTTCATGCTACGCTAGGTTTAATGGATATTCCCGAAGATTTAGATAAAGCATTAGAGAAACTATTGAAATCAGGGCAAATTAAACTGTCATGGGAATCCAAAATTAAAGAAGAGGTTCAAAACCTCATGAAAAATGAAATTGTTAGTAAATGGTTTAATGGTAGTGGAGTATTAAAAAAGGAAGAAACAATTATAACGAAAGAAGGAGGTTTCTTAATCCCTGATCGAGTAATTCTGTATAACCATAAAGCTATTGTAGTTGATTATAAAACAGGGAATAAAGAAAAAAAACACATCGATCAAATTAATCAATACGAAGAAGTATTAAATGAAATGGGCTATGATGAAGTAGAAAAATACTTATTGTATACCAAAGATGTAGAAATTTTGAAAATAGATGAATAATAAATTAATTGTTGACGAACGTCAAAGAGATATAGGGCAATTTTTAGTAGGTAGGTTATTACCTTTTAAAGATAAACGACAAGTAGGGCCTTTTACCTATATCGATCATATGGGGCCTGTAGAGCTTGAAGAAGGGAAATTCTTCGACATCGATCAACACCCACACATAGGGTTATCTACACTAACCTATTTATTAAAAGGGGAGATAGAACATATGGATAGTATTGGCTCCAAACAGGTTGTTAAACCTGGAGATATCGCATTTATGACTTCTGGAAAGGCAGTAACTCATACTGAAAGAACTCCAAAAACATTAAGAGAAAGTGGAGAAAAAATAATCATGCACGGGTATCAAATATGGGTAGTCCTTCCAAAGCAATTAGAAGACATGGAACCAAACTTTCAATTCTTCTCTTCAAATGAAATCCCTTCAAAAGTTACGGATGATTATAGTCTGAAATTATTAGCAGGAGAGGGCTTTGGGTTACGTGCACCTTTGCAAGGGTACTCTCCCTTATTTATGGTAGATATCACAGCAAAAAAAACAACTGATTTAGCGTTAGCAGATCAATTAAGTGGTGAATTAGCAATTGTAGTAGTAGAGGGAGAATTAGAGGCAGATGGAGAAACTATAAAACAAGGACAAATGCTCATAAGTAAAACAGATGAGCAGTGTAAAGTACATTTAAAAAAGGATACTCAAATACTTATTTTTGGAGGAAAACCGCTGGAAGATGATGTATTTCTTTTATGGAATTTTGTTTCTTCTGATAAAGATAAATTAGAGCAAGCAAAACAAGATTGGAAAGCAAAAAAGTTTCCCAAAATAGAAGAGGATGACACCTATGTTCCTTTTCCAGAAATGAAGCTTAAATAACGGTAATAGTTAGTTAGGCTTTGTCTTCTGGTTTGCTATCACCATCCTCATTTGGTTTTATGTTTTCATCTGAAGAAGATTCCTCGCTATCAATTCTACCTTCGTAAAGATCATCCATTTCATCGAAATATTCTTTTTCTTCTTCAAAACGTTGTTTTTCAACTTGATCTTCTAAGTAGTTAAGGTTTAGATTTTCAATAAACACATCCCTAACTTTTTGTCCTCTTGCAGCAATCAAAGCAATCGTCATAACTACACTCGTAATTAAGATCGTGTACAATAAAATACCAGGATCAAAATTGTCAATAGTTAAGTCTAATTTAGCATCGTAGTTACCTTCCTCATCAAGACCAGTCGGAATTGTGTAGAATAACAATACAGTAATTAAACCTCTTGGAGCAATCCATAATTCTGGAACAATACTTTTTCCCCATAGCAATACCCGAAGCATAATGAAACGAACCAAGTACAATACACCTACAATCACTAAGCTATAAGATGCTACATGCCAATCAAATAGGCTAGATAATGTAATGCTGACACCAAACATCACAAAGAAGAATGTTCGTAGTACAAAAGCCGATTCTAATGTAATAATATGGAACTCATGAAAAACAGGTTTAATTTGTTCTTCATTCACGGCATTTTTAAGTGGTCCTCTAAAAAACAACCCAGCATTATTTAAAATTAATCCGAAGAATAAGATGATAATTAATGATGATATACCTAGCACAGAGCCAACAGCATATACCAGCATTAAAACAGCAATAATTAAGAATAGTTTTACATGACTAGTAATTCGCTGGAATAACCAAACCAATACGTAGCTCAAAATAATTGCAACAGCAATTGTTATTCCCAAATCAATAGAAACATTTAATATTACATCCCCAGTACTCTCGTATGATTCTGAAGAAGTCAAAAATTGAAAAAAGATAATCCCAAAAATATCAGAAAAAGTACTCTCATAAATCATGAACTCCTTCTTACTCTGTTCTAAACTTCCAACACTAGGAATAATGATTGCACTACTCATAATAGATAGTGGAACAGCATAAGCCATAGCTTGCATAAAACTGGTGGTTAAAAAATACTGAATGGCTAAAGCAATAATTAATGAGCTAATGATCAAACAAAACAGTGCAGAAACCAATGACTTTACGATTAGTCCGAGTTTTTCTTTTTTTAGCTTTAGATCCAATGCAGCTTCTAAAACAATGAGGATCAGTCCAACTTTACCAACTATAATTAGTAGCTGGGATACCAAGGGACTCTCTCTAATTTCATCACCAACAATGTATTGTATTCCAACACCTAGCATAAGTAGTAATAATACACTAGGAATATTGGTCTTTTTAGAAATGATATTAAAAATAAAGCTGATGATAATAATTATGGAAGCCCCCATAATTGCTATGTATTCTGGCTTTAGGTGTAGTGAGCTTAGTAGCATATGTAATCAATATTTGTTGAAATTACCAATTAAGAGGCAGATTGCATAAGTACGGCACATAAAATTGCACCATACGTACCTAAAGCATATCCAAGCACGGCTAATAACACACCAACTGGTGCTAAACTAGGGTGAAACGCACCTGCTACTACAGGTGCAGAGGCTGCTCCTCCTATGTTTGCTTTACTACCAACAGCTAAAAAGAAGAATGGTGCTTTAATGATCCATGCCATTAAAAATAACAACGCTACATGAATGAGCATCCAAACGCCTCCAATAGCAAATAATCCAAGATTATCTACAATAGCACTAATATCCATTTTCATACCGATTGTAGCAACTAAAATGTAAATGAAAACACTTCCAATTTTCGATGCTCCAGCACCTTCGTAATTTCTAGCTTTAGTAAAGCTCAAAATAATACCTACTGTAGTAGAAATAACAATCAACCAGAAAAATGAACTTCCTAATCCAAATGGTTTTAGCTTAGGGAAATTTTCTCCAATCACAGGACCTAAATAATCTGCTACTAAATGAGCGAACCCAGTAACACCTAAGCCAATCATTAAAATCATGATAATGTCATTAAATGAAGCAACACGCGCTGTTCGCTGACTAAATTCATGCATTTTATTCTTTAAGTTTTCTACAGCAGAGCTATCAGCTTTAAAGAACTTATCGATCTTTTTAGCATTAGCAACACCAATTAATAAAAATGCCATCCAAACCTCTGCAACTAATACATCTACGGTAATCATTACAGAAAAAAGCTCATCGTTTACCTCGTATAGCTCTTTCATCGCAGTTTGATTAGCTCCCCCACCAATCCAGCTACCCGCTACCGTAGATAGCCCCCTCCAGATTTCACTGCCATTTACATCAGCCAATAACTCAGGATTTACTATACTAAAAAACCAAATAGCAAGGGGACCACCAATAACAACTCCAACAGTAGCGGTTAAAAACATGATAAGTGCCTTAGGACCTAAACGAAATACTTCTCTTAAACTAATACTGATAGTTAGCAAAACCAAACTAGCAGGAAGTAAATAACGAGAAGCAACAAAGTATAGTTGGGATTTTCCAATAAATGGCTCATAAACATCCTTAGCAATGTTATTTTCCTTAACAAAAACCTTAAGTTGTTCTAAAGAGGCTCCAGCATCAATAGAATATCCCAGTGATTGTAATTCATTTATGGTGGCCGAAACATCAATCCATTTAGCAGCTATAATACCTGCCGTAGAGAAAAGAGAAGGTAAAAAATAACACAATAGAAGAGCAGGAATAATTTTATAAAACCCTTTAAACCTATTTAGTGAAGATGTATGAAAAATTAACCCTAAGAGCCCCAGTAATATGGCAAGAACTACAGCGTCATTTGTTATTAATGGAACATTTTGTGTAATTTCTGATAAATTCATTTAAATTTAGATCTAATTAAGAATGTTCAAGATAAAAAAAACTTATGAAATTATTAACTCAGGCTACCATAGTAGTTGTTATTCTTACATTAAACTTGTCTGCTAAAGCTCAGCTAGTAGACTCAACTGATAAAAAGTCTTCTTTTTTTTCAGATGCTTCGTATTCATTTGGTTTTGATATTGGAGGACATAGTTATGGAGGTTTTAATAAAGCCCTTAATTTTAGAATTCATAAAAAATTTGGACGATTAAAATTTGCTCTAGAAAAAAATGGGGCATCATTGGGATTAATTGCAGGCAAATCTATAGTTCCTTACCCTTTTTTAATTACTCCACCTGATTCAAATAATGTTTTTGTAGGAAGAAAGGAGTTTAATTATCCAGTTAAATTATCATCCATCACTATAGGTTATGAAAAGGTTTTTGAAAAAAAGAAAATTAATTGGTTAGTCGGCAGTGATTTATCGATAACTAGAGCCATTATTAAGAACACAGAAGAAATTGGGAATTATCAAATTACTGTTAGTGATTCTGGATTTTCTCAAAATCAACCATGGGGAAATTATTTATATGAAACAAATGAGCTCAACCAACTTGACACCCTTAACTACAGAAATTATTACCGAAAGTTAAATTTTATAGGAATAAGTATAAATGGAGGAATAGGAGTAAAGTTAACAAGCAAACTATACTTAACAATTACAGGAGAATTTCATTGGTTCTTTAAAATTTCAGACAAAAAAGAGGATGATTACTCAACTAGCTTACAAAAAGAAAACTTTTCAAATTTTGACTATCAAGCTCAATTGGATTTGCCTCTTAAATTATCTTCAAACTTTGGGTTGTATTATAAGTTTTAGCTAAATCGTTCGCTCTCTAGTTTTGGCCACTCCATATTCATTTCATCGAAAGCCTTTAAAATAGCTTTGCTAATTAAATGTTCTTTGTACCAGTTTTTGTCGGAAGGTATAATTTGCCAAGGAACATGATTACACTTTTTAAAGATAGTCTCATAAACACTCATGTAATCATTCCAATGTTCACGTGTATCCCAATCACCATCATTATGTTTGTAATGCTTTTCAGGATTGGTTACCCGTTCCATTAGCCTTTCTTTTTGCGTATCTTTTGATACATGGAGGTAAAACTTTAAAATTCTGGTACCGTTTGTTTCTAGTAACTGCTCAAAGTTATTTATAATGTTATAGCGATCATTAATTACATTTTCTTCAATATACCCCATAACACTAGGGACCAAAATATCCTCGTAGTGTGAGCGATCAAAAATTTGAATCATACCCTTCCTCGGAACGTGTTTGTGAATTCTCCATAAAAAATCATGAGCAAACTCTTCTTCAGTAGGTTTTTTAAAGCTTTTTACTTTAATTCCAGCTGGATTAACACCTGCTAGCACTCGAGCAGCACCACTTTTACCAGCGGCATCCATTCCTTGTAGAATAATAAGTAAACTGTTTTTACCTTCGGCTTGCATGAGTTTTTGCTGATCAATAATTTGGTCGAGCATTTCTTTGTTCTCTTTTTTGATAGATTTTTTATCAAATTCATCAGAAGGTTTAGTGTCTATGGATGAGAGCATTTTACTATTTTTAATGGAAAACAAAACTAATTAAAAGTATTGACTAGTTGAATTTTTTGTATTTCAACCTAAAATATGTGCACTTCACCTAATTTATTTTGGATAATTCTCAACTTCGAATGATAGCTTTTTAAAACCTACAAAGTGATAATTGTTATATTTGGGATAAATGTAATAGTTACGTTTATATTGATGTTATCTACAATTTGACAAATGAAAAATGCTGTTTACATAATTATTCTTTTTTACCTTTTGGGATGTTCCCAAACACAGGTCGCTAAAGATGAAAAACTAAACGAAAAGATGGTAAATGATCTTGTAGGTAAGTCAACTCAAGTATACGGTGATACAAAGGTTGGAAACTTCTTTCGTGCTATTTTTTCTAAATACGAAAATGACTATTACGTTTTAGGTTCAGGAATAACTTTTAGCGAAGAAATTACGAGAGATGAGCCAAGTAGTTATCATTTTAAATCTTCCTTTTTAATTGTGGATAGCTTTAAAAAAGGAAATGAGAAATATTTAATTGATATAACTCCTAAAATCATTCAAGAAAACTCGGATATAACAATTTTTAAAGGAAAACATGGCTGTCATTGGGAGTTAAGCATTGATGGCTGTGAATGGATGGGATTTACAGATGGAAAGATTTCTGATTTTATTTGGAATAAAAATGGAGATGGATATAATGAGGACTTCATTAAATCTCTTAATAAGGTAAATTTTCAAACCAGAAAAGAAAAAGAGAAGTTTTGCTCTTCCATACTTGATGCAATTTCAATCCATTTTGCACCAGATTTCACAAAATGCGAACGGACAAACGTTGATTTTAGTTGGGCTGAAAACAAGCTGATAATTACTAACGAATATTCTGAAAACTGCACAGAATTTAGAGATGGCAGACCAAAAGAAGAGATTCAATTCTTGCATGCGTTGGCATTTGAATTCGAGGAGAACAGAATTAAAAATTTGAAAAGAATAATAAAAAAGTAGATAACATGGTGTATAGTACCTACGAGATCCAAGACACTATACGTTTTACCTACAAACTAAACAGTTAACCGACCACCCCCCTCTCAATTCGTATAATAAACCCCGGGTTTATCCCTTAGATTATAAGCAGAAATCATTACTTCTCCATAGGCACCAGCACTGTGGATTTTTATGAGGTCGCCTCTTCGGGTAATGGGTAAGCTTATTTTTTTTCCAAAACAATCCGAAGATTCACAAATTGGTCCAACTACATCGTAATACTCTGTATACGTATCAGTATTTGATACGTTTTCTATTTTATGAACTGCTTGATAAAGCGCTGGTCTAATGAGTTCTGTCATTCCAGCATCAATGATGGCAAAATTGGTTTTTATTCCTTTTTTCACATAAAGCACTTTGCTATATAAAGAACCACAATTCCCAACTAGCGAACGTCCAAGTTCAAAATGAATTTCTTGCCCTTTAAATGGTTTTAAAAATTGATTGAATAAACCAAAGTAATCTTTAAAGTTAGGGATTGGATTATCTTGAGGGTTCACGTAATCTATACCTAAACCACCACCTAGGTTTAAATGCTTTAAGCGAATGTTACGTTCATCAAACCATGTGTTTAATTCGTTTACACGCGTACACAGGTTTTTAAAAGGAGTTAAATCAGTAATTTGTGAACCAATATGAAAATGAATACCAATTAAATCGATATTAGTTAATTCTTGTAATCTTTCAACAATAAAATCTAGCTCCCACATATTAATGCCAAACTTGTTTTCTTCCAAGCCTGTAGTGATGTATTTATGTGTGTTTGCATTAACATTAGGGTTTATTCTAAGTGCAATACGAGCGGTTGTATTTTTAGCTTTAGCTAATTGGTCAATTACTTCAATTTCTTGGATTGATTCACAATTGAAGCAAAAAATATCGTGATCGAGCGCTAAATTAATTTCTTCATCAGATTTTCCAACACCAGCAAAAACTATTTGATCTTTTGAGAAATTACTCTCAATGGCCTTTAAAACTTCGTTTCCACTCACACAGTCTGCTCCAAAACCACTAGCATTCATTTTACCTAAAACTTTTTCATTCACATTTGCTTTTAAGGCATAATGAATGTGGTAACCATATTGCTCGCTTTCTTCTTTTGCTAAAGCTAGTGTTTGATCTAATAAGTGTAGATCATAATGATAAAAGGGAGTTTTCTTCTCTTTAAGTTGCTCAATATTCATCCTAATGATTTATAAGTCAAATAAACCTTTGTTTAAGTCTTTTAAAGCCTCTGTTTTGTATTTAGACTCAATAATAAATGTAATGTTGTGTTCACTACCTCCGTAGGACATCATACGGATTGGAATATTTTTCATTGCTTCTAAAAGAACTTGACCATCACCTCTTTCATTTCTTGGGAAATTACCAACTACACATACGATTGAGAGTTCTTTTTCGATACGAACTTCGCCTAGTAAGCGTAATTCCTCATAAATTTCATTGATATGGGTACGATCATCAATTGTTACTGATACAGCAACTTCAGAAGTTGTAATTACATCAATTGGTGTTTGATAACGCTCAAAAATTTCAAATACTTTTCTTAAAAAACCGTAGGCCAACAGCATTCGCCCAGATTTAATATTGATAACAGTAATGTCATCTTTAGCAGCAACAGCTGTAAACTTAAACTCTCTATTATCTCCATCAATAGTTGTTCCTTCTTTTTGAGGATCAAGTGTGTTTTTTAACTTGATTGGAATCTTCTTTTGCTGCGCAGGGTAAACACTTGCTGGGTGAAGTATTTTTGCTCCAAAGTAAGCTAATTCAGCTGCCTCATTGTAAGAAAGTCTTTCTATTGAATATGTTTTGTCAACTACCCTAGGATCGTTGTTATGCATACCATCAATATCAGTCCAAATTTCGATAACATCAGCCTCGATAGCTGCACCTACTAAAGTAGCAGTATAATCACTTCCTCCACGTTTAAGGTTATCGATTTCTCCAAACGCATTTCTACAAATATATCCTTGTGTGATAATTACTTGCTTTTCTTTCAGTGGAGTCAATTCCCTCTCAAGGTTATGTTGAATATAAAATAAATCTGGTTCTAGATCTTTATCAATACGCATAAAGTCAAGAGCAGAAATTAACTCAGAGTTTTGTCCACGTTCTTCTAAATAGAATTGAAATAAGGCAGTAGACATTAACTCGCCTTGTGCAAGAATGGCCTTTTCTTCATGAGAAGTAAAAAGATCTTTGGTAAAGCTCATAATAAACTCCATGTGAGAGTCAATTAATTTGTGAGCTTCCTCTTTTTTAGCTTTTGTTTCATAGAGGTTTTCTACATATTTCACATAATGATTATGCAATTTTTTGATAGAGTCAATTGCTCTGTCTTTATCATCATTATGTAGAGCGGTTGCAATTTCAACCAAACTATTTGTTGTTCCTGAAACAGCAGATAGCACAACGAGTACACGTTCTTCTTGAAGAACAATATCTACAATGCTTTTCAAACGATCAGGAGAACCTAACGAGGTACCTCCAAACTTTAATACTTTCATTTAAATTTCAATGTTAAGGGCGACAAATATATTCTTTTTAACTTTATGTTTAAAATAAAACAAAAGAATTTTTTACGTCATTTATTCTTTTATATAAAATACAGTTTGTCTGTTCGAGTGCCTCACAAATGTGAGGTGTATCGAGAACTGATTTTATCCACTTCTCGATACAAATTTTATTCAAAAATTCACTCGAAGTGACAGTGTTTTTAAATTGACTATCTACTTAAGAACATGTTCCTTTCGGAATAGATTTTTCTAAAGAACTTATCCTTTAAACTATCAATAAAGTAAATAGCTTCTCCGGTAGACTTCATTTCTGGACCTAATTCTTTATTCACGTTAGGAAACTTGTCAAACGAGAACACAGGAATTTTGATAGCATAACCATCTTTAGTAGGATTAGAAGGAATGTCTTTTAGTTTTTTTCCAAGCATTACTTTAGTTGCATGATTGATATAAGGCTCTTGGTACGATTTTGCAATAAAAGGAACTGTTCTTGAGGCTCTTGGGTTTGCTTCAATGATGTATACATTGTCATCTTTTATAGCAAATTGAATATTAATTAACCCAACAGTTTTAAGTGCTAACGCAATTTTTTTGGTGTATTCCTCCATTTGCTCAACAATTAAATCACCAAGGTTGTATGGGGGTAAAACAGCATAACTGTCACCAGAGTGTATTCCTGCAGGCTCAATATGTTGCATAATCCCCAGGATACGTACTTCATCACCATCACAAATAGCATCAACTTCAGCTTCAATTGCTCCTCCTAAAAAGTGATCTAATAGGATTTGATTATCGGGCATGTCACGAAGAATATTTACTACGTGAGTTTCTAATTCTTGCTCGTTGATAACGATTTTCATTTTTTGACCACCAAGAACATATGACGGACGAACTAATAAAGGAAAACCAAGTTTTTTGCTGAGCTCAATTGCCTGTTCTGCACTTTCAACAACTCCAAACTCAGGATAAGGAATACCTAAATCTTTTAATTTATTAGAGAATCTACCTCTATCTTCAGCCAAGTCAAGCGAATCAAACCCCGATCCAATTATTTTAATTCCATATTTTTCAAGCTTTTCAGCAAGCTTTAAGGCTGTTTGTCCACCTAATTGTACAATAACACCTTCTGGTTTTTCATGAAGAATGATGTCGTAAATATGTTCCCAGAAAACAGGCTCAAAATAGAGTTTGTCAGCAGTGTCAAAATCAGTAGAAACAGTTTCTGGATTACAGTTAATCATGATGGACTCGTAGCCCATTTCTTTTGCTGCGTATAATCCATGAACACAGCAGTAATCAAATTCTATTCCTTGTCCAATTCGGTTTGGTCCTGATCCTAAAACGATTATTTTCTTTTTATCGCTTGAAACAGATTCATTCTCTTCTTCAAAAGTAGAGTAGTAGTAAGGAGTTTGTGCTTCAAATTCTGCGGCACATGTATCAACTAGTTTATACACTCGATTAATACCCAACTCCTGTCTCTTATTAAACACTTCACTTTCCCAACATCTAAGTAGATGAGCAATCTGTCTATCAGCATATCCTTTTTGCTTAGCTTCTAGTAAAAGCTCTTTTGGAATATTTTCAAGATTATATTTTTCTATTTGACGCTCTGTTTTTATTAAGTCTTCTATTTGTCTTAAGAACCAATCGTCAATCTTTGTTTTCTCTTTAATTGTTTTAAAAGGAATTCCAAGTTTAATAGCATCATAAATATTAAATAAACGATTCCAGCTAGGGTGTTCTAAGTTGTATAGAATTTCTTCTTGATTTCTACTCTCTTTTCCATCAGCTCCTAATCCGTTACGATTAATTTCAAGTGATTGACATGCTTTTTGTATAGCTTCTTGGAACGATCGTCCAATACCCATAACTTCTCCAACGGATTTCATTTGTAACCCAAGTTGTCTATCAGATCCTTTGAATTTATCAAAGTTCCAACGTGGAATTTTTACGATAACGTAATCTAATGTTGGCTCAAAATAGGCAGAAGTTGTTTTAGTAATTTGGTTATCTAGTTCATCTAGCGTATAACCAATAGCTAGTTTAGCGGCTATTTTAGCGATTGGGTAACCAGTTGCCTTAGAGGCTAGAGCAGATGATCGCGAAACACGAGGGTTAATCTCAATGGCAATGATATCTTCATTTTCGTCTGGGCTTACTGCAAATTGAACATTACATCCACCAGCAAAAGTTCCGATGGAGCGCATCATTTTGATGGCCATATCTCTCATTTTTTGATAGGTTGTATCAGAGAGTGTCATAGCAGGAGCAACTGTTATAGAATCCCCTGTATGGATTCCCATTGGATCAAAATTCTCAATAGAACAGATAATGATGATATTATCATTTTTATCACGCAAAAGCTCTAATTCATACTCTTTCCAACCAAGAACAGCTTTATCAATCATTACTTCATGAATAGGAGAAGCATGTAGTCCACGATTTAAGAGTTCATCAAAATTTTCTGGTTCGTGTACAAAAGATGCACCAGAACCACCTAAAGTATAAGAGGGACGAATTACTAGAGGAAAACCAAGTTTTTGAGCAATTTCTTTACCTTCTAAAAATGAACGAGCTGTATCAGAAGGAGCAGAGCCAATTCCGATTTCATCCATTAGAGCTCTAAAAGCTTCACGGTTTTCTGTGATTTCAATAGCATCAATATCTACACCGATGATTCTAACACCATATTCTTCCCAAATTCCAAGTTCTTGACATTTAATACAAAGATTTAGTGCTGTTTGCCCTCCCATAGTAGGTAAAACGGCATCGATGTTATGTTTTTCAAGAATTTCTTCAATCGATTCTGGCTCAAGGGGACGTAAATAAACATTATCAGCAACCACAGGATCAGTCATGATAGTAGCTGGATTGGAGTTAATCAGCGTTACTTCTATGCCTTCTTCACGAAGTGAACGAGATGCTTGCGAGCCTGAATAATCAAACTCACAGGCTTGACCAATTACTATAGGTCCACTACCAATAATTAAAATCGAACGGATGCTTTTATCTCTAGCCATGAAATGTTATAAAAATTGAATGAAAATAAAAAATTGGGTTAAAAAAAAGGACAACCAATTGGTTGTCCTTTTAAAAAGTTATTAACGATTATCTCTTGTGTTTAGTTTCACACGAAACAGTTAGTTTTTTTCTTCCTTTCTTTCTTCTTCTTGCAAGAACTTTTCTTCCGTTCTTACTTGCCATTCTTTCTCTGAAACCGTGTTTGTTTCTTCTTTTTCTATTAGATGGTTGAAATGTTCTTTTCATCGTGTAAAATTTTTATCTATCTATCTTCTAAAATCAACATGTCGATGTTGGGATGCAAAGATATGTAAACAATTGGAATAAAAAAATATTTTTAAGGCCTTAATTGGATGTTATAAATGGTTACTCCATCAATCTTTTCATTGGCTACTTTGTCAATGTACTCGAAAATTATGGAATTTCTACCAACTTTTAATTTATCTTTTGGTATACTAATACTAAATACCTGTCTTAGTGCTGGGTTTTTAGTTTGCTGATACAAACTACCTGTTACTGCATTAGGAACAGCATAGTATTGTTTGTTAACCATTATTTTTAGTTCATTAGTGAAATTTAATCCTTCTGCCTCAACTATTAATTGAGGATTGGAACCAATTTGATTTACATTCATGAAGTATTCTAGTGATCTTCTTTTACCAGTATGAACAATTTCAACTAAAGAATTATATGTTTTCTTTGGTTTATTTTTATCGTATAGGAATACACGTATATCATTATTGCTATACTCAGGTTTATACTCCATCATTTTAATTAGGTAAGCTTTAGCTGCTGGATCAGAGAATACATTATCAAAATAATAATCAACAACTAGCCATACTCGATCATTATCAGCTAATATTCTTTGAATTCCTTGAAGTGAGTTAGCGTGATAAACTGTTGTGCTATCAACAGTAAGTGGCACATACTTGTGTTGTTTTGTATCATAAACTCTTTGTCTGTAATGATAGCAATCAACGATGTTTGTATAGTATTTTAAACTGTTGACCCCAGTTGTAATTATTTTATCAGTTGGTTTGGAGGTTTCACTTATTTTTACTGCAGCTTCTTTCCAATTAGTAAAATACCAGTGCGACATAGTTTTAGATATTACTCTACCATGCTTTTCTGTGCTAACCATGTTCCAAGCTTCTTTAACAGGGGATAAAAGGACTAAACAAACTATACCTGCCAACTTAATGACTTTATTATTGACTAATTTTTGTGAGATATACCTGCCAATTATTTTATCTACTACAAAATAAATAGTAACGGCTATGCTAACTAAAAAGAAAGGGTATATGTATAATAAATATCTTGGCAAAGCAGGTTCTCGGTATATGTACGACATTAGCAGAAAAGGGACTACAAACATTCCCATGATAAAAGCTCCACTTTTTTTGTTTAAAAAGTATGATAAAATCAAACCAGGAAACCCAAGAAAGAATAGTTTAGAATAATCACTTTTTATTATGCTTAGGTACATATTAAATGTTTCGTTTTTCTTCGTTTCAAAAAGTGTTTCCAAGCGATCCCATTTTGGCACTACCCATTCTGCAGATCTTTCAGGAAGGAAATTGGTTAAAAAAGATTTCATTGCAGCAGCAAGTGAGGGAGAAAAAATAAAGAATAAACCAATTGTGAATATATAGGCTATAACTGCGTACTTATTCAAGAATGAGCGCTCTTTTTTTTTGAATAAATTTAGTGTAAATACGATTAAACAATACGCACCAGCTCCAAAAGCAATAAAGAAGGTAAGTGGATGAGTTAGAAAGGATATACCTACAGCTAATAAGAAGAATAAAAAATATTTTCCAGAGATATCAATTTTTTTAAAAAAGCCTTTGAGCTGTTCACGGTGTTCAAAGAACTTTAAAAATAAGTATACTGCAACAAGAAAAGTAAATAAAAAGATAGAGTAGTTTCTGGCAATTCTAGACCAAAAAATGTGGTATTGAGAAAAAGTTAAAAGCACTATGCTTATGTAAGCTATTTTAACATTGAATAGGCGTTTTGTAACTAAAAAAAGCATGAAAATACTGCCAACAGCATATAATACACTAGGAAATCTTGCCCAAAAATCAGAAGTGCCAAAAATTTTAAAAAAAGGATATATACTATAAGTTAATAAGATTCCATTGTTTTCAAAGCCAATAGAAGGAGCACCTGTAACCATATTTTTTGCGCGTAAAGCATGGATGTATTCATCTACCCAAATGGAAAGATGTCCTAATTGATAAACTCTAAGGAAAAAAGCTGCGGCAAGTATTACAACTAAAAGCCAATTTTTTTTTATTAATTGCATCATGTATCTTCGGGCTTCAAATATTTGAACAATAGGTACAATATTAATAAAAATCATTGAATGAAAATATTAATTACTGGGGTTGCAGGTTTCGTTGGTTCTAATTTAGCTGAGCGACTGCTTGAACTTGGTCATAAAATTGTAGGGATTGACAACCTTAGCTATGGGGAGAGAAGAAACATTGAAAAATTTAAAACTGTAGAAAATTTTGAATTTATTAATGGAGATGTTTGTAACCCAATGTTGTTAAAAGACATTAAAGTTGATTTGATTGTACATTTGGCTTCTCAAAAAATACCTAGGTATTCTAATTCATTAAGAACATTAGAAGAAAATAATATCATGTTGAAAAATGTGATTCAAAAATGTAAGCAGGATAAAATAAGAGTATTGTTTTCGTCTACTTCTGATGTATATGGTAAAAACCCACAAGTTCCCTTTCACGAGGAGTCTAATTTAGTTCTAGGACCTACAGATGTAAAAAGGTGGGCATATGCCACTTCAAAGATATATTCGGAGCATTTAATTATTGCAAACCATGAAGAATATGATTTACCCTACACCATTGTTCGATTTTTTGGCTCGTATGGTGAAAATCAAAATTTAACTTGGTGGGGAGGTCCACAGTCAGGTTTTATTACTAAAGCATATAATAATGAAGCTATTTCTATCCATGGTGATGGAAAACAAACACGTACATTTACTTATGTTCAAGATACAGTACAAGCTCTGGTATTGTGTATAGAAAAAGAACGGGCAGTAAATCAAGTTTATAATATAGCCTCAGAGCCTGATGAAGAGGTTACAATATTGGATTTAGCTAAGAAAATTTGGTTCTTAGTAAGAAACGAAGAAGAACCTAAGCTAGAATTTATTCCTTACGAGACTTTTGGTAAATATGAGGATGTGATTCGAAGAGTTCCTGATATCAGTAAGATTAAAAGAGAATTAGGATATAAGCCACAATATAATCTCACAGATGGTTTAAAACGAACTATTGATTGGCAACTTAAATTAATAGGTTAGTTATAAATGATTTACTTTTTAATTCCAACATATAATGAGGAAGCAAATATTCCTGAATTAGCTAAAAATCTCTTAGCTGTTTCGTTGGATGAAGAGAAGTTTTTTGTTTTTGTTGATGATAACTCATCTGATAATACGATTGGCACTATCAAAAAACATTTTCAAGAGCAACACTTAGAAGTTATTTCCAAACTTGAAAACAAAGGTCCGGGAGATTCATTTAACAAAGGTTTTGAATGGATTTTAAATCATTCGAAATCAGATAAAGATAAGGTGGTTACCCTTGAGGCAGATAACACATCTGATTTAAACATTTTACCTACAATGGTGATGCTTGGTGAAAGAGGGTTTGACTTTGTTTTAGCATCTGTTTATGCGCAAGGTGGTGGTTTTGGTAAAACTTCTTTCTTTAGAAAATTTCTCTCTTTTGGAGCCAACTTTATGTTCAGATTTATGTACGATGTTAAGGTGTTAACACTAAGTTCGTTTTATCGTGCCTATTCTATTCGTTCAATTAAAAAAATTAAAACCCAATATTCTACGATTATCAATGAAGCTGGCTTTGTATGTATGTTAGAAATTCTATTGAAGGGAATAAAAACAGATGCTACAGTTATTGAGGTTCCAATGATGCTAAAATCAGAGAATAGAAAAGGTAAATCAAAAATGAAAGTATATAGGACCATGAAAGCATATATAAGGTTCTTATTTTTTACTCGCTTAAAATAACCTCTAACTGTTGGTTAAAGCACTTTCAATGCTTATTTTTACCCTGTGATTCCAAAAAATTTTCTATCGTTCATAAAGCCATACCGTTTAACTTTTATGGTGGGGTTTGTATTTCTAGTACTAGGTGCTGGAATAGCTATGATTTTCCCCTATTTAATGGGAAAGCTTCTAGGTAAAGAAGAAACTAATAATATTATATCAGATAGTACCTTCGGAGACCTTTTTAGTGATAAGTTTAACATTGTAATTGCATTAATCGCTGTATTTATTGTACAAGCTATATTTTCCTTTTTTAGGGTTTATTTATTTGGTGTTGTTACGGAAAACACCCTAAACGACCTTCGAAAAGCAGCTTTTAGGCATTTAGTAGTTTCTCCAATGAATTTTTATAATAAAAGTAAAGTAGGGGAATTGTCCAGTAGAATAGCTACAGATATCAACTTGTTGCAAGACACAATGAACTCTACTATTGCGGAATTTGTAAGACAAACCATTGTAGTTCTAGTTAGTACAATAGCTTTATTTCTATTTACTCCAAAACTGAGTTTAATTATGCTGGCAGTTGTTCCATTAGTTACTTTTGGAGCTATTTTTTTTGGAGGTTTTATTAAGCGATTGTCTAAAAAATCTCAAGATGCAGCAGCTGAATCAAATTCTATTTTAACTGAAGCCTTAAGCGGTATCGTTAATGTTAAATCATTTACCAATGAGTTGTACGAAATTGCTCGTTATGGAAGGTCTGCAGAAAAAATTAAAAACCTTACGTTAAAAGCAGTAGTTTGGAGAGCAGCATTTATCTCATTTATTATTGTTTCCATGTTTTCAACCATTGTTTTTATTATTTGGCAAGGTATGTTGTTCGTGGACAATGGAACGTTAAGTAAAGAAGAGTTTTATCAATTTATATTTTTTACCATATTCATAGGGTCTTCGTTAGGTAGTTTGCCTAATGCCTATGCTTCAATTAAAAAGGCTTTGGGGGCAACTGAGAGATTAATGGAGATTTTAGGAGGAGAGATTGAACAAATTCAATTGGAGAAAAAACTCGAAGTATTGGATTTAAATGGGAATGTATCATTTGAAAATGTATCATTTGCTTATGAATCTAGACCAGAAATAACTGTACTTAAAAATTTATCTTTTGAAGTTCAAGCAGGACAAAAAGTAGCCTTAGTAGGTGCCTCTGGTGCTGGTAAAACAACTATTTCATCATTATTACTTCGTTTTTATGAGCCACTAAGTGGTAACATTCTTTTTGATAATAAAAAAGCAAGTGATTACTCCTTAACTGCTATCAGAAATGAAATGACTATCGTACCACAAGATGTCATATTATTTAACGGTACAATTAAAGAAAATATACTCTATGGAGACGTTGATGCAGATGAATCAGCTATCATAGAAGCTGCAGAAAAAGCAAATGCACATAATTTTATCATGTCCTTTCCTGATGGTTATGATACAATTGTAGGTGATAGAGGTATAAAATTATCAGGCGGACAAAGACAGCGTATAGCTATTGCTAGAGCTATTCTTAAAAACCCAACTATTTTAGTTTTAGATGAAGCTACAAGCTCATTAGATTCTGAATCAGAACGATTAGTCCAAGATGCACTTGATAAATTAATGGAAAACAGAACATCTTTTGTAATTGCTCACCGCCTATCTACAATAAAAAACTGTGATAAAATATTTGTTTTTGAAAAAGGTGAATTGGTTGAACAAGGCACCCATGAAGAACTTATGGTAGTTCCTGATGGAACCTACAAGCACCTAGCTAAGATACAATTCAGCTAACTTATTTTATAAGTTGAGGATTATTTCCTTTTGGAGTTGTGTACTCTTTTACTTTATTTAAATGTCTTTCTCCTTTTTTGACATTAAATGTTGGTCCGTCAAAGGCTTCGTAACTAGGTTTTTTAACGGTATTCACATATTTAAATTGATTTACCATCTCATCTTCTTTAATAGTTAAATGGATATAACCCCTAATATTTAAGTCTAAGTATTTGATATGTTTATTAAAAAGCCTCACACCACCTGAAAAGATGTATTTCGGTATTGCTCGATCAGAAGTTACGCTAGGTGTAACAAATTCTACTCCTAAACTATTTTTTCCAGATCGTTTGCGGTAACCTTTCATAGGGATATCATTTGCCCATGAAGAATGAGCATCACCGGTTAGAACAACTAGATTTCTAATATCATTTTGAGAGATATAATCACAAATTCTATTTCTTTCATACAAATACCCGTCCCACTGATCTGGGTTAGCGGTTACCCACATAAACTTTAATGGAGAAAATATAACTTGCTGTGCTAAAATATTCCATGTGTTTGTATCGGTTGATAATTGCTTTGTTAGCCATGAAAACTGTTTGTCACCAATCATTCTTCTGCTAGTATCACTTACAAACTTCTTTTTTCTACTGGAAGGTTCATCTCTTTCCTCTAGTCTTGTATCAAGAAATATTAAATTGATGTCTTTACCATAGTTGATTTTCCGGTAAATAGAGCAGTCTTCATTACTCATAACAGGAAGCCACTCAAAAAAAGCTTTTTTTGCTGCGTTAATTCTATCAATATAGTCTCCTTCAACATCTGGATCATGATTTAAGGCACTGTTTGTGCAAGAATTATTAGCAACTTCATGATCATCCCAAATGTGTAGCGTAGGAAAATTTTGATGTAACTTTCTAAGGTTTGAGTCTTTTCTGTAGTGAGCATATCTTGTACGGTAATCTGTTAAAGAAATTACTTCTTTTTCTGGTCTTGTATATCTGCCTTCAGCAAACTCACCGTCATAGCTGGACGAATACTCATAGATATAGTCTCCTAAATGTAAAACAGCTTCTACGCTATTATTATCAACGATTTCTTTATAAACATTATAATAGCCGTGTTCAAATCTAGAACATGAGACTACAGCAAAGTGTACGGGCTTGCTATTATCCAGTGGAGCGGTTTTAGTTCTACCAACATCTGATAACTCGTTGAATGACTCAAATTGGTAGTATAGCCATGTGTCTGCTGGAAGATTTTTGGCTAATGTAGATAATGTAAAGTCATCACTTTTATACGAAGTGTCAATTCCTTCAGCAATAATATTTGACATTTTCCTGTCTGTGCTAACTTTCCACTTTACAGTTGTTTTTTCAACCTTTTTTTTAGGACTAACCTTTGTCCATAGAACAACACTATTTTGTTGAGGATCACCTGAGGCTACACCATATTCAAAAATTTTTCCTTGAGCGGATAGGGTTACTGAAAGAACTGTAACGAAGAATAGAAAGAATAAATGCTTCACTGCTACATGTTATTTTAATTGGCTTTTCAATTACGAAAGTAGATGTTTTTATCCTACATTTTCTATTTGACACTATAATTTTAAGTATGCAAAAATGATTTCACATGAAATTATACTCTGATTAGTTATATTTGAACCTTAACACCCAATACTTAGTTGAAGAAATTAGCTGTTGTCATATTAAATTGGAATGGAGAAGAGCATTTAGCTCATTACCTACCTTCAGTAAAAAAATATTCTGGACAATATGATATTATTGTAATTGATAACGACTCAACAGATAATTCTGTTTCATTCCTAAATGAGCATTACCCTAATGTTCGTGTAATAGTAAACAATCAAAATGGTGGTTTTGCTAAAGGTTATAATGATGGGTTAAAGCACATTGAAAATCAATACCAATATTATGTGCTTTTAAATTCGGATGTTGAAGTAACGGATAACTGGATAACTCCAATAGTAGATTTATTAGATAGTAATGAAAAAATAGCAGGGGCACAACCTAAAATTTTAGCAGACAAAAAGAGAGACCACTTCGAGCATGCAGGAGCAAGCGGAGGTTTTATAGATCATAATGGATATCCTTTTTGTAGGGGACGTATTTTTTCTGAGGTTGAAGAAGATCAGGGGCAGTATGATAGTAGAGAAGAAATATTTTGGGCAACTGGAGCATGTATGTTTATTCGCAGTGATGTTTTTCATCAATTAGGAGGCTTTGATGAATCATATTTTGCTCATATGGAAGAAATTGATTTATGCTGGCGAGCAAAATTAAAAGGCTATTCGTTTTATTGTGAACCTTCTTCTGTAGTATATCACCTAGGAGGTGGAACTTTGAGCTACATGAGTCCAAGAAAAGTTTATTTAAACTTTAGAAATAGCTTATTTACGGTCTATAAGAACTACACAGGTTCATTTCTCTTTTTCAAGATATTTTATCGATTTATCTTGGATTACATTGCTTTAGCAATGTTTGTTTTAAAATTAGATTTCAAATCTGGTAGAGAAGTAATAAGAGCCCAAGTTCATTTTTTTAAAGCAAAACCAGAACTAAAAGAGAAGAGAAGAGAGATACAAAAAGATGCTCAAAAAAATATTTCATGTGTATATAAGAAAAGCATAGTCTGGCAAGCTTTTCTATTTGGTAATAAAAAGTTCAGTTCCTTAAAAATGCCTGCAAACCGATAATCTTTGATTTACATCCTTTAGTGAATTCAAGTTGACCATTCCGTAATTGTCTATTGTAGTATGTTATAGTTATAATAGATTAGACCTAGTGAGCAAATTTGTGAAGATGAACAAGTAAAAAAATCCTATTGTTATTTTAGATTTTATAACTTGATTATTAAAGAGTTTGCTTATGATTTTTCAATGGTTAAGACTTGGATAATTTGTTGAGGGAGGCTTTTGCCACCTTTTTTTGTTAAACCTTTTACTTTATTGGTTATTATACTTACCTTTCGCCCAAATTATTAACCTAAAAAGTAAAAAAAATGAAAATTAAACAATTATTCGTTGGATTATCAGCGGTAGCATTAGTGTCTTGTGGTGGTGAAAAAACACAAACACCAGAAGAAGTAGCTATGAAGTTTGCTGAGGCAACAAAAAAAATGGTAGAAGAAAATGATGCTTCTGATTTTAAAGATGTAGCATCTGCAGAAATGTACGACCTAATGTCATTTATGCAAGAAATGACTAAGGATGAAGAGGCAATGAAAAAGCCAGTTGAATTATTTACAGAAGTATCTTGTGAAACAAAAGAAAATACAGCTAAATGTAACTGTAAAACTGCTGAAGGAGGAGAAGGAGCTGAAGAATTATATTTAGAAAAAGAAGAAGGTAAGTGGGTTGTAGCAGGAATGAAAGGAAAGAAGATTACAGCTGAAGAAGTAAAGCAAACAAAAGATATGTTTAAAGCTATGAAAGAAATGGCTGACCAAATGAAAAATGGTGGTAACGAAATGCTTGATAGCTTAGATGCTGGTGCTGGAGATGATCTTGAAAGCGAAGTTAAAGAAGGGATGGAAGTAATGGAAGAAGAAACTATGGAATAATATCTCCAAATATTTATTCTTGAAAGCTCAGATTTTTATCTGGGCTTTTTTTATGGAAACTATTTGAGGTTAAAAAGGTAAACTATACCTCGTACAATCTAAACTTACAGTCTAAATCGCCATTCTTAATGTCAAACTCGTTGATTTGGTCAATGGTAAATTCTTCTAAAGCGGTTAAATTTGAGCTTAAAACTCCTACTTTACACCCTTTAAAATTATCTTGAAGATTCTTATTAATATTTTTATAAAGCTTTATCGTGTCTTCTTGATCAAGTAAGCGCTCTCCATAGGGAGGGTTAATAATAACAACACTTACACCCATTGGTTTTTTTAATATTGTCGCATCATCAACACTAAACCGTAGAAGTTTTTTTAATGAAGCTGCTTGATCGGCATTTTTACGGGCTAATCGGATGAATCGAGCATCAATATCAGTACCATAAATTTTATTGGCTGATAATAAAATCTTGCTATCAGCTTCTTTTTTTACTTCTTCCCAAAGTGCTTTATCAAAGCCCTTGGTTGTCATAAAGCCAAAATGCTTACGGCAGTATCCACTAGGAATATTGCTTTGTTGAAAACCAGCTTCAATAGGAATAGTTCCTGAGCCACAGGTAATATCCATTATTCCATCATTGCTAGATGGAGCAGTCATTTTAACTAAACTAGCGGCTAAAATTTCATTTAAAGGAGCTTCGTTCGTATATTCTCGATAGCCGCGTTTAAAAAGTGGATCACCAGAAGTATCAATGGATATATAGCATCTGTTGTTATTAATTCTCAAGTTAAATTTAACAGATGGAGATTTGGTGTCAATGCTAGGTCTCTTGCCTCTTTCTTCTTGAAAGCGATCTACAATAGCATCCTTCATTTTTAAAGTTATATAATGGGAATGCGTAAAAGTGGATGATTGCACAGATTTAGTAATTGCAAACGTATCAGAAACTTTCATTATTCGAAACCATGGAAACGATTTTACTTTTTTGTAAAATTCATCTTCAGAAAAAGCCTCAAACGAATGGATAGGTTCTAAAATATTAATAGCACACCTTAATAGATAGTTTGCTTGGTATAGTTGTTTTTTTGTAGCGTGAAATTCAACGGCTCTTCTTAAAACTTTTGTTTTTGTTACTCCTAAGCTTTTTAGTTCATCTTCAACTAAACGCTCTAAACCAAACATGGTTTTAGCTACGTACGTTTTATTTTGGTGCATTATTGATTATCAATGTATTTATGTGTATCATCAACTACTTCTTCGTAGTCAACAAAATCATCATCATCTTTTTTAAATCCTCTACTGAGCTGTTGTATAATCAACTGAAGAGCTACAAAACCTTTCAAGAAGATGCTGAAAATAAAGAATATTCCTATAAATCCAATAATCCAACCAATAATAGGTGTTTCGTAAATGTTTTGAATCGTTTTATAGAACCAATTATTCATCACATTTTCTATTGTAGGTGGATAAAATAGGCTGGAAACATAAAATATAACAGTTAACCAAGCTATCAGCAAATCATACTTTAAGCTACTTTTACTAAACTGAATATTATCCTTATTAAACTGAACGCGAAATTGAATCATTTTTTTGCGCTGTTCAATTTTACTTAGCAAGTATAAAAATAAGGTTACAACACCAGTTCCGATTAAAAAAGCATCACTAGCATCATGGGTTTTCCCATAATTCATTGTCGCTAAAGCGGTCATTGAAGCTAAAAAATAAGCTTGAGTTATACGAAGAATATATTTTTCAGTTGTTCCTGTTTCACCTGTAAACAAACGTAATAAACCAGTGAATATGCTCCACAATAAATTAAACGTGATAAAGATGACCCCCAGAAAAAAGGCGAATTTCAACATTAGTTTCTTTTTACTTGAGTAACTAAAGGTAGAAGAATATACAGCAATTGTCAATTTTTTGCTTATTTATCCACTTTAATTTGGTAGTGCTTATAACTGATTCAGCAGGATATGATATATTTGTGTTAGACTAATATTTCATCAACATATGAACAAACTGAATCACGTTTTATTAATTTTTTGCTGTTTCATCTTTTCATTCCTTCAAGCTGATGAAGGCATGTGGCTTCCAAATCTTATTAAAGCCTACAATTATGCTGATATGCAATCTAAAGGGTTAATGATTTCAGCAGAAGATCTTTACAGTGCCAATAACTCTAGTTTAAACGATGCTATTGTTCATTTTAACGGAGGCTGTACAGGAGAAGTTGTTTCATCTAAGGGGTTAATGTTTACTAATCACCATTGTGGTTACGGACAAATAGCGAAGTACAGCACGGAAGATAAAGACTATTTAAAAGATGGCTTTTGGGCGATGAACCATGATGAAGAAATAGCCTGTGAAGGGTTGTATGTTGATTTTGTTAGAAAAATTGAAGACGTTACCGAGCAAGTCTTGGAAGGAGTGACTACCAATGCACAATTACAAGCTAAAATAAGTGAGGTTGAAGCAAAATTAAAAGGCGATGCAAATGTAATTGTAACAATTAAACCTTTTAATTATGGAAGAAAATACTTTGCTTTTGTAGCAGAGAGATTCACAGATATTCGATTAGTAGGAGCTCCACCATCTGCTATTGGTAAATTTGGATTTGATACTGATAATTGGGTTTGGCCAAGACATACAGGTGATTTCTCAGTTTTTCGTATCTATGCAGATGAACAAAATAAGCCAGCAGATTATGCAGCTACGAATAAGCCATATAAGCCGGTACATCATTTTCCAATTTCTATTGAAGGTGTTAAGGAAGGGGATTTTTCAATGGTTTATGGGTTTCCAGGAAGCACAGAGCAACACTTAACCTCATATGCTGTTCAACAAAAGATTTACGTAACCAATCCAGGTAGAATAAAAATTAGAGAAAAAGCACTAGATGTTATCAATGCAACTATGCTAGAAAGTGCTGCCAAAAAGATAAGATTGGCTGCATTTCAAGCGAGAGTAAGTAACTACTGGAAGAAGTTTCTAGGAGAAAATTTTGGGCTGATTCGTGAAAATGCTATTGAAAAAAAGAAAACGTTTGAAAAGGAGCTTCAAGCAAAGTTAGAGTCTAACAAAGACTTAAAAGAAAAGTATGGATCTTTACTTAGTCAATTTAAAGTTCTTTATGAGAAAAATGAAAAAACAGAAGAAGCCTTTAGTTATTACATTGAATTGTTTTATTCGGGACCTACCTATATTTCAAAAGTAGAACCTCTAATGGAGCAAGTTGAAAATTATAAAGATTCGGGGAAATGGGACAGACAAAAAGTAGAAGAAGCTATCAAAGGATTAGCTGTGATTAGTGAAATGGAATCAGGTACTTATTTTGAGTATTATAAAAACATATTCATTAACACATTTGATGCGGTAGTTCAAGATTTAGATGCCGCCTTCCATCCAGATTGGCTAAAGTCAAAAGAAAATTATAAAAAAGAGTTTAGAGAGCTTGCAAACAAATGGTTTGATGAATCTTATATTGTTCATGTTTCTAAGCATGATAAGCTTTTAAAGCGTTCAGATAAAAAATTATTAAAATGTATCGAGAAAGATCCCATTTACAACCTTTTTAAAGGAATAAATCAGATGTGTTATGATGAAATCATTCCAGAATTAAGAAATTATAGAGGAGAAGAAAGTTATCTAATGAATCAGTACGTTGGAGCTATTTATGAAGCTTTTCCAAATGAAAAACAATGGTACGATGCTAATAGTACCCTAAGAGTTGCTTATGGGCAAGTAAAAGGTTCATCCCCAAGAGATGGAATGCATTACGAAGCATTTACAACAGCTAATGGAATCATGGAAAAGTATATCCCTGATGATAGAGAGTTTGATGTGCCTGAAAAGCTACGAACGCTTATAAAAAACAAAGATTATGGGCAATATGGAGAAGGAAATGATTTGATCGTTTGTTTCACAGGATCCAATCATACAACTGGAGGTAACTCTGGAAGTCCTGTTATCAATGGAAAAGGAGAATTAATAGGAATTAATTTTGATCGAAGTTGGGAAAGTACTATGAGTGATGTTATGTTTAGTGATCGCCTATGTCGAAACATTACTGTGGATATTCGCTACGTGCTCTTTGTGATAGATAAATACGCAGGAGCTAGTCACTTGATCGAAGAAATGGATCTTGTAAAAAAAAAAGACCCGTTAGCCGTTAGATTTGAGTCTATCCGTAAAGAAATTCAAATTTTATCTAAAGTTATTGATTTAACACCTGCTCAAGCTGATACTTATGCTAAAAGAGGAGAGGCATACTACGATATAGGAGATTTAAAAAATGCTTTGGCTGATTATGAAGAGGCTGTTAAGCTTGATGGAGCCAAAAAATATACCAAAAGAAGGGATCAATTAAAGAAGTATTTAGACGATATTAATAGTATTAAAGCAGATGAGTAACACGTCAGAAATAGTAGATCAAATGTTCATCAATGATCCTTTTAGTCGTTGGTTAGGGATCGAACGAATGGAAGAAAAGCAAGGAAAAGTTAACTTATCTCTCACCATTAGAGAGGAAATGTTGAATGGCTTTGGTATTGCACATGGTGGTATTGCTTATGCTTTGGCAGATAGTGCTTTGGCTTTTTCTTCTAACAGCCATGGGAAACAATCCTTGTCGTTAGAAACATCTATTTCTCATACTAAGCCATTGAAAAAAGGAGATACCGTTACCACACAAGTAGAAGAAATAAGTTTAACAAGTAAAACTGGTATTTATCAAATTAAACTATTTAACCAAAACTGGGAATTGGTAGCCTTTTTTAAAGGTACTGTTTACCGTACAAGTAAGGACTGGTAGTTATTTCTACTATATAGTCTTGTTTTTAAAAGCTCTTGATAGTATTACAGGTGTCATAGCCCCTAGAAAAAGAAAAATAGTGTAGTATCCTCGAAAAGGAAGTCCTATAATATATTCAGGTATCCACGGAGAATCATGAACATCTATTAGTGTAAGCAGGTATAGTGATATTATTAAAAAAATAAAAATAAAGGCAACTATAACCAGAATATCGCTGATTAAATAAGAAAGTCTTTTATTCTTCCTTCCATTATAATAAATAAGTCCAAATACAGGAATTAGAGAAATAAATATTTTATCTAAAATATTGTAAGATATTGGAAAAAAATATTGAAAGTTGGATAGTAAAGTTTGTTGGATTAATTCTAGAAAACTAAACCCAAAAGCATACTGAAAAAGTATAAAAGTAAAGACTCCAGTAATAACGATAGCTACCTCAATTCTTGAACTTCTCATCATTTAGGCTGCTGAATCGCTTTTTCTGAAAGAAAATTAAACACTCTTCGTACTGTTTTTCTACGGATTTTACTTTGTAATTCGCGATCAAATTTTTTCAAGATATATTGAAACTTTATGTCGATATAGTCCTTTTTAAGTTCTACAATCTTTAGGTTAAAAGATTCTCGCTCTAAATATTCGTCAAAATCACTAAGAGCGGATATCAAGTCATTTTCAAGCGCTTCAATACTTTGTACAGATTGTATATCAATCTGAAAGTCTATACTTAATGAGCGGATATCCTTTTTTGTGTAGTTAATAATATCATTCCCATAAATTTTTGAATTAGGAATAATCACTAAATCATCATCATCATTCAAAAGTTTAATTTTGAGCATAGATATTTCATGTACTTTTCCTTTTTGAGTGCCAAATTGTACATAATCATTGATTTCAAACTCTTTTGAGAAGCTGAAATACAAACCAATCATGAAATCAGTAATATAATCTTTTGTTATGATGGCTATAGCAGCAGCAACAATACTTAACGAAGTGAGTAACGATTTTAAATCAATGCCAAATAATCCAAAGATAGTAGCAATCAATCCTAAAAAAATGATAAACCTACTTATGTTATTTATTCCGTAATTAAAGTTGTCATTTTTGTAGTATGGAATAGATCTACGTGTTTTATAAATGTAATTGATTACTCGTCTAATTAAATCAATAGAAATAACATAAAAAACAAATGATAAAAGAGCTTTAACGGCATGGTGCTTAATAACTTTTTGTGTATCAAAATAATAAATAGAAAATACACTTCCAGATACTAACAATGCCTCAATGATAATAATTAAAATTTTTATTTGTCCTTTACTCATAGTTATACCCAGTCGTTTTTGTCGAGAATAAAAAAGATACTTCTAAATAGATAAAGAGCTAATACGATAAAAAAACGCTTGATGCCCAATTTCAATTCTTTTCCATCTCTAGTTCCTTTAAATACAATTAAACAAAGAATAAAAGCTATAATTAGTTTTATAAAATCGATAATATCAATGGTATCCACAGAAAAATTAACGCCATTAAAGATCATTTGCATTAATACTAACAAACCAAAAAACAAGAAAACACCTCTATAATCAGTGTTTTTCTTTCTAAACACGCGAATTATAAGAAAGATAGCAAAGGCTAAAACAGTAAAATTTCTTACCAACCGAAATTCACCAGGTATTGTATCAGCATAACCTTCATAACCAAAGAGTAAATAAATTAAACTGCCACCAAATGCAGCTAATAACGGGCTGTATTGCGACACAGGAGTAGTAAATAAAAAGAAAATAGAAAGTACTCCTATGCCTAAATCAACATAGTTTAAGGGAAAAGCAAATTTACCATGTGTGAGTATAAAGCTACCGCCAAACCCAAGCACAGTTAAGATGAAAATGATGAATACTTTAATGTCCCATTTCATTATAAGCTACTTTTATATCACTTTATACATGCATTCATGCAAATGTGAAATGCTTTGTAAAAGTAAAAACTTTTATTGGATAAGATACTTTTTAAAGCCTCCGTGGTAATAAATTTGGTAAGAGTCGTTTTCTTCAACAATAAACATGACAGAAGCATTTTTTAACAGGGGAGAGTGTGTTAAAAAATCAATCGACTGCTCGTAGCCCATTACTAAAAGTGTAGTAGCTAAAGCGTCAGCATCTATGCAAGTTTCATCAAGAATGGTAACGCTTAATAATTGGTGGGTTACGCCTTTTCCTGTTCTAGGATTGATAGCATGGGAATATTTTTTGCCTTCTTTTTCAATAAACTTTCGGTAACTACCAGAAGTAGCCATGCTTTTATTTGATAACTCAACAATATGTTGAAAGTCTCTGTTCTCAATGGTTGACTCAGGGCTCTCGATACCAATTCGCCAAGGTTGATTTTTACTGTTTTTTCCTTTTACTCTTAGTTCACCACCAATTTCGACAAAATAGTTTTGGATGTTCTTTCGGTCTAAAAACTCACAAAGAATATCAACGGAGTAACCTTGAGCAATCGCATTCATATTAATTTTAATAGAAGAATCACTTTTGATAACTTGTTTTTTCTCTTGGATCACTCGGTAAGTTCGCTCTTTGTTTAATAAAGAATCAAGAGATACCCCAGAAGTGGAATCATGCTCAGTAAGCATTGTAGCTGTAGGGTCAAAAAGTCCTTTCGAAAGGGATTTCCAATACAACGCACGAGTTAAACAAGGTTCTACATATTGTGTTTGAGAAAAATTGGTATAATTTTTTTTATTAAATAACGAAATCCATGAATCTGGTTTGTAGGTTGATAATTCGTTGTCGAAATTTTGCAGTATCGTTAAGATTGAATCCGAAAAATCTCTCTTTAATGAATCATCATACGTTATTTTAAACGTGCTTCCTTGAGCTTCTCCAGATATTGTTAAATACTTTTTTTGTGGCTTACTACAGGATACTAGTATGAGGCAAACAATATAGAGGAAACTTAAGAATTTAGTCATAAAAAATTAGAGCTGTTTTATTATGTAATTTACTAGCATGGTGCCAACACTAAGACTAAAAAGCCATACAATGATTTTTGCTCCATGCTTAAAGTTAAAGGTAAGATGGAGAATAGTAAAAATAATTACAGCTAATAGTGGAAAGAGGGCAGGAAACATAAAAAAGCTATCAGAAACTTTTCCCTCTGTTAAAAGCAAAAATGCCCGTTGTGCTCCGCACCCCGGGCATTCTCTGCCTAATAATTGTTTAAAATGACAATCTAACAAGGATTGTTATTGATTTTGCATTGCTTCTCTCATTGCATCTTGGAATTCAGCTCCACCTGCACTAACAGCAGCAGTTACCATCAATACAAATATTATATAATAAATTAAATAAAGTGCACTGAATGATAAACCTATAATACCACAAATAAAACCAGCCTTAGCGTTTTTAAAAGATGCCTCAACATATTTTGATGGTGCAGCATCATATAGTTTTTTATCTTTTCTATATAAAACAATAGCAATAATTCCACAAATTATTCCAGGGATACCAGCCGCCCAGCATAATGCGATAGAAATAATACCTAATACTAAAGTTGCAGTTGCATTTGGTAATTTTTGATTTCCATTAAAATCGTCTAAAGAGTTAGTTTCTTCCATAGTTAAGTTGTTTTAGTTTTTGTTAGGCGACAAATATAGAAGTTTTTTGTTCACTTCAGTATGTATTTTATCCATTAATTCACTCATACTTAGTTCAGAATTGTCAATTTCAATGGCATCATCAGCTTTTCTTAACGGATTTTCCTCTCTATGGGTGTCTTGATAATCCCTATCCATTAAATTCTTCTTAACATCTCGTTCAGTTATTTTATATCCTTTAGCAGTTAACTCTTCGTATCTACGCTGTGTGCGAATATCTATATCTGATGTCAAAAAAAGCTTAAGTTCAGCATTAGGTAAAATAGCTGTTCCTATATCTCTACCGTCCATTACAATCCCTTTCTCAGCCCCCATATCTTTTTGAAGCGCTGATAATTTATCCCTCACTTCTTTAATAGAGCTCACACCACTAACTACTTTAGAAACTTTAGGGTCTCTTATTTTTCGTTCTACGTTTTCTCCGTTGAGGTAAGTTTCAGAAGATTTTAGCTTTTCATTAAACTTAAAGGTAATCGTTATTTTATCTAAGCTATCAGCAATTAAACCTGCGGGAATTTTACCATCCTTAATCAAGCCTCTTTCAAGAAAATAAAGAGCTACAGCTCGATACATGGCTCCTGTATCCACATAAGAATATTGTAGTTCTTTCGCTAGTAATTTGGCAACTGTACTTTTGCCACAGGATGAGTATCCATCAATAGCAACATTTATTTTTCTTGATTCTTCCATACGCTAAAAACAAATCTACTATATTCTACACATTCGTGAAACAATGTAGCTAAAGAGGTAATAAACATTTTCGCATAATTATTAACGATTTTTAGCTACTCCTATTCAGTAACAGATATTCCTCAGCAATGAAATTAAAAAACCGCATAATAATTTAGAGTGAAAAATAGCTTTTTGGCTCAATTTTTGTTGTTGTTTAGGGTGAATTGTAATACAACCTATGACCGTAAAAATTATCTCTATTGTAACTTTTATATGCTTGTCTTTTTCTCTTGTTAGTCAAACTGTTACTGTTAAGGATAAAGAAACTGACCTTACAATTCCTTCAGTAACACTTAAAGATCGGGAGTCAAATACGTATGAAATTTCTGATATTAACGGGAGAGTCGATGTTTCTTCGTTTAAAAAATCAGAAGCCATTGAAATACGAGCAGTAGGTTATAAACCAACAGTTGCCACTTTTGAAGATATCACCGCATCAGAGACTTACTATTTAGCTCCTTCTATTACTAGTTTAAATGATATGGTTGTTTATGGTACACGCGTGAAGCAGCTACTTAGTGAAATGCCAAACAGAGTGATTAGTATTTCCCCAAAAGAAGTAGCCTTGCAAAACCCACAAACTGCAGCTGATTTATTAGGGAGTTCTGGTAAAGTGTTTATTCAAAAAAGTCAGCAAGGAGGAGGTAGTCCTATGATTAGAGGTTTTGCTACTAATCGTTTATTATACACAATTGATGGTGTACGTATGAATACAGCCATCTTTAGAGGAGGAAATTTACAAAATGTAATCTCATTAGACCCATTTGCTATTGAAGGAACCGAGGTTATTTTTGGACCGGGATCTGTTTTATATGGTAGTGATGCTATTGGTGGTGTGATGAGCTTCCAAACGTTAACACCACAATTTACTTTAGAAGATAATCCAACTTTTTTCGGACATGCATCAACACGTTTTGCAAGCGCCAACAATGAAAAGACTGGTCATTTCGATTTTAATATTGGATGGAAAAAGTGGGCAATGGTAACTAGTGTAAGCTATAATGATTATGGAGATTTAATGATGGGATCTCATGGTCCAGATGATTATTTGCGTCCGTTTTATGTTGAACGCATTGATACAGCAGATGTCGTAATAGCCAATGAAAACGATAAAATACAAAACCCTACAGGTTACAAGCAAATTAACTTAATGCAGAAAATACGTTTTCAACCAAATAATCATTGGGATTTTCAATATGGGTTTCATTACTCCGAAACATCTGATTATAGCAGGTATGATCGCCATATACGTTTAAGGAATGGTGCTCCTCGCTACGGAGAGTGGAAATATGGACCTCAGAAATGGATGATGAATAACCTTACAATCACTAATAATTACTCCAATATAATGTATGACCAAATGGTTGTTCGATTAGCTCATCAGTTTTTTGAAGAAAGTAGAATTTCTAGAGATTTTAATTCTCCTGAAAGAGAAACAAGAATAGAAGAAGTTCAAGCTTACTCTGCAAATGCTGATTTTGTAAAACGCTTACATAAAAACAATAAGCTTTTTTATGGTGTGGAGTGGGTGTATAACGATGTTACATCACAAGGAATTAATGAAAATATTATAGCACAAACACAAAGTGTTGGTCCGGCTAGGTATCCGCAGGCATTCTGGCAATCCGCAGGCATTTATATTTCTGATCAACAAAACGTAAATGATAAGTTACTATTGAAATCATCATTGAGGTATAGCTTTTTCCAAATTGATGCTCAATTTGATACTACTTTTTATCCATTTACGTTTACCAATGCATCAATTGTGAATAGTGCTGTTACGGGTAGTTTAGGAGCAACTTATCAACCAGCCAAAGATTGGATGATTAGTACTAACTTGGCAACAGCTTTCCGTTCTCCAAATGTGGATGATGTGGGTAAAGTTTTTGACTCAGAACCTGGGGCAGTTACTGTTCCGAATCCCAGCTTAACAGCAGAATATGCTTACAATGCCGATATTAATATTGCAAAAACCATTAAAGAATGGTGTAAAATCGAAATTTCAGGATATTACACGTTACTAGAAAATGCTTTGGTTAGGCGGGATTATGAGTTGGCAGGTCAAGATAGTATAATGTACGATGGTGTCTTGAGTAAGGTGCAAGCCATTCAAAATGCTGCTCAAGCAAATGTATATGGTGTTCAGGGGAGCTTAACCTTTAAATTCAATAAACAATTTAGTTTCTCTAATGACATCAATTATCAAATTGGTTCAGAAGAACTGGATGATGGAAGTGTTAGTCCGTCAAGACATGCAGCACCAGTATTTGGTGTATCGCGTTTAAGTTTTCAAATGAAAGGCTTGCGAGTAGATCTTTATGCTAATTACAGCGGAGAAAAATCATTCGATGAGTTACCAGAAAGTGAGAAAGGAAAAGACTACCTCTATGCGAAAGACGATGAAGGAAATCCATACTCTCCAAGTTGGGCAACGCTCAACCTAAAAGCATTGTTTAAAGTGAATGATTACTTGTCATTAAGTGGAGGAGTAGAAAATATCACCGATCAACGTTACAGACCATATAGTTCTGGATTAACAGCACCAAGTAGAAACTTTATATTATCGGCTAGGTGTAGTTTCTAGTTATTAAATAAAGAATCAATAATAGTATTTAGCAACTTTTTTCATCCTTTTTCGTTACTATAAATAGTATATAAAGAGACAATGAAATATACCTTGGATTTAGATATTAAAAATGAAAAAGCGAAAGCTTTGCTTCGTTATATATCCACTTTGGACTTTGTTAAGGTTTCGGAATTTGATGGAGTTGAAGAAGTAGGAGAGAATGAATACGTTGGCTATAGCTACTCAGAAAATAAACCATTGACCAAGCAAGATGTTGTCAATAGGTCAGAAAACGCTGTTCAACAATATAAAAAAGGCAAGTACACCACTCATGAGGATTTTTTAAAGGAATCTGAAAATTGGTAGAATGAGAAAGATTTTATGGTCTGATCAAGCTAAACTTGAGATTAAAAGCATTGTTTCTTATTACAGAAAAGTAGCTCCCAATCACATTGCGGATAAGATAAAGAAAGGTATTCTAGAAGCTCCCAAGCATGCAATTGTCTTTAAAAAGATAGGAGCGGTTGATGAAGACTTAACTTTTCTAGGAAAAGAATATCGGTATTGTAGATACTCTCATTACAGAATCATTTACATAATAGTTAAAGATGGTATACTAATCACTGATGTTTTTGATTCAAGACAAAACCCTACAGAAAAGGTGATTAAAAATAAATAATGATCTTTTATATCAGACTACTCGTTGATATTCCAACCATTTTAGCGGCTTATCGAGATGAAGATTGCCAAACTCCAGGAGGATTATAATTCATGCAATTTTCTTAACTTTTCATATTTATTTCTATAAAAAAAGTGGAGTGGATGTATTGTTCTTTCATTTTTCCATCTTTAAATATTGATACTGTGTTATCAATAAGACTAATGGAGTCGCCTACATCAACATATGAGCAATATACTATCATTTCGGCTAAAGGATACTTAATTACACACAAATAGCCAATATTATCGGAGTCATCACGAGGATCATGATCTTTAATGTTTGTTTGGGAGAGGTTTAGCTTTACTAAGCATGATCCATTTACTAAATGTTTTTTATTAATCACTAATCCAGAAAAGTTAAAGTTTTTATACCTCTCTCTATTTTGTTTAATCTCCTTATTGGATCTATTTGTATCATAGTAAACAAATATTAAAAGTCCTATTACAATTAAGATAAAAGCATATATGTTATATTTTCTGCTTTTCTTCATAAAAGTGCATTAAGAATTAAAAACCTTCCCCGGATTTAAAATACCTTTAGGATCAAAGAGGGTTTTTATGCCTTTCATCAGGTTAAGTGAGGTGTCGGTAAACGCAATATCCATGTATTCTTTTTGGACATAGCCAATGCCGTGTTCTCCTGAGAGTGTGCCTCCAAGTGAAACGGTAAGTTCAAAAATTTCTCTAATGGCTTTTGGTAATTCGTTTTTCCATGCGTTATCATCTAAACTCCCTTTAATTATGTTGACGTGTAAGTTCCCATCACCAGCATGTCCGTAACATACCGATTGAAACCCATAGCGACTACCGATTTCTTTAACACCTTTCAATAGAGTAGGGAGTTCATACCTTGGAACAACCGTATCTTCTTCTTTGTATATCGAGTTAGACTTAACAGCTTCACCAATTCTTCTTCGCATGCGCCACAAATTATCTTTTTGTGCTTCAGTATCGGCAAATAAAATCTCACTACAATCAAATTGTTCTAAAACTTCCGCTACTTTTTCACATTGCTTGTAAATGACATCTAAATCATCTCCATCAATTTCAATTAAAAGATGGGCTTGGATGTTATCTGGAATATCTAATGTTACTTCAGTGTCAGATTTCAACATCCAATCAATGGCATCTCGCTCCATAAACTCTAATGCAGAAGGAGTAATGCCAGCTCTAAAAATAGCAGAAACAGCTTCGCAGGCTTTTGCAGCTTCATAAAACGGAGCTAACATGACTACATTTTTTGGAGGGTAGGGAATAAGCTTCAATACAATTTTTGTAACGATTCCTAATGTCCCCTCACTACCAACCATGAGTTGCGTGAGGTTATAGCCTGTAGAGTTCTTTAGTGTATTAGCACCAGTCCATACAATTTCTCCATTAGGTAAAACGACTTCTAAATTTAAAACCCAATCTTTGGTAACACCATATTTTACAGCTCTTGGTCCGCCAGCATTTTCAGCAATATTTCCTCCAATAAAACAACTTCCTCGACTGGATGGATCACAGGCATAATAGAGTCCTTTTTCAATGACTGCCTCTTGAAGTACTTGGGTAATTACACCAGGTTCAGTTATTACTTGTTGGTTTTTCTCATCGATGGAGATAATCTGGTTCATGCGCTTTAACCCTAAAGCCACTCCACCATGAATGGATAAAGCACCTCCACTTAAACCAGTTTGAGCACCAACAGGTGTTACAGGAATAAGTTTTTCGTTACAATAAGCGACTATTTTGGCTATTTCCTCTGTCTGTCTAGGTAAAATAACTACCTCAGGAGGAAATGAAAAGTCCTCTGTTTGATCGTGTCCAAAAGCATCTGTTGAGGCTGCATCTGTTAATACATATTCCTCTCCAACAATTGATTGGAAAAAAGAAACATCTGATTGGTCTATTTTTTTATAATCTACCATCTAATTAATGCAGATCCCCAAGTAAAGCCACTTCCAAAGGCTGCTAAACAAACCAAGTCGCCTTCTTTTATTTTACCAGCTTCCCATGCTTCGCATAAAGCGATTGGAATGGATGCAGCTGTGGTGTTACCATATTTTTGGATATTATTAAACACTTGATCGTCTGATAAGCCTAATGTTTTTTGAACAAACTGACTAATACGAATATTGGCTTGGTGAGGAATAAGCATATCAATGTTTTCTTTTGCCAACCCTTGATCTTCTAATGCCTCAATAATTACTTCTGGAAATTTTTTTACGGCCATTTTAAATACGTTTTGACCGTGCATATATGGGTAGCATAATCCATCTTTCACCATTTTTTCAGTAACATAAGGAACTCCCCATTCTTGACTTGCTTCTTCGTATCCGTATTTCTCTATGTTTTCTTCATCCCAATGTCCGCCATGGAAACCTGGGTTAATGATTGCTAATTCTTCAGCATCTGATCCATCAGAATGTAACTTAGTGGTTAAGATTTTTCTGTTTTTACCGTCAGCAGGTTGAACCACTACTGCACCAGCACCATCACCAAATATAACAGATACTCCTCTTCCTCTGGTTGTAAAATCTAAACCTCCAGAGTGCACTTCAGATCCAACAACTAGAATGTTTTTATACATGCCAGATTTAATGAATTGATCAGCAATAGATAAAGAGTAAATAAAGCCAGAACATTGGTTTCTTATGTCTAATGCTCCTATTTCTGTTTTTGAAATACCAAGCTCTCTTTGTAAAAGTACACCACATCCAGGGAAGTAATAGTCAGGACTCAAAGTAGCGTAGATGATAAAGTCAATATCTTCTTTGTTTATTCCTGCTCGTTCAATAGCAACTCTTGAAGCTTTTGCAGCTAATATAGTATTGTTTTCTTCGTGTTTAGTAACGTATCTTCTTTCTTTGATACCTGTTCTTTCTTGGATCCACTCATCAGAAGTTTCCATGTAACGAGCTAGGTCTTCATTTTTCACTACATTTTTAGGAACATAGTACCCAATTCCAGCTATTTTACTGTTTTTCATTTGATTTAATAATAAAATTCGGTATTAAACAGCCTAAATATAATACTAATTATTCTTATAACATTTGTATATTTATTCTTGTCTATGGAGATCAAAAGATTAGTCTATATCGCTTTATTATTCTTGATTATTAGTGTAAATGCTCATGCTCAGGGATACACGTTCATTGAAAATAAAGGTCAATGGGCTGATCAAGTATTTGCTAAAGCAGAAATTGAAGGAGGCTATATTTACTTCGAAAAAGATGAAATAACTTATGATTTTTATGATCATGAAGAATTTGAAAGGTATGTAGATGCTCATCACCACAAAGAGTCGAAGAAACCCTTTGATCGCTTAAAGTGTCATAGCTATAAAGTACAATTATTAGGAGGTAATCTTCAAAATTTCAAGAAGGACGATCAAACAGAAGTTTACTATAACTACTTCCTAGGAGATGAGCCTTCGAATTGGGGGAGTAAAGCTTATGGATATAAAAAGGCAACCTATTCAAATGTTTATAAAGGTATCAATCTAGTTTATTATACCTCGAACGATGGAAAATTAAAATATGATTTTATCATTTCTCCAACTGGTAATCCCAAAAATATCAAACTTTTATATAAAGGTATTGACGATATAAAGCTTCGAAAAGGGAAGTTAATAATTAATACATCTGTTAATCAGGTTGTGGAACAAAAGCCTTTTGCTTACCAGCTAATAAACGGTGAAAAAAGAGAGGTTACTTGTAATTATGTGTTAGAAGGGAATAACTTATCATTTGAATTGCCTAATGGCTATGATAAAACGAAAGAATTAATTATTGATCCAACATTAGAATTTTCAACTTATTCGGGGTCTTTTTCTAATAATTTTGGATATACAGCAACGTTTGATCGCTATGGTTTCTTGTATTCTGGAAGTACTGCTTTTGGTAGTTCTTACCCAACAACAACAGGTGCTTATGATATAAGTTTTAATGGAGGGATCGTAGATGTCGCTATATCCAAATATGATACTACTGGAACGTTCATGATATACTCAACCTATGTTGGAGGAGATAATGATGAGTTGCCTCACAGTATGATTGTTAATTCCAACAATGAAATTTTCGTTTACGGAACCACAAGTTCTATGAATTGGCCAACGACAGCAGGAGCTTATGATAATACATTTAATGGCGGTACACCAACTAATCTTCAAAATGGTTTAGGAGTTAATTTTACAAATGGGGCTGATATGTTTGTGTTTCGATTGAGCCAAGCAGGAGATGCCTTACAGGCCAGTACTTTAATAGGAGGAACACAAAACGATGGACTCAATTTCACCCCAACAGTTGATATCAGGTACAATTATGCAGATGAAGTTAGAGGAGAGATAGAAATCGATAGCGATAATAATATTTATATAGTCAGTTGTACCCGTTCGGATGATTTTCCTGTCACGGCTGGGGCGTTTCAACAAGCATATGGTGGTGGAGAACTTGACGGATGTGTTTTTAAGATGGATAATCAGTTAACTACGTTAATATGGAGCTCATTCATTGGAGGAAGTGCTAATGATGCAGCATATTCGTTAGCCTTAAGTTCAACAGATGACCCTTACATTACGGGCGGTACGGTTTCAACAGATTTTTTTACTACTCCAGGTGTTTTGCAGCCTACTTATCAAGGTGGTAGGAGTGATGCATTTGTTTCGTTGATTGATAAATCTGGAAGTTCAATTATCTACTCTTCTTATTATGGTTCTAGTGATTACGATCAAAGCTATTTTATTGAATTAGATAGGAATAACAACGTTCATTTATTTGGTCAAACAGAACATACGGGAGGTCAATTTATAGTTAATGCTGCTTATTCAACACCTAGCAGTGGTCAATTTGTAACCAACTTAACTCCTGAGCTAGATGCAATCACATGGTCAACTGTTTTTGGGTCGGGTGGAGGAGCTCCTAATATTTCTCCTACGGCATTTCTTGTAGATGTGTGTAATAAAATTTATTTGTCTGGTTGGGGTGGAGCAACGAATCAATTTGCTACCCAGAACAATGCAATTACCACCAACGGTATGGATATTACTGCTGATGCGTATCAATCTACTACTGATGGGAGTGATTTTTACTTAATGGTATTGGAGGCTGATGCAAGTAATATTGTTTATGGGTCTTATTTTGGGGGTAACATCAGTGATGAGCACGTGGATGGGGGAACGAGTCGATTTGATAGAAACGGTAAAATGTATCAATCTGTTTGTGCTGGTTGTGGCGGAAACGATGATTTCCCTATTGAACCAAACCCTGGGGCGGTTTCAGCTGTGAATAATAACAGTTGTAATAATGGTGTTTTTAAATTTGACTTTCTTTTACCTATAACGATTGCAGATTTTGATGCTACGCCTGTAGTTTGTTTTCCTGATACTACGTATTTTACCAACCTTAGTTTAAGAGGAACATCCTTTGAATGGGATTTTGGAGATGGAGCTACTTCTACTTTGCGCGATCCTAAACATCAGTATACTGCTCAAGGAGTGTATGATGTTACATTAGTCGTTTCGGATACAACTTCGTGTAATTTGGCTGATACGATTCAAAAACAAGTTACTGTTTTGGCTTCATCGAGTTTTAGTTTAGGAGCTGATAGTATTTGTGCAGAGCAAAATGTTCAAATAGGTACTGCTCCAACTGGTGTGCCTGGAATTACCTATAATTGGACACCAGGAAATACATTGAGTGATAGTACGGTTTCTAACCCCATTGCTTTTCCTAGTCAAACAACAGATTATGTATTACTTATTTCTAATGGAACGTGTACAGATACAGTTTATCAAACGGTTCAGGTAACTAATGTTGAGCTAACAGGAGCTAATGATTTATTCTTTTGCGAAGCAAGTGATACAACGTTATTGGTAAGTTCAAATGGAACTACCCAAACGTATGAATGGTCAACTGACCCAAATTTTGGAACTGTTTTAAATCCACCAGCAGATTCTAGTTTATTTGTTTCAGTAAATAGTGATACAACGTTTTATGTGAGGGCTTTGACTAATGGTTGTGAAGCACGAGATACTATTGATATTACTGTTGGAGGTGGAGGTCTTCAAATTGCAGGCCCAGTAGGGCTATGTATTGGAGATACTGTAACCATAGAAACAATAACAACTTTGCCAGGTCCCTTAACTTATGATTGGTCACCAGACTTAGAAATTATATCAGGAGAAGGTACTAACGAGATTATTACAGCTCCAAATGCTTCAACTTGGTATGGAGTTGAGGTAACGGGAGCAAATGGATGTGTATTAAGAGATTCAATTTATATCTATGTTTCTCCATTACCAATTTTAGGAGTTGAAGCTACCTCTGATTTGGATACAATTGTAAAGGGAGGAGCTGTGGCTATTCATGCTTCACCTGATGGCTATCAGTATAGTTGGTCTCCATCAAACACACTTTCTAGTGGTACAAGTAAAGATCCTGTGGCATCTCCTGATGAAACGACTACTTATACAGTAACTATAACTGATACAGGATGTGTTCGAACAGCAAGCGTAACAATATACTTAAGAGATGTGATTTGTGGTCCGCCAGATTTATACTTACCGAATGCGTTTACTCCAGATGGAGATGGGAGTAATGATGAATTATTAGTGAGAGGTAACAACATAGCAGAACTTAAATTTTCTGTATTCCACCGATGGGGCGAGAAAGTTTTTGAAACTACTGATCAAACAAAAGGATGGGACGGTACATTTAAAGGACGTCCTGCTGATCCAGCCGTTTTTGTATACCACTTAGAAGTCACTTGTGTTGGACAGGAAACTTATTTTGAAAAAGGAAACGTAACACTGATTAGGTAATTATCTGTAGGCTTCATATAAAATAACCAAGCCATCAGCAAAACTATCAACATTTATAGTAAAGCCATTACTGTTGAAAGAAGTTAAAATAGCAGAAGTTCTTCCTAGGTTATCACCGTTTTGATTAGCATAACGAATACCAATGCAGTGTGAACTTGAAGCATACCTAGAAATATCATTAATAGAATTTCCATTACCTCCTCCACAAATGACTTGCTGTGATATGATTGGATTATCATTTCTAGCAAATCCTTTCATATAGCCAAAACTATTAGCTATAGTGTTATTATTGTTTCCTACACCATTATCAGAATTTAAATTATAACTTTCAACATTTGCATAACCAACGAAAGTTACTTGAGATGGTCTAAACGGTAACCCTGTAATAGTTTGAGATCCAAGACCAGTTATTAGAAACTTACCAACATAAACTCTAGGGCCAGCAACAGTAGTTTTTTTTAAGTCTACAGAATCTCCATCTTCGAGATAGATAATCTCGTTTATAGTATCTAAAAAAAGCTTTTGATTGTCAGTGATTTTACCTAACCTTCCGTTTGTGATACCAATTCTATAATCCTCTCTTATGGTATCCAGGTACATATTTCCTTCATTGGCGGTCCTGGTGTTATTTATATTTTCCAATTGTGTAGAGTCAAAATATTGCCCCATATTAATAGTGGAAATAAACAAAAAAACTATGAAGAAGATTGATTTCATCTATCTATGTGCTTCATATAATATTACTAAACCATCAACAAAGCTATCCACGTTTATTGTAAAGCCATTTGAGTTAAAAGAAGTCAATGTTGCAGATGTAATACCCAAGTTATCACCATTGTTATTTGCATACCTTATTGCTATGCAATGACTACTAGAAGCGTATCGAGATATGTCATTGATAGAACTTCCGTTACCTCCTCCACAAATAACTTGCTCGCTGATTGATCCCCCATCGTTTCTTGCATACCCTTTCATGTAACCAAAACTATTAGCAATGGTATTGTTATTGTTTCCTACACCATTATCTGAGCTCAAATTGTAGCTTTCAACATTTGCAAAACCAACAAAAGTAATTGAGCTTGGGCGGAAAGGAAGGCTGCTTATAGTAATATTTCCAGATGAAGTTATTTGAAATTTCCCTGCATAAAATATAGGGCCTGCTACAGAAGATTTCTTAAGGTCTACGGAGTCTCCATCTTCTAAATAAATAATATCATTAATCGTATCTAGCGAAAGCTTTTGATCATCCGTAACCTTCCCTAATTTGCGGTTCGTTAAGCCAATTCGGTAATCTAACTTATTTGTATCAAGATAAAGATCTCCCTCGTTGGCTTGTCTGTTTGTGTTGATAGTTTCAATTTGGGTACTATCAAAATATTGGGTATGAACACCAGTGTAAGAGAAAATAAAAACTAAAAATAAATGGAGTACTAATGATTTCATTTTTTAAGTTTTTCTCTTTTTCTTTTTAGCAGCAGGGAATAAAATATTATTTAATATTAAACGATAGCCAGGAGAGTTTGGGTGTAAGTTTAAATCTGTGGGAGGATCTCCAACAAAATGTTGGTAATCTTCTGGATCATGACCACCATAAAATGTCCACTGTCCTTTTCCAAGTGTACCGTGAATATATCGAACAGTACCTAAAGCTTTACTTTCTCCCATCACAGTAACATCCGATTTTATGAGGTTTTTCTTAAAATCAGTTGTTTGCCCCATAAAACCTTTGATTACATTTACATGGTTTTGACAAAGCATCGTAGGGACGATATCCCACTTAGCTGAAAATTCAAACAAGCTAAATACATCTTGGTTTTCAGGTAAACGATGCAATGTAGTTCCATCAATGTCTGAAAACTCATACTCCATAGGGTTTGTTCTTAAAGTGAAATTTTTAAAGGCAAACGTATTGTTGTAGTTTAACTTTTCCTGAGCCTTTCGATCCATAGGGTCTCCATCAAACATGGATTCACAGATATCTACATTTTGAGCAGATAAAGCAATGTCATAAGAATCAGTCCCAGAACACATCGTGAATAAAAAACCTCCACCTGCTACAAACTCCTTGATTTTTAATGCTACACCTAACTTAAGTTCAGAAACTTTTTCAAACCCTAAGCTTTTTGCACTTGCTTCACTTTCTCTTTGTTGCCTTTGATACCAAGGAGCATTACGGTAACTTCTATAAAATTTTCCATATTGACCAGTAAAATCTTCATGATGAAGATGCAACCAGTCATATTTTGGTAAAGCCATGTTAATAACTGCTGAATCATAAATAATGTCGTAAGGGATTTCTGCATAGGTTAAAACCATCGTTACGGCATCATCCCAAGGCATTTTACCATCAGGAGAGTAAACGGCTATCTTGGGTGATTTTTCTAATTTAACAACATCTTGATTTACTTCTGGATCTGCAATTTTTTGCTTGATATTGGCAGCTTGAACATCTGCTATGATCTCATAAGACACACCTCTAATGGTAAGTTCTTTCTCAATATCTTTATAATATTGTATCAAAAAGCTACCACCTCGATAATTAAGTAACCACTCAATTTCAATATCATTTTGAAGTACCCAATACGCAATTCCATATGCTTTAAGGTGATTCTTCTGATTTTCCTCATCCATGGGGATCAAAATATGCGATCCTTGGACACAAACCGAAGTAAATAAGAATAAGTATATTAGTAGTTGTCTGTACATAATTAAAAATAGTAATTTCTTATATAGGAAACGAAAAATTAGTAAACGGATTGTCTCTTTCTATGTTAAGAATATTTAAAAAAAGACGTAAGATGAAAAAGTGTTTTTTAATAATGATTTATCTCCTGTTAGTAAATTCTTTGGTTGGGCAAGAAGACAGTGGTAAGGTTGTGCAAATAGATAATCCTAATTATGACCATCAATTAGCTGATAGTTTAGGGGCTGATGATTATGGGATGAAAAGCTATTTTTTAGTGATACTTATAACAGGAAAATCTACAATCAGCGACAAAGAGAAAGTGAACGAAAGTTTTAGATCTCATATGGATAATATCAATAAATTAGTTGAGCAGAATAAATTGATTGTAGCTGGACCACTAGAAAAAAATGATAATGGATATAGGGGGATTTTCATTTTCACAGATGTCGAATCTAAAGAAGAGGTCGATGTTTTATTGAAAAATGATGGTGCTATTCAAAATGGCTTACTGGATTATGAAACTATCAAGTGGTATGGCTCAGCAGCTTTGCCAACTTATTTACCTAATTCGGATAAGATTTGGAAGGTGGAGCCTTAATTAAAGAGTCTTTTTTGTGTGCTTGTAGTCTTCAAATAATCCAATGAACAACCAATCTGCAAGTGCTTGTCTGTTTTTGTGATCGAGTATTCGTTTTTGGTCTTTTGGGTTTTTGATATTCCCTAACTCTATATAAACCATTGCAGGATGGGTGTTTTTTACCATATACAAATTAGTTCTTGAACTAACTGTTCCATCATACTCCCTGTTGGGTTGGTGTTTTTTATATTGTTTTTTAAAAGTTTTAAGTAGGGTGTTAGCTAACTGTTTTCCATTTTTACTTTTTTTATGATGATAAAAAAAGACGTCAATATTTTTCTTTTTACTCCTGCTATCAATATGAATTGTTACCAAACGTTGATGCCGAGGCTTGTGTGTTTTGTAGAGTTTATTGATTGTTTTTGTACGTTGTTTTAGTCTTGCTAGTTGTCCAAGAGGTATTTTTTCGTTTGGATGATTGTACTCGTCATGATCTATTTCTAATAGTTTTTCATCTCTAATTCCATCTGTGGAGTCTTTGATAATTAAATATACTTTTGCTCCATAGGAGAGTAAGTTTTTTGCGAGTCGTAAAGTCACATCATAAGCATATTCGTCTTCACTAATTAGCTGTTTGGAATACGTAGTTATTGCGCCAGGGTCAGGTCCACCATGACCAGAAACCAAATAAAAAACTGTTCCACTTAAAGAGTCACTAATTATTTCAACGTCTTGATACTCTTTTCCAAAAATCGGATATGAAGTAACCGTTGGAGTAGATGGTTTTTCAACTATAGGTAATAAATAAGTTTCACCTATAATTAACCCGTTATCATTTATTAATTGATCTTTATTTAAATCAATAAATGTTTGATAATAATCAGTTATAGAAAGATTGTGTTTTTCCAGCACACTATAAATACCATCACCACTTTTAGCAATATATTTTTTGTGCGTTTTTTGACTGTAGCCTAGAGAGCATCCAGCAAAAACTAAAGTGAATAAAGTGAATAAAATAAGCTTTGTTAATTTAGAAAGGAGCATCATCCCCTTGTTCAAAAAAGTCATTGCCTCCACCAAAGTCGTCATCATCAAAATCATTCATTTTAGAAGGCATGGTCATTGTTCCTGAATTATCAAAATCATTACTTGGACTTAGCGGATTGAAATCATCTCCGCCAAACTCATCTAAATTTTCAAATTTGGCGTACTGACCAATAAACTTAAGTTTAACATTTTCTAATGAACCGTTTCTGTGCTTAGCAATGATAATTTCACCAGTACCTAATGTGGAATTTCCATCTTCGTCTTCTGTGATTCCATAATATTCTGGACGATAGATAAAGGAAACAATATCTGCATCTTGCTCAATCGCACCAGATTCCCTTAAATCAGATAACATTGGTCGTTTATCACCCCCTCTGGTCTCAACCGAACGGCTTAACTGTGATAATGCGATAATTGGGACATTTAACTCCTTTGCAACAGTTTTAATAGACCGCGAAATCATCGAAATTTCTTGCTCACGATTTCCTTTTGATTCTCCACCTCCAGTCATTAATTGCAAATAATCTATAATGATTAAATCAATATCGTGTTGTGCTTTTAGTCTTCTCGCTTTTGCTCTAAATTCAAAAATAGAAAGGGCGGGAGTATCATCAATAAATATTGGTGCTTCTGATAACCTACCAATTCTAGCGTGTAATTGTTGAAACTCGTGTGGAGCTAGGTTTCCTTTTCTAAGTTTTTCAGCAGGAATTTCTGTTTCTCCAGAAATCAAACGATTTACCAGCTGTACGGAACTCATCTCTAGAGAAAAAACTGCTACAGGTTTATTAAATTGAACAGCTGTGTTTCTTGCCATGGAAAGGACAAAAGCTGTTTTACCCATACCAGGACGAGCAGCTAAAACAACCATGTCTGATCGTTGCCAACCAGAGGTAACTCTATCTAATGCAGTAAAACCAGTAGGTATACCGCTAATCCCTCCTTCGTTATTTTGAGCATTCTCTATCTCTTCAATAGCTTGTTGCATGATTTTACTCATGCTGTCGTAGTTTTTACGGATATTTCCTTCCGCAACTTTAAATAAGTTCGTCTCAGCTTTGTCTAATAGGTCAAATACATCCGTAGTTTCATCGTAAGCAGCTTTAATAGTGTCTGATGAAATTCTTATCAATTCTCTTTGGATAAACTTTTGGGCGATAATACGTGCGTGGTGTTCAACATTTGCAGCAGATGCAACTCGATTTGTTAACTGACTAATATAATAAGCACCACCAACAAACTCTAACTCGCCTCGTTGCCTTAATTCTTGAGTTACAGTTAATAAGTCGATAGCTTCACCTTTACCAAATAAGTCTTTGATAACGCTGTAAATTTTTTGGTGAGCCTCTTTATAAAAACTTTCAGGCTGTAATACATCAATCGCATCATTAACCGCATTTTTTTCTAGCATCAATGCTCCTAAAACAGCTTCTTCAAAGTCAACTGCTTGAGGTGGAACTCTTCCTGATTCATTATAAAAATTAGCATTGCTTTTTTTTCTAATGCTTCTTTTATTAGAAGGAGTTGTAGGGCGTATGTCATTTGATGATTCATCCATAGCTCAAAGGTAAAACCTTTATTTGTATTGAACATGAAAAGTTTTGAAAGAAGCTTATTAACAAATGTTGAAAACTGTGCCTTTAAATACTTAACAAGGGGAATTTATAAGCATAATTCGTAAGAAAATTGTATTTTGAACGACTGATAATTATTAATAAAGTCAATTGATATGAATAAAATACTATTATCTAGCTTATTAGCTGGGTTAAGCTTTTTCTCTCACAGTCAAAACCTAGAAGACCATCGTTTATCTGATGGAAGAATAAATGATTATACGATTGTTGAGGATGCTTTGAATACAAGATTTCCAGGTTATATGGATCAAGCAAATCAATTATATGATCAAGTAACGAATGCTATAAATAACCAAGCTACTAGGTCTTCCAACCAAAAATTAACTATTAATGTTGTTGTTCATGTAGTCTGGAAGCAGTCTGCAGAAAATATATCAGATTTCTTTATTGATGAACAAATCAGAATTTTAAATGAAGCTTTTCAAAGGCAAAATGCTGACACTACGAATATGCGATCAGTTTTTCAACCTATAGCAGGGAACCCAAACATCGAATTTGTTTTAGCAGGAACTGAAAGAGTGCAAACTACAACAGATTTCAATGCAGACTTCTTTGGGGGAACATTGTATGATGACATTAAATCTTATTCTTCCGGAGGTAGCAGTCCATGGGATCCTTCTTCTTTTTTAAATATTTGGGTTGGTAGACTTCAAGGTGATTTTTTACTGGGGTATGCCTATCCGCCAAATGGAGCGCCAGGATGGCAAGGTAATCCACCAGTTACAGCTGATGTAGACGGTGTAGTAATTGATTATCGAGCGTTTGGTCCTTTTGGTAACTTCCAAGGAAATCCTATTCAAGGAATGACCACTGTGCATGAAGTTGGACATTACCTAGGTTTAAGACACATTTGGGGAGATGGTGACTGTACTGCTGATGACAATGTTAATGATACACCGATTGCAGCTGAAGAGAGTGCGTTTGACTGCGACAAAAACAAGAATTCATGTAATCAGGGTGCAGGTGACTTACCAGATATGGTAGAAAACTACATGGATTACTCTCAAGAAAGTTGTCAAAATTCGTTTACTCAAGGTCAAGCAGATTTAATGAGATTAATAATAAATGATTTCAGACCAGGACTATTAACTCCATCTACTGCAGGTATAGAGAAAAATGAGCTTGAAGGCGTAAAAATATTCCCTAACCCAGCAACTGATATAGTAACAATAAGCTTAACAAACCAATCAGATTTTCAATACTTAGAAGTATTAGATTTAACAGGAAAAAAAGTATATGATACGCAATCATTAACGGTTAATTTATCATCTTTTCAAAAAGGTACCTACCTACTTAATATCTTCACTAAAGAAGGTGTTGCAACAGAAAAATTAATTATCAATTAGTAAAAGAGTATTAAAAAAACTAAATTCTTATTTTAAAGCTGCCAGTATAATGGTAGCTTTTTCTTTATAAAAATGAACCAAGTCAACCTATAAGTGTATTACTTAATAAGTTATTAACAATTGAGATTTCCTTAATGTTTTGGGCGTTTTCAGCTGTATTATCAACAATAAAAGCTATTTTTTTGTTAATAACTACAATTATAACTAGTTTTAGAGGTTATATTCACTAGGTTAAGTATAGTGTATTTGAGCATTTTTAGGAAACATATCGTTTTGTTTGTCTTCTTGGTAAGCAGTGTATCTTTGATTTCGCAGGATGCTGCGGAAAAAGAACGTATCAAAGCTGGGAACAAGGCTTTTGATAAAATGGAGTATATGGAAGCATTGCCTCATTTTCAATACCTCCTTTCTTTAAATGAAACCAATCCAGACTATAATTTTAAATATGGAGCCTGCTTAGTCTATAAAAAAGATTTTGAAAATGCTTCCAAGAGATTGAATTATGCCGTTGATAATGGTGTTCAAGATCCACGAGTTTACTACTTTTTAGGGAAATTAAATCAGCTTAATTATTCGTTTTCAGCTGCCGCAAGTTACTATGAACGCTTTGGTATGAAAGCCGATGAAAAGATGCAGAAGGTTTATCAGGTAGATAATGAGATGCAAAAATGTTATGATGCAACTGATCTACTAAAAAATTTTTCAGAACTAAAAGTATATTCTAAAAAGGAAGCCGATAAAAGTGATTTTTACCGTTATTATGAACCTAAAAGAATAGGAGGGAAGATAATAATAACAGAAGAATTTAGAACTAAAACGGATAAAAGGAACGATCATCAACCAGTTATATTTTTAGGTTCTGGACAAACGTATGTGCTTTATGCTAGTTACGGGGATAACGAGGATAATGGCAAAGATATCTACATGAGAGTTCGTCAAGACGATGGGAAATTTGGAGATCCTATTCGTTTGCCAGATAACATTAACACTCCTTACGATGAAGATTTTCCATACTTGGCCAAAGATGGTAAAACATTATATTTTTCATCAAAAGGACATACTGGTTTAGGGGGGTATGATATTTTTAAAACTACTTTTAATCCAGATGCAAACACGGCTTCAAACCCTGTAAATATGGATTTTAAGGTGAATTCGCCTGATGATGATTTGTTTTTTATAGGAGAACCAGATGGAGATAAGGCTTATTTTGCTTCTTCTCGAGCTGTTCCAGATTCTAAAGTAGAAGTTTTTGATATTGGTATTAAATCGTTCCCACTTCAAGATGTGCTTATAGCGGGTGAGGTTACAGGTAATTTTACCTCTAGTGATACCAAGCTAAAAATAGAAGCTATAGATGAAGCAAGTAATCAAGAAGTAGAAAAAGTTTACATCAGTCCGGAAAACCCTAATTTCCTAGTAACGTTGCCTAGAGGAGGAAAATATACATTCAAAGTATCTTCAAAAGTTTCAAAGCAAGTGGTAGAGGCATCTATTGATGTTCCTTTTACAACTGGATTAAAACCTCTAGGACTTAATATCGACTATCAAATGGATGGTGATAAAGAAACCATTGGTTTAATCAAACGATTTGATCAATCAGTTGAAAATGAAGGAGAAATCATCGCTTCTTATTACAGGAAGATTTCACAACCAGAAGTTAACCCAGATTTTGACCCAGAGAAGAACGAAGAGAATTATGATAAGTCTTTTGTATCTAAAAAAGTACAAGGCTTTATAGATCAAAAGGATCGTGAGCAGCTGAAACTTAATGGTCAGCTTAATTTTGCGAAAGAAAATGCTCAAAAAGCGATTGATGAAGCGATTGATAATCAAAAACAAGCAGAAGAGGCTATTGCAAATCAAGACTATGACAATGCTCAAAAGTTTCAAACTAAGGCAAATAATCAATATTTAAATGCACAGTCATTTACAAATAATATTAAAAAACTTCAAGAAGTAATTAAAAAGAATGACGAGTTGCTTGCTACAGCTGAACAATATGAAGGACAGGTAGAAACAGCCTCAGGGGATCAATTAAAGGATATTTCAACGTTTATAAATGATAACCAAGAAGAAGTTATCCTAGCAAATGTTTTTCAATCAAACTACAAGGAAAATTTAAAAGAATTAGAAACAGCAGAGCGAAAAAGCTTAATTGTAACTCAATCCATCAGAGAGAATAATAAAAGAGTTGCTCAACTTGAAACGGATCTTGAAGAAGCTAGAAAAAGAAAGAAACCAGACATTCAAGCTCAAATAGATGTAATTAAAGATGAAAACAAAGCGTTAGCATCAAAGCAAGAAGAAGCTGAAAACAAGGTTAAACAATTAAGAGAGGAAACAAATCAACTGGCTAATGATGTACTAATCGCAGGACAGGTTAGTGCAAACCAAGTTTCTAATGAAAGTGAAGTGTCTGTTGATGAAGTAGTTGCTCAACTCAATGAATACAAACAAGCCTCATCTATTATTGATAATGTAATTGAAGAAAATGGAGGAGATGTTACCGATAATACATCTCAAACAGGAACAGATACAGTCGCTAATACTACAAATGAATCTACAGATTCAACTACTGCTCAAAACGATGGTACAAATACCAATGAAACTAACCCTACAGATACAACTGGAGGGGATGTCGCTCAAAATAGGTTATCTGATACTACAAATAATACTCAGCCAGTAGATACCATTCCTCAAAAAACACCAGAGGAGATAAAGCAAGAAGAATTAGCAGAGCTCCAAACGAAAGTGGAGGAAGTTCAAGAGAAGAAATTGAAAGAGCTTGAAAGAACACAAAAACAAGCTGATTTCACTTATTCAGTAGCAAATCAGTCGTTAGATAGTTTAAAAATTATTAATCGCTTGTTAGCAAATGCTTCTGAGGAAGATAAACCAAAATTAGAAGCTGATAAAAAGCGTTTAGCACTGAAGACTTTGGGGTATGCAAAGTTGATGGAAGAGTATGACCAAGCTATGGCTGTACAAAATGATCAATTAGCAGAGGGGGATAAAATTAAAAAGGCAGGTGTTAACCTAACAACTGAAGATGCAGCCAAAGAGTTTTTAGCAGTAGAAGGAGATGTTTTTTCTGCTAGTGATGTTGTTGAACAAAAGCTTGTTGAAAAGGAAAAAGACTTAAAAAGCATAAAAGCGAATCTTGGAGAAGCGAATGCTAAAATTGTTAGAGCAAACAACGAACTCGATCAATTGAATCAAAAGCTGAATAACGAAAACCTATCTTCTGACGATAAAAAGAATTTAGTAAGAGAAATCACTCAAAAAAGTAGAGAGATTGAAGATATCGCTATGTCTCAAAAGGCATTGTTTAATCAGTCAAATGCTGTTCAAAACGAAATGATTAGCCTCATGGATCAGCAAGAGTTGATGATAGCAATTGAGCAAAGCGAAGAAACTCCTGAGTATCAAAATTTACCATCCAATACGCAAAATATGGATGAGTTGATTGCCGAAATAAAAGAAACAGTACCAGAGGATATCTTACAAAAATCTGAAGATAATATCGAAAATGAAGGCTTTGATATTAACTCAGAAATTGCCTACATGACTCAAATGGAGTGGGTAGAATCCAACTACGATATTTTAGTTCAAGACTTGGATGAAATCGGACAAGAAATGACTACTGTTCCAAAAACTGATCGTAAGTACGCGGAGTTAAAAAATAAAGCATGGGTGGTACAAAACAGGTTTTTTGAAAACAATTTAGAGAACCAATTAAAGTTTTTTGATGCCAAATCCAAAGAGGCTGTTGAGGGAGTTGATGGAACGGATGAGATTAGAGAAAAGCACTTACAAATTAAGCAAAGAGCAAAATCATTGTTCTCGCAAGCTCAAAAAACAAAACGAATTGATAAGAAAAATGAGTTGTATAAACAGGCATTTACTTTATTGAAATTACAAGATAGTGAGCTTGATTCCCTTTACGATGTAGCTGTTGTCAATGAATATGGTATTTATGTTGATAAGAGTAAGGAAGATCTCGAAAACGATGTAAAAGTGCTTGAAAAAGAATATGACGGACTTGTAGATCAAGTGTTTGATATTACAAAACAAATTCAAGAACAAAAAGATCAGAGTAAGCGTAATGAGTTGCTTGAAATAAAAGTGAACAAAGAAATTCTTGCTCGAAAAAAGAAAAACTTAATTGGTCAGCTAAAAGATTTAATCAAAAGAAAAAGCATTCCCGATTTAGCAAAAATTGCAGATGCAAACGAAAAGAATTTTTACGAAGCACGTAAAGAGCGGGAAGACTTATTGTTCCAATTCATAGAAGAAAGTGATTGGGCAGATGACGATCAAATTAGAAGATTCAAAGAGCAGTACGCTGAAATTGAAAAGCTATCCACTCAGATTGAGGAGCTTTACACCAAAAAGAAAAATGCTCCAGAATCTGAAAAAGAAGATATTCAAAAGCAAATTAATACACTCTCAAAAACACTGATTGACAAAGAAAATATTCTATTTACCCAAATGATTAAAGGATCATATGCTTCAATAGAAAACAAGAATTTCCAAATCAACCAATTTTTAGATGGGTATACACCTAATGAGGCTACCTCTGATGAATTAGCTCGTTTGCAAGATCTTTTGGCTGCTAAAGTGAAAGAAATTGATAGCTTAAAGTCAATCAAAAGTGATGATGACTATGAGATGGCAAAAGTACGCAGACAGTTGCTTAAAACACAACAAGACATTTTATCTATTCAAGACAAAGTGCTTCAAACCATTAAAGACAACCCAAGTGAACCTGAAACAGAAGGTGGAGGAGTGGATACTACCTACGAAACCAACTTTGATATCTTGGTTAGCGAAGAGGGTATGACAGATTATGATGTAAATGACCCTGTAGCTTCTGAGGATTTAAACATTCTCCAAAACGTACAAGAAGAAAACCCCGAATATCAGGCCTTCTTAAAAGAGGTAAACATCTTAATTGATAAAATAAACAAAGCTGAAAAAGGAAGCGAAGAATACAAAAAGCTAAAGCTTGAACTTACTGAAAAAGAAAACGATTTCTTAACCAATTATTTCTATGATCGTTTTGAAGCATTTAGTGCAAAAGCAGAATTAAGTCCAGTTGCTAAAAATGCCTTCCCAAAAGAGAAGAGAGAAGCCATTAAACACGATGCCGAAGAGATCTTCTTAGATGCTAAAAACACGGATGATATTGCCATTAAGAATAACTTATTAAAACAAGCATTCATCAATATCACGAAGTATGAATTACAAGTTGACTCCATTGAAAATGCAACTTTAGCAGGCAGAAAGGAACAGTATAGTAAGCTTGATAATCAAGCGATTGATTATAAACTTGGAGGCTTACAACAAGACATTTTTAATTTAATGAGTCAAGTAAACGCACTGCTTGAGCAATACAATAAAGAAACAGATCCATATAAAAAGCAAGAGCTATTACGCCAACGTAAGCGTAAAGAAGCAGAGCTTAGAATTGCTCAACAGCAAATTAAAGAGCTCAATGAAGTGTTGGACGAAAGAAACGGTTTAGCCTCAACAAATACAAGCGATGCAACCAACTTCAATAATCAATCTAAAGAAGAGGTAAAACAAAAGATTGATAAAATTAAAAACGAAACGGAGGAACAACTAGAAGATCTTCAAAATATTCAAACGCAATTAGGTGAAGCAAATAACCGTCAGCAAGAGTTACTTAATGAAATAGAAAATACAGAAGATCCTGATAAAAAGAAAGAGTTATACGATGAATACCAAGGTTTAAAAGACCTAATCGCTCGTTTACAAAAGCAACTAAGTGCGATTCAAAAGTCAATGGAGGAAAATGCAACGCAGCTTATTGCCCTACAAAACAAGTATAACCAACTGAATAATGGTTCTCAAACTACACCAGATAACTCTATTTTATTGCCAACTGGAGCATCAAACGATCCAGCGAGTTTTACGAGTGTAGTTTACGTAAATCAGTTTAAAACACAAGACGGTGAACAGGTATCATCCAATTCATCAGAAAATGTAAAAGGATTGGTATATAAAGTTCAAATTGGAGCGTTCTACAAACCAGTTTCAGAAGATAATTTTAGAGAATTTACACCTATTACTTACTTACAAATACCTAATAGCAAATATGTGAGGTATTATGCAGGGAAGTTTAGTCAGTTTAACGTAGCGAATAGAGCCAAAAACATCATCCGATCAGAAAGAGGGTATTCAGATGCCTTTGTTGTAGCTTTTTATAATGGAGTACGAGTAAGCGTATCGAAAGCACGAAGACTGGAGCAAGGCGATCAAGATGTAATGAATGAGTTCAAAGGCTTAGTAGCTGCAAATGGAGGTACTTCAACAAATAATGGAGGAACAAATACTTCTACTGGAGGTATTACAACAGGAGGAAACCAGCAAGGAGGCAATAGAACTACAAACAACGGAGGTACTACTACAGCTAATCAAACAGGTTCTAATACAACAACAAATAACACTGGAGGAACGAATAATAACCAAACAAGCGGTAATCAAAACACGAACCAAACTGGTACAAATACTACTAACAACACAGGATCATCTGATAATTTAAATCCTGGAATACCAAACAGTATGTTCTTTACCGTTCAAATTGGAGCCTTATCTAAAGATGCACCGGTATCAGCATATGCTGGAGTAGGAGAAGTGTTTAAGTTTAATTTATCTAATGGATACATCCGTTACAATACAGGTAAATATAGAACTTTGGATGCTGCAAAAGCTCGTCAAGCTCAAATTCAATCTACTATACCAGATGCATTTATCGTTGTTTATTATAACGGTAAGCGAGTATCGGTTTCACGAGCACAAGAGCTTATTCAAGAAAAAGGAGAGGGAATCCTTATCAATCCATAATTGTTTGATTAACATACGTTAAAAAATAACAGCTAAAGTTAAAAAAAAGCATCTTCTTTCATTCATATACGTATATTGAGTAACTAAACTATCGAATTATATGTTCCGTTATTTATCAGTATATATATTATTAATTACTTTTTCTTGTAGCTATTTAAAGAAGGAGAATACGCAAGGAGTTGAGGCTTACCAATCAGTTAGTGAGGATGAGAATATTCCTTCTTGGAGGTATAGTATAGAGGATAAAACATATACCAACACCAATGGCGTGGTAAAAGTTTCAGCATTTAACGAACAAGAAGAGCAAGTACCTTTTGCACGTTTTCCAGAACAAATCAGTAGTGATTACATGGTTGATTCAAAGAAGGTTTTTGCTTATGGTGTTGATTATAATCGTCAACTAGCAGCAACCATGGAGCGAACAATTATAGGAAGTGAGTATACGATTTACTTATATGATTATGCTAAAAATGAAAAAGTAAAAATTTTAGATCAATCGTCATTACCACAAATCAAGCACGCAGTAAAACCTATAGCTTTTTTAAGCAAAAATGAACTTTTACTGGAAGCGTTGGTACTTGATGATGCTTTTCAACACCAAGGAATTTGGAAATATAACATTCAAACCAAAACAGTAGATCAATTACCTATTAATAAAAATTACCTTTCTACTCCTGATCTTTCAGAAGATAAAAGATATCTTATTTATGGTGTAGCCCATAATGTTACCCCCGATTATCTCCATGGAAATATTGACGCTGTTTTTTATTACGATTTGGTAACCAAAGAAGAAACTTTAGTAAAAGAAGTTAATGGAGTGCTGCACAATATAGGTTGGGATAAAAAAGCTGTATTTCCTCAAAGCACAGGAACGCGAAGTAGTGTGAACCTTCATTTGCCTTGGGAACCAAATATTTCTTACTGTGTAACTCGTGACGGTAACTCACCACCGCCAGCACCAATTGGTTCGTCAACAACTTGTGCAAATCTAGGGCCTCATAGTTATATTGCTTGGGATTTTGATACGCCAAACAACGCCCAAGATAAAATGCTAGCTTCTGAAGCTGGTGTAGTATCAGTAGCTAATTTTGCACCTGGAAGTTCTGGTTTTAGTCCTTCGGGATATGGAAACTGGGTGGTTATCACGCATTCAAACAACTATCGTACATTATATGCACATCTTTCTTCAGTGAATGTTACTGTTGGTCAACAAGTAGATAAAGGCTGTTTTATAGGTTACGAAGGAACAACAGGTTCTTCCAGTGGTGATCATTTGCACATGGAATACGAATTTCCGGGAGGAACATCAGGAAATACCTATACTAATTTTACAGAATGTGGGTGTGCACCACATAGAGGGTATAGCTATACTTCACAGAACTCCGTTGGAACATGTGTGGGGGTACCGCCACCAAACAACGATGATTGCCCTGGTGAAGCAATTACATCAAGTGCAACCTGTAACCCTGTATCAGGAACAGTAAGTGGAGCTACTTCCTCTTTCGGACCAAACCAATGTGTAGGTTGTGGGTGTACTTCTGCGGATGATAATGATGTTTATTATAATTTCGTAGCGGCAGATACTTCACATACCATTACGCTGGATGGATTGTCGAATGATTTTAATGGTGTAATAGAAATACGTAGCACCTGCTCATTCAATTCTAACTTAACGTGTAAAAGTCCAACAGCAGCAGGCGGACCAGTTACACTTACTTATAATGATTTTACTGTTGGTCAAACGTATTACATCAGAATTTACGAAAGAAACAATGGTTCTTCACCTCCAACATCATCAGCATTTACGTTATGTGTTACCCATAATTGCCAAGTACCCGATACAGCAGGAACATCCATAGTAGGTAATGTGAATCCTTGTGCAAACACCACCGAAACCTATGGTGTTCCTCCAATTGCTGGCGCATTAACATATACATGGGAATTGCCAAACGGTTGGATAGGTACTTCTACAAATCCAACAATAGTAGCAGATGTTGGAACGACAGGAGGGAAAGTAAAAGTAACGCCAAGTAATGGTTGTGGAGATGGAGAAACCATTCAATTAGATGTTCAAGTTGGAACTCCTTCTGGAACTCCAGAAGTCGTTATTTTTGTTTCCCCAAGTAATTATGTACAGCCTGGAGAAACGGTGAGTTTTATTGCAAGCAACACCAATAACATTCCCGGAGTAACTTTTGAATGGTATGTAAATGGGACGTTACAATCAACAGGAGTTAATTATTCAACAAATTCCCTTGTTGGAGGGGATGAAGTAGTTTGTAAAATGGACGGAAGCGGTTGTGGGGTAACCTTACCCGTATACGATACGATTACCATTAATCAGGTAGCATCTGTGCATGATTTAGCGAAAGATTATATTGCTATTCAATCGCTAGGAGCAAACCAGGTAAAAGTAACCCTTGATGAATCAATTAATGAACCTGCAAACATTCAAGTGCTCGATAACCAAGGAAGGGTAGTACAAAAACTAACCAGAAACGATAAAACCACTCTGCTTGATTTATCAGCCTTTTCAAAAGGAACGTATATTGTTCAAGTAAGCTTTTCGGGCTATTCGCTTGCTGAGAAGGTTGTTAGTTGGTAGTAAATAATTGGTTAAATGAGAAGTCTTTACAAATTAACTTTACTATTAGTTGTTACAGTCACTATTAGTTGTTCTAGTAGTTCTAATAAAAATGCTGAATCTATCCCACAAGACTCTTCGGAAGCTACCAATAAAATTGAGATAGCCGAAAACAGTGTTAAGGATTCACTTGTAGTTAAAAAGCTACTTCCAGTTTTTGATTCTGTTAGTTATATGCCTTTAGAAACAACTTTTGATTTCAATTTTAAAGCTCACAAAGCATTGAGTCAAATTAAGCACTACGATTCCATATTATACAGCATTCCTAATGGTAATGTTTATTATGTGCATTTGAAAGAGGAGCAAATTCCAGGAGAGATTAAACAATCTTTTGTAAACCTTAGCTTAGGATTTATTATCATTCATAATACTGAGCTTAACCAAGCTAAATTCATTAATGTAGAGAATGATTTTTACATCGATGCACTAATTAACCTAACGTTCGATTATCTAGGAAAAGGTCTTATTATTGCCACTGAAACCATAACAACCGATGGAGAATATGACAATAATGGGGAGCTTCTCTCGAATGATGTCGATACCCTTGGACAACAGAGGATAAACATTTCCTATGATGGATCAGTTTCTATAACAAATAAACAATGGAAAAAATAACTATTTCAGCTAGTGTTAAAGGTAATGCAGCTAAAGTTTGGGATTATTATACTAATCCAGAACACATTACAAAGTGGAACTTTGCAGATCCTTCTTGGCATTGTCCGTCAGCTTCAAACGATTTAACAGTAGGAGGTAGGTACTTAGCGCGAATGGAAGCGAAAGATGGAAGCTTTGGGTTTGATTTTGATGCTATTTACACGCAGGTTAACCAAGGAAAAGAGTTTACCTATGAGTTTGGAGGAAGAATTGCTAATGTTCAATTTAATGAGCAAGGAAACAACACCGAGGTAATTATCACTTTTGATCCAGAAAAAGAAAACCCAGTTGAGATACAAAAAGGAGGCTGGCAAGCCATTTTAAATAATTTTAAAGTTTATGTTGAGAGAGGGTAATTAGCTCTACATCAAAAGCTAAATATTAAAGGGCTTCATGCCATATGAATAGAGAAACTTAGAGTTTTTCAGTACACATTTTTATATAAGCAGCCTTGTCTTCGTTGTTTTTGATTACAAGTTTACCTTTCTTTTCAACTTTAATCTCTACTTTCTTGTTTGTGCTTGACTCTAATCCTTGAATCTTTTGATCATTAGTTTTATCAACTACTGATATTTCTAGGTCGCGTTTGTAGTAGTTTTTTATTTCAGCTTGGTAAGACTCGTAATCTGGGTAATCCATTTCTATTGATTCGTTTGGACCAATATAGAAGTAGTTTTTTGTGGTCATACAAGAGAAACTAAGTAAACCAGCAATGATATAAAGTAAGATTGTATTTTTCATGATCATGTGTTTTGTTTAATTAATATAGTGAAAAAGTTAAACAAATCGAAAGGTTTGAAGATTTAATTTCTACAACCTATCAATCTCTACCACTTCACTGATGTATTCCATATCAAAAAGATTAGAAGTTGTTTTTTGTACGTAAGAACGAGATTTAGTTTCGATGATTTCTACAGTTAGGATCATTTTTCTGGAAACTCCAGTTCATTAGGATGTTCAATAATTTCTGTTAATTCCAGCTTATATGTGCATGGATTTGGCCATGTTACTTTAAACCTTAGTTTTTGCCCATCTTTTTCTTTAGAATAGGTTCTTGATCAAAATTACTAGTACCGACTGAAAACTTAACTTTATCACTATCTGTTCCTATTTTAATTCGAACTAAATCCAAATTTTTTGAATCGATATACTGAATTGATTTGAAAGGGAGCTGCCCTGCTTGAGTATTATTTAAATATTCGTTGTAAAATGAACAATCTATATCAGCTTCTCCTTTTTGATATAGTTTAACAGAATACCAACGCCATTGAATAGTATATTCATATTCAATTGTGGAATACGTTTTTTGTTTCAATTCAATTTTGAACTCCATTGTATCATTCTCAAACTGATAAGTTGTGATTGCATCAAAAGATAATAACACAGGAAGATTTATTGAATCATGTCCGAGGATACCTGTGTTTTTTACTACTCCCTCACTGATTATTGCTTTCTTGTTCTTTAAGTTGAAGCATTCCAAAAATGCTTCTCTATTTTTCTTCTCAGAAGCAATACTTTGATTATTTCTGTAAAAGGAAGTCGTTAATATAAGTACGACAACAGACAGTAGATAAAAGTTTTTCATTATTTCTTTTTGATTGATTTTTTAGCCTTATTTCTAAAACTCCAGTTAATTATTGGTAAACTTCTTTTCTGGTTTTTATTCCATAAACCTATTTGAAACCCTCTAAGATTATCACATTTATTGAATAATCCAATCTGAACTCCACGACATTTAACATCGTAGTTTCCCATGCCACCAATAGTAACACCATTAACAATATAATTTTTATTGATTATCGCAGATATAACTACTCCATTAATTTTTGAGTGGTAAGTGCCAGTAAACGTTATGGCAGCTCCATTGACGAAGGCAGGATCAAAACTTCCAGTTCCTAATCTTAGACCATTAATAACCTCGTCTTTTTTGAAGTCGTGATCTGAAGAATAATCGATTGGTGGAGTTTGGACAGGGAGAATAGAATGAATAGCAACAGGAAAAGAAACGAAAAGCGCTAACGGGTCTAGACTAAGCTCAATACCATTTATTTTTGGAAAACTGGGGTTGTCATAAAACAAAGATTTAGATAAAAAATTGAACATTAATCCATTTACATGAGTGGCAGATGAAGGAGAAACCCAAGCGATATATTTTTTGTTTTCTTCATTGACTAAATTATTCGTATCAATATTTAAACTATCAACTTGAGAGAATAGAGTGTTAGCTAAAAGGGTTAAAAAAAGTAAATAAGAGAGCTTTAGCATTTATTATTTTTATGGTTGTTAACGCTCTTGGACGTTATTAGTTGTGTGAGTAATTAGTTTTTTAAGTTAGAGATGTACTTAGATGTTTTACCGTTCCAGTAACATTTAGAACATCTCCCTTTTCGAAAATTGTGTTTACAATTTGGATAACGGTATAAATAATGGGAACAGTCGGGACATAATTTCAACATCATGGAAGTGTTTGCAAAGTATTCGCTTACACATTCATCACATATTTTAATTTCTTTGTTCATTGTTAATCGACTCCTTGAATCCATTCATTCATGTATTCAAAAAATTTCATTTGTTCTTCTTTAGCGTAATCATCAAAGAAGGTTACAAAATAACAGCAATTTAATTTATGGGTTATTGTATTATTGATTTGAACTTCTCTTGAGTGAACAAGTCCAATTAAATTTTGTTTTTCAAAAAGTAATACTAATCTAAATCCCGGGGAAGGGTCTTCTACTGAGCTTTCGTAATTATAGTACGTTTCAAACTTATCATAATCAATTGCATCTTTGTCTAGTTTGAAAGTTTGGATAAATTCTTTCCAATTTGAAAGATTACGTCCGTTTTTAGTTAATTTTTTCTTGAAAACATTTTCAATGACAGTTTCAGGCTTTATATTATTTTCGTGAGTATAACCAAAGAGCATGGCGTAAGCAAAATCTCCTCCTTGTCCTGTACTTACATCATGAGATTTGAGAATTTCCCCGATAGTATCGTTGTCTAAAATTATTGGCCTGCCTTTTTGGATTGAGTCCATCTCATATTCGTTGTAGTCGATGTCTGCATAGATAAGTATTTTATACCAACCGTTATCTGATTTAGTTGCGACTTCAACTAATGCATTGTCTCTTAACTCGAATAAAATTTCACCGTTTGGTTTGTTTCTTATATTTGCTGGTCCGTCAATTCTTTCTCCAATAATAAATTCAGTTTCCTTTGTTTCAGAAACTTCTGTCTTGGTATTTTCAATTTCATTAACTGTATTATCTTCTGTTTGTTCGGAGTTACAGGATAATATTGAAGTTACTAAGAGTATATACGCTAGTTTTTTCATTGATTAGATAAATTGATTGAAATGTTATTTATGAGAGTGATTATTAGTTAACGAATCGAGTAAAAGATCCAATCGCTTTTGGGAATCTATTGTATAATCCCAGCCTCCATTTTCAATCATTGTGTTAATTACAAATTGATCATACACCTTTTGCTTTCTCCAGTTGGTAACCAGGTTAGATTTAATAACAACAGTTATTTTCTTTTTACTTTTTCTGGGAAGTCCGATCACCTTGATTTTTTCATAACCATCTCCCCAAAGAGGAGGAAAGCAATATAATTTTGCTCCTGCTCTAAAGTGTTTAGTTCCACTTTTCCATTCTTTGTTTACACCATACTCCCTTTCTTCCACAGCATTTCCAACCAAACACCAAATGTGATCTAAAGATTCTTCATACTTTCTAGAAGTAAATTTTTCAAATATGTTTTTAAACCAAGTCATTCAGTTTTTAGAGGCTTTAACTGTATGTATTAACTTAAGCAAGTAGGCGAGAACAAGTAATTATTTATAGCCATTGTTGGCAACATTTATTTTATTTTTCTTTCCAAAATTTCTACTAATGCATCAATTGAATTTCTTTTATGTGAATTTAATGCATTTTTAGGTTTTTTGCTTACTGATAATGCAACTGTATGCTTTACTTGAGCCTCTATATTATCGTTCCATAATTTACCTTGGTTTTCGAAAATCTTTTTTATTCTGTCCGACCACTTATTATTGTTTCTAAAATCAGATGAATTAAGACTTATTCCGTAGGTGTTTTCAAGTTCTTCTTTGTAAACATTTATATCTAAACAATCTTCAAACTCTGAATCGGTCATACCAATACAATTGATAAAAGTTGAATCTTTGATTTGTAATTCCCCTGAGTCAATTGCTTTTTGATAAGCCTTTCTTCCAGCGTCATCGTTATCAAGTAAAACGTGATGAACACACAAGCTAGTTTTCATTAAAGTTAACTTATAAGAAAGATTACTTGCTCCTCCAATTTTCTCAATAGCTAATAGATTTGAGTTTAGTGATTTTTTTAATTTTTCACTTAAATAAGGAAGTAATGCTTTAAGAGCAACAACATCTTCTTCACCTTCTACAATTAATACATAGTTTGCATTCTGTAGATTGTCGGATGCTTTTATACCAATTGTTTCTCTTATTTCCTTAACATTCTTAGCTGAACGAACTTTTCCAGATTCTACAATTATATTTGATTTTATATCTTCTCTGTCTACAAACAAAGGATTATGAGTTGAAACGATAACTTGACTTGAATTAGTTAGAGAATAAATTGTATCTCTCAATATGTGTATTGCTCCTGGATGTAAATGAGATTCAGGCTCCTCAATAGCAATAAGAGAGATTGTTCCTTTTTCCAATGACATATCTTTCAGTAACGCCATTGCTGCTAAACTTTTTACTCCATCACCTTTAAATTCAAGACTAGTTAGATTCCCATCGTCTATTTGTATGTCTAAATCTCTTCGATATGAGTTTCTTCGTCTATTTTCTAAAATGTTAATTGATACTTCATTAATATTTGGAAGTAATTCACAAAGTGAATTTTTAATCTTTTCAGATAACTGATTTAAAACTGGTTTTTGTAATTCTTTAATTAAATCTAAAGCAGCTTTGTATTCAGGATTATTATTAAGTTTTAATAATTCTAAGGCAGCAACATCGTGAACAACATCCATTGCTTGCTCATCAGTTCTTATTGCAGGAATGTGATTAAAATATATTCTTTTAGCTATGTATTCTGCGATTTTTTTTGATTTAGCGTTTAGAGTTTTAGAACCTCGACCACCTTTTACCACCTTTATTTGAGGTTCCATTGTTTTACCTATCGTGACTTTAATAGGAAGAGTACCATTAAGGTTACTTTTAATTTCCTTTTTAAATTCTTTTATTTCATCTTCACTCAATTCAAACTCTAATCTAAAAATAGACTCAGTATTTGATTTTCGATTTTGCAGAGAAACAGGAAAATCTCTTTGCCAGACATAGTAATTTGATTCATTACTTCTAAATGAAGAGTAACGTCTACGACTTCCTCTCACTTCACCATAATCTCTTAAAGTCGTCATTACAATATTTAAAGCCTTAAGTAGATTAGATTTCCCCTCATTATTTTTTCCAATCAATATAGAAATATCGCTTAAAGGTGTTTTATAAGCTTTTGTGATACTTCTAAAATTTGTTACTGAAAATGAGATTAATTTCATAGGTGTTCTTTAATTGCTGCCAACATACAAATAAACAACATAGTGTTTATCCCCCAAATATACCCAACTCAAAACCCAAATTTAAGCGAGTAAACACTTAATTCTTAATTACTCGCGCTGTAATACCTAAAATAACTACATTCTTGGATAATTAGTTTATGGAAATTGGTATTGCTGTATTCGTTTTTGAGTTTTTTAAAGCTGTTTAGTTTGGGTAAATCTAAATCGTACCACTCGTTGAGTAGAACAGTGTAGGTATCGTACTTGTTTTCGTTGTTGTAATGATCGTTTAGTTCACATTTTGCTATTAAGTAGAGGCAACGTGCGTTTAATTCACGATCGTTCGAAAGTTTTATGGTTTCCTCATAATAGGCTTTGGCTTTGTCGCTCAATTTGTAATAGTTTTTAGCATAGGAAGCAATGTTTGAAAGGTTATAACCTTTGTTCTGTTCTAAAATCTCAGGCGCTTCTCTGTTGGTATACGTAAAGTATTCGTAGTGTACATTGTAGCGGTTGGTTAATATACCTCTAAAATAACCCGTATTCGAAATGTTGAAATAGTAGTTTCCTAACAGGTAGTTGGCAAGTTTCGCTTTCCATTTGGTGTCACTACCTCTTAATTTTTCAAGCTGAATAAGGTATTGAGCCAATTCTTTTCGTGTAAAATCGGGTTTAATAAAATTGAATACCTCTGCTTTGTATACTTCATCTTCCATTACAAAGCTGGCTTCGCAGTTAAAACATTCCTTGATGTTGTTACTGAAAATAGCGTTCGGGATTGTTCCGTATGGTGTTTTAACCGTTCCTTTTTCGAAGTAAGTTAATGCTTGTTGTGGCTTTTGTTCCAATAAATAATAAATCCCTTTGTGGTAGTTTACATAAGCTAAAAAATCATTTCCTTTTGCTGCAGTTTTGATGAGCTCTTTTTCATAGGTTGTTTTGTTTGGCTTTTGGTAAAAAGCAGTTAACGCATCAAGCAATTGAAGTGATCCTAAATCTTCGATGCTGGCTAATTCGTTGTGTACCAAAAAGGCTTTGGCTAGTTCACCGTTTTTGTAGTAGGTATTTGCCACTTTATCAAGAATCATGTGTCTTAAATCGTTAGGACTGTAAAAATCAGTAGAGAGTTTTAATAGGGTATCCTCAAAGATTTCAACTAATCGATTTTCATGGTCGGTAGTCATTTTGTCCCAACTAAAAACTTCATAAGCATAGCTTAATTTTTGCTTTTGAATAGGATATTCTTTAACAGCTTTTAGCTTTTTTTGAGCAGATGAAATATCCATCAAGATAAAAGAGAGGTACGAACTAGATAGTTTCCAAAACTCTGCGTTTTTTACAGCTTTGTTTTTTGCTTGTTTTTCTGCAATGGCTAATAAATTCTTTGCAGCCGTATTCTCTTTTACGTTAGGTAGTTTGTTTTTGCTAACACCTAAATACTTTATCCATGATTTTCGTTCCACATCATTTAAGCCTCGTATAAAAAGAAGTTCAATGCGTTCATCGTTTGGATCTAGCTCAATGAATTTATTGATGGTTACAGTCTCATCGGAGAAACTTCTGAGTCCAGTGATTAAAAGCAAGTCTTTTTGATCCTCCTTACTGGTGAAAAGTTCTTTTCCTTGTGCGTTATTTGAGGTACAAAAATTAAAACTAACAAAAGCAGATTTCTTTCTGTCTTTACTTTTACTAACCACTTTGGCAAACAAATAAGCTGCTTTTTCGAAGTTTTTAGTAGAGTAGTAGCAACCCGCTATTTGATCTAAGATATAGTAATAAATTTCATTTTTTTCGATTTTGTCCTCAACGTTTGATTCGTAAAAACGAATGGCATCTTCCCATTTTTGTGAGTAATGTAAAATTCGAATGATTTGGTAATAGTATCTTGCCTTTAATTGTTTGTTTTTTTCGTTTTGTAGTAATCGGTTACCTTCTTTTAAGAGGGCTTCATGGTCTACTTCATCCTCTTTTAAGAGCTCATCGTAATTCCATGAGTTGTAATTTTGTCTGTAACGAAAAGCATCGCTACTTTTTTTTGCAAAGTATAGGTAGGTTTTAGCACTGGTTTCTAACGTTGAGTTTTTATCTTTCCAATTAAAATCACCGTATACAGCTTCTTGAATTTCTTTTTCATTCCACCCTTTTAAAACCTCTTTCCATAAGTTAATATTGCCAGTATAAGGTGAGTTGTCTTCATAAGCTCCACCTTTATAAAAGGCATTTTCATTATCTCTTAAAAAAGGATAAAATTCTTTGGCAGAGATATTGGTTTGCTCGAACAAATTATAAAAACTCATTCCATCGTAATAGTCTCCACCACCACATGCGAATTGATTTAAATATATAGAGATTAGTAATAGCGTAGTAATAATTCTCATAGTTGTTTTATTAATTCATTAAAGTTAAGTGAAGATATTTGTTTTTCATCCAGATGGTATACAATTACTTCATTTGTGCTTAGCTTGCTGTTGCAGATAAGTTGATAAGATGTTTGAACTTCTTCTAGAGTGGCTTCTTCCAATTTTAATAAAAATCCTTCAGAAAGATAAAACCCATGGTATAACGTGTCTTTGGTGACTTCATATACTAAATCATCTTGTTTCTTAAAGTGTACATCATTGTCTAATGTTTTTCTTTCGGTGGTATTAATTAATCGAATTTCATTCTTATTATTAAAAACTACTGTTTGAGAGAATATTGGTAAGCCAATACTAAGTGAAAGAGGGTAGGAGCTTTCTGAATTAATATATTGAGATACAATGTTTGATTCAATAATAGAATTTTGCTTTTTGTTCTTTAAATCTCCCATGTTATAAAGCATAAGAGTACCCTTTTTAACTGGAGGAACTCCTGTTTTATCTTGGAATTTAATTTGATGCAATCGTATGGTACAGCTAATGTCAAATTTATCTTTCATTAATGCTAAAAACTCAAAGTATTGATTTTTGGTGCTGGCAGACCAATCACAATCAATTTGAATTTCATCAATAGATTGTTTAAGGTATTTATCTGTTATTTGATTGATCAAACCAGTTACTTGTTCAACAAGCTTTTGTGTATTTAATTTACTTGATTGGAATACGCGGTTTGTAATAAAAACAGTTGGTATTACTGTATAATTGTCAAATTTTGGATCAATTTTTTTGATTACATATTCAGGAAAAATATTTTCCTTTTTCCAAGATTCGACATGAATGGTATCAACATCAAAATAATGGATGTAAACCTTTTTTGTACTGCACTTTTCAAGTATGTTTTGCTTTTCTTGACTTAAGGTAGCATTAGCTTTCCAATGGTAAAAAGAGATGCTTTTATCTTCTTTCTTTTTACATGAAAAAACAAGGATTAAGCTTAAAATAAAGAATAAAGTTCGCATAGTTAAAAAAGGAGAGCCTTAAGCTCTCCTATAATTTATTTATTCAGATACGGTTACCCATTTTCCAGGTTCACGTGCTGAAATTGATTTATCATACATCGCTTCACACGAAACGGTAGGCATGTAATACGTTCCTTTGTAAGTAGCATTTAAGTAGAAAACAAAGGTTTTTGATTCACCACTTCTTAAATCAAAATAAGTGTTGATTCGGTCATCACGAATGTCTTGATAATCAAAACCACTTGATTTTCCAGCATACGCACTATTCATCCTTGAGTTTAGGATTTCCCATCCTGCAGGGAAGATTTGAGTTAATGCTAACTCATTCATATTTCCTCGAGTGCCAGGATTAGATATATATACTTTTACTTTGAAATCAGTTCCTTGCTTAATGTTTGCAGGGTTGAGTGCTTGTCCGTCTGGAGTGAAGTATTGAATATTCATTCTTAAGTTGCTCGCTACGCGTGTTTGGTCTCCAATTACAGGTATACCGTCACTAATTACTCGTACATATAAAATACCATCTCCATTGTTTTTAAGCATCACTTTGTTGCCATCAGTCAATAGTTTGCTAGCTGTTGCTTGGAAAACAGCAGTAGTTGTTTTTTGAGACTGCTTGGATTGATTATTAAACTTGAAATCAAAATTCATCAGTTTAGAGGTATTATTATTCTCTAAGAATTTACTTATTCCAATAAGGGAGTAAGCGGTTGTTTGTGTACTCATCCAGCGTTGAGCATTCAATTGTTCACTAATTTTCTTTGCCAACATAGCTGCTTGATCTTTTTTACCCATCATACTTAATACTTCTAAAATCATAGCTTCATCCCGTGTTCCAGATCCATAAGAATAACTCAGTTCTGTGTAATCTGCTACTTGAATGCCAACGTTAAAAATCAACTCGTTTGCTGCTTTTGTTTGTTTTAATAGTTGGTAAGCGCCTGCTAATCGCCATTTAGCAGTAAGTTGTAAACCTTTTGTTTCTCTTAAACGGTTCATGGCTCCTCTATCTTCGTTACCACCAAGTGCTAATACATATAAACGATACGCTTGCGTTAAATCGTTGTTTTTATACATGCTGTAATTACTCATTGTGTTGGAAGCCTTTTTCCATTCTTTTGCTTTGCTCGACATGTATCTCATTAAGTTTTTCTTTAAACCAAATGGGATAGCATATCCTTTCTTTTCAGCTTCGATAACAAAATGAGCACCATAATTTGTTCCCCATTCGCTTGGTTCAACATTGCCAGGCCAGTAGGCAAAACCTCCACTTACAGTTTGGAATTTAGTTAGTCGTTGAATAGCTGCTTTGATGTTATTTTCAATTTCAAGTTTTTGTCCTTGAGATAACTCCATAATATCAGCTAAATATAACTGAGGAAATACTGAGGAAGTAGTTTGTTCAATACATCCATGTGGGTAGCGAATTAAATAATTTAATCGCTCAGTCAAATTAATAGGAGGAATGGCAGAAACTTCTAATCGTATGTTGTTTGTTCCTTGAATACCTGTTAAAGCAATATCCGAATTAAAAGTTTCTCCTGGTTGAACGATTTTTTCAACAACATCAGTCACCACTGGATTTGATGGGCGAACATCTAATTCTATTTCGTCTTTAGCAGTCAAGTTTCCACTTTTTACTGTGATTTTAACCTTACCAACACCAATGTTTTTCTTGGTTTTCATTTTAAAGTTTACTACTTGATCTCCCGTTTTATCAAACGTGATGTTTTTAGAACTTGTTTCTAGCTCGAACAAGTCATTCGCCTCAACTTTAACGGTTACGTTTTTCACACGGTCTTCGTTAGCAAAAACGTTTACAGGTAAATCAATTTCCTCTTGAGGGCCTAATACTCTTGGTAGTGTTCCTAACACCATTAAAGGATTTCGAACAGGAACTGTTTTTTCAGCGTTTCCGTAACGTAAATCGTCAGCAGCTACAACCATCACACGTACAGAGCCAACATAGTTTGGTATATCAATGATGTGCTTTGCAGTACCACTGTTCAACTTGAATGGGCCTAAAAATTTCACCATTGGCTTGAATCGGTTTGCTCTTGACGATTGCTTATCAGGATTTAATTCACCACCTCCACCAGTAGCTAATAATTTATCCATTTCTAGGGTGTAGGCATTCATGATTTCGTCATATAAATCCCACGTTTTAACGCCCAGTGCTTCTCTAGCGTAAAAAACATTCCAAGGATCAGGAGTTTTGAAATTGGTTAAGTCTAGTAATCCTTCATCCACAATGGCTAAAGTATAAATCATGGGTTTTCCATCTTTTTCATTCACCTTGATCGTTGCTTTGGTTTCAGGTCGAAGCACGTCATCCATGGTAATGATAGGCTCTAAATGACTGTCTTTATTTTCTACCTGAATTGGAACAACTCCATACATTCTTACAGGAAGGTCATTTTTTGTGTTTTTGTGAGGTTGTAGTAATGTGATGTTTATGAAAACATTTGGAGCCATTTCTGGAGTTACTTTAAAGAAATCTTTTGTTGCTCCATCTTCTGTTTTAATCCATTTAGTTGAAATTACTTTTGAACCAGACTCTACACTAACAAGTGCTCGACCACCACTACTTGAGGGGAAAGTGATTTTTACTTCTTCACCTACTTCGTACTTTTCTTTATCTGTAGAGAAAGCAAGCATAGTAGCAAATTCGTTGTCTGTTCTATTTGATCTAGACCAATACGGTTCGTCAGCCCAAAAGATTTTACCTGTTGTATGATTACTAATTAAATCTTTTACAACAATTAAATAACGGCCATACGTTTTAAATTCTGTTGAAACAGAAGCTTTTCCATTGTAAGCACTAACCGTTTTGTTAAATACTGGGACTGTGCTTGATCGGGAAATGTAGCTTGATAAATCTCTATCGTAGTTATCCCACCACCATCTCCATTCGATTTTATAAATCTTAACTTCTAGTTTGTTTGATAGTTTTTTTCCTGTTTCACTTACGTTTGCTACTTGGAAGGTATGTGATTTATTGGTTTCTAATGTACCAGCATACATGCTTCCTTTAGGAACTTTAACTCCAGCATATGAACGATAAGGAGAGTACTTAAATGATGTTTGATTTACACTAAATCCACCACCTTGTTCAAACACTTTTGTAGATAAGTGTGCATTTAACATACCAGGAGCAGCACGATCGATCTTGATGTTTAGAGGGAAGTTACTTTGACCTTCACTGTTAAGATTTCCATTAAAAATAGTGAAATCATTGGAGTAGAATCTTTTTGTTGGATCATCAAATGTATATCCACTAAAACCATCAAAGCTAGTTCCTGCTTGATCAATGGATGCATCAACTTTAGCTTTTAATCCACCAGCGATTGCACCATGTAGCCATTTTGCTTCAAGATTGATGTTGCTTTGTTCAAATCTGCTGAGTATTTCGGTTCCTGCATCAATAACTATTTTTAATCGGTTAGGTTTTACTGTTTCAACTTTTAAATATTTAGTAAAAACTCTACTACCAATACTAATTTCAGCACGATAATTACCTGTTGGAGCATCAGGATCTGTAACAGAGTTGAAGCTATAGATTTCTTCTGTTTTCTTTTTTGTTAACCTTCTAGTAACTAATTGGTATTTTGGGTTGTATAATTTAAACTCAATGGGATGACCTTCTGGGATGATGTTTTCTTTGTCTTCTAGAATAAAAGAAATGAATAAAGAATCACCTGGTCTCCAAACGCCTCTTTCACCATAGATTAGTCCTTTTACACCTTTTTTAGTTGCTGCTCCAGCTACATCAAACTTACTTAGTGACAGAGCGTTTCCATCACGTAGTTTTAAATACCCCCTTTGTGGACCATTTTTGGCAATAAGGACAAATGGTTTTTCGTCTAACTTGATAGAGGCAGTTCCTTGTCCGTCAGTTTTAACTTTACCTATTACTTGCTGTTGCCAGTTATATACATCAATTTCTACACCAGATAAAGGATCGGTTGATAAAATATCATTTGCATAAATATTCAATACACGATCTGATCCAGCTTTGGCAATTAAACCAATATCTGAAAGTAAGAAGTTTTGAGTTAACCCTTTGTTTCTGTAGTACATGCTATGGCAAGGGTTTTTTCTTTCAGCATAATCATAATCGTAGTAGTAATCGTAATCATAGTAATAATCACCGTAGGTATCCCAATCTTTTTCTGTCCATTCAATTTCTTTGAAAGATTCATCGTCTTCAACCTCCTCCATATTATCCGTTTCTGCACAAGCATAGTTGGCATATGACTTTTTGAACCTTATGATCACTTGATAGAGTGCTCCTTTATCTTCTCCAATAATGTCTGTTAAGTCAATAAAATATTTGTTCCATTGGTTAAGATTAGCTCCTGTTTGTTCAATGTTGAAACGTTTAGTAAATACTTTCTTACCAACTCTTTTTAGTTGATTTTCACCATTAAGATTATTTGTTTGTAAAAACTGAACTAGGTTGTTTTCATAGACTTTAGTTACGATTACATCTACAGCTTTTAAGTTTACTGCTTCGAAAGGATACCTTAAGCCATTACTAGTTGGCATGATAGTTCCGTCACTTATAGTTCTAACATCAGGCTGGATAGTTTCAAAGGATATATTCTTAATGAAATCATTTGTTAAAGATTTCCCCTTTACGTTTTTAATACCAGCATAGATGGTTAAGCTTTTATTACCTTCAATAGGTTTATTGCTAAAAATCTTTACATGATGTCCGTCAATCACATAATTACTAATTTGATTACCTCCGATAGTTATTAAACCTCCTAGTTGTTGATTACCATCAATAGGGTCAGAAAAAAGGATGTCTACATATTGTTCTGGAAATTGAACGACTTTAACGTTTGCAACTACGAATTGATCCAATCCGTAAATAGTAAGTTTTTCTTCTTTGTTTGTAGGTGCTTGAAAAGCATCAGCGTTTGCTTTAATTGTAACTTCTGAGTTTTGCTTTTGACGTTTTACTCCTGTAACAACATATCTATATTCTTTAGAACTAACGGGAAAAAAATTAACAGATAGTTCACTTCCATTTTGATAGGCACTTATCCCTTTTTTTAACTCATTAGAATCAACAATATCAGCAAATGAAACCCTACCATTTACTAGCATAGAAGTAAAATCACTTTCGTTTGGAGTCTTAGATCCTGTGATTGATAAATCAAAGTTTTGTTGAATCGTTCGGAAACTAAAAACAAAATTGGCTATATCTTTTGGTACATCTTTTAAGCTAGCCAAATCAAAATTTGCAATGTATTCGGTGTTTGCTCGTAGATCTTCACTAGGAGTGAATACTAATGTTCTACTATCTACCCACTCTGTTTTACCACTAATGGATGGCTCAAATGAAAATGGATTTGATTTTAGAGGGACTTCAATATCAAAACCAACAAGACTTTCGGTCAATTGAATTTGAATTTTATCTTTTTTAGAAATAATCCCTGAAGTATGAGCACCAATATGTTGGGCAAACTCTGGATTGGTTGATAACGTTTCGCTTACGTCTTTCCCACATGATATGACAAGGGTAAGGGCTAAAAAGGCAATGAGTTTATTCCAGTTTTTCATGTTAGTTGATTTTTTGATTCCGTTGTATTTTT
>CATLPG010000008.1 GCA_950054195.1 uncultured Saccharospirillaceae bacterium
TTCTTTTTTAATGTTAGCTTTTTTTATAGCGGTATCTACCACAGGAATAATATTTTGCTGATGAGCTCGAGAGGCAAGCTCTGGAACAACCCCGCCATATAGCTGATGTATTACTTGATTAGCTACTATATTTGATAGTATTTTTTGTCCCTGTAAAATAGCAGCACAAGTATCATCACAGGATGATTCAATACCTAATATTATAATGTCTTTCTTTGTATCCATCTTCGTTTAGAAGATTAAAAATAATTAATTTTAGGTACAAAGCGTAAAAGAAACTAATACAAGTAACCCATCAAAAAATTCATTTCCATAGTAAGCCATCTTGGTCTTTTATCATTTGAGGGAATTTTAGTTATCTTACTAGTAGGTATATTATCACTTCGTTTTCATGCTACACAAACTTTTTTTGCACGAAAATTAACGGACAAACTATCTAACGAATTAAATACATATATTAATATAGACCGTGTTAATATTCATCCTTTTAGTCATGTTTTTATAGAGGATGTTACAGTTGTTGATTTGCATCAAGACACTATTTTAAAAACTAAAAGCTTGGATATAGGAATATGGGGGGTTAGTCTGAAAGAAAACACCATTGATTTAGCATCTGTAACGTTAAATCAGGCAGATGTAAAACTTATAAAACCTAAAAACCAAAAAGGGTTTAGTTTTCAATTTATTATTGACTACTTTGATAGTGACAAGCCCAAAAAGAAGAAAAATAAAGAAGGTTTTACTATCACAGGTAAGCAAATAAAGCTAAAAGACTGTAATGTTTACTTTATTGATCATCGAAGCGATGCTGAATTTTACGGCATGGATTACACCGATTTAGCTTTCAGAAATATTGATTTATCTGTAACTAACTTCAAAAATAAAGGGACAAAAACTACAGCTACAATCAATCACCTTTCTACCAAAGAAAAAAGTGGTGCCAATATTGAACATTTAGCAGGAAACTTATCCCTTGATACTAGCTATATCCGTATTGATTCTTTAACACTTGTAACCGACAAATCATCTATTAGAAGTAAATACTTAGCTTTTGAATTTGATAACTTCGAAGACTTTGAGGATAATTTCGAAGAAAAAGTAACTATTAAAACACATTTCAAACGCTCCTCTTTAAACTTCCAAGACATCGTTTACTATACATCTTTTTTCGAAGGATTAGATCGTGAAATTGATCTTTCAGGGAAGTTTGATGGCACAATTTCAGACTTTAAAACAACAAATCTCTTTTTAAAACTTGACAAAAACACTTCCTTTCAAGGTGATGTAGCCATGCAAGGGTTGCCTGATACAGATAGCACAACTTTTCAAGCAACTATTGATTATTTTACTACCACAAAACGAGAACTTAGCAATATTCAAACACCCCCTTTTACCGAAAATAAATTCATTGAAATACCCGAAGAAATTGATAGTGCAGGGGTCATTTCTATAAACGGAACTATTGCTGGACGTTTTGACGATGTAAACGGAGATATTAATGTCTCGTCTAATTATGGGGTATTAGCCACAAAATCTAGGTTTTGGTATAACCAAAAAACAAAAAATGGTCACTTTAAAGGAAATGTGAAAACTGACCGCTTAAATGTAGGTCCCATTTTACCAGAATCGACATTAGGAAGAATTAGTGGAGATTTAAACACAAATTTAATTTGGAGTAAAAAAAATGGAATAGACGCTAATGTTGCAGGTAGCGTTAACCAAATTGAGTTTAACAACTATGATTATAAAAAGATCAAGATTAATGGCAATATAAATGATGATTTTTTTAGAGGAAAGGTGAATGCTGCTGACCCTAATGCAGATTTTGTTTTTGATGGAATTATTGACTTACGTGACACAATTCCTTTATTTAATTTTAAATCTAACATAAAAAGGTTAGACTTAATGGCGCTAAACCTATCTAACGATTCTGTTAGAAGAATTATTTGTGGAGAATTTACTATAAATGGTGAGGGTAGTAATTTAGACAATTCATATGGTTATGCTATAATAGAAAACTTCAATTATTACCAAGATGGTAAAGAGTATGAAGCAAGCAACATTGAAATAGTTTCCTCCCCTAAAGAAGAGGGAAAAATAATTAATTTAACATCAAGCATTGCTGATGCTACAATTGAAGGGAACTTCACACTAGTGGATTTACCTAAATGTTTTGATTTTATTGGGTCGAAAGTAGTACCCACCCTCTATGAAGGTCGGGATACTATTCTTTTAAGCAGAGAAGACTTTACTTACAATGTTCTTGTAAAGGATTACACCCCTATTGAGACGTTTTTCACCCCTGGTATTACAGTTGCAAAGAATACGTTCATAACGGGAGATTTCCATGACCTTGATGAAACATTCTCTTTACTTATTAAAAGTAAATTCATCAACTACAATAATTTAGAGATCAAACAAATTGACGGATTTGTAAAAAAACCTGACGAAACAGTTACCGTTAATTTTGATATTAAAGAGCTTAAAGTTTCTGATAGACTCGCTTTCACAAAAGTATTAGCTAAAACGACTATTAGAGAAAACTTTATAAAACCTTCAATAAGCTGGTATGTAAAAGGAACGGAGGATTATGGGTACTTAGAGGGAGATGGCTATTGGTACTCGATCGATTATTTCGATATGATCATACTCCCCTCCTATTTCAAATACAACGATGTAGTGTGGAAATCTGGGGAAATGGCTGCTTTAGCAGTTAATAAAGATGAAATTATATTTGATTCTCTATCCATTAGTAACAACAAAGATGAACGTATAATTATAGATGATACCATTTCATCAGAACCTGACAAATTACTCCATATTGTCATTGAGAATTTTGGTTTAGAAAACATTAATCCATTCCTTCCCAACAATGAGGTAACATATGAAGGGACTATTAATGCCAAGGCTGAAATTGGGAATATTTATGGAACCCCCTCTTTAAAATCAACAATTAAAATTGATAGCTTAAAAACCAATGAAGAATGGATTGGCAATGTTTCCTTTAAAAGTGAATGGACTGCTAAAGATGAAATTACCTGTGATGGTAGCTTAATCAGAAACAAAGAAAAAGCCTTCGACTTTAGTGGTGCTTATCGTCCTTATGATGAACAAAACTCCTTAGATATCGTTTGTAAAATGGATAATACCCCTGTAGCTTTTGCTAACTCTTACTTAAACGATGATGGTATATCTGACTTAAGTGGATTTATAAGTGGTGAAATTAACGTGAGTGGAAATCCCAAAAAGCCAATTTTAAACGGTACAACTAAACTTAATCAAGTAAAATTCACCATTGATTTCTTAAATACCTCATACTATTTTAATGGAGACTTAAACGTAACCGAAGATGGTTTCTTAACTAAAGACAACATTAAAATTAGAGATGAAAAAGGAAATTTTGCGGTCTTTAATGGAGCTGTATTTCATGACAATTTCAGTGATTTCAATTTTGACATCCCAATATTTATACCTGATTCAATTTATGTGAAAGGAAATGAGACAAGAGCGCAACGTTTTTCTAATGCTAAAGGAAAGCCAAACTCCTTATTAGTATTAAATACTACAGATAAAGAAAATAAAGATTTTTACGGGGAGGTTTATGGCCGTGGAACCGTAAACATATCTGGATACCAAGACGAATTAAACATTTCCATTGATGTTAAAGCTGCTAAAGGGTCTAAATTCACTTACCCCATGTACGGAAGTAATGAAGTCACTCTGCCTGATTGGGTAAACTTTACTGCTTCAGTCTCCGATTCTCTTGAAACCGATGTTGATTTAACCGGTATTACGTTAGACATGAATATTACTGCAACACCAGATGTAGAACTAGAGATTATTTTTGACCCCGTACTCGGAGATAAAATTACAGCCAGAGGTACTGGAAACATTTTTATTGGCATCAATAGAGATAGTGACGTGGAGATGAAAGGAAAATACACCATTGACGAAGGAGATTACCTCTTTACACTAGGTCTATTAAACTTTGAAAATCTGTTGAACAAAAAATTTAAAGTACAGCAAGGAAGCACAATTACTTGGTTTGGTGATCCAGCAGAAGCCGATATAAATATTAATGCTATTTATGAGCTAAAAGCTTCACTCTACGATATTATGGCTGTTTACAATAGCGATCGTAAAAATGAATATAAAAATAGAACGGACGTTATTTGCTATATGAAGTTAACGGGGAATCTAATGCAACCAAACATTGATTTTGCCATCGAATTACCTCGAGCAGATCAAGAAGCTAAAACCGCACTCCAAAACATTATCAAATCAGAAGAAGATTTAAACAAACAAGTATTTTCTTTATTAGTATTAAACCGATTTATTCCTCCTGCTAACTCAATTAGTAATGAAGATCGTAGTGGTTCTGGAGCAGTTAGTACAACCGCTAGTGAACTACTCTCTAATCAAGTGAGTAGCTGGCTATCGCAACTTAGTACTGGGGTTGATATTGGTTTCAATTATCGTCCCGGAGACAATATTTCAAACGATGAGGTTGCTCTAGCCCTGTCTACAGAGTTACTCAATGATAGACTAGTGATTAACTCAAACTTTGGAGTATCTTCTGGGAATGATATCAATCAAAATCCAAACAGCTTTATTGGTGATGCAAGCGTGGAGTACAAACTAAACAAAGACGGTACATTTAGAGTTCGGATTTTCACTCGTACCAACGAATTTGATATCACACAACAATCTCAAGGTGCAACCACTCAAGGTGCTGGTCTTTTCTATAAAAAAGGATTCAATACCTTCGAAGAACTTTTTGGGAAGCCTTAAGTTTCAATCATCAACCCTTTCAAGAAAAGACTAGCAACCCGATTAAAAGGGCCAAGCACCATTACTAGGAGAACGCTTTCCCTTTTTATTTCCAGATAAATTAATCCCACATGTTTTAAACCCAAATTCAAAGAAAAGTGTTGGAGTTGTTCTTTTTTGCGAAAATTGATTGTTAAAACTTTCTCGGCTTACCTCTGCTCCACTAGCATCCACAGTTGTTTCTGTTAAGTATAAATCGTAATGATCTGTAAATGGCTTGAAGTTTCGTTGAAAATTAATCCCTACAAAAAAGGCTCCTATTGGCTTGATGTAATACTCCATACTAAGACCTCCCATAACACCCAACTGATCCATCTTTACAAAACTTTTATTTGGATTTTTATGGTAATCAAAAGTTATCTTTTTAGTGTATTCATCATTCCAATCCATTGATGAATAACCTTTATTTGTAACATAGTTCAGGTTAGCATACATCCCTACATTTGCTAAAACATAAAAGTTTTTAAATGGACTGTATCGTCTAAAATAATTAAGTGGTATTCGAACATCTTTCCTTGTACTGTATCCGCTTAACTCATTATTTGAAAAATTAAACTCATTAAAATTTATGGATGGAAAATAGCTGGGCCCATGTATAGATACACCATCATATACTTCTCTAGTTTGTATACCTAGCGTTAAACTGGAACAATCGCACCAAGAGATATGAAAATCAACTCCCCTATAATAATCTCCTTCTCCAAAACCTAATTGATTATCCACTGATAAGCGATAACCAAAATCTAAATAAACCTGACTTTTGCCATGTAAGGCAAAACTAAATAATCCTATTAGTACAATTAACTTTTTCATCTTTTTTCCTTTTGATAGTAGTCACGACAAAAAGCAAAAGATGGTTGGTGAGTTTTAAATTATTTTTTTAATTGTTCTGAAAATCAATTGTAAATCAAAGAAAAAGCTTTGTTTTTTAATATATACTAAATTAAGTTTGAGCTTATGAGGCATAATTTCTTTGATATATGTTTCCTCTGGGTTAGTAGATTTAGACAGCACTTCATTTTCATTGATGTATTCAATCGAAGCCAAATCGGTTAAACCTGGACGAACAGCCAATACTTTTTTCTGTTCTTCGTTGTAAAGAGCCACATATTTAGGAACTTCCGGTCTTGGACCTACAACACTCATATCTCCCTTTAAAATATTAAACAACTGTGGGATTTCATCTAATTTATACTTTCTAAGAGTATGACCAACCTTTGTAATTCGAGGGTCTTTACCAACGGTTAGTTGACCTTTACTTTCTGAAGCAGGACGCATTGTTCTAAACTTAAGCAATTGAAAATGTTTACCATCTTTTCCTACACGGGTTTGAGAAAAAAAAGCTCCACCTTTACTATCCATGATGATAAGTAAACTTATAACTCCAAAAAAAGGAAGTATGAGTATAATCACCAACAGAGAAGATAATATGTCAAAAATTCTTTTCAAATTAATACGTGTGAGTTATCCAGTTTTTAATCATTTGTTTTCCTTGAGGCGTCATAATTGATTCTGGATGAAACTGAACTCCAATTAAAGGGTACTCTTTATGCTCCATTGCCATAATTACTTTTTCCTCTTTACTAGTAGCTAGTATATTCCATTTGGAAGAAACGGCTTTAACTGCCCATGAATGGTAACGCCCTACCTCTACTTCATCACTCATTCCATTAAACAAATAGTGCGTATTATCCACTTGAACCATAGAACTCATGCCATGATAAATGTTGTTCATATTATAAATAGCGTCACCAAAATAAGTGGCTAATGCCTGATGCCCCAAACACACACCAAAAATAGGCTTTATCGCATGAAATCTCTCAATTACTTCCAACATCTTGCCTGCATCTTTAGGTAAACCTGGACCTGGAGACAATACAATACGATCGTAAGTAGCAAGTTCATCAAGCTCAAACTCATCGTTTCGTTTTACTGTTACCTCAACATCAAATGCTTCCAAATAATGGACTAAATTATACGTAAACGAGTCGTAATTATCTACTAAAAAGATCTTCACGCTAAGGTTAATTGGTCATGTAACATTATAACTTCTTTCGCCTCTTTTACATCGTGCACACGTAAAATATTAGCTCCTCTTTCTAAAGCGAACATATGAAGAGCTGTTGTTCCGTTTAACGCTTCTGAAGCTTGGGTATCTAGTACTTTATATATCATTGACTTTCTAGAAACACCCACCAATAGAGGAAGTTCAAAAACTGAAAACAGCTCTAATTCTCGCAGGAGCTTGTAATTTTGCTCGATTGTTTTTCCAAATCCGAAACCAGGGTCAATAAGGATATCATTTGCACCTCTCGTTTTTAACTGATATACCTTTTCTGATAGCTCCCTGATAATATCTTTTGTTACATGTTCGTACGCTGGACTTTTCTGCATGGTTTGAGGAGTACCTTGCATGTGCATCATAATGTAAGGAACGTTTAACTTCTCCACCAAATCAAACATGGCTGGATCTAAATTACCTGCAGAAATATCATTAATAATAGCTGCACCTGCCTCAATGGACTGTTTAGCAACTTCACTCCTAAAGGTATCAATAGAAAGTATGGCTTCTGGAAATGCTTTTACGATTGCTCTTATTGCTGGAAGTACACGATTCAACTCTTCTTTTAAAGAAACTTCCGTTGCATTTGGTTTGGATGAGTAACCTCCGATATCGAGTATATCAGCACCAGCTACAAGCATTTCTTCTGCTCGTTTTACAACTGTATCAATAGCCTCGTATTGCCCACCATCATAAAAAGAATCGGGAGTAACATTCAAAATCCCCATCACTTTAGGAGAATCAAGATTTAAAAGTTTACCTTTGCAGTTAATGGTCATCATTCCAATTTGATATGTCAAAAACGATTGAACAATACAATGCAATAATAGCTAAATGCCAAGATATTTTCACCAAAAAGACCAAAGATTATGGTACTGCTTGGCGAATTTTACGTACAAGTTCCCTTACCGATCAAATATTTATTAAAGCACAACGCATTCGTACACTCGAAGAAAAAGGCATTAGCAAAGTTGGCGAAGGCATTGAAGATGAATTTGTAGGCATCATTAACTATTGCGTGATGGCAATTATCCAATTAGAGCTCAACGAAGAAGCTCCTTTAGAACTTGATACTCAATTTGCTACTGAACTATACATAAAGTACTTCAACAATGCCAAAACACTCATGGAAAACAAAAACCATGATTACGGAGAAGCTTGGAGAGATATGCGTGTATCATCTTTCACTGATTTGATATTAATGAAGCTTTTACGCGTAAAACAAATCGAAGACAATAAAGGAGAAACCCTCATTTCCGAAGGAATAGACGCCAATTACTACGACATGATTAACTATGCTGTGTTTGCGTTAATACAGATGGAAGAGGCTATGGTTTAACACTAACTATGTTAGTTTTACTAATGAATCAAGCTAAACAAACTAAATTACCTTCTCATATTTTTAGATTAAAAATATTAATCTCTATTTGGACAATTCTGTTTATAACTTATTTAGTAATTATTTATGCTAATACTGAACTTTGGTTAAAGCTAAATTCATTATACCGTTCTGATATGTTATTTACTGTAATTAATATTACTGTTACAATTATAATAATGTGGTATAATTGGAGTCATCTACCTATTGAAAAAGAAAAGAAAATAGAAAATACTTGGATGATTCTGTTTCTAGGTATTATTGGTATATGGCTATGGCTTCCAAATAAAAAGGAAATTTCAGAAATGACAAAAGATGTGCATTGATGTATTTTCTTCTAACAAAGCATCCTTATTCGTTAATCTTATCTTAACCTTTCTTTAAAGTATTTGATATTTGATATCTTTAAGTAGATATTTTAGTCTTTCTACTATGAAAACAAACAAGATTATTGGTTTATTCGTTGTTATTTTTGCAATTGCGTACCCATTTTTAGTTCAATCCATATCACCAGCTCACTATGCAGCTTCGGGTGATTTTTTAGTTTATGCATTTTCACCACTATTAGCTCTATTTGGTATTGCTTACTTTATTAACAGTAAAGCAGGTATTTATTATGGTAGAATTGTGGTTGGTTCTGTTTTTATAGTCTCAGGGCTAATTAAAGCAAACGATACCCTTGGTTTTTCATATAAACTGGAGGAATACTTTGAACCAGGAGCACTCGGTTGGACAGCCATGGCCCCCTACTCGCTTTGGCTTGCCGTTTTAGTATGTGTTGGAGAAGTAGCATTAGGGGTTGCTCTCATTTTAGGAGCAATGTACAAACTAACCCTTGTTTTGCTTAGTGGAATGATGGTGTTTTTCGCCTTTCTCACCTATTACACAGCACAATGTGATCCAAACGACACCTATACTGTAATGGTAAACGGTGTAGCACAAGAAGATCCCGTACAATGTGTATTAGATTGTGGTTGTTTTGGTGATGCATTAAGAGGTTCTATCGGACGATCACTTACTCCTTGGGAATCTTTCTACAAGGATTTTGTACTATTAATCATCACTTTCTTCCTTTATGGTAGTTGGAATAAAATTAAATTAAACAATGAGCGTAGAGACAGAATCATTTTACCGCTATCCTTAATTTTTATTGCCTTCTTTGGAGGTTGGGTGTTCGGCTGGTGGTTTCCATTGCTATTTACAGCCGTTATTTTGGTTGTGGTTATGTTGTTCAAACGTATTTATGCTGGAGCTGGAAGAGAATGGCTTATTGCTGGTATCGTTATGGGGGCTACGCTAGCTTTCGCGCTATACACCTTAGCTTATTTACCAATAAAAGATTATCGACCATATGCTGTTGGCAATAATTTGTGGGAACAATACCGTACAGCCGAAGATATTGAGAACGAAATAACTGAAACGTACACTCAAAAATATTTAGCTCAATACCAGGAAGCAATCAAAGCAGACAAAGAAAAAGCACTTACTAGTGCTAATTTCTTAACTGCTGATACAATCTCAGATTCCTTAAAAGAAGTAATGAAAGAAGATTTACTATATGAAATTGAATCTACTTATGAAGATAAAGCCTATGAACAAGCTTCTCAGTTTGCGAAAGACTCCATGGATCGAGCTGGATTAAACGCTCCTGTTTATGCTTATGTTTATCTTTTAAAAAACAAACAAACTGGCGAAGAAAAAGAGTTTTTAAGTACTACTTATATCGAACAAAAGCTGTATAAAGAATGGGACATTGTAAGTACACTTGAAAACGAAGAAAAGGGTGATGTAGTTCAACTAATAAATACCGATCCAAAGGTGGAGGAACTTCAAAAACAGGGCTATGAAAAAGTAGCTCCTATATCAAAAGTTGTTAAAGCTGGTAGAGATCCTAAAATTCCTGCTGAATTTGGATTTGGTGATGAACAAGTAAACCAAAACGTATTAAAAGGTAACAATTATGTGATTTTGGCTATTTCTTATGATGTGGGTAAAACAGATGTTAAGTATCTTAAAAAACTTAACGAACTGAAAAGTTATGCCGATGAAAACGGTTATTTATTTTATGCTGCGAGCTCACAAACAGTGACGGAAGAATACCTAAAAGAAAACGGATTATCTTACACGTTTTTAGGAGCTGATGAGAAAATTCTAAAAACGATGGTTCGTTCAAATCCTGGAATATTACTCATAAAAGATGGAACCGTATTAGGCAAATGGGGGAAACATCGCATTCCCTCAGCTAAAAAAATTGGTAAAGTAATTGAAAAGCAGCCATAGTGAAAATTAAGCGGTTACTTGTTTGGCTAAGAAGTAGCATAATTGTAAATGCTATTCGAAACTTTTCTCAAAACTTGGTTTTACCCGGTTTTGACGGAATGTCGCTGTATGAAGTTTCCAAGTTTACACTTGAAGCATTTTTTAGAAGCGATATCATGACTAAAAGTGCTGCTATCTCCTTTCGATTATTTATTTCACTTTTTCCTGCACTTATACTTTTAGTATCACTCATTCCTTATATACCAATTGATAATTTCCAACAAACTCTGTTGAACTCTATCTACAGTATATTACCCAATAGTGCAGAATCTTTCTTATCTACAACCATCGAAGATTTAGTGACAAAAAAGCACACTGCATTTTTATCCATTGGTTTCATTTTAACCATCTATTATGCGTCAAACATTATTAATTCTATTCTATCAACGTTTAGTAGTTCTTACCAAATTCAAGCAAAAAGAAATTTCTTAAAGCAGCGCATTATATCTTTTGGTTTAATGTTGCTCATTACTGTTTTAATGCTAGTCGGTTTCGCACTAATTTTGTTTGGGGAATCGTATTTAACATACCTTACGGAAGATGTAATGTATATATCTCAAGCCATGGTTGTACTTATTCAAATTATTAAGTGGGTAAGCGTGGTGTTTTTATTTAATGCTGCCATTTCCGCACTTTACAATGTTGCTTTCATTGAAAGAAAAAAGTGGAAAATCATTTCTTCAGGAGCATCGGTTGCAACAATTGGGATAATACTTGTTTCTCTTGGTTTTAGTTTTTTTATAGACAATTTTAGTTCCTTCAATAAGCTGTATGGCTCTATTGGGTCATTAATTGTTTTCTTATTATGGATAAACGTTTCTTCAACTATCCTCATCATTGGATTTGAATTATATGCAAAAACCAACAACAAATACTCCTCAGTTAACGAATAAAATTTTTCTAGTAGGATTTATGGGTGTTGGCAAAACAACAGCTGGCAAACGATTTGCTAACTACTTAAATTATGATTTTATAGACACTGATTCATACATTGAGCAAGAAGAAGGTATTTCTATAAAAGAAATTTTTCAATCCACAGGCGAAGCTTATTTCAGAAAAAAAGAAAAAGAAGTATTAAACCAACTTATTGATAACAAAAAACAGCTTGTTATTTCAACTGGAGGAGGAATAGGTGCAAGTGAAGAATTGATGAAGCTAATGAACAAAAACGGAAAAGTAATTTATATTCATTTACCTTTCCTTGCTATTTTAAATCGACTAAAAGACAAGAATGATCGTCCGTTAGCACAAGATTTAAATGATGAAGAAAACAAACAAAAACTTGAGGATTTATTTAATAAAAGGCTACCTATCTATCTAAAGGCATCCGTATTTGTTGATGGCCACAACCTCAAAAAAATAGGAAAAGAAGAGCTTTGCAAACTTTTATTAAAGTAAAACGACAGTTCAATTTATGAAAAAGATTATACTCATAACCCTACTCGCAATATTTAGCAAAAACTTAAAAAGTCAAGGTTCACTAAAAGAAACAGGCACATGGTATATGACTTTTTTCGATGTTTCATTTAAAGAGTCTTCATGGAGCTTTTTAGGTGATATCCAATATAGGAACTGGGATTTAGCGGCTTCGGACATGGAACAAATAATTATTCGTGGAGCTGTTGGATATTCCATTCCTAAAACAAAAGTTACACTTTACGCTGGTTATGCACATTTTGTCTCAGGAGTTTACGGAGACAATCGTGCAACAAGCAATGAAAATAGGTTTCATGAAGATCTTGTATTTCCGATAAAGTTAGGGAACAGATTTTATACGAATCAACGCTTTAGGTATGAGCAACGATTAATTCCTGGTCAAACTTTTAGAACAAGGTACCGATACAACCTATTTTTAAATATCCCTCTAAATCAAAAAACACTGGATAAAGGAGCGGTTTATTTCGCTTTTTTTAATGAAGTTTTTATTAATGGTCAGCGAAACATTGGGAACAACCGAACAGTTGATTGGTTTGACCGAAATTGGCTCTATGGTGGTTTAGGATATTCATTTAACAAACACTTAAAGGTACAATTGGGGTTTATGCATCATTCAACCATTAACTGGAATAAAAACCAGCTCTTACTAAGCTTGCACAGTAAGTTTTAATATTATTAGAGTGTAAGTCCATCATTTGCGATCATAAAACTTAATCTTGGCACAATGTTTGGATTACTACTACTGGATGATTATCTTAATTGATTATGAGGCAAATGTTAAATAATTTATAATTTAGACCCCATAAAAAAGATTAATACGTATAATTAACCAAATGAACATGATTACAAACATTAAAACACCAATTTTCTTCCTTTTATTAGGACTACTTATCAGTTGTTCTAAACCTGTAGAAAAAACGGTAACACTTGATAATATTGAATTAACCGCTGAAGGACCACTTTTTGAAGGTAGCAATACCTTTCAAGCAACGTTAGAAAGTCCTTTAAATGCATTTTTAAAAGAAAATGACTTAACTAAAGAAGACATCGCAGAAATAACAGTTAGTGGATGTACGTTATCAACAAGCGACTCTAACTTTTTTAATTTATATAATTCTGCTACGATACAATTCTTTTCTGATAATTCAGAAATGCAAAATGTAGGTGTAATTAACCCTATTCCACAGAATAAAAAGGAATTAACAGTTGAAATTGCAAAAGAACAAGAAGGAATTACAGAAATATTCAACGACAAAAACATATACGTTGTAGGTGATGCAATAATTAAAGAGGATGTTTACGACAACCTTAGTTTTACTGCCACCATTAAATTAAATGTTAAACACTACAAAAAATAAAAAACATGAAAAGATCAATTAAATTATTAGGAATTTTTGCTCTAATAGTAGGGCTATTCTCTTTTACTTATTACACAACAGGAAAAACTGAAGCTGATGATATTCTAGGCGTTTGGGAACCTAGCAATGGGAAAGCGAGAGTGAAAATTGAAAAAATTGGAAACAAGTACTTTGGTAAAATCGTTTGGCTAAAAGAGCCTATCGATCCAGAAACAGGAAAACCTAAAACAGACAAAAACAATCCGGATGAGTCTTTAAGAAACACTCCTTTAAAGGGATATAGATTATTAAAAGACTTTACATTTGATGGTAAAAAATGGGTTGATGGAACAATCTATGACCCTGAAAGTGGTACACTTTACAGCTGTGAAATTACTATGGGTAAAGATGTACTAAACATCAGAGGTTATGTAGGTGTTAAGCTACTAGGAAGAACCGATACTTGGAAAAGATTAAAACTAAAAAAGAAGAAATAATTTCTTCAAAGCTACTTTTAATTAGATAAACTTTAATATCCTTACATCTCAACAGGTGTAAGGATATTTTTTTATATTTAAACCTATTATTTACTATAAATACTTTCATCTGATGAAATTGAAATATTTAAGCTTCATGTTTTTGATTCCTTTTTGGGGAGTTTCTCAAGTAGATAGCACATACGAAGAAGAGGAAGAAGATTACAGCATGTACGAAAATGTTGAGGCTGTAGGAGATATTGTCACATGGGCAAGTCCAAAGATATTTGATTTAAGTCCGAATAAATTTATAACTGTGGGCTACGATTTAGCAGGTACATCTACTTTAACAACATCTAGAATTGGAAGCTTTGCTCCAGATGAAGAAATTACTGATACCAGAGAAAGTAAGCTTAATTACCATGGTTTAAGGATAAACGCTAATATTCCTGTAGTTTCCTTATCCAGCATTGTTTGGCAAATGGGAGCAGGTTATAATACTGCCTACATGAATAACGAGGACTTAATGGATACAAGTTTCGTTTCTCAAAGTCAGTTTGCTAATGAACTAAATGAAGGTTTAACATCTATTAATCTTAATACTACCGTATTTAAGCCATTAGATGAAAAAAACTTCTTGATTTTTCAAGGATTGGTAGAAGTAAATGGAAATTATGACTTTGGAAGTTCATCACCAAGCTTATCAAATGCTAAATATTCTGCTGCTTTAGTATATGGACGTAGACCACATGATCGTTTGCAATGGGGAGTTGGTTTATCTAGGACATACCGTGCTGGAGAATTGAACTACATTCCCTTAATTATGTACAACTTTACTTCAAAAAGTAGAAAGTGGGGTACAGAGATTTTATTCCCAGCAAGAGCTGCTTATCGTAGAAAAATAAACCCAAGAAACATTTTACTTGCTGGTTACGAGCTAGAAGGGTCATCCTACCGTTTACAACAAGGAAACGTTCCTCTTGATAATTTCGAATTTAGAAGAAGCGAAATAAGGTTAAGATTAGATTACCAAAGACAATTAGTTGGTTTTGTTTGGGTAGGTATTCAAGGTGGAATGATATTAAATTACTCAGCTAATGCAGATGATTTACCTAATAACAAAGATTTTTATAGAGGTTTTTTTGGCGACCAACCGTTTGCTATGAAAAATACTTTATCCCCCGCCCCTTACTTTCAAGTAAGTGTGAGTTTGGTTAGTTTGTAAAAAATAAAAAAGTATTTCAAGAGCCTCAATGTTTCGATTATGAATACATGAGGCTCTTTTTATTACCAAGAATTAGATATATGGTAAGTATCCAATATATATAAACTCTTAAAAATCTATATTTATAATAGATTTGCTTTGAAAAGTAAAAGCAACTAAATATTTAAACCCTAATTAAAAAGACTAATGAGTTTGAAAATTTATCTTTTTCATTTAATTTTCGTTGTATCGATTTTTTCCTGCAACTATCAAAAAACGATGACTACTAGCAACAAAGCTCCAAATCTAAAAAGTGAAAATAATACAGAAATAATCTCTGCTCCCATCGTCTACAAAAGCTTTGTTAAAAAAAATGGAGAGGAAACAACAGAGAAAGAAATGTATTTACAACGATCTATTCAAGATTATTTTATAAAATTTTGCGAAAGCAATGTCACTCAAAGGCAGTTAGAAACCTACTTAAGAGATCATCGAAAAAACGACTTAGTTCAAACGGTTTCCTTAGAAGTTACTTTCAAGAAAGGTGAATGGGATGCTTGTGATGAAGACCAATCTGTACAAAGTAGAGTTGGTGAGTATATTATTATTCATAAAATCATTGAGTAGTTGGTTTTAACATGACCAAAAGAGGCTACACATATTCAACTACTTTATTGCTATTAATTGGTGCAATCCTCTTATTTGAACTTGTTAGAGATTCGTTTTATAAAGGCGACTTCATTGGCTATATACATGCAGGTAATGCTGTATTAAATGGAGAAAATATTTACTTCGATTTTCTTAATACATGGCCTCCACTTTTTTCTATTTTTAGTGTAATACTGGCTTGGGGAGATTCTTTGAATAGTTTTTTTATACGTTTTATTTGGCTCTCTGTAAGTTTAGTTTTAATGTATTATGTAGTTTCAGCAACAGCTAAACTATTTTTAAAAACCCCTCTTATTTTTAATCCAAGAAAAAAAGGAGTTCTTATTCAAGATGCTATAATTCTTGTTCCTTTAGTAATTATGCTGCGTTACATCATGGAAAATCTATCAAATATCCAGATAAACATGTATATGCTAGCAGCCTCAGTAGCTGCTTTTATCTTTTTTATTAGGGGAAAATTTATTTTGGTTGGGTTATTATTAGGGCTAACCATTTCACTTAAAGTATATACTGTTTTTATACTTCTTTATTTTTTGTTTAAGCGAGAGTTTAAACCCGTATTATGGACTTTGTTTTTTATTATTATTTTAAATTCTATTAGCTTTTTAGTTTTTGGATACGAACAAGCAATAGCATACTATTATGAATGGATTACTAATGTTGCTCCTAAATCATTTATTGCCCATCATAAAAACCAATCTATTTTCGGTACAACTCTAAGGTTTTTTACTACACTGGACCCTTACCACAAGATGTATGTTTATATTATGGAACTAAAACCTCAATTGGTTAAAAAGTATACGTATTTATTAATAATTATAGCCGCAATAGCTCCTGCCTTTCTTTTTAGAAAAAAATTAAAAAATAAAAGTAGTTTACCTGCTTTCCTAGAATACTCAGTAGTTTTAACTGCTATCCCTTTACTATCTCCAGTTTCATGGAAAGCTTATTTCATTTTCCTATGGGTTCCTTATTTTCTATTATTCTTACTTTTGTATCGAACTGAAACATCTTTAACCAATAAAGTTCTAAGGAATTTAAAGCTCTTATTTTGGTTTTCGGTTGTTTTAAATGTAGGATCTTCTGAATTATTTGTAGGAAATTATTTTTCAGATGTATTGGAAGCTTATTCAGCTATAACAATTGGAACTACAATACTATTGGTTATGCAGCTTTACATTAGAACTAAAACAAACCTTTTTAACTTCAATAGTTTCAAGATAAAAGATTATATAAAATCTTAAACAAAAAAAGACCACCCGAAGGTGGCCTTGACAAATCACTAGGATTGCTGATTTATTTGTTTTTTATTATTGTAGTTGTATTTCACCCATGTTTGTGATCTGTCCGTCAACTACTATTACAGTTGATCCAGAATATGTAGAATTTAATGAGCTATCCTCGTCTTCATCTACCATGATCGTTAAATCATACTCACCATCTACCATACCTCTTAACATAAATTCACCGTTTTCATTAGTAAATCCACTATAAGTTAAGCTTGAATTACTTGATGATTTAAACATTACTGCTGCTCTGGTATCATTTTCGATACTACCCATTACACCAGTTTGCTCATCCTCAACATATGTAATCACTGGATCAATGAAATAGTCGTTATTTACACTATCCTCTTGTACTGATTCAGCTACGTTAAAGTCTAATAATACACTTGCATTTGAAGAAGAACTAACTTCTTGATTAATGTCAATAATTACCGAGTCATTGATCGATGTACTAGTAGAACTTGTTGCTCCTACGTTTAAACCTAAATCAATAATTGATGTATTTAATGTTGCCGAAGCTTGTGCATTTAATGTTAGTTGATGATTTTGTGAAAATTTCATTTTTACTTTGGTATATACACCCGCATCTAAATTAGATTTGAATGCAATCTCATCTTCTTCTCCATTAGTAAGTTCTAATACACTTACAGTTTGAGCGTTTCCGTTAAGCTCTACCCAATCACCTGTACTACTATTATAAGCTGTAATGCTTGTAATCTCAACATCTAATGCTTGATAGTTACCTGGATTATCGGTCATTCTTACTTTCATTGATTTGTTACCACTGGTGTTACCTGGTGTTGATGAATTATCAATTGATTCATCTTTTTTACAGCTTGCGAAAGCTACCATTGCTCCCAATGCTACTACTGATATTTTACTTAAAGTTTTCATTTTTATTTATTTTATAATTAATAACTACTCTCCGTAGTTCCAAAACTGTTCCACTAACTAGCAAGCTGTGCCAAAAACAAATCAAACAACTATTAAACAATCAATTATAGAAAAAAATCTTTAAAAAGTGTGTTATAATAACACACCTTAATTGGGTAAATATTTCACATCCGGGGATTTTACTTACTCAAAGAGTTACTCTGTGGATCTAATATTCATGCTCAAACAAATAATTTATTTCACTCATTTTGACTTTGAGCTAGTAAAAACAGCTATATCGAGTGCACTTAACTATCATACATAGTTAGATAAGTACTTATTATTTTAATAATAAGATATTTTTAGCCCCGATATTATTTTTACGAAAAAACATCTTAACGCACTTTAGCATAATAGAAAAGAAAGTAGATTCAAACAAAACATATAATATTTTCGCCTATACAATTAAAAAGTTCTTTACTAAAAAGCTAGTTCTATATAACGTTTTGTTTAAATGATAAAATTCACCAAATAAAAAAGGCATTCTTCAATTGAAGAATGCCTTTAATAAATTAAAATTTGTTTATACTAGAAGGTGAATTTAACACCTAATCCGGGATCTACGGCTAACCATATATTTCCATTTGTAATTACCTCCGCATAAGGTTTAACATCTAAACTCAAGGCTAATGGAATTCTTGGTATTGCATATTCTAAACCAACTATACCATCAACACCTAATGCCACTCTACCATCACTATAAGCAACATACCGGTCGTTCCAACCATAATAATAAGCTCTACTTGCTCCTACTGATACGTGCCCACCAACACCAAAATACCAGTTTAATCCAGGTTCATTGAAAGCCGTTTGATGCTTTTCTAGTAAACCAGTAACACCAATACCATTATACCATCCATTTACTATAAACTCATATGCTCGTTGATCAGCATAAAAATGTTTAATTGTTAATCCGGCCGTTCCACCACCTCTTAATCCTATGGCTGTTGTGTAAGATGTTCCTGTCTCCAAACTATTTAAAGCTCCATTTTGAGCATTTGCATTTAATGAAAACACTATTGCCCCTATTCCTGCTATTGTTTTAACTATTGATTTCATAATATTTTTTTTAATACTTATAATGAAATTTTCATTCCAAAAAATTAAAACATTAAAAAACAACAACTTAACATCAATAAAAACACTATTTTGTAGCAAACAATCTCTTATATCGTGGAACATTTACACAAATAATGATACTAGTAATTTAAACAATCAACATATTTGCTTTGACAAACACTATAAAAGCTTAAATGATACTGTTACTATCATCACAATCAAAAGATATATGTTTAATAAAAACTTATTCTAAAAAAAATCCATCTGAATAAAATTCAGATGGACCTCTACTAACCTAAAACAATAAAACTAAGCTACTCTAGCTACAGAGTAATTTAAATTTTTAATTGCTACTACAGTTTGATTTAAAATTTGTTTGTAATACTTTTCCGCTGAAAAGAAATCAACTTCCCCACTTAGTATTTCAGCAACTTTTTTGAATACCATGTATTTATTTCTTTTTAATGTCCAAAGCAGTTGACTAATTTGTGCTTTATCAATTGACTCATCTTTAAGCAAACTGTTAAATTTACTTTGCTGCTGTGATAATATTTTAGCTAATTGATCAAATTGAAACATTAATTTATTCATCTGTTTATTGCTCTCCTTTTTCATGACTCTCAGTTTTAATATGATTTGAAATTTCTTCTATTGTACCTTTATTCCCAGAAAAATCTAGTGTTCTTATTGGGAAAGGTATGTTTATATCGTTTTCATCAAATGTTTTCTTGATAAGTTTAATAGCCTTACTCTTAACTTCTAAAAAGTTTTTTTGTTCAACCATGTCAAGCCAGAATCTTAATATAAAGTTGATCGAACTATCACCGAATTCAGTGTAAATTAAATCTACAGGTCTGTCTTTGTCATATGGCAGATTATCTTTCACTGCTTTAAGAGCTACTTCTTCTACTTTTTCTAAATCATCACCGTACCCAACGCCACAAGGAATTTCAACCCTTCTGTAATTAGTTAAAGAATAATTTTCAATTGGATTTTGTAAAACCATTTTATTAGGAATAATTACATCCTCTCCAGAAAACTTCTTAATTCGGGTAGATCTTAACGTAATTTGTGTAATATGTCCAAAAAAACCATTGGACTCGACCATATCGCCTATTTTAAATGGCTCTCGCATGGACATCATTACCCCTGATATAACATTTAATATTGGTTCCTGAAAAGCTAAACTTATAGCTAAACCAACAACACCAGCACCAGCTAATAAAGAAGTTACTGTTTTATCTAAATGCAATATTCCTAAAGCAATGAAAAAACCTGCAATAAAAACAACTACCGTTATAATGTTAGACATTAACTTGATGACAGCACTGTTATTGGAAAATCTTCTCATGATCTTCGTTGCTAATTTTCTAAGTAAGCGTCCAACGAATACAGACGCAACCATAACAACTAGTGCTATTAATAAGTTTGGTAGCATAAGTAGGAATGATTCCCACCACCCGTTAAGTTTCTCTATTAATTTATCTATTGATGTACTCATAATTTATTTTTTAAGCGTTTCCTCTAATTAATCTAAACAGTATAGATATAACTGCAAAAACCAACAAAATGTGTATTAAATTCCCTAAACTAAATCCAAAATAGCCGATTACCCAACCTACGAGTAAGATTAATGCTATGATATATAATAAATCGCTCATGTTTTTTATTTAATTAATTTCAATTACCAAACCAACTATTAAAATAATGATTATCAAAATTTTAAAATTAATAAAAATAAAATGTTGGGTAAAAAATACTCATAATTGAGAAAAAAAATACCCAGCACTTATTTTATGTGAATCCACAAAAAAAACAAACCAACGTGTATTATTTTCACATATAAAATATTATCATTACATTTACCTAAACCTTAACTTATAAGCCATGACTAAAGCGCTAATTATTGATGATAATTTAGACACATGTAAGTTACTTACGTCTTTTTTATCAAGGAAAAACTTTGAAACAGAGCATGCTATTAACGGTTATGATGGTTTAAAGAAAGTAGTATCATTTCGTCCAGAAATTGTTTTGTGTGATTTTCGATTGCCTGACAGAGATGGGTTAGAAATGATCCGAGAAATAAAAAAAATTGATCCTACAGTAAGTATAATTATTATCACTGGATATGCTGATGTACAATTAGCGGTTAAAGCAATCAAAATTGGGGCCTTTGAATATGTTACAAAACCAATTTTCCCTGAAGAAATATTGATGAACATCAATCAAGCATTAAAAACTAAAGCTCTCAAGAATGAACAAATAACCTCAACTGTTTCTACAGGAGAAAACAAAACGCAAAGTCATAAAACGACTCCTGTAAAGCCACTATCCATTGTTAAAGGTAATTCGCAACAATCTAAACAATTATTTAAACTAATAGATTTAGTTTCACCTACTGACATGACTGTAATGGTGTTAGGAGAAAGTGGTACTGGTAAGGAAGTTACTGCTCAAGAGATTCACCGAAGAAGTAAACGAAAAGATAAACCTTTTGTAGCTGTTGATTGTGGTGCCTTACCTAAAGAAATAGCTGGAAGTGAATTATTTGGTCATAAAAAAGGTGCATTTACTGGTGCATTAAAAGATAAAAAAGGGTATTTCGAATTAGCTAATGGAGGCACTTTATTTTTAGATGAAATAGGAAATCTTAGTTATGAAAACCAAATTAAACTATTAAGGGTTTTACAAGAGCGAAAAGTCAGAAAGCTAGGAGACGAAAAAGATATTGATGTAGATGTTCGGATTATTATAGCTACCAATGAAGCTTTAAGAGAAAACGTTATTCAAGGAAAATTTAGGGAGGACTTGTTTTATCGTTTAAATGAGTTTAAAATTGAGTTAGAACCTTTAAGAAATAGAACTAAAGATATTTCTGATTTTATAGATTATTTTATTAGCAAGGCTAATGTTGAGCTAGAAAAAAACATACAAGGAGTTTCTGCTGAAGTATTAAAAACTTTTCAAGCCTATCACTGGCCTGGTAACATTCGAGAACTTGGTAATATTATAAAACGTGCAGTACTACTTTGTCAAGAAGATAAAATTAAAGAACATCATATACCACAAGAAGTACTTAATCCAAAACTATTTTTACAAGTATCTGACGTCCATTCAGGCTCTTCTGGAAGCATAGAACTTACTGATTTAAAATCAATTGTTGAAGAAGCTGAACGCAAAGCTATTGGTGAAGCTCTTAAACGTACGTCTTTTAACAAAACTAAATGTGCTGAACTTTTAGGTGTTGATAGAAAAACACTTTACAATAAAATAAAAGCTTACTCTTTAGAGTAAATTCAACTAATAACTTTTTGAGAAAGTGGCTGATCATTATAATTTTTCAATTCTATAATATCACCCGGTAAGTTAATTTTATTTTTATCGAAAGCTTCGAGCAATTTAACCATAACAGCCTGTTTTGCTATTCCTGCGGACATTTCTGGGTCGAATGTATCTATCCAAAACTGTACCCGTAGGGTAAGTGAGCTATTTCCCATTCCAAACACCATTGCTGTTGGTTTTTTCTCTTCTGTTTGCAATATTAATGTCATCTTATTAAGGGTTTCTTCGGCTATTCTTAAACATTCATGAATATTGTCTCCATAATCTATACCGAAATCTAAATGGTACCTCATAAATCCATCAATCGTATAGTTGATCATATTATTCTTAATGATACTACTATTAGGGATATAAACATCTTTACCATCGAATGTTTTAAGCTGAGTATTTCTTAAATCTAATGCAAGAACTTTACCAATAACACCATTTGTTTCAACAGTATCCCCCACCCTAAATGGTCTTGAAAAAGCCAGCATTACTCCGGCTAATAAGTTTTCTCCAATATCTTTAAATGCAAAACCGATAATAAACGCTCCAACTCCTGCTCCTGCTAGTAAACCTCCTGCAACATCACCTAGCCCAATAACTTTGAGACCGCTTACAAAACCGATAATAATGAAAGCCCATAAAACTATTCTTCCAATAAACAATGCTAATAAAGGGTCTGTTGCTCGTTTTGTAATTATTCTTTTAAACGTTCTTTTAAGCAAAAGCCCTACAAAAAAGAACAATATAAATACTATTAGTCCAAAAAGCAGTTTGGGAGAGTTTTCTAAAAAACTCTCCCAATATTCTGCCAACTTCTCACTAAAATTAAATGCCTCTAAAATCATTCTTATTCTTACTTATCTAAAATTTTAATCTGTAAAGTTTCTCCATCATCAATTAGTGCATATAAATATAAATCATCATGTGGAACTTCACTTAAATCGACTACTGCATAATCTGCTTGATCTCCATAGTGCTTTTTATCGTAATATTTAAGCCCCTCTCCTGTAGAAATATTTATATGTACAAAATCTATATTTTCAAATTTATATAATACGCGATCATCTTCCAATTCTACAGTAGTTAAATCAAAATCAAGACTATCCGATTGCAAAGAAACAATTCTACCATTAAAGTAGATATTGGTATCTTCAATTGGCATCATTGTATAACATACCTTATCTTTTTTCTCACCTGGTATAACAACACTCTCAATTTCTAACATATTATTTTCTACCAAAGGTATTTCAGTACTGAACACTTTTTCTGGTGTAGTACATTTAACAACCTGTCCGAAATTAGCAATTGGTAGCGTAAGCAATAATATTCCTAATGTGTATTTTATCGTTTTCATAATGTAATGTTTTTACATGTTGTAATGCAAACCTTATTCCATTTCTGATAATCAACGACTTAAATAAAAGAAAGTTTTCTGTATGGGGATTTAATTGCTCAAATACTCCCAAATACTAATCAAAGTAGAGTGTAAATGCGGTTCCTTTTCCTAATTCGGACTTTACGGTAATATCTGCATCGTGGGCTAATAATGTATTATATACTGTTGACATCCCAACGCCTAATCCAGCTGTTTTTCGAGTAAAGAAGGTACCAAATAAATTTTCGCGAGTCTCCTCGTCCATTCCACAACCGTTATCACAAATTTCAACAATTAATCCTTTATCACTATCAACAGTTTTAATAATAATTGTAGGGTTTGCTCTATCTTTTAACGCCTCGGTTGCATTTGTTATTAGGTTTACAAAGACTAACTCTAAGTGGTGTTTATCACCTTGTATTTGGTTAGAAGCCTCAAACTCTTTTACCAGTTTAATATTATTTAACGACAAGCGATCTATACACTTTGATATAGCAGACTCAATAACATCATGAACATTGATAGCTTCTTTATTTAGCTCGGTTAATTTTGTGCTATTAATAAAATCTTTAACAATTTCATTAATGCTTTTTGCTCCTCTTATGATAATATCAAGAAACATATTATCCTCGCTAAGTTCCCCTCCTTCTTTCAACTCACTTATCGATAATTGAATATTTGTTAATGGGTTACGTATTTCATGAGCAATTGTACGAGCCATTTTACCCGACATATTTATTTTTTCCTGCTTATCTAGTTTATCCCTAATACGCAAAAGCTTTGTAATGTCTTTTATCGTGCATTGATACAATAAATCTTTATCGTTTCTTTTAGTAAACTTCTTAATGGATAGAACAATATTACTTTCCTTTTTTTGATAGGATAGAAAAGTTAACTGAACATTACGAACAACGCCTCTTTCTTTAAGAACTTTTTTTACTAGATCTCTAATATCTTCTTCTTTGAAAAAGTCAAATATAGACTTGTTTTTCAGCGGCTCTTTTCTGCAACCAATTAACGTATAAAAATTTTCATTAGCTTGTTGTACATGAAAATTTTCATTTAATGTTACGACTGGATCAATACTAAGCTCAAAAAGATCTTTGTATTTAGACGATTCTTTTAGCAGTTCTTCTTGAATATTTTTTCTTTCTAGGGCATAACGAATAGTTCGTTCCAAAACAACCTCGCTTAACCCTTCTTTAGAAAGATAATCACTAGCTCCAGCCCTCATCACTTCGATATCTTTTTCCCTACTATTCATGCCTGTTAGCACGATAATGGGCTCATCGATTTCATTTTTATTTTCTAGTAAATCAAGTGCTGTATTTTTCCCTAAATAATAATCCACAAAAATAAGATCATACGTATCCTCTTTATAGGATTCTCGTGCTTCTTCAATGGTTTTAAACCAATCAAAAGTTACCGAAAGGTAAGGACTTTTACTAATTAGATGTTTGAGTATAAAAAAATCATCTTCATCGTCCTCAATCAATAAGATGCAAACATTTAATACGCTTTTAGGCATGAGGTAGTTTAATCGTGTTCAGCCAATAGTCATTTATAAGCCTAGCTAAATCCTTTAATGTATTGAATGAAGTTGGCTTAGTTATATAACTATTTGCTCCTAATTGATATGCTTTTTGGATATTTTCTTTAAGAGAAGATGTAGTAAAAACAATGATTGGTATATGCCTTAAGTCTGTATTAGCTCTAATAAATGACAAGCATTCATTACCATCCATTTTGGGCATATTTAAATCCAATAGAATAAATGATGGCTCATCATTACTCTTGTTTTTTAAAAAGCCTATTAGCTCTTCTCCATTGTTAGTAAACTGTAATGTAGTATCAAGTCCTGCCTGTGAAAAAGCAGACTTTATTAACAACTGATCATCTGCATCATCTTCAGCTATTAGTATGTAATTTAATTTGTTCAAGCGAATTGGGTTTATATTGCTTATAGCTAAACATTTTGTTTAACCTTTACTGTAAAGATATAACAAAACGTTTAAACAATTCCAAATAATTGTTAAACAAATTGTTTTTTTAGATGTTCGATAAATAAACACTGAATGTTGCTCCTTTACCTTCTTTAGAATCAGCCTCTATGAATCCGTCATGGTTTTCGCAAATCTTATAACATATGGCTAAACCAATACCCGTTCCTGGATATTCTTGTCGTCCATGCAATCGTTGGAATACTGAAAATATTTTTTCTGCATAGGTAGGATCAAAGCCTATCCCATTATCCTGAAAAGTGATTTTTAAGTACTTGACATGGTCAATTGTTTCGGTTGTATGCTTTATATCAACTTTAGGAGAAACTCCTTCTTTAGAGAATTTTAGTGCATTAGATATTAAGTTTTGAAACAACTGTCTAATTTGGCTTTCTACTACTTCATATTTTTTATCAAAGGGTTGAATATTAATCTCTGCTTTCTTTTCTTCAATGACTAAAGATAAATCATCTAGAACACCATCAATTATTTCATTAAAATCTGCTTTTTCATAATCACCAACATTCCTTGATACCCTAGAGAAATTAAGAAGATCTACAATAAGCTGCTGCATCCGTTCAGCTGCTGAATTTATTTTTTTAACCAGTAAATTCTCCTCTTTTTGTTCTTCAACCAGCAATTGGCTGAACATTCTAATTTTTCTAAGCGGTTCTTGTAAATCATGGGAAGCAACATATGCAAATTGCTCAAGTTCTTGATTTAAATCCTCAAGCTCTTCATTTCTTAATGATAGTTGTTCTTCTTGTATTCTTTGCTTTGTAACATTCCAGTTAGCCCCAATATAATAATCCTCTCCATCTAGGTTGAAGTAATATCCTTGCACGTTAAGTATTCTTCTTTTACCATTCCTTAAAATAATGGGTAAATCAAAGTTTAAGGGAGATTTGGTTTGTACAGCGTTACTTATTGTTTTTTTTATTTCATCCTTATATTCTGGATCATAATAAGACTCTAAAAGATCAACAGTAATAGTTTCATCAAAAGCAATCATGTACCTCTTATAAAACCCTTCTGTTGCTTGAATTTCTTGAGTTTGTAAATTCCATAACCAGCTTCCACTTTTTGTAATATCCTCGGCTTTGTTTAGAAGCTTTTTTTGCATTTTTAAATCTTCTGCTAAAACCTCATTTTCCTTGTTTTTTCTTCTTAAAATGAAAAAAACCATCAATATTATAAAAAAGCCCACGGTTGTTAATATTACCACAACTAGTATGGTATTATTCTGAAATGCTTTTAGCTTTTTTTCAGCTTTTAACACTTCTTCATCCAAAAAATCTTGCTCAACATTAATTAGTTTTCTTAAACTATCGAGTATAACATCATTTTGTATAACCTCTTGAAACGTTTCTCGATAATCAAAAGCATCATTTTTTCTTTCAACCAACTGTTTATCTAATAATTTGATTCTTAGATTTGCTAAATTCTCAATGCTTTCATTTAGCTTTTGCTCTTTATCAGAGAGATAATCCTTATATTCGATTAGTCGATGAACCACATTTTTTTTTGTTTCCTCATAACTATCAAGTACTCTGCTCATACCCGTTATACTGTAACCTCTTCCTGCTGCCTCTAGCTCATAACAGCCTGATAGTACATAACTAATATTTTTTCGCTGCTGTTTTAGCTCATTTATTTTTTCAAAGGAATTAGCTGTAACGGACGATAGATATAATAAAATCAACACTAACGAAGTGAAACACAATGCTAATGTTGAAACAATAACGATATTTAATTTTTTGTAATTCATAAAAAAAGCGGTCTTTCGACCGCTAAGTTATTAGATATTTTTTATTTATTATCTAGGTACTAATTGAAGCTCTACTTCTTCCCCCTCTTCTCTTAACCACAATTCGTCATTCTTCAACTTTAATATTTGGTAAGATTCATCAGCATCATCGTCTTGAAAATCTAGAACAAGTGTTTCTTTACTGTCTTCGAATTTCCATGTTCCTTGTGTTTCAAATTCACCTGTGAAATTTCCAAAAGAATAGATTGCTACTAACTCTGCATCACCATCTTTAGACATATACAATTCATATTGATCATAAGAATCTGTTACATCCTCTCCATCACTGTAAGCTTTATCAATTTTCCAAGTATTTGCTACTCGTGATTTTTTAGTCCTCAAACTAAAAGCTGGTCCCTCTTCATATTTTTTACATCCTGTAGTCACACCTAATAATAGTGACATTGCAATTGCTAACTTTTTCATTTTTCTCTATTTTTTATTGTTTATTACTTATTATTTATTTCTTAAATATATTTCTCTATCTGTATCTAAATCCCTGAATCTAAACTCTTTTGTTGTAAGTCTTAAAACATAAACTTCTGCATCTTCAGAATCATCTTCAAAATTTAACTCAACAACTTCATCGTTATCCTTGAACGTCCAAGTACCATCTGATTGTGTACGCACTACTGTTCCAGGTATCGATTCGTATTCTACATCTATGTAAGCTGTTCCATCTTCTCTTATTGTTAAATCGAAACGATCATACTCACTACTTACATTTTCTCCATCCTCATAAGCTGCTTGGAACTCCCACGAATTTGTTATTCTTGTTTCTCTTGGGATAAGTGTTATTGTAGGATCTTCATCATATTTTTTACATTGTGTGAAAGTTAATCCGACTCCCACAGCAATTAACATTACTAACTTTTTCATTTTCATTATTTTTTATAGGTTATCAATAAATTCTTTTACTTCGCTTTTGGCTTTTCCAGTTTTCTGCTGGATGATACCTACTAGCTCGTCTTTTTTTCCTTTGGCTTTGAGTAAATCATCATCTGTAATATCAGCGTATTTCTGCTTTACTTTGCCTTTAATTTCATTCCAGTTTCCTTTAATTTCGTCTGTTAATTCGCTCATTTTGTTAATTTTTACTCTAGCTATTTCCAAAAACAAGCCAACAATACAAGCAATTGATTTACAAATGAATAAGTTAAATTAAAAACAAAGAAACGTGACATTTTTCCTCACTCTTGTGTATTCGATCACATACTTTTGAGTAATTGGAAAAAGAAAAATAAAACGAGGACAATTTATTTAACTGCAGGAATCAAAAAAGCTCACAACTTGCTATCGTAAAAAAACAGCAAATTGTGAGCTTAAATTAATTAAGTACTATGTAAAAAAACTTTATATATCGAATTTGATACCTTGAGCTAAAGGTAATTTAGTAGAGTAATTAATGGTATTTGTTTGACGTCTCATGTATATTTTCCAAGCATCAGAACCTGATTCTCGACCTCCTCCAGTTTCCTTTTCACCTCCAAATGCTCCTCCTATTTCTGCTCCAGAAGTACCGATATTAACGTTTGCTATACCGCAATCTGAGCCTGCATGAGATAAAAACAATTCAGTTTCTCGGAGATTCGTACTCATAATCGCTGAAGACAATCCTTGTTTTACATTGTTTTGAATAGCTATTGCTTCTTCTACATCTCCTGAGTACTTTAACAAGAAGAGTATAGGTGCAAAAGTTTCCTCCTGTACAATTTGATATTCATTTTTAGCCTCAATAACTGCAGGTTTCACATAACATCCACTTTCATATCCCTCTCCTGAGAGCACTCCTCCATCAACTAACACACTTCCTCCTTCTTGTTTAGCTTTTTCGATAGCATTTAGGTAAGTGTTTACTGCATCTTTATCAATTAAAGGTCCAACATGATTTGATTCATCGAGTGGATTTCCAATTTTTAGCTGATTATAAGCCGAAACCAATCTATCCTTAACTTTATCGTATATAGATTCATGAATTATCAATCTTCTAGTTGATGTGCATCTTTGTCCACATGTCCCAACAGCTCCAAACACAGCTCCGATAATAGTCACATCAATATCTGCATGAGGAGTAATAATAATAGCATTGTTTCCTCCAAGTTCTAATAGAGATTTACCAAAACGTTCGGCTACAGTAGCACCTACAATTCTTCCCATTCGAGTAGAACCTGTGGCAGAAATTAGTGGAACTCTTTCATCTTGAGTCATAAATTCTCCTACTTTATAGTCTCCGTTAATTAAACAACTTATTCCCTCGGGTAAGTTATTATCTTTTAAGACCTCTGCCATGATATTTTGACATGCAACTCCACAAAGCGGTGCTTTTTCTGATGGTTTCCAAATGCAAACGTCTCCACACACCCAAGCTAGTGCTGTATTCCAAGACCATACTGCAACAGGAAAATTAAAAGCTGAAATAATACCTACTACCCCTAGTGGGTGGTATTGCTCATACATTCGGTGAGCAGGACGCTCAGAATGCATGGTGTAACCATGAAGTTGACGAGATAAACCTATAGCAAAATCACAGATATCAATCATTTCTTGAACTTCTCCATATCCTTCTTGTAAAGATTTACCCATCTCCACCGAAACTAATTGACCAAGTGGCTCTTTGTATTTTCGCAATTTATCTCCAAACTGACGAACAATTTCTCCTCTTTTTGGAGCTGGCATTAGTCTCCACGACTTAAACGCTTCATTCGCTGCCAACACCACTTTTTCGTAATCTTGTTTGGTAGTAGTTTTAACTTTTCCTAGCAACTCTCCATCTACAGGTGAATAGGATTCTATATAATCTCCTGAGGAAAAATTATTTTGACCTGTTGAAGTTCCATTGTTTAATTCTGATAATTTTAGTGTTGAAAAAATATTAGTGATTTGCATAAAGTACATTTAATTCTGTTTCTATTAAATATACACAAACTAACACGAACCTCAAAAGGTCATTTAATCTGGATACGCAAAGGCAAATGCCCCTTGTAATGATACGGTATCTGTCATTTGCTGACTAGAATCTTGAACAGCACAACTAAGCGAAAACATAACACGCTTTACTTTTTGTCCTAACTCATTATTTTCGTAATCTTCAACTCCAGTTACTTCAAAAAATGTGTTTCCAAAGCCAGAAGGAATAAATTTACTTGAATATTTTGTTCCAAGTGGATCATAAAAGCGAACGATTACTTCATTGGTATCTCCAGTAAATTCATCAACCAAAGTAGAATCATATATAAAATCAAATGATTTTCCGTTGTAAAACATAACGTTTGGATCAAAGTTTACAGTATCAAAGGTGTATGAAGAAAGCTCAATTTGGACACTATTTGGGCTTACCTCATCAGTTCCAGATTTCCTTAACTGACTAGAACAAAAGACTATACTATTGACTGCTATTTTTCCATAATCACTGTACATGTAATAATCGTTTACACCTGCTCTTAAGTTATTAAGTATTGCAATATTTGAGTTGCCTTGGACATAAAACACAGGCTCTGGATTACCTTTTGTAGTTTGATCTAATTTAAGATCTGGTTCTCTTTTACATGCAAAAAAGAGTAAAAAGGGCAATATGCAGGCTAACCTAATCATTTTATTATAAGATATTTTAAGTAAAAGACGAATCGAGAATTTCTATGATTATCTGTTAAATACTCTGCTTCTTGATGCGTAAATGTTTTTGTAAAATCATTTATCCCTTGATAATATCTTCCCTCTAATCCAAAACGACCAAAGCGCCATTCATAACCAACAAACAAATCAAACGTCCCTTTTGTAAAAAGATTAGGGTAATATCCTAATTCTTCTGATTTGGTTTCTGAAGACTCTATAACACCATTAGCATCGTTTCCTGAAGCAACAAATGAGCGTGTACTCTTTCCACCCAAAATGTATGAATAACTAAAGCCTGTAGAAATGAGATGATTTCTTCTCCATTGGAAAGATAACTTCAGTGGTATTTCAACAAATGAAAGCTCTTTTAATTGGATAATTTCACTACTAGACTTACTCCCAAAGCTATAAGAAAGTGTATTTGTATTAGGAATAACTAAATCAAGATTCGATTTTTTATACCAAGTACCACCAAGAGATAGGTTTAGTTTATTATTGAATTGATAATACACCTCCAAACCAGCGTTAGGAACATCAAAAGCAGACTCTCCTTCACCCAAAGATTGAGAGAAATTAGTTCCAACATTAGCAACAAGCATCCATTTATTTTCTAAGCTTATTACAGGTATGGTTTCGTTTGGCAACTTATTTGAAATAATTTGATCTTTTGTAGGATCTATTAAAATAGAATTTAGCTTTTCAAGATCGTTTACTTTTACTGTCTCTTGATTTTTTTGATCTATAACGTTTTTATTTGAACTATTATCCTCAGCTACAAAAACTAAATCCCCTTTACTATTATTAGCGTTTACTGTTTTTAGTTTACTAGGATTGGAATTATCTTTTAATTGTCCAACATCACTAAGATTGAAGCTTTTGTTTGTTGTTAGTTTTAGATCGTTTGCGTCCTTTCCTTCGTTATTACTGCTCTTTAACTGATCAACATTACCATTACTAAGCGTATTTTCTTGAGGATCATTTTGATTATCAATTAATTCTAAATCATCATCTTTTACATCATGAGCTTGATTATTGGAAGTGTTAATGCTTGTCTCATTACCTTTGTTTTGAGAATTTACAATCGTATTGGTTGAATTATTTTTAGCACTACTTAAGGCATCGGTACTTTTTGAATTATCATTAAACAAATAGAAAGCTGTACCAGAAATTAAAGCTAGCCCCCCTAGCAAGTACAGCAAGAAAATAAAAAATCGTTTCTTTCTCGCATCCTTTTCAGCTTGTTTTAGCACAATAAGAGCATCCTCCCAGTATTGATCTTTAAACTCAAAAACGGGTTCGTTTGCTCCTTGCTTTAGTTTGTTCTCTATGTCATTTATATCGTCCACAGCATTACCAATAAGCCAAAAGATATGTGTCTATGGCTTTTTAAAATCTCTTTCATTTTAGTTCGTGCATTATTAAGGTGCCATTTAGAATTCCCTTCACTAAAATTCATCATTTCAGCTATTTCTTTATGACTATACCCTTCAATAACGTATAATTTAAAAACTTTTTTACTTTGAAATGGAAGTTTCTCTAAAAGAGTTAAGAGTTCTTTATAACCAATATCTTCTTCCGTTTCATTTTTATGTTCTAATTTATTTTCTACAACTACATCATCAATATCATCATTATACAAATGTTTTTTATTTTTTCGGTAATTATCGATAACTGAATTAATGGTGATTCGTTTTGCCCAAGCATCAAAGTTTATTTTTGGATCATACTTTTTTAAACCAAAAATAATTTTCACATAGGCTTGATTTAACTCTTCTCTTGCCATTTCTTCATGCTTTGTGTATCTAAAGCATACTGGCATTAATAAATTAAAACAATACTTAAAAAGGGTGTATTGAGCCTTTCTATCACCATCTCTTGCTTCGTGCAATAATTCAATAGTTATTTCTTGGCGATTACTCATTTTACTTAATTAAACCCAGCAACACAATGTGTTGCTGGGCGAATTTAAGGTTATTTTTTTATTAATCGCTGAGTTTTAATTATCTGGTTTGTTTGATTGTCTTTCAAAACGAGCACATACATACCAGGTTGTAGCTGTTGTGTATTGATTTGTTTACTCTGTAAGTCAAATGAATTTAACTCTTCTGCATATACAATTTGCCCCACACTATTTACTAAATTTAAATCAATCATTACTTCATTCTCTACACTTATATCAATGGTAAATTGATCTGTAAATGGATTTGGGTAAGTATTAAATGATAGATTTTCATAATTATTATCAATACTGGATGTTTGAGTTGATAAAGTTATTGTATCTACACAATAAATTTGAGAATTACTATCATAATAAGATACCACCCATTGTATGTCATATTCTACAGGACCATTGAATTCTATTTCTATTTCATCATCTGTAAGTGATCCAGAAACTAGAGTACCAGTTGTTGAATTAATTATCCAGTAACCATCTGCTTGATTTGGTTTTTGACCTTCTAATATTAATGTTGTATTACCAAATAACATTTGAAAAACGCCTGTATAGCCTGAGTTTATGCTATCACAAACAGATAAAGAATCTCCAACAGTTATCGTTTGATAAATGGTATCAGCACAATATGTATTGCTATCCCAATAACTAACTGTCCAGCTTATTGAGTATGTCCCTGGATTATCATAAATAAATGTTGCATTAGCTGTATTAAAATTTCCAGATGAAAAATATCCTGCTCCTCCCATATCATAATAAGTTGAAGCTTGACTTGAAGTGACTCCAGTTAAAGTCACTTGATTTCCATTTGTAGACTTATAAAAATAACTATTAACAATGCTATCACATGGACTAGATTGATTACCACCTCCGATAATAACATTTTGACCGATTGTATCATAACATGCCCAATCATTTACAGTATCATAAACATATTCAAGCTGAAAATAAATCCTGTATGTACCAGGAGAAGGAAAAGTAAATGACGTATCCTCAGCATTAACATCCCATATTATGCTATTATTTGAATCATATATCACCCAACTAGAGGTATCATATGGCCCCGATGGCATTCCATCCAGCTGTACCGTTAAGCCACTAACCGTATAATTAAAATTTGCCGAAGTACTATCACATGGTGAAGTTGAAAATCCTTTTACTCCCAAAAGAATGATCAGTAAGATTAAATTAAAATTTGCTTTCATAATTTCTTTGTTGATTCTATAATTAGTCACGCAAGAAACTTGAAAAAGGTTGGTGGGGAATTTAAAAAAGTTTTAAAAGCGGCTTTTCAAAGATGTTATGATCCCCTTCAAACTCCTGAATATTAATAAATAAATTTTCATCTTTTAATTTATCTAATATTCTCTCTACGTCTTCTTTTTTTATGAATTGATCGTTATCTCCATAAACAAATACTGGTTCCTTGCTTTTAATTTTATTGATCATAGTTTGGCCCATTACATCCATAGGTAAACCTCCAGCCCATAGAACCAAACGATTAAATTTTAGTATTTCGCTATTATGTATCCATCTCATCATCGTTGCTACTCCTTGAGAAAACCCTAATAAAGTGATTTTGGTATTAGGGTATTTTTTTTGAATAAGTTTATAAAAATCATCTAAATAAGTTTGCTGATCTTTTATTTCATTTGCTCTATCCTCTTTAGTCATCCAAGAAGCTACAACTCTACCATCCATACCTTGCCAATAAAACTTACTTAACCCTTCAGGTGCAACTAATATGCGTTTATCATTAACTATAGGTTCAAACTTTTTAATGAAATATTTCGCCAATTGAGCATAACCATGAAATGCAACAACAACCTCCTCTGTCTTAGAAGTATACTCTCCTAATGTGTAGTATCTAGCTGTTTTTTTCACCTCAATTAAGCTTTCATTTGCTTCCATATTTATTTATTTATGGGGATTATTTTTTTCAAATTTAAACGGAACTTCTATTTTTATTAAAATAAATATGCTAAATATGAATTTAGAAGGTATAATTTCCATCTCAGGTAAGCCAGGATTATTTAAAGTTGCCGCACAAGGTAAGTCCAGAATTATCATAGAACATCTTGAAACAGGTAAACGAAGACCTGCATTTGCTTCTGATAAAGTTATTGCATTAAACGATATTACAGTTTTTGGTCATGTTGAAGATTTAACCTTAGGTGATGTTTTTGAAAAGATATATGAAAAGGAAGATGGAAAAGCCTCTTTAAACCATAAAGAAGACATCTCCAAATTACGAGATCATTTTGAAACCATTTGGGAAGATTACAACGATCAAGAAGTAAAAGATCATGATTTACGTAAAATATTCCAATGGTATAACATTTTAGTAGATGCAGATGTACTAAAAAGTGAAGAAGTTCTTGCTGGAGAGGAAGAATAAATTTCTTTTATGAATAAAAAATTTCTTTTAGCTGGATCTGTATTTTTTCTACTTTCTGGTTGTATTCAAAATTATTCAAACGAATACAAGGAGGAGGCTCAGCGTGTATGCACATGCATGGAGCAAAGAAGATCTATTCGATCCTCTAACATCCCTAAAAACGCTCAATTCATTAAAGACGATGAGGACTATACCTTTTGTTTAGTTGACGCAAAAATCAAAATGATTGACACTAAAGGGAAAGAGTTTACAGCCGCAATAATAGGAGAATGTCCTGCACTTAAAGAAATACAAGAACGTTATTTAAAGTCTTTGTAATTTTTAAATTTTAAAACCCAGAGCATTATTGACAATATAGTCAATAGCAATAATCAGTAATTGTATTTAACTATCTAAATAGTGTTATCGGGAATTGATCGGTAATATTCTCTTTACCATATATACCCTGAATAGTAACAAAGTAGGTGCCTTCTTTACAATCTCCACCATCCATATTTTTACCGTCCCACTCGAATAAAGGAGCATCTAAAGACTCCATATTATACTCATACACAAGTTTACCCCAACGATTATAAATTTTAATATCTACATAATCATAACATCTATCTCTTTCGAAATCACTTAATCGATAAACATCATTTTTATCATCTCCATTTGGAGAAAACACGTTCGGTACTTTTGGGTTCGTGATTTTAGGTATTACCTCTAGCTCAACTTCTTGTAAAATAGTATCACCTATATCATCACAACCTATCGAATAAGCAAAAAGTTGCACACTAAAAGAGTCTAACGCTAATATAGCACAGTCATCTGGACTCCAACAAAAACGTGCTCCAACAGTTCCTACACCTACAAAACTTGTATCATTAAGCTGCACCTGTGTAGTATTAACTGTATTTAACGAGCTATCTGTTGAATCTACATAAGTAAATGTATAGTTATTTCCACCACTACTTGGCGGTAAAACAACTTCCGCACCAAATGGAAAAGCATTTGAAGATAAACTTAAGTAGAATGAGTCCACAACATTAGGATCAGTAGCAACAATATCAAAACAGGTATTTCCATCAAATTCTACGCTGTAATTAGTTGCAAAAGGTTCGTAAGAAGGTGGGATATCAAACGTACAGTTAGGTGCTTCATATTGGAAATCTCCAAAAACTTCCCCTATTTTAACACCGTTTCTATACTCTTCACATCTTATTCTAAACAAGTAAACTCCAATTGCACCTGGGCGAGCTTGAACTTCTCCTGTACTTGAGTTTATTGTAAGCAAACTTCCTGGTCCTAATATACTAGCCATGCTGTAACCTGGCTCAAATTGCAATAACGGAATATTAGTTAAAGGATCAGAACTTCCAAATCCATTCCCTTCATCAAGCGGCTGTACTAGTGAATAAACTAGACTATCTCCATCAACATCTGTACAAGAAAAATCTAAAAACTTTGTGTTTCCAACACAAAAATAAGCATCTGCGGGATATGGTTGGAACTGAGGACTTGTGTTTTGACCCGCTAGTGCTGGGTCTGGAATATGAGCTTCCCAAGTCATCCCATCTGGAGACATATTTACGATCGCATTGTTCCTAGCAAAATTACTGTAAGTAAAATAGTAACCATTAGGGTTGTTAGCTAATGTAATAGATCCTTGATAAGTCGTTACCTCAACACATATACCCGTTGGGGTGTAACATTCATCTCCAAAGACGATAGTATCTGTTGAAACAATAGACATCGTTGGAACAGTTTGTACAAAAGCATGAGTAACTTCATCATAAATACCTGCTCCAGTTATTGATGCATCTGCTCCAGCTGTACTGTTACAATAATCTCTAAATGATCTTAAGGTAATTGTAAATGTATTAGGTCCAGTCTGTTCAAAATGAACATCTCCTCCTACAAAGTGAGAAGCATAAATATCTGAAGTTAACAATCCTAAAAAAATCAGTGTATGAAGTAAAATTTTTTGCATGATTAAGCTAATTTGTACTAAAATAATAATAATACTGCTAAAAAGTAGCTATAATTGACTTAAGTTTAACATAGACTCAAGTTAGTTGACGCATAATTAGTGTTAATTTTACCCAACAAACAAAATTAAATGGCCACTTATCTAAATGCAAAAGAAGAATTTACACCTCCCTCAAAATGGCAAGGAGAAATTTATGAAACAGTACTTAAATGGTATTTTAGACCTAAGTATTTTGGTTTAGAGCATATATCAAAAGATAAACCTGCTCTGTATGTTTCAAACCACACCTTACTAGGAGTTACAGACGGTCCTATTTACATGCCTAAACTTTATCGTAAAAAGGATATTTACTTAAGACCATTAGTGGATAAGATGTCAAAAGACATTCCATTATGGAGAGAGTTCATCAACTATTATGGTTTAGTAATAGCTAGCAAAGAAAACTGTAGAGAGCTAATGAAGCAAAAACAGCACATTTTGGTTTTTCCTGGAGGAACAAACGAAGCCTTCAAAAACGAAAATGAGGAATATCAATTGATATGGAAAAAAAGGTATGGTTTTGTCAAAATGGCTATCGAAAATGGATATCCAATAGTTCCTGTTGCAGGTCTTGGAGGAGATGAGCTATATGATATTGTTTTCGACAAACATGATGTTATGAATTCGTTTATTGGCAAATTAATAAAAAACAATAAAACCGCTAACAAATACTTAAAAGGAGGAGAAAATATCCCTCCATTTGTTACGGGTATCGGAGGAACACTACTTCCTAAACCTAAACGAATTTACTACACCTTTTCCGAGCCAGTTGAAACGAAGCACCTAAAAGGAGACACTTCTAAAGAAAACCTAGAAGTAATAAGATTAAAAGTTGAACTAGCGATCTACAAGGCAATGCATAGTATGACAATTTACAGGCAAAAAAAAGGACGCAAAACCAATAGCGTTATTAGAAATTTTTTAAGTAGATAAAAAAGAAAATGAGAGCCAATTTAATGACTCTCATTCCCTAACCTATGAAACCAGACATGAGTTGAACCTCATGCCACCACTATCGTGGATTTTCCCTATGAATGTTTTTAGTAAGTTACTACTATCAGTAACTCTAAAATATTATTATAATGAAGTGCTATAAACTACAGTAGTTTAAACACTAATATTAATTATGTACTGTGCGTAATTGTTGCTTTAATTTATTGAGCTGCTGTAATTGTAAAATATACTCTCCTATATTTCCATTACTCATTAACTCAATTGCTTTATCTCTTGCTTTTGTATATTCTTTTTTAAGATTAATCATTTTACTTTGTTTTAGGTTTGACAAGAGTAAATCAATATCCGTGCCAAAAAATTAAAAACATGAAACTAACATCGCAAACAAATGATAAACAAATATTTAGGATAAATTAAAAATAGTAGTGAGTTAAAAAAGGAATTGCTTTTAAAGAATATTAGCCCCCTTTTATGTAAAATATGACCAACGTTTTAAATAGAAATAGATAGTCTACTAAGAAACTCCAATATGGAATAAAGCATCCCCTTGATTTACTACAGGTGTATTGTTAATCCCATAGATATAGCCTTTCCTTTTTGACTTTATCTTTTTTACCGAATGGTTATTAGGAGTGTGTATTTCCCCTAGTAGTTGATTCACCTCTACAGGGTCACCCGAAGATACCTTAGAAACAAATATCCCAGAAATGCTTGCTCTTAGCCATACAGTATCCGACAAATAAATAAAGTCATTTTGCTTCATTTTGCCTTCCTTCATTTTTAAATGAATCATTAGATTTTCTATACCAGCTAATCCATATTCTATTGATCGCTCATCTAAGCGTAACGATTCTCCTCCTTCAAACACCAACAAGGACTTCCCTCTTTTAAATGTTTCTCTTCTAAGGGATTTATTGATTAAGTTAGATTCAATGATAAATGGTACGCCAAAGACTTCAGCTAGTTCAATGGCTTTTTTATCTGCTGGAGCAACTCTTACTTGTGGTTCGTTGTAGATATTTGCACCACCTGTGTGAAAATCTACCCCAAGATCAATATGTGGAATAATCTCTTTTGTTAGTTTTCGGGCGACTCTTGATGCCAGTGATCCACTTTTACTTCCTGGGAAACTCCTATTAATATCTTTTCCATCAGGCAACTCTCTGCTAAAGTTTATAAACCCATACACATTTAGTAGTGGAATAGCAATAACAGTTCCGCAAGTTAAATTATCAAATAGCTTATTGTATAAAGAACGTCTTACTATTTCAACACCGTTGATCTCATCTCCATGTAATCCACCAAGCACTAACACTACTGGACCATCATTTTCACTTCTAAAAACATGTGTTTGTATATCAATAGGTGTTCCTGAAGGAAGTTTAGACACTCCCATTCGTATAAGTTGGTACGTTCCCTTTTTTATTTCTACACCATTAATTACCATGCTGTTCAATCCATTTAATTATATGTTCTGTAACATTTACTTCAGAATATTTTTCAATACCTTCTAATCCAGGAGAAGAGTTCACCTCTAGTAACAGTGGTCCCTTTTTTGATCGTAAAATATCAACTCCTGCTATTTCTAAGCCAAAAACGTTAGCTGCTCGTATAGCTATGTCTCTTTCTTCATCAGTTAGTTCCACTTTATAAGCAGTACCTCCTCTATGTAAGTTTGATCTAAATTCTCCTGATAAAGCTACTCTTTCCATACTAGCAACAACATCATCGCCTACTACAAAAGCACGAATATCTTTTCCACTGCTTTCCTTTATAAACTCTTGAACCAAAAACGGTTCATTGGAACTCATGTATGTAGCAAATATTTTCTCTGCTACAGTTTTATTATGAGCAAGAAAAACACCTAAACCTTGTGTACTTTCTAGTAATTTAATAATAAAGGGCGGATTACCTATTTCATATTGAATATTGCTAAACGTAGTTTTGGTAAAAAAGTGTAACGTTTTAGGCATGGGTAAATTCTCCATTTTCATCAATTGCATGGCTAAAAATTTATCCCGTGACTGAATTAAACCTTCGGGGGTAGTTAATAAACGTACCCCCATACATTGAAAATGCTTTAAAACCGCTGCTCCTTGACGTGTACTTGATGCTCCCACACGTGCTATAACAACATCTGGTATTTTAAGTGGAACATTTAGGTATTTCACTGTGAATTTCTTATCAATGAGTAACTCACAGTGCATATAATCAATCACTTTTACTTTATGTCCTAAACCAACAGCCTCTTCTTTTAACCTAGAAGTAGAATACGAGTCTTTAAACCTAGAAAGTACATATATAATCATTGTATATTCTGAAAATAGTGAATAGCTAACTCATATCCTTTTAAACCAAAACCTGATATATGACCAATACAAACTCCTGAAAGGAGTGATTTGTTTCGGAAGTCTTCTCTTGAGAAAATATTTGAAATATGAACTTCTAACACAGGTGTATTGATGGCTAAAATAGCATCTCTTATAGCTACTGATGTATGCGTATAACCGCCTGCATTCAAAACAACACCATCATATCCATTACTTTTTGCTTGTTGAAGTTGATCAATTATTTCACCTTCTATGTTTGACTGAAATACGGTTATAGCATCATTCGTTTTTAGCTGCTTAAGGTAATCTTCTAAAGAAATTTCTCCATATATTTCTTTTTCTCTCTTACCAACTAAATTAAGGTTCGGACCATTAACTATGAGTAATTTTGACATTTAATTTACTTATTCTAATTAAAAATAGAACTTAAATTTGAATTGATTCGTATATTTAACTAGTTTAAGTATACAAAAACAGTCTATGAAATTTATTTTTACGTATTTACTACTCTTCACTTCGTTTATTTTAAGTGCTGCTGATATATCTCAACAGCAAGCAGAATTGGTTGCAAAAACACAATTCAAACTGATGAACAACCTATCAGACAGGAACACTGTTCAAACGAAATTAATCTATAGTTTAGATTACGACAAAACAAATGGTTCAAAAGGTACTGCCTTTTATGTTTTCACAACTTCAGGAAGCAAAGGCTTTGTTATCGTTGCAGGTGATGACAAAGTAAAACCAATCTTGGGTTACAGTAAGGACAATACCTTTGAAGTTAACAACATGCATCAAGAGTATTTTAAGTTTATGCTTATTTACAGAAACGGAATAGCACAAATTGCGAACGACCCTGCTATCCAAGCAACACCATACATTGCTGCTAAATGGAACACACTATTAAATGATCAAGTAATTCCTACAGGAACAAGATCAGGAGTGGGTCCTTTAACTACTACAACTTGGAGTCAAAGACCATATTATAATGAATTATGCCCTGGGAATAATGCACCAACAGGATGTGTTCAAACAGCAATTTGTCAAATTATGAATTTTTGGCAACACCCTTACAGAGGAACTGGTAGCTATAGCTTCAATCACAATACTTATGGAACGTTAAGCGCAAACTTTAGTGCCACAACCTACGATTGGGCAAACATGCCAAGTAGCTTAAGCGGTAGTTCAGACTCTACTGAGGTAAATGCAATTGCAACCCTTATGTATCACGTAGGAGTAGCTATGGAAGCAAACTACAGCGAAGATGGTACTGGAGCTTTCACTCACAGAAGCAGAACAGTGTTACCAGCTTACTTTGGATACAAAGATCAAATCCAACAATATAGTAGATCATTCTTACCTGGTCAGTCTTGGGCTAATAAGTTAAAAGATGAGTTAGATGCTGGAAGAGTTGTATTACATAGTGGTTTTTGTCCAGATCCAAATGCAGGTCATGCTTTTGTTGTAGATGGTTACGACACAACTGGAAAATACAGCTACAACTGGGGATGGGGAGGTAGTTATAATGGATTTTATGAAACCGACAATTTAAACCCTGGTTCTACTTATACATGGAATAGTGGTCAAAAAATATTTACTAATATCGAACCAGATTTACCAGATTTTGACCTTGAGATGGACGGGATCATTTCTGTTACTCCTTCACCAATTGAATTTGAGCAACCATTTAGTGTTACTACTGCAGTTAGAAATAATGGAACTAACAATTATACAGGTAGTTTTAAAATGGTATTTTTTGATGATAATGATAATGCAGTAGGCGAAATTGATACGATCATTGATACCGTAGTAAACTCTAACGGAACTGTTTCTTTAACATTTGCTTCAAGTGGTTTAGCTATAACTCCTGATGTTTATTATCTAGGAGTATATTTTCAAGAAGCGAATGGGCAATGGAGTTTGGTTCCAGAAAACGTAACTGCTAACAATCCTATTATAGCTGAAATTACTTCAACCAACAGTTTAGGATTAATAGCAAACAGCGTAATTACAGTTAACCCTAACCCTATTCAAGAAAAAGATAGTTTAACCGTAACGTTTGAGGTATTAAACACAGACCCAAGTGCATTTAATGGTGTTATTTCAATTGATTTACACGATTTAAATGGCGATTGGATTACTGAGGTTGGATCAATTAATGCAATAATTGGAGCTGGCGGAACAGAATCAGTAACTATTAATTCAGATTCTTTAGGACAATTACCAGGTAGTTATAAACTAGTGATTTGGCATAAACAAACTGGAAGTAATTGGGAAATCATTCAAGAGGGAACTTTCCCAAATTCATTAGATGTTGACATCGTAGGCTTAGCATTTGCTGGAGCATTAACTGATTCTTATGAGTATAATGATACATCAACTTCTGCTTACGAACTTCCATTAACGTTTAACAATAACTTAGCAGTTACAAACACTTCTGGAGCGAACATACACGTAGGTAGTGATATAGATTACTATAAAGTACATTTGGACCCTTTCTACACGTATTTAGTATACGCTAGAGTTTACGATAGTTACAATGATGGAGGAAGAGGTCCTTTTACTAATGACATGATGTTTAACTACTACTTTAGAAATGACGAAGGTGATTACTACGATGACGAAGAAATGCCTAGTATTATTGCTAGTAATATTTCGTTAAACGGTGAGGACTTTTTCTTTGAAGTGTTGCCTTTTTACCCGGATGACATTAACAACAATGTGGGGTCATACCAAATAGAAATTGAGGTAATTCGTCAAGGTGTTACTACTGGTTTAGATGAGAATGCTGCTAGTCAAGTATTAGTATATCCTAACCCAGCTAACAATGCCATTAATATTGTACACGATGGTTACGATCAAATTAGTTTAGTAAATATAAACGGACAGGTTATTCAATCTAGTTCAACAACACAAAACATTACAAACATGGATTTAAGTGCTGTTAGTGCTGGCGTATACTTTATTCAATTAAGAAACAACAATAATGTTGTAAATAAAAGAATAGAAGTTATTAAATAAGGATTCTTCTGATTGATATTTCAAGCGGTGATTAGTCACCGCTTTTTTTATGTCTAAAATTTTTTTGGGTCTATTTTTTTCCTAGTCTGTTTTTTTTGAGCATTTTCTTTCTTTGCTTCTAGTCTTTTTCTCTTAACTGATTTTGGTACTTTAGTTGGCTTTCTCTCTATCTGAGGAGTTAGTAATTCTTTGATAAAAGCTTCGAGCTTTTTTCGAGCCTTTTCTTTGTTTTTGAGCTGAGATCGGGTTTCTTCGGATGAAACTCTTAGTATTGGATAGTTAATGTAACGATGAGAAGCCTTTTTAAATTTATTATGAATATCATCAGTTAAATCTAAGAGAGATAAGTCGCAAACTAAGGTAACTTTTGTTTCTACCTTATTCACATTTTGCCCACCTTTACCTCCACTTCTAGCTGTTTCAGTGGAAATGTTTAACAAGATAGTTTCTATGATTTCATTAATTTCTTTCATTAATGTACTGCAGATCTCCAAGGTAAACTTTCGCAAATTTCACCTTCTTTTTGGTTCAGCTCATCTAATCTTTTATAAATGGTTTCTTCGTCCCAATAATTTAATGCTAAACGAACAAAAATAGTTCCATGCTTAGCTTCAGAAGCCCATATTTGCTTGTAGAATCTTTTTAATTCTGGATCTTCAATAACGTCACCAATTAACTTAAAACGTTCCATACCTCGCATTTCAACAATAGATGCGATTAACATACGATCCATTAATCGTTCGTCTCTGCTTGATCTACATAAACCAATCAATTTCTTGATATAAATATCCTCCTCCATCTTTGCAGGAAGTGTTATGCCTCTATCCTGAAGTAAAGCCCAACAATCTCTAAAATGCTCTAGCTCCTCAATAGCAACCTCAATAAGTTCTGGTATAATTTCTGGTTTATCTGGACATTTAGCAACAAAGCTCATCGCCATAGCAGAAGCCTTACGCTCACAATCGGCATGGTCTTGGAGGAAGGAATTAAAATCTTTCACAGCATTATGTGCCCATTCAATTGGTGTTTCATAAGTTAAATCTAACGAGTATTTCATCTTGATGAGGTTAAGTTTAAAATCCAAAACAAAAGTACTTATCTTTAAATAAGAATAAAAATCTTAGTAGCAATCGTATGGGAGACGTTAAAAATTACATTGAAAATCATCGAGAAGACTTTGATAAAGGAATTTTGACGAAAGAAAACATTGTTAAAAACCCTTTCGATTTTTTTAATCAGTGGCTAAATGATGCGATTGAGCAAGAAGTTAAAGAGCCCTATGCTTTTCATTTGGCAACATCCGTTGATGGAATCCCTCAAAACAGAGTATTGTACTTAAGGGGACTGGAAGAAGAAGGTTATATTTTTTATACCAATTACGATGGAAATAAAGGAAATGAGTTAGCAAAAAACCCTAACGTGAGCATGAACTTTTTTTGGGCAGAACTGGAAAGACAAGTAAGAATAACTGGAGTGGCTCAAAAAGTAGACGAGAAAATCTCTGATGAGTATTTTGCTTCTAGACCAAGAAAAAGTCAGTTAGGCGCTTGGGCATCCCAACAAAGCAAAGAGCTAGACGATTACTCTTTGTTGGAAGAGCGATTAGAAATGTTTGATAAAAAATTTAAAGAAAACGTTCCAAGACCTCCTCATTGGGGTGGGTACATAGTTACTCCTAAGAGTTTTGAGTTTTGGCAAGGTAGACCAAGTCGTTTACATGACAGGTTTCTTTATGAGCAAAATGATAGTGAATGGATAATTAAAAGACTAAACCCTTAATGAGGCATCTACTGTTATTAGCGATAATTAGTCATATTTTTTCCTGTTCATCTCCAAGTGAAACAAAGAAAGGTAAAGCAATTAAGAACGATTACGCCAAAGGTTTTGTTATTAATCAGCTTTCAAATGGAGAAAAAAAACTATTGATCTACCATCCACAAACTGGTAAGAAGATTGATGATATAATTATTGATAAAAACAAACCAACTATTGTTATTCCCTTATCTGCAACACATCTTTCTTTTATTGATGCATTAGGAGAACTATCAACGGTAAAAGGCGTAACATTTGGTGAAAGTATTTTTAATCCCATCATCAAAGAAAAACTAAAATCGAACGAAATTGTTAATCTTGGTCAGGATGCTGCCCCAAATAAAGAGCTTCTTTTAACTGCTAAGCCTGATATTATCTTCACTTTTCCTGGTTCACAATCGTATAAAGATCAACTGAACATCACGGAAATACCCGTGACTGAGTTTCTTGAAGTACATCCACTGGCTCAATTGGAATGGGTCAAGGTTTTTGGGTTAGTTTATAATAAATATGACCAAGCTGTTCATTATTATGACTCTATAAAAACCATTTATAATACATTGAAAATCCAAAAATCAGAGACTCCAAAAAACATCATGTGTGGGGAGCTTTTGGATCAACATTGGGCTTTGCCTGGAGGAAAAAGCTTAATCAATCAATATATCGAAGACGCAGGGGCTGATTACTATTCGTTTGGTGATAGTAATACAGGATCAACAAAAATTGATTTTGAAGTCATTATAGATGAACAAAAAGCAATCAATAAATGGTTAATGACCACCTACCATTTAGAAAAGCTAACCCGAGAAAAAGTACTTGCTAAAAATCCGAAATACACCTATCTGGACATTCTTAAGGTTAGTGATTCAACTAGTATTGCAGTATGCAACACTGCCCAAAAACCATATTTTGAAAAAGGAATTGTTGAACCACACTTAATTTTGAAAGATATTATCTCTTTTGTGAAGGATAGTAATTCTTCCAATGAATACTTTAGGTATTTATATCCTTGAATGACTAATTCAGATTTTAGCTATATCCAATAATTATATCTGTAGTCAATTATATAAAGAATCAATGATTTACGCTATATTATTTACTGGTAGCTGCTAACAAGCATTTTGAATCAATAGCTACATAATAAATTTATTAAATGATTTAACGAACTTCCAATTACTATCTTTTTTTTCAAAAAAATAGTACTCACAAAACCCTGTGTTAACCTCAGCAACAGCAAAATGCTTAATCACTGCCACTTTCTTGTTTTTTATAAAAATTGGAATAGAGTATTTATTAATCCCTGAATTACCGTAATATTTACTAAACTCAATCCACGGGTTCTGTAACATCAAGCCACTATCTGTTTCTAACAAAGAATCTTTAATACTCAATAAAGAGTCCATAATTGCTTCATCAATACATTGTGTATTTACTAATCTTTTACAATCAAACAAATACTTACAAGTATCAAGATTGATTAATACTCCCTCTATTTCTTGACTATTGATGAAATCAACACTATTTAAAACTTCTTTTAATTCTTTCGGTTCAATAACTAAACTTTGAGGTAAAATTGACTGATTCTTTAACTCTTTAAATAGAAATTCATTAAAAAAACGCTCATATTCTGCTTTCAAAGGCAGTAATTTCTCTCTCTCTATTTCATTATTTGAACAACCGAACAAAGTAATGATAATCATGAAAAGAGTGAAAAATTTTAGTACTTGATCAATCATATAGTTCTTATAAAACATTTTCTAGGTTAGATTATTACTAAAAATTTCAATATATCCAACTCATTAAAAATAATGATAATAATAAAAAACGAAAATGATAGTAAGTGTCAAACTTTATATTATTAAAGCTATAATATTTTAGGTTTTTTCCTCTTTTCCAAAACTTACTTTCAATATTATTCTTAAATGGGTAATTTTATTTGAGAAGAATACCGCAATTTGTATTCGAAACGGAAATAAACTTTCTAAAAGACTATTAAATAAAAGTCATATAAACACAACATTACATGAAACACTATACATTAAAAAACGGGGATCAGTTTCCAGCCATTGGACTAGGAACATGGAAATCAAGACCAGGCGAGGTAAAAGAGGCTGTAATTCATGCTATAAAATCAGGGTACAGACATATTGATTGTGCAGCTATCTACATGAATGAAAAAGAAATTGGAGAAGCATTTAGGTATTGCTTTGAAAATAATATTGTAAAACGAGAAGAATTATGGATAACATCCAAATTATGGAACAATGCCCATTTAAGAGATGATGTTCGTCCGGCAATAAAAAACACACTTGCTGATTTACAGTTGGACTATCTGGATTTATATATTATTCATTGGCCAGTGGCTTTTAAGCCAGAAAAATTAAATGCTCCCAATGCAGAGGACTATCTTTCACTTGAAGAAGCTCCAATTATTGAAACATGGAGAGGTATGGAGGAAATTCAGTCTGTAGGATTAGCAAAACACATAGGGGTATCTAATTTCAGCATTAAAAAATTGGATGATTTATACAGTAAAGCGACATATAAACCAGAAGTAAATCAAGTAGAGCTCCACCCCTATTTACAGCAAAAAGAACTCTTCGATTATTGTTCACAGAAAAACATCATTTTAACGGGATATTCACCCTTGGGTTCTGGTGATCGATCGGAAGGAATGAAAAAAGATGATGAGCCTAGTTTGCTTGAGAATAAAACCATTAATAAAGTAGCTAACAAGCATAATGCTTCCCCAGCTCAGGTATTGATTTCTTGGCATGTACACAGGGGAAATGTTGTGATTCCAAAGTCTACAAACCCAAGCAGAATAGAACAAAATTTAGCTTCAATAGCTCTTCAGTTAGATGATGAAGATTTAAAAACGATTGAATCTTTAGATAGGCATTACCGCTATGTTGATGGTAGATTTTTCGTAAAAGAAGGTAATAGCTACAGTAATATTTATGATGAATAGTTTCTCTTAGTTGCTTAAGAGGAAATACATATTGATAATTATTGCATTTATAAGCCTAGCGATGCATGCTCCGCACCTATCAAAGGACTTGGTTGGAATTCATGTATGGCGACAAACCATTACTCAAGCTAATATTGATAATTTTTATCAAGAAGACATGAACATTTTAAATCCTAGAAGGTATCCCTTAGGATATGAAGATGGCATCCAGCGAATGGAATTTCCAATTATGCAGTGGCTAATAGCAGCAACTTATCATGTTACTGGCAATGATATCTTAGTTACTCGATTATTTATGTTTCTTCTAAGTGTTTTCGGCATTTGGGGGATGTATAATTTGCTCTATGAGCTTTTTCATTCCAAACTATTATCTTCCATAGGTGCTTGGTCACTGGCTTTTTCCCCATGTTATTTTTATTATTCAATAAATCCCTTACCTGATTTTATGGCATTGATAGCGTCTGTATGGGGATTGGTACTCTTTTTTAAATGGAAAAAAACAAAATCAAACTGGGTATTATTTAGTAGTAGTTTGTTATTCTCTTTAGCAGCACTTACAAAACTCCCGTTTATTATATTTTTTATTGTTCCTGGTGTATATATTTTAAAAAACTACGTCTTTAAGAAAGATATAAAAAGCACTTTTATATTGGGCTTACTCGCCATTGGTTCTTCAATTATGCCGTTTATTTGGTATGCTATAGTTATATCAGAGTGGAACGGAAATATGGTAATTAGGGGTATACTTGATAATGAAGATTCTTTTGAGACGCTTATTTCTTACATACTTCACCACCTATTTTCTTCAATGCCTGAGTTTTTTATTAACTACGCTGCTTTGCCCTTATTCTTAGTCGGGGTTTACTTTTTCTTTAAGAAAAAAGGATATAAAAACCCCCATTTTTCTCTATTATTATCTTTATTTATAGTAATACTCCTTTATTTTTTATTTGAATTAAACGCTATAGGGAAAGTACACGACTACTATTTATTTCCTACAATCCCAATTCTCTTTGTAATTGTTTCTTATGGAGGTTATCATTTATTACAATCAAAGAAGCGATGGGTAAAAACTTTCACAGTAATATGCTTAATTACACTTCCTTTAACATGTTATTTAAGGACAAAGAACAGTTGGAATACTGAAAACCCAGGTTTTAATGCCGACTTATATCGCTTTAGAAATGAATTACGCTTATTAATTCCCAAAGATGAATTAGTGGTTGCTGGAAACGATTTTACTACAAGTATCTTTTTATATTACATTAAAAGAAAGGGGTGGACTTTTGATAAAGATCAACTTTATAACGATAACCTCGAGAACTATATAAATCAAGGAGCAAAATATCTATATACTGATAGTGAAGCAGTAATTAAAACAAATAGCAACTTAATTAAACAAAAAATTGGTCAATTTGGCTCTATTCAAGTTTTTGAATTACAAGCAAATCAATGAATAATTAAGCTATTTTAAGAACAATTAGTGGTTATCGGGCTACCACATAACCAATCTTTCTTTACCCAACCGTTAATGGTTTTGTTTTTTACTTAATTAATACAATACTATCTTTTAAAAATTAACCAATCTAAAAACATTAACTGTTCTCTCGAATGGATTGGAAATCTATCGCGTTATGAGAAGCATTATAAATGCAATCTCCATTTTTTATTATCAATACTTGAGGAGATTCATGAAAAACATTAAATCGATCAGCTATTTCATTGGAAATTGCTCTATATGCTATCAAATCTAAGTAGTAAGGGATAACTCCAATATCTTCCCATTCTCTTTCTAAACGGTTAAGAGCCATGGAGCTGATAGAACATCTTGTACTATGCTTAAAAATTAGTACTGTATTTTCTTTTGATGCTTCAGCTATATGATCCAACTGGTCCAATTCTGTCAATTGATTCCAATTTAACTTGCTTTCGCTTTTCTTTTTAAATCCAAACATACCTTATTCAAATCTAGCGTAAATAGGTAAGTGATCACTATATCCACCATAATAGTTTGGTCCACCATATGTTTTGTTAGGCTTTTCATCTCCATACTTAGGATCAGTGTAAAGCATCCATTTCAGCTTTAACACATTTACATCTTTAGCAGTTACTTTTACTCCTTTATCCGCTTTAAAAACGCCTCTCGAAATAATTAGCTGATCAAGCATTCCCCAATCTCCTTTGTAATTGTATGTTCCTTGGTTGTCTTTTTCTAAACCGTAAGCCATGTTATATAAATTTCCATTGCTAAACTTTCGATCGTCTTTGGCTCGTAATGTTTGGTATATACTGTTATTTGTAGGGTAGTCATTAAAATCACCCATAATAAAAATCTTAGCCATCTCATCTTTGGATAAAATCTCATCAACTTTTTCTCTTACTAAACTTGCTGCTCTCACTCTACGGTATTCTGTTTGTTCTGCTCCTTCTCTTCTAGAGGACCAGTGATTTAAAAATACATGAACGTTATCGTTTCCTTTTAACTCTCCTTGAATGTAAAGAATATCTCTTGTGAAGAAATCCTCTTCGTCCGCTATTGACACCTCAATAGTTTCATGTGAGATATAGTTAAAATATTCTTTTCTATAGATAAACCCTAAATCAATTCCTCTCTTATCTGGACTATCCTCATGAACAATTTCATAATTACCCTTCTTTAGCTTTTCGGTATTTATCAAATCTTGAATCACTTGTTTATTTTCTATTTCAGCCATTCCTAAAAACACAGGTAAATCAACATCAAGTGAGCTAATTACTTTTGCTAATTTATCTAACTTGGTGTAGTAGCGTGCTCCTGTCCATTGTTTTTCTGAAGTTGGCAAAAACTGTTCATCAATGGTGTATTGATCATCAATCGTATCAAATAAATTTTCTACATTATAAAATCCAAAAACCTTGCCGTTGGCAGCTTTTAACTTAGCAACATTAACTTCTTTACTTTTTTTCTCTCCTACCATGCAGCTAACTATTGACGCACTTAAAAGTGCTAAAATCATTGTTCTCATATTATCTTTTTTTAATTCCTAGAACACCTAGTAATCCTCGTGTTAATTCTCGAACAACAGTTCTTCCTAGTTGTCGAACCATTGTATTTTTACTCATCTCTTCTACAAAAGAAGGTTCTTCGCTTTCTTTACGTCTTACAACCTTAGAAGCTTCTTCTTTTTGTTTCTGAATTTCTTCTTGATGTGCCTCCTTTTGGGCTGCTTCGATTTTTTCTTTTAAAATTTCTTCCGCACTTTCTCTATCAATTTCCTTGTTGTATTTATCAACTAAATCTGACTGATTAACGACATCATCAATTTCACTCGATGTTAAAACATCCATACGTGTAATTGGGGCTCTTAATAAAGTAGCTGCAAGCGGTGTTGGAATACCTTTTTCATTTAAACAAGTTACCAAAGCTTCTCCAATACCTAAAGAAGTAATTAATTCCTCCGTATTATAGAATGCAGATATTGGATAATTTTCTACCGTTTTACTTATAGCTTTTCTGTCTTTAGCTGTAAAAGCCCTTAATGCATGCTGGATTTTAAGTCCCAGTTGACCTAGCACTTCTTCTGGAATATCAGTTGGATCTTGTGTACAAAAATAAATCCCGACCCCTTTTGATCGAATAAGCTTCACGATAGCTTCAATTTGTTCTAAAAGAGCCTTTGAAGCCTCTTTAAAAACCAAATGGGCTTCATCTATAAACAACACTAGTTTTGGCTCATCAGAATCTCCTTGTTCTGGAAATGTTGAATAAATCTCAGCTAATAAACTTAGCATAAAAGTTGAAAACAACTTTGGTTTATCCTGAATATCCGTTAATCGTATAATAGACTGAACTCCTCTACCCTCTCGGTCTCTACGAACCAAATCAGCTACATCAAATGATTTTTCTCCAAAAAAACGTTCAGCTCCTTGTTGCTCTAATTCAATAATCTTACGAATAATTGTTGCTACTGATGCTGATGAAATCGCACCATATTCTCTCTCAATTTCTTCTTTTCCTTCGTTAGCTAAATATTGGATAGTCGCTTTTAAATCATCCAAATTAAGTAGTGGGTAAGAGTTATCATCACAATACTTAAATACCAAGGCGATAATTCCGCTTTGCGTATTGTTTAAATCTAAAATTTTAGATATTAGTACAGGTCCAAATTCAGATACAGTGGCTCTTAAGCGAACACCTTTTTCATCAGACAAGGTTAATAATTCTACAGGAAGAGGCTGTGGTTCATAAGGAGTGTCTCCAATAGAAATATGTCTCCAAACAATATGCTCATTAGATTCTCCAGCAGCAGCCAAACCACTTAAATCTCCCTTTAGATCCATTAAAAGTGATGGAATTCCCTTAAGCGAAAGTTGCTCTGCAAAGACTTGAAGTGTTTTTGTTTTTCCTGTACCTGTAGCACCAGCTATTAGTCCATGTCTATTAATCGTCTTTAAAGGAATTTTTACATGTGTATTTGGCACACATTCTCCATCAAACATGGCTCCTCCTAAAACAATAGAATCCTTTTTAAATGTATACCCTTGATTAATATGATCTTGAAACTTTTCTCTAGTCATAACTTTTCATGATTAATCCATCACTGATTTTTCGTATTGATCTAGTGTGGAAACAATACTTAACAACAAATCGTGTTTGTCGGTTTTTTCTTTTCTTTCAGAAAAATACTTTTTTAGTAATAGTTGCGATTCAATAATAATAACTTCATCAAAAGGTCCATCTAGGTTATCTATAACTGTATGCGCTTCCAAAGCTTCCATATATGAACCCTTAATAGCTGCCTGAACAAACTTATCCAAGTGTTCTTTTGCATTAAATGAGGAATGCCAAAAAGCAGATAATACTAACTCTCTATGTGCAGAATTATCCCCTTTTAAAACTTCTAACAAATAAGGTATTGCTGCAGTTGATTTCAATTCCAAAATAATGGTTTTAGCCTCTTCTTTTATCTTGTCTGGATAATTGCCATCCGTTAATTCAAATAAGCTTGGCAATACTGCTTCGTTTCCCTTTGAGCGAACTCTTTTTAGTGCTGATGCTAGCACTTTATTATCTTTCGATTTTAAATCTGAAATTAAATCTTGAATGAGTTTGTCTTGTTTGTTCTTATCCATGAATTATATGTAGATTTCTTTTTTATACCTCAGAAGTATTAAAGGTAAAATAAAATGAGGGATTCTTACGAAAAACTCTAATGCATTTTGAGTAAACGAAAGCTTAAAAAAGTCAATATCAAAATTGGTATAAACTCTTGCAAATGCAGTTAAAAACCCCCAAAGCAAACCATACCATAAAAAATATTTAGCTACATATGGTATGAATAACCCGACTGCAAAAACAAAGTCTAAATACCCCATAATTTTTAGTATTAACTTGGCTTCATCATTTGTCATGCCTGTGAAATTGATTACCATGTTTATAAAATCAGCAGGTATAGGATAAATTTCAATAGCATATAATCCATGGCAAACAAAGGTGATAGCAATTGACCATTTAGCAACAAATAAAAACCAACTTTTCATTTTATATTTTACCGCCATTAATAATAAATATGGAGTAGCAAACTGTGCGGTGTATTCTAAAAACTGCGCAAGAACAAATTTTTTCTCTACAAAATAACCAAAGGCGGTAAAAAGTAATAAATACCCTCCTATTTTTACAAATCTCTTAAACCATGACTTTTTCTTGTTAATGAAAAGGACGCTTAGTGCTGCTAAAAAGAATAATATTGATAATCCATCATTGAACCAATCCAAGTATTTCTCGAAATTAGGATCACTCATCAATTCTCCATGAGGAATACCCAATATCCAACTACAAAGTCCCCCAAAAAAGTATTTAGCAGTAAATAAAGTACCGTAAGGTCCTTGATAGGCCAAATGCTGCCATCCTCTTCCAAAAAAAAGAAAAAAAGCTGCAAACCTTAGTAAACTTACAATGTGCTTGTTTTGCATGCGGAAGTATTATTGGCTAAATTTAATGATTATTATTTATTCCATTGCACATGCGCATTTGTTGGACAGTCACCTTTTTATTATTTATTTCTTTTATTTGGGGAAATACAGATAAGTATCGATTAACTTATCAAGACAATCCTGCAACATCTATTGTTGTTGGCTGGCGACAGTCAAGTGGATCGAACCCCGTTGTTTATTACGACACAGTTGACCACGGAACAAACTGGCAAGACTATTCCTTTAATCATGGTGTTGATCGTTCAACTTCAAGAAAGGGAATGGATCATAAATTTGCTCGTATAACAAACCTACAGCCTCAAACGGTTTACTACTTTGTAATCAAAGATACAGATGGAACAAGTGCTAGGTATAGCTTTAAAACATTATCCAATGACCCAACTTTACCATTATCTATCATAGCAGGTGGTGATAGTAGAACTAACCGACCATCAAGACAAAACGCCAATAAGCTGGTTGCTAAATTACGCCCTGATTTTGTTTATTTTGGAGGTGATTTTACGGAGCTAAACTTTGATAGCGAATGGAAAAACTGGTTTGACGACTGGCAACTAACAATATCTTCAGATGGAAGAATGTATCCAATAGTAGCAGCTAGGGGAAATCATGAATGGAACAACGATGATATTTATCAAATGTTCGATACTCCTCATCCTGATGCATACTACGCCATCACCTTTGGAGGAAATTTACTTAGAGCCTATACGCTTAACACAGAAATGGCAATCCCAGGAAATCAAACAGATTGGTTGCTAACAGATTTACAAGCCAGCCAAAACATTGAATGGAGAATAGCTCAATATCACAAACCTATTCGCCCACATGTTGCCTCCAAATCAGAAGGAACAAATCAATACAGTCAGTGGGCTCATTTATTTTATGATTTTAACGTACAACTTGTCGTTGAATGTGATGCACATACGGTTAAATCAACTTGGCCTGTTAAACCATCAGTTGGCAGTAACTCAAGTGAAGGCTTTGAACGAACCAATATTGGAGGCACTGTTTATGTTGGAGAAGGTTGCTGGGGTGCTCCACTAAGAAATGCAGATGATAATAAACCTTGGACGAGGAACAGTGACGTATTTAACTCGTTTCAATGGATAAAAGTTAGCCAAGAAACCATTGAGCTTAAATTTATTAAAACGGACAATGCAGATAATGTTGGAAGTGTAAATGACAACAACAGATTTTTAGAGCCATCAAACCTAGATGTTTGGAACCCATCGAATGGCAAAACAATCATTATAGAAAACGAAAACTACATTGAACGTCCATTTGTAGAGATTACAACCCCTATACACAACCAAGGATTTAATTCTCCTCAACAAACCAATTTTCAAGTAAACGCTACTGATAATGGAAATATACAATACGTAGATTTCTTTATTAACGACATGAAGGTATATACCGATAGTGCTTTTCCATATGACTACCAATGGAACATTCCTTCGGATGGTGCATATACACTAACTGCCTGGGCTCAAGACGATGAAGGATATTACAATGTTTCTGAGTTAGTTGATGTTTATGTAGGCTCAATTACTATCGAGCATAGCATTTCTCAATCTTCTGATGATGCTGAAGAAGACATAGATGATGAAACAGTTGAAATAACAAGCACAGACCTAGAAATGACCCTAGAAGATAATATTTGGCCATTATCAGATGATGAACAATTAATAGGCTTAAGGTTTCAATCGGTTAATATTCCTTCAAATGCAATCATCTCCGAAGCTTATATACAATTCACAGCTGATGGTGATGATACTGACCCTACAACTTTGATGATTTATGGGGAAAATAATATTAACTCTAAAACTTTTGAGGAAACGAACACCAACATTAGTCAACGATTAAAAACATCGGCTTCTGTTTCTTGGGTTCCTAATGCATGGCAAGACGGAGACCAAGGAGTAGATCAACAAACTCCATCATTAATACCCATAATTAATGAAATAATTAACCAAACTAACTGGAAAAAGGGGCAACCACTTACATTTTTGATTGAAGGCACAGGAAAAAGACAAGCATTTTCCTATGATGCTTTTGACCTATTTGCCCCTAAATTAATTGTAAAGTTTAGTGTTAGTGAATCTACTAGTACCGAAAACAATGAAAAAAGAGAAAATTTAAACATTACCGCTTACCCAAATCCTTTTTATGATTATTTACAAGTTAATTGGAACGAAAATGATAATTCAAATGCCGAAATATGGCTATACGATCAAAGCGGAAAATTAATTCATCAAACAACTAATTATCAAAAAAACAATAGAATCGAACTTGACAGCAACTTGCCTAATGGATTCTATTTACTTAAATTCAAATCTCAAGAAGTTGAAAAAACAATCAAACTAATTAAATAATGACTAGCATGGCAACCTTTAGTTTTTGTTTTCGTCTGTGGGAAGTAAATAATGTTTAAAATTATATTAATCATAAGTTTTTCTTTTATTTCTTGGGGGATATATGCTCAAGAAATATGTGATAATGGCGTAGATGATGACTTTGATGGTCTCATCGACCTCAATGATAGTGACTGTTCATGTAATGCTACACCATCTACTCCAGCAGATTTAATTAATCCTTCTTTTGAAAATAGAAGTTGTTGCCCTACAAATAGTAGTCAATATTCCTGCATAGATAACTGGGATACTCCATCAACTGGAACTCCTGACTACTTTAACACCTGCGGGATGACTTTTTTACCTTTTCCAGGAAACACCTCCGTTCCTCCTCCATCCCCTATTCCAGATGGCGATGGATATTTTGGTTTTTTTAATAAGGGGGCATCAAAAGAATACCTTCGTAATTGTTTAAATGGCACAATTAACGCTGGAGACAACTATACCTTTGATTTTTATTTAAGTCGTTCTCATGGGGCAACTAGTGTAGAAGTAGCTTTGTACGGGGTGGATGACTGTAATGACAATTCCTTTACTGGTTTTAGTTGTCCTCCATCTGGTTCAAATTTAATTTTACTTGGTACTGCTACAGTAACAACATCTCCAAGTAGCTGGACACAGCAATCTATAACCTTCACAGCTCCATCTACAATTAATGCTTTAATCTTTGGCCCTAGTTGTACGCTAGTTCCAGATGATGACGATTATTATTTTGCTGACGATTTCACTTTAACACAAAACAATGGAGGCTCAACAACTTTAGACACCGTTATTTTAACACAATCAGGCAATAGTTGTTCTGGACCAATTACATTAACTGCCTCTACCACTAATACAGGAGGCTCTTACCAATGGTATATTGATGGTATTGCCATTACTGGCTCTGGAGGATCTGGTCCCGCAGCAAATACATTTACAATTAATACATTACCTAATACTACTCAATCTTATTCGGTTAGGTATGAAAATGCCAGTGGCTGTGCAATTAGCAATCCAATTGATGTAATTAAAGACTCAATTACATGGTTTAACGATGTTCGGAGTGTTTGTACAGGATCATCATTGGGTAGCATTGCTGTATATAATGTAACTGGCGGAAGTGGAAACTACACCTATCAGCTAGATGCTAACCCTCCTGGCTCAGACACGCTTTTTACGGGGTTATCTTCTGCTCAATACGCAATAACTATAGCTGATGATAACGGATGCTCAAGTTCAGATACTGTATTTATACCTACAACACCCTCTGTAACAGCAGATTTTTTAGCTGATACTGTTTGCCTTGGAAACCCAACTAATTTTACAAATACATCCGTTTCTTCAGGGTTAGTTTCGGGTACTTACTGGGATTTTGGAGGAGGAAACACTTCAATCAACCCTGCACCTTCTCATACTTTTGCTACTGACGGAGTGTCTCCTGTTACTTTTGTAGCTACAACTGATTTAGGGTGTTCAGACACGATAACTAAAAACGTGTTAGTAACCAATGGACCACTAGCCAATTTCACTTTAACTTCTGGTTGTTCGCTAGACACTGTTCGTTTTTCCAATTTAACCACTTTCAACGGTAATCCTTACGACAATACTTTTTCATTTACTTGGGATTTTGGTGATGGAAACACATCAAATGATACAAATCCTACTCACTTATATCAAAGCAATGGCATATACAATATCACTTTAACTGCTAGTAGTATGGGCTGTACCAGCGATACAACTATTCCATTTTCTTTCAGTGAAGTACCCGTTGCAAACTTTACCGCAACAGATGCTTGTGAAGGTGATTCTATCAATTTTGTTAATACCTCCACCATTGGCTCGGGAACAATTGTGAGTTACCAATGGTATTTTACCTCTTCTGACTCTAGTAATCTTGAAAACCCAAGCTTTGCTTTCTCAACATCAGGAAGTCAAATGGTTACATTAAGAGCTACCTCCGATTCTGGGTGTATTGATGACACTACTATTAGTATTGTTGCTCACCCTCTACCGAAACCAAATTTCACTAGCGATCCTACCTGTGCCAATATGCCTATGAACTTTTATGATGGGACAAGTATTCCTTCAGGATCTGTAACAAGCTATCAATGGGATTTTGATGGACAAGGAACCTCAACGGATACTGACCCAATATTTACTTTTACTAATCCGGGACTATTTGACATTATACTTTCAGCTACCTCCGATCAAGGATGTACAGATTCTATTATAAAGAGAGTTACAGTTGCACCAGCTCCAACGGCTTCTTTTAGTATAACTTCTTCTTGTCCAAACACTATTGTCCCTATAACAAACACTACCAATACCGCTGGAACTCCTTATGATAATTCCTACTCATTTGAATGGGACTTTGGTAATGGCTTATTATCTTTTATAGATAATCCTTCATTAGTAACTTATGATACCCCTGGTGTATATTCTGTTACGCTAACGACAACTAACGCTATTGGTTGTATAGATGATACCGTAATAGACGTTACTATTTTTGATCCTCCAACCGCTGATTTTATAGCCGATACGGTTTGTTTGGGAGAGCCAACTAATTTCACCGATATATCTACCGTTCCAACAGGTTCTATTGCAGTTCAAGAATGGATTTTTGGAGAGTTTATTTTTGGAGGTGCTTCAACTACCTATGTTTATGATTCTTCGGGAATTCAATCAGCCACATTAATTGTTACAAGTAGCGATGGATGTACTGACACTATAACGAAGCCTGTAAATGTTGATGCATTACCAATAGCTGATTTTGAGGCCGACACATATACAATTGATTATGTAAACAGTCTTGTTCAATTTAATAATACTTCTCAAGGTGCATCAACGTATTTATGGGATTTTGAAGGTCAAGGAAGCTCTACAGATGAGCACCCAACTTTTGATTTTATTGTTTTGGAACCTTGTGAAACATGGGAAGTTTCACTAGAAGCTAGCTCCGCCAATGGATGTTCTAATTCAACTGAGCAAACTATTTATTATGAAGATAACATTATTGTATATGCTCCAAATAGTTTTACTCCAAACGGAGATGGAAAAAATGATGTTTTTGAAGTTAGTGTTTTTGGAGTAGAGACACTCGATAATCTTTATACGCTAACTATTTTCGATCGCTGGGGAAATGAAGTCTTCTCTACAAACGAAATAGATGCTTCATGGGATGGATCAATTGACGGTACGATTGCCCCAACCAATGTATTTGTGTGGAAAATATCCACTAAAGAAGCTTGCGGAGCTAATGTTAAAACTTTCCATGGACATGTTCTGTTGATAAAATAACATTCATTCGACTTACCGTTCCTATTCACTTTTGTATATTCATACCTTATTTTTAAAATTAAACGCATGGCAATCTATCTTGATTTTGAAAAACCTTTACAGGAATTAGATAAACAAATCAAAAAGATTAAAGAAGTTGAATCTACAGGTGTTGATATTACTCAAACACTTAAAGAATTAACAGACAAACGAAAAGAACAAACTAAGGAAATATATAACAACCTTACCGCTTGGCAAAAAGTTCAAGTTTCTAGGCACCCAGAAAGACCTTACACATTAAGTTATATCAATGCAATTACCGAAGGTGAGTTTATAGAACTTCACGGTGATCGTAATGTAAAAGATGACAAAGCCATGGTCGGTGGTTTTGGTATGCTGGATGGTAAATCAGTTATGTTTGTTGGTCAGCAAAAAGGTGTAAATACAAAAATGAGGCAATATCGTAATTTTGGTATGCCGAATCCAGAAGGCTATAGAAAAGCCCTACGGTTAATGAAACTTGCTGAAAAATTTAATAAACCAATTGTTTGTTTTATTGACACACCCGGTGCATTTCCTGGCTTAGAGGCTGAAGAGCGTGGACAGGGAGAGGCTATTGCTCGTAACCTATATGAAATGATGAATTTAACAGTACCTGTTATCAATATCATTATTGGCGAAGGTGCTTCTGGAGGAGCTTTAGGTATTGGTATTGGTGATCGTGTATTAATGATGGAAAACACGTGGTACTCGGTAATTTCACCAGAATCTTGTTCTTCTATTTTATGGAGAAATTGGGATCACAAACAAGAAGCAGCAGAGTGTTTAAAGCTTACTGCTAAAGACATGAAAAAGAATAAGCTTATTGATGGAATAATTAAAGAACCTCTAGGAGGAGCTCATGCTGATCCTGATGCTGCTTTCAAAAAAGTTAAAACAGCTATTAATAAGCACCTAAATGAACTAGAGGAACTTAATGCTGATGACCGCATTACTCAACGTATTGAAAAGTTTTCTGAAATGGGTGTATTTGCTGAATAAACTTATTTGATTATTTTTACCAACACATTAAAAAAGAAAGAATTATGAAATTTTTAAAAGTAATAGGAATAATCATTTTGGTATTGGTTATAGCCTTTTTTGTATTGGCCTTTATTGGTCCTAAAGGATTCGAAGTTAAGCGAACGAGAGTAATAAAAGCTCCTAAAGAACTTGTTTGGAATCAAATTTCTGACTTTAAAGCTTGGGAAGCTTGGTCACCATGGCAAGAGAAAGACCCTTCAACAGAAAATACATATGAGGGAACCGTTAATGAAAAAGGGTATAAAATGAGTTGGGTTGGAGATATTTCTGGAACTGGGTCAATGACTTTAGTACAAGCTAATCCAGAAGATTCAATTTGGTATGATTTAGCATTTGAAAAGCCTTATGAATCAAAAGCAACAAATGGGTTTAAACTTAACGAAACTGAGGAAGGAACTGAAGTTACTTGGTGGATAACTGGCGAGTATGGTTTAATAGAAAGACCGATGATGATGTTCATGGACATGGAAAAAATGATCGGTGGTGATTTTGAAAGAGGGTTAGAAAGACTTGATTCTGTATCGGTTGTTGAAGCAAAAAGAATCGAAGAAGAAAACAAAGTAGACATTCAAGAAGTAACATTCAATGAAGTTACCTATGTTGGAATAAGACATAAGACTTCAATGAAAGAAGCTATGACTTCTGAATTTTTTGCTACTAATTATGGGAAACTTAGTGAATATTTTGAGGAAGAAGAGTTAGAAATGGTTAGAGAAAAAGGACCATCAGCTTTAACATATTCTTGGAATGAACAGGATAGCACAACAGAGATTGTTTTAGCTTTTCCAGTAAAGAAAGTAAAAAAAGTTGATGATGGTTTTGAAATTATTGAGGTATCAACTAAGAGTGCTTTATTAGTTGACCTTTATGGAGATTACTCAAGTCCAGAGTACGCTGAAGGAGCTATGAAGTCTCATATGGCATTGTCAATGTATATCCAAGAAAACGGATTAACTCAGGGATTGGTTATTGAAGAGTATCCAACTGATCCAGCAACTACTGCTCCAGAGAACATGTTAACTAAAATTTATTATTTACTTGAATCTCCAGAAACGGCAGTTAAAGAAATGGAAGACGAGTAAATTGAAATCACTTTATTCTAGGGCGATCATATGATCGCCTTTTTTTATATCTTTTATTTATGAAACAAGCAATTCATATTAAAAACGCCCCAAAACCTGTAGGATCATATAGCCAAGCTATTCTTCAAGGAAACATGCTTTTTATTAGCGGCCAAATCCCTATGGACCCTTTTACAAACCAATTGATTAAAGGTTCTATTGAAGAACAAGCTAAGCAGGTAATGGAAAATATCATGGCCTTGCTAGATGCTGTTGGATTAAATGAAACACATGTAATTAAATGTTCTATCTTTTTAACGGATATGAATAATTTCTCAAAGGTTGATGCAATCTATTCAAGGTATTTTTCAGGAGTTTTTCCTGCTAGAGAAACTGTTGAAGTAGCAGGATTACCAAAAGGGGTTGATGTTGAAATTTCGGCAATAGCAGTAAAAGAATAATTCATTGAGTATTCCTTTTGAACCTGAGGTATTGGGAGTTACCATAAATGTCCATTTAACTTTAGAGTATTTGGCTTTTATTTTGGCCTTTAGGTATTATGTTTTTTTAAGAAACAGAAGGAAAGACACTATATCAAAGACAAACCGTTTATCCATAATTATTGGAGCCACATTAGGTGCACTAATTGGATCAAGAGTTATTGGTTTGCTTGAAAACCCTTTACTCATCTCATCTTACAATTATGTAGAGTTATTAAACACCAAAACCATTATGGGAGGTTTGTTTGGTGGGCTAATAGGAGTTGAAATAGCTAAAAATATCATTAAAGAAGGACATTCATCAGGAGATTTATTTACATTACCCATTATAGTTGGAATTTTTATTGGTAGAGTAGGATGTTTTTTATCTGGAACAAACGAATTTACCTATGGAGTTGAAACCGACTTTTTTCTATCTATGAATCTAGGTGATGGTGTTCAGCGTCATCCTATTACTCTTTATGAACTCGTGTTTTTACTTCTTCTTTTCATCATTGTAAAATACTATTTTAATCAGAAGGTCAATTACAAAGGGAAACTGTTTAAGCTGTTCATGATCTTGTACTTTGGTTTTCGCTTTCTTATTGAGTTTTTAAAGCCCAATGAATTTCTACTAGGAGGTTTAAGTACTATTCAATGGTTGTGTTTATTGTGTTGGATTTACTATCTTCCGTTTATATCAAAATCAATCGCTTATGCCAACAAGAAAGTACACATACTATGATTTTACACTAAGTCTTTGTCCTGAGTGTCTGAAAAGAATTGATGCTAAGATTGTTTTTGAAAATGATCAGGTGTTTATGCTTAAAACATGTAAGGATCACGGAGCTTTTAAAGTGTTAATTGCTGATGATGTACCTTATTACAAAAACATTAGGAATTACAACAAACCCTCTGAAACACCATATACCTTTAACACAAAAACACATTATGGTTGCCCATATGATTGTGGTTTATGTCCAGATCATGAACAGCACTCGTGTTTAACCGTTGTTGAAGTAACTGATCGGTGTAATTTAACTTGCCCTACCTGTTATGCAGGGTCATCTCCCACGTATGGAAGACATAGAACGTTGGATGAGGTAAAGTCCATGCTGGATACCATTGTTAAGAATGAAAAGGAACCAGATGTCGTTCAAATAAGTGGTGGTGAACCAACCATTCACCCACAATTTTTTGAAATACTTGATTATGCAAAAAGCTTACCCATAAAACATTTAATGGTGAACACCAATGGAATTAAAATTGCAAAAGACAAAACATTTGCTAAAAGATTAAAAACATACACTCCTGACTTCGAGATCTATTTGCAGTTCGATTCTTTTAGACAGCATGTGTTGCAAAGTATGCGAGGGGCAGACTTATTAAAAATTCGTCAGCAAGCGATTGATCATTTAAATGAGCTAAATCTTTCCACTACATTGGTGGTTACGCTACAAAAAGGAATAAATGATGATGAAATAGGAGAAATCATTGATTATGCGTTAAAACAAAAATGTGTGAGAGGAGTTACTTTCCAACCCACACAAATAGCCGGTAGATTGGAGAATTTTGATGAGCAAGCAAATCGAATTACCCTCACAGAAGTAAGAAATCAAATTTTAAAACAAGCACCTCTTTTTGAGCAAGACGATTTAATTCCTGTTCCCTGTAATCCTGATGCTTTGGTTATGGGGTATGCGCTAAAAATTGATGGCAATGTTTTTCCGCTGACTCGTTACATCAATCCAGCAGATTTACTAGACAACTCGAAGAATACGATTGTTTATGAACAAGACGAGAAAGTACACGAACAATTATTTGAAGTATTTACCACAGGTAAATCGACTGAGCGAGTTTCTGAATCGCTAAATTCTTTGTTGTGCTGTTTACCTCGCATAGAAGCTCCAAACTTAGGTTATGACAATTTGTTTCGTATCATTGTAATGCAATTTATTGATGCTTATAATTTTGATGTTAGAGCAATTAAAAAGTCTTGCGTACACATTGTGAATAAGGATAATAAAATTATTCCTTTCGAAACCATGAACCTTTTATATCGAGATGAAAAGAAAGAAATACTTGAAAAATTAATAAACGAATAGATGAACCTACTTGAAATTGGACATGGTAATGAGCTAGCTTTTTTAATTATTGGAATATTTGCCTTGTGGTTTCTTCCCCCTGTTATTTTTCTAATACTGGGTCTGGTTAATTTAAGAAAGAATAAAAACTTTAGTAAAGGAATGTTTATTCTAGCTATTGTTTATTTTTTGGTGGGACTAGGTTTTTGCACTGGCTCTCTTTAAGTACGAGGAATATTTATATAAAAAGTATTTCATGTTTTTAGCAGCAAACAACCAACTTACTTTAACACTTTAAAAAATATGTTCTTATTAGAAGTTCACGCTTTGGAAGGTCTTATTATGCTCATATACGCTGTATGGACTATACCTCCTATTATATTAATAATCATGGGACTTTTCAAGCTTAACAAAAGTAAAGATACCAGCAAAGTATTATTTATCACTGCTATTATTTATTTCTTGGTATGTTTAGGTGTTTGTGGTGGCATGATGGTTTAGCTATATAACTCACACGATGTTAACAAGGTGTTAATTTTTATTACAGGATTATTATTTTTATAGAACTTCCTATTATAATTTAACATATATAGCTATATGATTTTACTACAGCTTGGCGGTATTTTTGTTAATGTCGCATTTGTTTATTTAATGTTTACAATTGTATGGTCATTGCTTTCAGTAGCCATGTTAATTATAGGTATAATTCAATGGAATAAAAATTCCAAAATTTCAATCATTTGTTTTACGATTGCGGGTGTTTGTTTTTTTTCAGGATTAATAATTTTATTTACAAAGCCTGAAATATTGATGCCCTTTGTTGAATACACGTTCTAAAGAATTCCTTTCTTATTTCTTATTTTAATTTCTGACAATTCTTTTAGGACTGTATTTCACATAATCCAACTCGCAAGTTGCTACCAATTTTTTAATCAATTGAATCATCTTTGCTTTTGATTCGCTACCATGTATATAGATTTTCTTTCGGTGGGTATTATTTAATAAATACACCTCATACATTAAAAACCCAACGGTTGTTCCCGGAAACATCCTATAATTAAAACGCTGCGATTTAACGTTAATGAGCAACGTAATTTGATTAAACTGTTTGAGGGGCTTCCATTCCCCTCTTTTTTTGAAAAACGTATAGCTATACGATCTTACTTTTTGATTTTTAAGGTCTATTTCTGTGCCCGAGGTACTAAAAAAAGCATAAATAAATACAGGGAAGAAAATAAGAATTGCTATTAAACCTCCCAGCAAGGGTACTGCTAACATAACTCCACTAAGCATAAGTGCAATAAACAGCATGGTTATTCTAGTAAATATTGGAAAAAGTGCTCCGTGTTTTATCGTAATTAAATCTTTCATCTACCGTTTATAAAAAATCTGCCTTGATGTAACCACCTTTTTCGGTATATTCAAAGTAATAAGCCAAACTTTTATGATTAGATTAATTTATTTCACGATTTGTTCTAGTATTTTAATTAGCTGCCACACAGCTAAAAAATCAACATCATCTAGTAAAACAAGTAAGAAAAACACATTTGCAAGTAAGGTTAAAAGTTGTAATAAATCAGAAGGATTATTTAACCTCTACAGAGATACAACCGATGGTACAACCTATATCGAAGTTAGAAAAGATCAACTGAATAAAGAATACATCTATTTTAGTTATGTTGAAAATGGAATTGTAACCAGTCGTTTAAATAGAGGAAGGTATAACTCTTCCAAGATGTTTACAATTACTAAGGAATTTAACAAGCTATTGATTACGCTTCCTAATACCAGCTATTATTTTGATCCAGAAAATGAAATAAGTAAATCTGCTGAAGCAAACATTAACGAACCTATTGTTATTAGTGAAGAGATTGTAGGAGAACGTGGAGACACTACCTTTTTAATAAAAGCTCATTCGCTTTTTCTCGAAGAAAATTTTGAAACTATCAAGCCTAATTATCTCCCAACCCACAAGGGATTTAAACTTGGGAAGTTAAGCTCAAGTAAGAGCAACATTCTTGAAATTAAAAACTATCCAAAAAACACTGATGTTAGGGCTCGATATGTATATGAAAACTCTGGAAGAAGTGCTATAGGCACTACAGAACTTACCGATGGACGATTCATCTCCATTATTTATCACCACACCATTGTAGAATCTCCTGATAATGATTTTACTCCTCGAAGAGACGATCCAAGAGTAGGTTATTTCATGACTCAAGTAACAGATTTAACATCAGCCTCAGTAACGCCTTACCGAGACATTATTAGAAGATGGCATTTGGTGAAGAAAAATCCTGATGCAAAGCTTTCTGAACCTGTAGAACCAATTGTTTGGTGGATGGAAAATTCTACACCAAAAGAATTACGCCCAATTATTAAAGAAGGTGTTGAGTCATGGAACTTAGCTTTTGAAAAAATAGGATTTAAAAATGCGATTGTTGTGAAACAACAACCAGATGACGCAACATGGGATGCGGGTGATATTCGGTATAATGTATTGCGATGGACATCCTCTCCTACTCCTCCATTTGGAGGTTATGGCCCTTGCTTTTCACATCCAAGGACTGGTCAGATTTTAGGAGCCGACATCATGTTGGAGTATGTTTATGTACTAGGTAGAGCAAAAAAACAACCTTTTTATGATATTGATGGTTCTTCTAACGAATATCATCCAGACAATTGTATGGCAGGTTTAATTATGTCGGAACAAGCGGCATTTACAAATTATGCTTTTGAATCGCTTGACTTATCAGATATTGATAAAAATGAATTTTTAACACAAGCCATAAAACGATTAGTACTTCATGAAGTTGGGCATACTTTGGGGCTTAATCATAACATGAAAGGAAGTACCATTCACCCAGTTGAAGATTTAAAGAAAATGGATGTTATTGCCGAACATGGATTGTGTAACTCTGTGATGGAATATCCTGCTATTAATTTCCCTAGAAACGTGCAAGAGAAAACTTATTACTACGATTTTAAACCTGGACATTATGATGACTGGGCAATTGAATATGGATATTCCATTGGGTTAAATGACGAAAGTGCTGAAGAGGACAGGTTAACTGAAATATTAAGCAAATCTGGAAGTAAGTGGTTGGTTTTTGGTAATGATGCGGATGATATGCGTTCACCAGGGAAAGCCATTGATCCGATGGTTAATATCTTTGATTTATCAAGTGATCCTGTTCAATTTGGTGTAGAACGTATTTTACTTATTGATGAAGTATTGATGCCTAAAATAATGGACAAGTTTCAAAATGAAAATGAATCAAAAGAGGAGCTTCGAACAGTATTTTATGATTACTTAAATGAAAAATCTAGGCAGTTAAACATCATGACTAGACAAATTGGAGGTGTATATGTGAACCGTGTATTTAATGGAGATGATAATGAAGGAGATGCTTACACACCTGTACCTAAAGAAAAGCAAAAAGCTGCTATTTCTGCTTTAAACCAATATGCTTTCTCGCCAAATGCTTTTGACTTTGAAGCTAAACTCTTGAAAAATATTCAGCCACAACGTAGAGGATTTAATTTCTTTTCGGTAACTGAGGAGCCTAAAATTCATGAGGCTATAAACAAGATTCACTCATCACTTTTTAGTCATTTATTACATCCAAATGTATTGAACCGATTAACAAATACTACGTTATATGGCAACACTTACGAACTCAATGAGTATTTAACTGATTTAACAAATAGTATTTTTGAAGCTGATAAAAACGAAGCGGTAAACACTATTAGACAAAATCTACAGGTTTTATATACAAAAAAATTAATTAGTTACTTAAGCAGTTCTTCTGCATTGGATAATACACAGTCTGCTGTTTTATACCAATTAAAAGAAATTGAAAAACTAACAAAGTTAGCTTCATCTGATGTTAGCACTTCAGCACACCGTACACACATCGATTGGCTAATTGAAAAAGCACTAGATACAAAATGATTATAACCAGAGAGGATATTGACCAAGGAGATAAAATCTGGAGAATTAACATCATTAACTCTATTACAGGGATAAAGCCAGGCAATTTGATTGGCACAAAATCTGATGCCGGCATTTCTAATTTAGCTATTATTAGTTCTGTGGTTCATCTAGGAAGTAACCCCCCGTTAATAGGCTTTATTATGAGACCAAATCATGAAGTAAAGAGAGATACCTATAAAAACATCATGGAAAACGGTTATTTTACGATTAATCATGTAAACAATAGAATTATCAAACAAGCACATTACACCAGTGCTAAATTTGATGAGGATATTTCCGAATTTGATACTTGTGAATTAACCGAGGAATATCTTAACGACTTCTCTGCTCCTTTCGTAAAGGAAAGCAAGATAAAAATTGGTTTAAAACTTACTGACACTATCGATATAAAGGTTAACAAAACAAAGCTTATTATTGGAGAGGTTGTTCTTATTGATATTGATAAATCATTTGTATCACAAGAAGGAGGAATTAATTTAGAAAAAGTTTCATCAATTGGAATCTCTGGGTTAGACTCATACTATGATTTACAGTTTATCGATCAATTTCCATACGCTCGCGTTGAAGAAACTCCTAATTTTGGCTCATAAAAAACCACATTTACCGAATAAAGTATGTCCAGTTTGTAACCTTCCCTTTAGTTGGAGAAAAAAATGGGAAAAGAACTGGGATGAGGTAATTTATTGCAGCGAAAAGTGTAGACGAAATAAATCTTCTAAGCCTTTAAAATAAAATCGACTAAGCTTTCTGCATTTTCCATTTCCATTTTTTTAGCAAAACGTTGCTTGGCTTTTTTTACACTATCAGAAGATATGTAGAGGATATCAGCCATCTCTTGGTTAGTCAAATTTAATTTGATTAATGATGCTAATCGCAAATCATTTTGTGTTAGTTTGTTCTCAGTAGCTTTTTGCATTTTTTGGAAAAACCCTCTATAAAGCATTTCAAACTCAACCATAAATTGAGCCCACTCCTTGTTTGTATTAATTTTTTTAATGAGTTGTTCTGCAAGCTCTGGAGCAACATTTTCTGATTCTAACGCTCCTATCATCTTATTTTTTTCTTCAATGATAGCTCGTGCTCTTGTTAGTTTTGACTGAACAAGTTCTTTTTCTTTTTGCTCTACTTCAACCTCTTTCTGTTTAAGTGCCAGTTTTTGCTTTTTGGTTTTATTGGCTTTATTGAGTATATATACCAAAGCTCCTAAAATTAACAAACTCCCAAGAGCAACTACCAGCCAAAACCGTCTGTTTTGTTCAATAATTTTTGCTTGGTAAATTAACGTTTCATTTTCGGTGGCTTGCTCAATAATTATCTCTTCTTTTTTATTGAGTACTTTTCTAATTTCTACTTGATAGGTTTCTATTGCTTCTTCAGAAGTTAAAACAGAATCTTTAGCTTCATTCTTGACTTCCAAATAATATAAAGCTAATGTAGGATTCATTACTTTATATTTCAGGTATAGCTCATTTGCTAAGCTCTCCTTGAGCTCAAAAAATTTATTTGAATCTGATTGTTGTAGGTACACTCCTTCTTTAGAAACATCTATATTTTCATCCCCCAACTTTACTTGTAGCCCATATAATTGAATTTTTTCATACAGATTTAGTTCTTCCTTTTTTAGGGAATCTAACATTTGATATGCTTCATTTCTAGTAATAACATGTGGGCATAAATCACCTGCATACACCAATTCAGCAGCTATTCTCTCTCTTTTTGATTGTACAAGCTTAAAAATATCGATTGCCTTTTTGCAGTAGAATAAAGCAGAATCAAACTTATGCTGTTCTTTGTATAATAAGCTTAAATTATGCCACACAATACCTAATGATATAGAATCTGTTTTGGTTTTAAGCGTATTTAAACTTTCAGCTTTTTGATATGCTTCTTTTGCTTTATCTATCTGAGCGGTTGATTTATATATTGCCCCTAGATTTGAATAAAGTGCATCAATAAATGAGTTATCGTTTTCACTTAATTCTATGGCTTGTAATGTAACATCCACTGCTTCTGGGTATAAGTGCACATTTGTTAGCATCACTCCTTTATTTAGCAAACCAAAAATTTTATTTTTCGTTAAATTACTAGGGGTATATCTTATTCCAGAATCTAAATAAGTAAATCCCTTTGTATATTCCTTTTTTACATTACCATAAATATTTGATAAGTATGCGTAATTACGAGATAATAAAGCAGAGTCTTTCTTTTTATCGGCATCATTAATTGCTGATTGAATAAAATAAGCTGCTGAATCAATTTGCTGCAGATAAAAATAGGTTAACCCCAATTTTTCCTTGCCTCGAATAACCAACGAATCAGAAGCTGTTTCATCATTTATTACTGATTGAAATATTTGCTTGGCCTCACTTAATTTACCTGCCTCAAACGCGTCAAAACCTTTATCCATTAATGATTCTTGACACTTTAAACTATTCAAGCTTGACAACAAGCCTGCGACTAAAAATAGGATGTATTTTTTCATTCGATTCATTGGTTCTCAAAAGTACTTATTTAAATTTCTTTTCCTGATTTAATTTCACGAGAAGTACTTTCAGATCATGCTTAAGTCTATTTAACCGTTTAATCCTATTGAGTTGATCGATTAAGTTGGCTTTAGAAGGTTTTTTCATTTGAGAAAAGTTGAACTCTATTATTCCTCCTTCATTTTTTCAATATCATGAATTTGATTCTCAAGCATTTCAATTTCTTCTTGTAGTTTTAACTTTCTCTTCTTGTTAAATGTCATCTTCAACTTTGCTTTTTTAGAAGCCAAGTTTATTTTAAGTTTTGATAAGCCTATACCAGAAACACCACTATCTGCAATTTTAATGTTCTCTTTAAGTATATCATTTTCTTCGCTTATTCTCTTGTACTCCGCATCAAGCTCTGCGCGCTCTGTAGCTGTTAACTTATCTTGATTGTCTCTATATTTTACAAGCTCATGCTCTTGAAGTTTTCTATCTATTTCTAACAGTTTGATTTCATTCTCCATAACTAGCTTTTCTTCTTCACGGTCAAAATCAGCTGATTTTAATGCAACTTCTTTAGAAGCTTTGTCATTGATAATGGCATCTAGTTCTTTTTGAAGTTTGGTAACTTTTGCTTCTCTTTTTGCTTGCTCTCTTTGGGCTTTTTCTTCAGGAGCTAATTTAAACGCATTCATTAAACTCGCTGTTTCCCCTATTAAACTGGCTGTTTCATTAATATTATTTATTGTTTCTCCACTTTCTACTGTTCGTTCATTATAGTCTCCATTTTCGTATTTACTATGAGTTGAGCTAAACCCATCATTCGAAATACTGGAATTTGTTCTTTCATCTTCTACAACTACACCATTAACTTTTTTTGTGCTTCTAGTAGATGAAGTCATAGAAAAACCACTTTTCTTTTTAGATGGAGCTGACGAATTACTAATAGATGAGTTTTTACATTCGTCAGTTACATTAAACATGTTAGTAGTAGCAGAATTTAGAATTCCTCCAGCCATACTACCTATACCTCCCATTGAGTTTAAATCATCTTGAACATTGCCCATCTCTTCCTTCATCATTTTTTCGATTACTTCTAATTTTAAATGGTAATAGTTATTTTGAAAATGTACCATACCCCTAGCATTCCATGAAGAGTTTCCCTTTTTTCCAAAGACATCTACACTGTTAACCCCAAAATTTAAATTTGCTATTAATTCGCCTTTTCTATTGGTATTACCAGATGCCACAATTGCATCCCCCACCTTTAAATCGATGGTTTGATTGCAGGCGGGAATTCCTTTATAGGATATTTTAAGAGTTACTTGACGAGCATTTAGAATTGTTACGCTTAAAAGTAAGATTGATAGCGTGAGTAATTTTTTCATTTTTTTAAAGTTTTTAATTTGATTTTGTAAAAGTACGTGAGTGACTATTATCTATTGAAAAATAGGGATGGACATGTGGGAGACATGTACTAAAATCAGCTAATAATCCACTATTGAAATACAAAACAAACTAAACTTTATTCCATAAAAAAAGGCGTTTCGATACCGAAACGCCTTTCTCTAAAATAATAAACAACAAATAAACTTAGCCTTTGAAAAACTCATCAACTTTATCGTTATGAACTACAGCCTCTTTAAATTGGTAAGCTCCTGTTTTAGGACTTTTAACCATTTTAATAACTTTCGTGTGTTGCTTTCCTACTCCTTTCTGTAACGATGCTACTACTTTCTTAGCCATAACTTATAATTATTTGATTTCTTTATGAACAGTATATTTTCTAAGAATAGGATTGTACTTCTTTAACTCCATTCTTTCAGGAGTGTTTTTTCTATTCTTAGTTGTAATGTATCTAGATGTTCCAGGTTGCCCAGAGTTCTTGTGCTCTGTACATTCTAATATCACTTGGATTCTATTACCTTTCGCTTTCTTTGCCATTTTCTTTACGTATTAAGGACTGCAAATATAGTATTCTTTATTTATTTATAAAAAATAATATCGATATTATTTTACCATAATTGCTTTAATTTCTTCTATTGTTCTAGGAACACAGTCGGATAAGTTTTCTCTTCCGTCTTCAGTAATGAGAATATCATCCTCTATTCTTACTCCAATATTCCACCATTTTTCATCACATTCTGAGCCTTCAGGAATATAAATACCCGGCTCAACAGTTATTACTTGTCCAGCCTTTAATGGTTTATAATCCCCCATATCGTGTACATCTAATCCTAAGTAATGGGATGTTCCATGTAAAAAGTATTTTCTAACTTCTTTTTCTTCTTTTATAATTCCTAGCTCAACCAAGCCTTTACCTATAATATCGGTTGCTACCCCGTGAGCATCCCAAAAACCTGCTCCTGGTTTGCACGCTTGAATTCCTGCTTCTTGTGCTTTAAACACCAAGTTGTAAATGGCTTTTTGTTCCTTACTATATTTTCCATTTACGGGCAGTGTTCTGGTTACATCAGCTGTGTAACCATGGTATTCTGCACCAATATCGCTAACCAACAGATCGTTTTTAGTAAATGGTCTGCGACTATCAGTATAATGTAAAATACATGAATTTTCTCCACTTCCATGGATAGAGGGAAAACCAGTATATTCTGCACCTTCGTACTTAAAACGAAACTCCACTAATGCCTCTGTTTGATATTCAGTCATATCAGGTTTTAAATTTTGCATTAGTTCAATTTGAGCCATGCAAGTAATATCAATAGCCTTTCGCATAAGCTCAAGCTCTTCATCTAACTTATCCTGCCTTAGTTGGGCCATCCACGTGTTTAACTTATATTTTTTTCTAGTTTGATTTTTTTTACCTGCTATTTTTTGATTGAAGGCTTGAATTAGATCATATAGATCATTGGCTCCCATGTCGTTTCTGACATCCTCGCGATCAGAAACGTAAAAAATTTGTTCTAAAGAATCCAATAGTAAATCAACCTTTTTAAACGATTTACTAGGTAAAACATGATCCAACAATAAGAGCTGCTTAGCACCTTCTGTTCCTAATTTTCTACCATTCCATTTTTCACCTTTTGGGTTTCTTTCTTGTAAAAAAAGAACCTCTTTTGTTTTTACACCATCAATCAGTTGCTCTTCCTTGTATACAACTAATACTGCATGAGACTCTCTGAGTCCTGTTAAATAATAAAAGTTAGGATCTTGGTGAAACTCATAATCTACGTCATTGGATCGGTTTCTTACTGGACCTGCAAAAAATACTGCTACTGATTTATCTGGCATGAGTTTTCTTAATGCTTCTCTCCTATTTTTATGAAACGATGGAGGTAAAAGGTCTGTATCATAAATCCCTACTTCTTCAGGAGTAATTCGTTTAGCATCTAAGGTTATTGTTTCTTGAGAAGTTCCTAATAAATAACCAGTAATTAAAAAAATTAAAATGTATATTTTCTTCATCATTCAAGACATAAAAAAAGCGTTATTGAATAATTCAATAACGCTTCTAAAAATTCTTTAGTATAAAATTAATTACCTGTGTAAGTCCCTTTAGCTTTTGCTTCTTTGATTACAGCAGTAATTCCTTTTTTATCGATTGTTCTTAAAACTCGGTTTGTAATTTTTAATGTTACGTGTCTTTCCTCCTCTGGAAGGTAAAACTTCTTAGTAACTAAGTTAGGATAAAAAGGTCTTCTCGTTTTTCTTTGCGAGTGAGACACGTTATTTCCGAATAATACTCTTGTTCCTGATATTTGACAAACTCTAGCCATCTTCTTACAATTTTTGAGGGTACAAAGAAAGGAATTTAATTTTAATGAAACAAACTTTACAGTTTATATCTCACAAAAAAATCGCTCTCTGTTATCAACACGAAGTTAATAAGTAAAATTATAAAACCTACCTTTTCAAGATACAAGTTTATATTTTTGTTTTGACTAATTGACAATTCATGAAGCAATACCACGATTTACTTAAGCATATTTTAGAAAACGGAGAACAAAAAGGAGACAGAACTGGAACAGGTACCATTAGTACATTTGGTTACCAAATGCGTTTTGATTTAAGTGAAGGATTTCCAATGGTAACAACAAAAAAACTTCATTTACGGTCAATAATTCATGAACTATTATGGTTTATCAAAGGAGAAACTAACATTAAATATCTTAAAGAAAACAAGGTTCGTATTTGGGATGAGTGGGCTGATGAGAATGGTGATTTAGGACCAGTTTACGGTCATCAATGGAGAAATTGGAACAGTGAAGGCATAGATCAATTATCACAAGCGATAGAACAAATAAAAAATAACCCAAACAGTAGAAGAATCATTATTTCTGCCTGGAACCCGAGTGTTATGCCTGATACTTCCATTTCATTTTCAGAAAATGTTGCCAATGGAAAAGCTGCTCTACCTCCATGTCACGCCTTTTTCCAATTTTATGTAAGTAATGGTAAATTGTCTTGTCAGCTTTACCAACGAAGTGCAGACACCTTCTTAGGAGTTCCCTTTAACATTGCTTCTTATGCTTTGTTAACTCATATGGTTGCTCAGGTGTGTAACTTAGAGGCTGGAGAATTTGTTCATACGTTTGGTGATGTGCATTTATACAATAATCACATTGAACAAGCTGAGCTGCAATTAACAAGAGAACCAAGACCCTTACCAACCTTAAAAATAAACCCAGAAGTCAAAAACATCTTTGATTTTACCTATGAAGATTTTGAGATTTTAAACTACGATCCTCATCCACATATTAAGGCAGCTGTATCTATTTAATTCTAAACACTAGCAATAGCCAACCCTATGTAAGCTGCATAACCTAGGAATAAAAGCATACCTTGTGGTCTTCCCATCTTTTTCCCTATTAGCATCATAGGTAACAATATAATAGCTATGCCTATCATCCATAGCATGTCATTTGCTAAAATGGTATCAGTTACGGCAACCTCCTTAATAATTGAAGTAACACCTATAACTACCATAATATTGAAAATATTCGATCCTATTAAATTCCCTATAGATATATCTGTTTGTTGTCGAAATGCTGCCACACCGCTAGCCACTAACTCTGGCACAGAAGTTCCGAAAGCAACTATCGTTACTCCTATCATTTCTTTGCTCATACCAGCCTGTTCTGCTAATCCAACTGCTCCATCTAATAACCAATCTGCTCCAAACTTCAAACCTACCAAACCTCCTAATAAAAAAACATATGTTAACCACTCCTTCTTTGGGGCTTCTACCTCTTCTTCATCACTAGGCGATTTAATTGACTTCCTAACAATGTAAGTAACAAAGGCTATAATAAGAGCTACTAAGATTACTCCCTCCCACCATTGAATAATATTATCCATGGCAAAAAGATAAAATAGAAGTGTAGAAAACATCATCATTGGCCAATCAATAATCTTTGAGTTCCTGTCTACAACTATTGGAAATATAAGAACTGTAATACCTAGAACTAAGGCTATATTAGCAATATTGGACCCTACAACATTGCCTATAGCAATTTCAGGACTCCCAGAAACAGCAGCCTTTACACTAACAAATAACTCTGGGGCTGAAGTACCAAAAGATACTACTGTCATACCTATTACAAGTGGTGAAATATTAAATTTCTCAGCTATACCAACAGCTCCTTTTACTAAAAAATCACCACTAAAAACAAGAACAGTTAATCCTAAGACCAACCAAACAATAGATTCTACCATAAATAATTAATTGATGTCTTTTATAGAGTCTTCGATATCATCTTTTAAGTCCTTAATCGGATTACTTCCTTTTGTTTGATCCATGATATCCTTTCTAATATTATTCGAAGAGTTTTGAATATCCCTTTTTATATCATCAGTAGCATTTCGGATTTGATACAAAATCTTACCAGCACTTTTAGCAACTTTCGGAATACTTTCAGCTCCAAAAAAAAGCAAAATAAAAATCATGATGACGAAGATTTCTCCACCACTCATGTTTAAAAATAAGAATATGCTTTTTGACGCTACCATTGACCACTAAATTACGAAGATTTAAAGAATAGACTTTACCTTTTTTATGATTTAACTAAATGGAAGTTGCTTTCAACACTTTATAAGGCATAAAACACGCCAAAAGTAGATACTCTAATTTTATTATATTTGTACACATTCTTTAACTTATAAATTGATATAGCATGCAACTGTACAATAAACTAAGTGCTAAAGAAAGAGAGGAATTAATTGATCAAGCTGGTGAAGACCGCTTAACTATCTCTTTCTATAAGTACCATCACATTAAAAACACACGAATTTTCAGAAACTATTTATTCATTAAATGGGATGAACTGGATGTTTTAGGTAGAATTTATATTGCCAGTGAAGGCATAAACGCCCAATTATCTGTTCCTGCCCCTAAATTCAATGAGTTTAAAGCTCACTTAGACGATATTTCTTTTCTTGAGAACGTTCGATTGAATATTGCTATCGAACAGGATAACAAATCATTTCTTAAGCTAAAAGTAAAAGTTAGAGATAAAATTGTTGCAGATGGCTTAAACGATGAAACATTTGATGTTACCGATAAAGGCACCCACGTTAGAGCAAATGAATTTAACAACTTAATTGAAGACGAAAACACCATTTTGGTTGATATGCGAAATCACTATGAAAGTGAAATCGGACATTTTAAAAATGCTGTAACTCCAGATGTTGACACCTTTAGAGATTCTTTAGATATTATTGAAGAAGATCTAAAAAATCATAAAGAAGATAAAAAACTTGTTATGTATTGCACCGGAGGAATACGTTGCGAAAAAGCAAGTGCCTACTTTAAACATAAAGGCTTTAAAGATGTATATCAATTAGAAGGAGGCATTATTGAATACACCAGACAAGTAAAAGAAGAAGGTTTAGAAAATAAATTCTTAGGGAAAAATTTTGTTTTTGATCACCGAAGAGCTGAGCGTATTTCTGATGATGTAATTTCAAATTGTCATCAATGTGGAAAACCTTGTG
>CATLPG010000009.1 GCA_950054195.1 uncultured Saccharospirillaceae bacterium
TATAAGCGATGACGTAATAGCTGTGTGTCACCAATGTGGAGAAGCCTGTGACGAACACACGAACTGTTTAAATGAAGCTTGTCATTTATTGTTTATTCAATGTGAATCATGTAAAGAGAAATATGATGGTTGTTGCTCAACCGAATGCACCGATATTTATCACTTACCCGATGAGGAAAGAAAGAAACTTCGCAAAGGACTTCAAAACAGCAATAAAATTTTTAAAAAAGGCAGGTCAGAAGTTTTAGTTTATAAAAAAACACCTAATCCAACGTACTCGTCACCTAAATGACAAGAGCCACCTACTTTGTAGATGTAATATTACCTCTTGCTATACCAAACAAGTATACCTATCGTGTACCTAATGGCTGGGAAAACGAGCTAGCTATTGGGAAGCGAGCTATTGTACAATTTGGAAAAAAAAAGCTTTACACATCTGTTATTGCAAACATACATCAAGACGCTCCAGTTTATTACGAAGCCAAGTATTTGGAAGCAATTTTAGATGAAACACCTATCATCCATAAAGAAAACCTTGCTTTATGGGATTGGATGAGTAGTTACTATATGTGTCATTTAGGGGAAGTGATGCAAGCTGCTTTACCCAATGGTTTAAAGCTTGTTAGCACCTCAAAAGTTGTTCTTAAAGAAACTGAAGTAGATTATAATGGTTTAAACACTAAAGAAAGCATCCTAATTGATGCTCTCTCTATTCAAAACCATCTAGAAATAAAAGAAATTGAAACCATTTTAGGAATCAAAACGGTTTATCCAACCATAAAATCTCTGTTAGACAAAGACATTATTGTGCTTGCTGAACAAGTGAAAGAAAAGTATAAACCTAAAGAAACTGCATTTTTAACATTAAATAAAACCTACCACTCTGATAAAAAACTATCTGTACTACTAGATTCTTTGAACAAAGCCCCAAAACAACAAGATGCTTTAATGGCTTTTTTACATGAAATCAAAAATGATTTTTCTACCGAATTAAAAAAAGGGTTATTTAATAAAAAATACCCAAATGTTACCAATGGAATTACTGGACTTGTTAAAAAAGACATCCTTGTAGAGTCCAAACAAGAAGTAGACAGATTAGAAACTTATGATAAGCCTTATGCCGAAAACATTCAATTAACTCAAAAACAAGAAGAAAGTTTAGCAGAGATAAAAAATGGATTTTCACTAAAAAAGCCTGTCCTTTTCCATGGAGTTACAGGAAGTGGCAAAACAGAAGTTTATGCCAAGTTAATTTCTGAAACGATAAAAAAAGGTGGCAAAGTTCTTTACTTACTCCCAGAAATTGCTCTAACAACACAAATCATTAATAGGATGAGAAAGTTCTTCGGAGATTCTGTTGGAGTATATCATTCTAGATTTAATGACAGTGAGCGTGTTGAAGTATGGAATGACACATTGAAAGAAAACGACAACCGGTTTAACATTATTGTTGGTGCTCGATCAGCTATCTTTTTACCCTTTCAATCACTTGACCTTATTATTGTTGATGAGGAACATGACCCTTCATACAAACAATATGATCCAGCCCCACGCTATCACGCAAGGGACACAGCTATTTATTTGGCTCACAAATGGGACATCCCTATTGTGTTAGGTTCAGCAACACCTGCAATAGAGAGCTACTACAATGCCACTCAAGAGAAATACCACCTAGTTGAGTTAACAGAGCGTTTTGGTAATATTAAAATGCCTGAGATACTTTGTGTAGATATAGGAGATGCCCTAAAAAAGAAAGAAATGAAATCTCATTTTTCTTCTTTTTTGCTGGAATACATTCAAAGCTACTTAGACAATAACGAACAAGTTATTCTTTTTCAAAACCGTAGAGGATACAACCCCTTATGGAGCTGTGAAACTTGTGGATGGACTCCAGAATGTAAAAACTGCGATGTATCACTTACTTACCATAAAAAGTTACATCATTTAAAATGTCATTATTGTGGTTTTACAACAAAACCATATAAGCAATGTATGGCTTGTGGTAGTGCTAAATTAAAAACGGTTGGTTTCGGAACCGAAAAAATAGAAGATGAGTTAACATTGTTCTTCCCCAAGCACACCATAAAAAGAATGGATTTAGATACTACACGATCAAAAAATGCCTATCAAAACATTCTTACAAGCTTTCAAGAAGGCGAAATTGATATATTAGTAGGTACACAAATGGTTTCTAAAGGACTAGATTTTGACAATGTAGGTATGGTAGGCGTATTAAACGCTGATAATATTATTCATTTTCCAGATTTTCGATCTTTTGAACGTTCGTTCCAACAATTAACGCAAGTAGCTGGAAGAGCTGGAAGAAAAGAAAAACGAGGCAAAGTAATTATACAAACTTATTCTCCTGACCATTGGGTAATACAAAAAGTGATACAAAATGATTACTATCATCTATTTAAACAAGAATTAATAGAACGAAGAAACTATAAATACCCTCCTTTTTATCGACTCATCAAAATCACATTATATCATAAGGATAAAAACACCGTTGACCAAGCATCCAAAGTGTTAGCTCAATTGTTGAAAGTTAAATTAGGAGATCGAATTTTAGGCCCTGAACCTCCTAGTATTAATCGAGTTAAGAATCGATATATTAATCAAATTATAGTGAAATTTGAGGCAAAAATGAACTCTAAAGCACTTAAAAATCACATTGTGGACAGGATTAATACGCTTAAAAACAAGGATAAATTCAAATACATTTACACTGTTGTTGATGTTGATTTCCATTGACTTGACCTAAAGAAAAAAGTGACTTTATCAACTTTGGCATGTTTATTAAAATGTTCAAAAAAGCCAGGATAAGCTTGTGTGTATCAAAAACTGTGGTAAATTTGTACCGTTAATTAAAAAACAAAAAAAGACTATTATGAAAAAAAGAGTTTTATTATTAGCAGCATTATTTGCAGGAACTGCATCTTTTGCTCAAGTAACATCTTTAAAAAACAAGAAAGGTTGGGAAATTTTACCACAAGCTGGTGATTACGCTATCTCTTTCGATGCAACTCCAGTTTTAGATTTCGCTCTAAACGCTGTTAATGTAGGCGTAGATAATGGAAATTATTCTCAGCACCCAGGTTACGTATCTGGATTTAACCAAGTATTAGTTGGTAAGTATTTTACTTCTGCTACTACAGCTTACAGAGCTAAGGTTGGAATCAACTACATGAACATGAAAAATGATGTAGTTTTAGGAAGAACTCCTAGTGGTAACGAAGAGTATATCAGAACTGATATTACTAGAACTACTAACATCCAATTAGGAGGAGGTATAGAATGGAGAAGAGGTCATAACAGATTACAAGGGTTCTATGGAGCTGAAGCTTTAATCATGTTAGGATCACCTACTTCAACTACTGAAAGTGAATATAACTTAGATATGGAAACTGCAGTAGATTCTCTTTTAGAAACTGCTGGTCCATTAGGAGCAAGATCTTTGGGTGTAACTTCTTCTTCTTCTTTTGGAATTCAAGTAAGAGGTTTTGCTGGTGTTGAATACTTCGTATTACCTAAAATCTCAGTTGGTGCTGAATTTGGATGGGGAATTGGTTACAACGGTGGTTCTGCTACTGTTACAAGTGAAGTATTCAATGGTTCAGAAACAGAAACTATCGAATCTACAGCTTCTAAAACAAGCAACTTAATCATTGGAATTGATAATGCATCAGCTGCATTAACTGCAACTTTCCACTTCTAAGAAATAATTTTCTTAAACATACAATCACAGTTTGTGATACAAAAAAGAGGAACAAATTTGTTCCTCTTTTTGTTTTATATAGATTATCTTAGTTTTATGCAAGTAGCTTCAAAAAGCATATATAAGCCTGATAGAGTACTGATTCGAGCCATCAAAATAGGAGGAATTCCTGAAAACGATGCCCTCAAACAGTTGTACAAACAAAACCTAACTCCTGTAACCTCTTTTGTGCTAAAAAACAGCGGCTCGGAAATAGATGCTAAAGAAATGTTACAAGAAGCTATCATTACACTCTATGAAAATATTAAGTCTGGGCAGTTTGAAGCAAAAGCCAAATTAAGTACTTATTTATTTTCTGTTGCTAAAAACAAGTGGTATTCACAATTAAAAAGAAAAGAAATACCAACAGAAAGTCCTGTAGATAAAAATACGCCAAACAATGGATTTACTATACTTGATCAAGAAAGTATTCAAAGAAACGAATGGGTTATTGGCTTAATGAATCATTTAAAAAATGATTGTAAAGAAATTTTGATTTATTCTATTTATCAAAAGTACTCCATGAGTGAGATTGCTGAAATGATGAATTTTAAAAATGAACAAATAGCACGGAATAAGAAGTCCAAATGCTTAGGCTATTTCAAAAAAATCGTTTTAGACTATACAAAAGCTAACCAACAAATTCTTTAGTTATGCGATATTCTGATGAACATATAGATCAATTTATAGCTGGAAGACTATCTTCTGAAGATGAAGCTAACTTTAAGCGTGCGGTTGACAGTAATGAAGAATTGTTACTACGCTTAACTGAACGAACCGTTCGGTTGTACGGGCAACAAAAGTTACGCTCTAAACTAAGAGATATTGATAATGATTTAGAGGGTGGATCTCCGAATCGAGATTAAGTGTTGGGCATATGGTATAGTGCCAAACCAGCAATTGGTTTTTCTACTATCTTACCTATAGTAACATCATATTTTTTTGCAATTTTCTTAATGAAATCTGCATAATAAAAGGCTACTGACCCTGTAAGGTGTAGTGTATAATTCTTATAGTCGTCTATCTTAAGAATATGAGTTTCAAAAAATGATTTAAAAACCTCTACGATCACTTTGACCATCTCAGGATTATTTTTATTCTGAAAAATATACTTACTGAAACGTGATAGAAATAAATTTGGATTAGGCTGTCTATAAACAGCATCAATAATTTTTGATTTTGTAAGGTCAAACTTTTCAAACATCTTATTCACAAACTCCTCTGGGAATTCATCGTCTAAGCATTTTTTAATCAAAACTTTTCCAAGATGAGCTCCGCTTCCTTCATCTCCAAGTATAAACCCTAAACCCGAGCGTGTATACGTTATTTCTGAACCATCATACACACAAACGTTAGCTCCTGTACCTAAAATAGCGACTATGCCTTTATCATTTTGGCTTAATGAGCGTGCTGCTGCTAATATATCACTCTCAACAAAGCAATTTGCATCTGTAAAAATAGATTTCAAAGCCTCCTCTACAACCTCAGCTTTTTCATAATGCATACAACCAGCACCGTAAAAGTGGACTTCTTTAATTTTTTTCAGGTTCACATTAGCTTCATTAACACCAAGGTTAATTATACGACATAATTCAGTTTTATCTTTATAAACAGGATTTAGTCCTTCTGTTTGGAATGCAGCTATTTTTCCTTTGGAATCAATAGTACGCCAATCTGTTTTAGTGCTACCGCTTTCTGCTATTAAAATCATGTTACGAAAATAGGAATTGACAAGATAACACTAAAACAAAATAAGACGTCTACAATTTAATTAATCTTTGTTTTTAAAACCTTCCAAGGTTCATCACTTTTAACCAAGCGTTTACAAAATCTCGAACAAATTTTTCCTGTGCATCGTCTTGTGCGTATACCTCAGCAATTGCTCTTAATTCTGCATTTGATCCAAATACTAAATCTGCTCTTGAACCTGTCCATTTATGATTTCCTGTTTCCCTATCAAGACCATGAAATATTGTTTCTTTCTCATCAGTAGCTGTCCACCTATAGCTCATGTCTAATAAATTTCTAAAGAAATCAGTTGTTAATTTACCCGGACGATCAGTTAATACCCCTAGATCAGATTGATCATAATTAGCATTGAGTACTCTTAATCCTCCAACTAAAACTGTCATTTCTGGTATCGTTAATGTTAACAATTGTGCTTTGTCTATCAGGTAATGTTCTGCCTCATGAGCAACTTCTGCCTTTGCATAATTTCTAAAACCATCTGCTTTTGGTTCTAAATAAGAAAAAGCATCAATTTCAGTTTGTTCTTGAATAGCATCTCCTCTACCTGGGCAAAATGGCACATCAATTGCAAAACCGGTTTCTTTCACAGCTTGCTCCACAGCTGCTGAACCTCCTAAGACAATTAAATCTGCTAAAGAGACTGATTTATGAAAATCTTGTTGGATAGCTTCTAAGTTGCTTAAAACTTTATTTAGTAAGCTAGGGTTGTTTACTTCCCAATATCTTTGTGGAGCCAATTTTATTCTTGCTCCATCACTTCCTCCCTTCATATCTGATCCTCTGTAAGTTGAAGCAGAAGCCCAAGCTGTTAAAATTAATGCTGAATGAGATATGTCTGCACTTAAAATTAATTTTTTAAGTTCTTCTATATCACTTTTATCTAATTCAGTTTTTGACTCTGGTATTGGATCTTGCCAAACAAACTCTTCTTTAGGCACCTCTGGTCCTAAATACCTTTTCTTTGGCCCCATGTCTCTGTGAGTTAACTTAAACCATGCTTTTGCAAATGCTTCCTCAAATTCTTTTGGGTTTTCGTAAAATTTCCTAGAGATTTTTTCATAAGCAGGATCAAACCTTAGCGACAAATCTGTAGTTAGCATGGTTGGCTTTCGTTTTTTATCAGTTGAAAACGCATCTGGCACATCTGCTTCTGCATCTTTTGCAACCCATTGGTGTGCACCTGCTGGACTTTTTGTTAATTCCCACTCATTTTCAAATAAGTTTTTGAAAAACAAATGCGTCCATTCAGTAGGTTTTTGTGTCCAGGTAACTTCTAAACCACTAGTTATTGCATGTTCTCCAACTCCACTTTCGAAGCTATTGTCCCATCCAAAACCTTGATTCGCTAAAGAAGCTGCCGCTGGTTCAGCTCCTTGATGTTTACCTTCCGCAGCTCCATGCGTTTTTCCAAAGGTATGACCTCCAGCAACTAGTGCTACAGTTTCTTCATCATTCATTGCCATTCGAGCAAATGTTTCTCTTATATCTTTTGCAGCAGCAATTGGATCTGGGTTACCGTTAGGTCCTTGTGGGTTAACATAGATTAATCCCATTTCAGCAGCTCCAAGAGGCTCATCTAACTCTCTATCTCCATGATAACGTTTATCACCTATTTCCATTTCGGTTTCATTCCCCCAATAAACGTCTTGGTCTGGCTCCCAAACATCTGCTCTTCCGCCTCCAAAACCTAAGGTTTCAAAGCCCATAGACTCTAACGCAACATTACCGGTTAAAATCATTAAATCTGCCCAGGATATTTTGTTACCATATTTTTGTTTTATTGGCCATAACAATCTTCTGGCTTTATCTAAGTTTCCATTATCTGGCCAACTATCTAGCGGACTAAAACGTTGTTGACCTCTTCCTCCACCACCTCTTCCGTCTGTTAAACGGTAAGTTCCTGCACTATGCCATGCCATTCGAATAAAAAATGGTCCGTAATGCCCAAAATCTGCTGGCCACCACTCTTTAGAATCGGTCATTAAATTCTCAATATCTTTCTTTAAGGCAAAGTAATCTAACTTTTCAAAGGCTTCTTTGTAATCAAACCCTTCATCCATTGGATTGAATTTACTTCCATGCTGTTTTAATATATTTAACTTTAACTGTTTAGGCCACCAATTATTATTTACTGTTCCATGACCAGCTACTGTTTTCTTTTCCCCATGATTAAAGGGACATTTATTTTCTTGACTCATGTTGTTTATATTTATTTAATTAAAAGTTAAACATTTTAAATAAAAAAACCATGAAATTGGTCGGTTAAAATTTGTAAATAAAACTTTTCTTTAGAGAAAGGTATTTATATAGTAATTTGGAGTTGTTAAATATAATGACTGATGCTTCGAGAACAACGATTAGCCTATTGTAAACAATGCTTAAAACGATCATTTAGAACTGATAAAGGAATCGTTTGCTCTTTAACTGGCGAACATGCTACGTTTGATGTTAGCTGTGCCGATTATGAAGAGGATAGTGATTTAGTCGCTAAGAATAAAGAGAGAAATAGAATTCTAGAAGAAAAAGAACTAAACAGCGAAACTTGGGGCTTATCTAGCATAGGGATTAAAAACTTAGTGGTCGTGGGAGTTATTTTTTTAGTACTCTCTATTGTTGCTCAAGCAGTTTTGTTTTTTAGTTTTGGACTTATTTCTCTTTATCCTATCATCGTATTTGCCTTGGCAATTGCAACAATTGTTAAAGGAGTTAGTAGAAATAAGGAAAAAAAGAAAAAGAAGCAAGGAGATATTCTTGATGATCAGCTGTTAAACTAGGTATGAAATTATATACAATCTGTGAGTTTTGTCGATCCAATATAAATGTAAAATCATCATGTTCTACACGCTCTGAATTACAAATGAAAGAAGGAGATCATTTATCTGTTTACTGTTCTAGTTGTAATGAATTAAATAAAAAACACGTTAATGATATTTGTGCTCAAGCGAATGGGAAGGTACTGTTGATTGCTTTGATTATTTCGATTATAGTTAGTGCTATTTTATGGATGATACTAGGAGCTATTGGCGTTATATCTGTTGCTATAATTATATTATTTGCCCAGCAAGAAATGAAAGCTGTTAAAAGTTTTAATTCATACCTAATAAGAAGAAAGTAAAAACTGATGGGTAATAAAAGAGCTATGAAAATTGTTGTTATAATCATATCAATTGTCTTTTTGTCTTTAATAGGCGCTAATATTTATGATATGAATAAGTTTTTTGACGAGCCTAAAGTAGTTGAAACAAGAGGTGATCATGGATGTCTTGATTTTGTTACAATTGGAATATGTAGCGATAGCACTATACACCTTGAAAACAAGTTGATTGATAATATTGATTCATTATCAGATGAAATAAAACAATATGACTTATGCGGTGGGGGTTATGTTAAAATTAAACCTCAAGAAAATGATATATTAATGGGCTTGGTTGATAAAGTAGAAAAGGAATTGATAGAGGCAAATATTTACCGAATTGAATTCTCAGTAGACATAAAGATATGTAACTCATAAAACAAAGCCTTTCAATTTCTTGAAAGGCTTTGTTTTACTTGATGCCCCCGTTAAGGCTTCCTTCGACTTCTCTGTCATTTGGATCAAGAGAGCTATACCTGATAAGTATATCTTTAAAAACATCAATCAAGTAAGAGAGTTAACTGCTAACTCGATGGATGATTATAACTATATAAGACCTCACAAAGCTGTTGGTAATCTTCCATTATTGAATACGCTAAAAACATTAACAAGGGGCCTACGAGTCTTGTTTTAGGTAAAAACAAAGAGTTAGAGCTAAGAGGAAATTAAATTAAAAAAATATTTTAGACTTTAACACTGCACTAAAAAAAGATAACCAGCAAAAATATAGTTTATATATTTTTTGAGGAAAAAAAATTATTGTATTTTATTAATAATCAATGTTTTTTTCAGTTAATTAAGGTGTTAATCACTTTTTAACATCTTATTTTAAATGTATATAAAATGAAAATATATTTAAGTGCAATATTCCTCTTTAGTATTTTGTTATCTTATTCTCAATATACGGATACTGCCACTATGACAATTATTGAGAATGCAAGAGCAGCCAATGAAGGAGATCTTTATTTGGACACGAATGCTAAAGAATACAGAATAGGACTTACTCATGGATTAATGGGTAAAATCACTGATGATCAAAACATTGACTCTGTCACCATTGTAGGAGATTCTTTATATATATATTTAGAAAACAGTAAAAAAGGGGCTGTTAACATAGCAAATATAGGAGGAAATAATAGCGTAGTTCCAGCAATAGGAGATGTTAAATTTAGCTTTCAATCTACAGATCATGATGGTTGGTATCTTATTAACGGACGTACAGTTTCATCACTACCTATTACTGCACAAACAAATGCTTCTTCATTAGGTTTTGTAGGTAATATTCCTAATGCTAATAATAGGGTTTTTAAGCATCCTACTGGTGGACAAATACCAGGAAATACTGGTGGACAAGCTACAACTACACTAACCCAAGGTAATCTGCCAAATTACAATCTCCCTACTACAAATACATCAACTAATGGAAATCATAACCATACAGGAACAACAAATAATGTAGGGAATCATGATCATACAGGAACAACAAGCACTGATGGAAGTCATAATCATAATATACCTAACTTGCGACTTGTAAATGGAGCTTTAGGAGGATTATTTAGTTCTAATGGTGATTACTACACCAGTGGAGGAACCACCAGTACGAATGATGCAGGTAATCATAATCACTCATTAAACATTGCGAATGCAGGAAACCATACCCACACAGTTAACACCAATAATAACGGAAATCATAATCATTCAGTAACTGTATCTAGTGGTGGATCTAACGAATCATTTGATAGATACCAACCCTACATGGTTGCAAATTCTTTCATTTACTTAGGAGAATAATAAATACAAAACTAAACCTCTCTACACTGAAAGCACAGAGGTTTGAATATGATCTGAGTTTACCACTCCTTTTAATACTTGAATCTCCTCTGCTTCAAATATCTGAACTAGTAAGTCTCAACATTTTTGTTTTATACCTCCTTATAAAACTTTATATAGGCATTTAGTAACCCAAACTATGTGGCAACTAAATCGACTTAATGTATGAGAACCTTTTCGATGAGGTTTTTTCGTATTGCTAAAGTACGTGGAATAAATTGCAGGGTTTAAACCCCAATTTGGAACCCAAAAAAAAGAGGAGTCCAAAAAAATTGAACTCCCCCCGCTTTGGTGGCTGACTTCGGGGAAGTATCGAACTTTTTAGTGGAAGATTTTGAAGCTATAATGAGAGAGTTAAAAGGAGACATTTTGTAGTGTTATTTTTGGAATAGTTTGAAAACTTGATAAGAGTGTCTAAAAATACAGATTTAGCTTCCTTACACAAAAGTATTTAAACGTTAAAAGAAAGTTTTGTTAAAAACAAGAAATTGGCTGTAAGAACACTTCATACACAAGTTTTAATTACTATGTTATGCAACTTTTTAAAAGTAGGTATAGTTATACATGAATGATTTATAAAATGTTGGTTTCTTTTGTTGAAACAATTTAAATTGTAAATTTGCGTTATAAGTTGTTAATTGTAATGGATATTAAATCTTCATATAGAGCACTTGCTATGTTTATGGCTTTTTTGATGTTTTCTTCATCAATAGGTTTCTCTATGGATATTCATTATTGTGGAAACGAGTTAAAAAGTTTTAGCTTTTTTGGAGAAGCAGAGGCTTGTGAGATGATGCAAACTAAAAAGGTAAAGGAATCTAATCATTCTTGTTGTGAAGCTTCTAAAAAAGAAATTAAAAACTGTCACAATAAAGAAACTGTTAAAGGAAACTGTTGCCATAATGAGCGTTTAGTTATAGATAATGGTGGAGAGTTAGAAACTTCAGATTTTTCAATAGAACAGTTTCAACAGGTTATAGTTACTGTTATAGTTCTATTTCCTAATTTAAACCTTTTTAAAATAGCTAGTAAGCAAGTAAATTATGCTTATTACAATCCACCACCAATTATAAAGGATATTTCTATCCTACACCAAGTATTCCGTATTTGATTTTATTTTTTTGATGATTTCCCTTCACGCTATGTGCAAGGGCTGACTGTGTTTATCAAAAAAATAATTTAATATGTTAAATAGTATTATCAAGTTTTTCCTTGATAACAAATTAGTAGCATGGTTAATGCTTGGTTTGTTTATCATTTGGGGGTTGGTAACTGCTCCTTTCAATTTTGAATTAGAGTGGTTGCCAAGAGATCCAGTAGCAGTTGATGCTATTCCAGATATTGGAGAAAATCAACAAATTGTATTTACGAAATGGATGGGGCGTTCTCCACAAGATGTAGAAGATCAGATCACGTACCCACTAACTTCTGCTTTGCTTGGTATTCCAGGGGTGAAAAGCGTGAGGAGTAACTCTATGTTTGGTTTTTCGAGCATCTATTTAATTTTTAATGAGGATGTAGAGTTTTATTGGAGTAGAGGTCGAATACTCGAAAAACTTAATTCACTACCCGCCAATATATTGCCTGATGGCGTTCAGCCTACATTAGGACCAGATGCTACTGCGTTAGGACAAATTTATTGGTACACCTTAGAAGGAAGAGATAAAGATGGAAATGTTAATGGTGGTTGGGACTTACACGAACTTCGGACAGTACAAGATTTTTATGTGAAAAATGCTTTGCAATCTTCGGGAGGTGTATCAGAGGTGGCTTCAATAGGTGGCTTTGTAAAAGAGTATCAAGTGGATGTTAACCCAGATAAGATGAAAACTTATGGGGTTACACTTAATCAAGTAATGAAAGCTGTAAAAGAAAGTAATCTTGATATTGGAGCTCAAACCTTAGAAATCAACTTGGCTGAATACTTTGTAAGAGGTTTAGGATATGTAAAATCCATTGAGGATATAGAAAAAAGTGTTGTTAAAGTATCCAATAATGTGCCTATTCGTATCAAAGATATTGCAGTTGTTCATCTTGGTCCAGCAACTAGAAGAGGGATACTAGATAAGGGAGGTGCTCCTGCAGTAGGAGGAGTTGTAGTGGCTAGATACGGAGCTAATCCATTAGAAATCATCAATGATGTAAAAAAGAAGATAGAAGAAATTAAAGACGGCTTACCTAGTAAAACACTTGCTGATGGTACTGTTTCAAAGGTTACAATCGTTCCTTTTTATGATAGAACACAATTAATTAATGAAACCATTGGAACGTTAGAAGAAGCCTTAACATTAGAGGTACTCATTACAATTATTGTAGTCATCCTTATGCTACTTAATTTAAAATCTTCATTACTTATTTCTGCTTCATTGCCTGTGGCTGTTTTTATGTGTTTTATTGGGATGAGATATTTTGGTGTAGATGCCAATATAGTTGCACTTTCAGGAATTGCAATTGCAGTAGGAACAATGGTCGACATGGGAATTGTGCTTACCGAAAGTATGGTTACTCAAATGAAAATTGCTCCTCCAGAACAATCGCTTCAGAAAACAATTTATTTAGCTACAATAGAAGTAGCCTCTGCTGTAATCACAGCTGTTGCCACCACCATAGTTAGTTTCTTGCCTGTTTTCACTATGGAAGCAGCTGAAGGAAAGTTATTTAGACCTTTAGCTTATACTAAATCCTTTGCACTAATTGCTTCTATTATTCTAGCAATTACAGTTATACCAGCTCTAGCAGTTCAATTATTTAAAATTAAGAGTAAAGGAAAAACATCAAGTTATTTCACAAATGGAGGATTAATTATACTCTCCATAACCCTATTATTTACAACTTATTCATTTTTCGGTTTATTTGGTCTAGCAGTTGGATTAAGTGGGATAATTAACAGTTACTACAAAGACAAAAAAAGGGAACAATGGATTAAAAGATTTGACTATATCAGAAATGTAATTTATGCTCTTTTAGTAACATGGTTATTAGCTAAAACATGGATGCCTTTAGGTGTAAGTAAAAGCGAGTTTACAAACTTCATTTTTGTCACACTTATTATCGGGTTTCTAATTGGTTTATTTTATGTAATTATCCATTATTATGAAAGAATATTAAGGTTTCTTATCTCTATAAAGTATGTGTTTTTGGGATTGTTGATTATACTCCTGTATAGTGGCTATTCAGTTTTTAAAAACACAGGACAAGAGTTTATGCCATCACTTGATGAAGGCTCTTTCTTACTAATGCCAACTTCTATGCCTCATGCAGGAATGGAAATGAATGAAGTTAACCTCAGATTACTAGATATGTCCGTTTCATCAATACCTGAAGTGGAAATGGTAGTAGGTAAAGCTGGACGGGTAGAAAGTTCTTTAGATCCAGCTCCCATGAGTATGTATGAAAATATTATTTCTTATAAATCAGAATATAAACTAAATGAAAACGGACATAGGTTACGCTTCAAAGTAGATGAAAGCAATGAATTTGTAAAAGATGACAAGGGAGAATTAATTCCTGATGAAAACGGGAATTATTTTAGACAATGGAGAGATCACATCAAATCTCCTGATGATATCTGGGATGAAATTGTAGTGGCTACTAAAATACCAGGATTAACTTCTGCACCTAAACTTCAACCTATTGAAACCCGATTAGTTATGCTCCAAACAGGTATGAGAGCTCCCATGGGAATCAAAGTAAAAGGCTCAGATTTAAAAACAATAGAGCAATTTGGCTTAAAGCTAGAAATGTTTTTAAAAGAAGTTAAAGGCGTTAAAACCTCTGCTGTTTTTGCAGAAAGAATTGTGGGTAAACCTTATTTGATGTTAGATATTAAAAGGGATATCATTAGTAAATATGGATTGTCCATAGTAGATGTCCAAAACCAAATTCAAACAGCTATTGGTGGAATGGTGATGACCTCCACAGTTGAAGGAAGAGAACGCTATGGTATAAAACTCCGTTATCCTTTAGAATTAAGAAACAATCCTGATAAAATAAAGTCAATTTATGTAGCCACTTCAAATGGTACCCAAGTGCCTTTGGGAGATTTGGTAGATATAAAATACGAACAAGGTCCACAATCCATAAAAAGTGAAGATGGATTTTTAGTTGGCTATGTTTTGTTTGATAAAGAAGAAGGTTTTTCTGAAGTTGAGTTAGTAAAAGAAGCTCAAGCCTATTTTGATAAAAAGATAAAAGAAAAAACATTAAAAGTTCCAACTGGTATTACTTATCAATTTGCAGGAAATTATGAGCAACAAGTTAGAGCAAATAAACGATTAGGAATTGTTATTCCAATTGCTTTAGTACTAATTTTTCTAATCCTTTACTTTCAGTTTAAATCAGTCATTACCTCGTTGTTTGTGTTTACAGGAGTATTTGTAGCTTTTTCTGGAGGCTTCATTATGATTTGGCTATATGGTCAAGATTGGTTTATGAATTTTGATCTGTTTGGGACGAACATGAGAGATTTATTTCAAATGAATCCAATCAATTTAAGTGTTGCAGTGTGGGTTGGCTTTTTAGCTTTATTTGGAATAGCGACTGATGACGGAGTTTTGGTAGCAACTTTTTTGAAGGATAGTTTTAAAGCTAACAAACCTAAAACCATTGAAGAAATTAAAGATGCAGTAGTAGAAGGCGGGCTAAGAAGAGTTAAACCAGCCATGATGACTACAGCAACCACTATTTTAGCTTTACTTCCCATTTTAACCTCCACAGGCAAAGGCTCGGATATTATGCTTCCAATGGCTATTCCTTCTTTTGGAGGAATGGTGCTTAATATCATTACCATGTTTACAGTGCCTGTACTTTATTACCTATGGAAAGAGACCAGCTTCAAATGGGAATCTTATAAAAGAGAATCAAAATCAAAAATAAATTGAGATGAAAACAATAAAAATAATAACAATATTCTTATTCTCTTCAACAGTATTTGCCCAAGTAGGTACAAATGGAGATAATAGAGACGAAGAAGAACGTCCTATGAAAGAATATAACCTAACCATTGAAGAAAATGAAATAACACTCGCTGGTGTAAGTGCCGAAGGAATGACCATTAATGGTGGTATTCCAGGACCTACATTAGAGTTTAATGAAGGAGACCTTGCAATTATTAACGTGACTAATAAAATGAATGAAGAAACCTCTGTGCATTGGCACGGATTAATTCTTCCAAACTTTTATGATGGTGTACCCTATCTAACCACACCTCCTATTAAAGCTGGCACCACATTTCAATATAGAATACCTATAAACCAATCAGGTACTTATTGGTATCATTCTCATACAATGTTACAAGAACAGAAAGGTGTGTATGGGTCTATTATCATTCATCCAAAAGAAACAACTTTAGAATATGATAAGGACTTGGTAGTGCTACTCTCTGATTGGACTAACGAAAAACCATTAAACGTACTACGAAACCTTAAAAGAGGTAACGAATGGTATCAAGTTAAAAAAGGTACAGCAGTACCATTCAGTAGAGTAATTTCAAAAGGTGCTTTTGGAGCACAAATTAAGTTTTGGCGTGATAGAATGGAAGGAGCAGATATTGCAGACATCTACTATCCTGCCTTTTTGACCAACGGTAAGTCGTTAGTAGAATATCCAGACTTCAAATCAGGGGAAAAAGTACGCTTACGCTTTATCAATGCATCTGCATCAACATACTATTGGGTAGACTTTGGTGGCGGTAACCCTATTATAGTATCAAGTGATGGTATAGATGTCGTGCCAACTTCAAAAAATCGCTTTCTTTTTGGTGTTGCCGAAACCTATGATGTTATTGTCACCATCCCAGAAGGTACTTTAGAAGTTACAGCTACAGCTCAAGATGGTTCAGGACACACATCAATACATATAGGAGAGGGAACATTATTTTCGGCTAAAACTATAGATAGACCTAATAAAATTGAGATGATGAAGCAAATGTCCAAAATGGGTATGAAAATGGGTGCACCTGCTACTATAGGTAACAAAAAGAAAAAAACACCTGAATATCTTAAAGAGAGTTATGAAATGAAAATTGGTAAGATGGACATGAATGACAATAGGTCAATGAATAAAGGTAAAATGGATAGCTCAATGAACATGAATATGGATAACAAAGAGGCTCACAAACACCATAATATATCAAAAGACACATCTGCTTTTAACTATAAAAATCGTAAAACATACTTTAACTACAATCACTTAAAAGCAAAAGAAAAAACGGCTTACAGTTCAGACCTACCTGTAAATGATATTTTATTAAATCTAACAGGAAATATGCAACGATATATATGGAGTGTGAATGGTGTACCTCTCTCAGAGACTGATAAAATAAAAATAAAGAGTAATGAGGTGACTCGTATTACCTTCAACAACCTTACTATGATGCACCACCCAATGCACTTGCATGGTCATTATTTTAGAGTCATAAACAAAAACGGAGAGCGTTCACCTTTAAAGCATACCGTTAATGTACCACCAATGCAAAAAGTGGTCATCGAGTTTTATAATGAAGAATATGGTGATTGGTTTTTCCATTGTCACATTTTATATCACATGATGGGTGGTATGGCTCGTATTATTAGTTATGATACGCCACGTGATGAAAGAATGAAAGATTTTCCTGTTCAAAAATTAATTGATGAAACAGACCATTACTATTCTTGGGGATTGTTGCGAGCCAGCTCAAATTTCAACGAACTCTCTTTAATGTCAACTGATATCCGAAATGGATTTGGTTTAAGGACAGAGTTCGATTATGACAGAAATCTTGAAGCTGAAGTGAACTATGATAGATATCTAAATGATTGGGTACGTATTTATGCAGGAATAAACACAGAAAATTCAATACCTGATTCTTACAGTACTTTTAATTCCGTAGGATTAGTAGGTGTAAAATACTTTTCGCCTTACAGGTTTAACGTAGATTTAAGTATGGACAATCAATTACGCCCAAGATTACGTTTAGATAGAGAGTTATTGTTGTTTCCAAGAATTTTCTTGGAAGGTCAATATGAATATAGGGCAGACTTAGGCTGGGTCAATGATTTAGGAAGCAGTTCTTTTGAGAGCGAAACACAATGGTTGGTAGGTGTTTCTTATATTCTGTCAAGAAATTTTTCTATTCAGGGGAATTATAATAATCGTTACGGTTGGGGCGGTGGACTTATCGTAAGGTTTTAATTCAAAATCAAATAAAAACAAATAAGATGAAAAATATATTTTTAATAATAATATTCCTTTTAACTATTAACTCATACTTCGGACAGAACAATTCCGAAAAGTCAAGTCATTATCATAACAATGAAATTGGAGTGGCAAACTCTCCTGTATATATTGTTGGTGAAAAAGAATGGGTCTATGGGCTTCACATTCATTATATCAAAAACATCAATCAATCAAAGTTCGGTTTTGGACTTGGATATGAGCAATTATTTGATGAGCACCAACATTCAACTGTAGGAATTGTTGGAAGTTATCATGTAAATAACAATTTACATTTCAATATATCTCCAGGGGTAACATTTGAAGAATTTGAATATTCAAATCCAAGATTTGCATTTCATTTAGAAGCTACATATGAATTTGAAATAGGTAACTTTTTAATTGGGCCAGCTATGGAGTATGCTTATGATATTGAAGACACACATGTCAGTACTGGACTTCATTTAGGATATACGTTTTAATTTATAATCATGAAAAAAACAGCCAAATACCTGGTGTTAATATTTATCTTATTTGTAATAAATACTAACGCTCAATCTATAGATTCTTTGTTGAAAATGGTTGTTGAAAACAACACACAACTACAATCTATTGAGTTAGAATATCAAGCAGTATTAGAAAAGAGAGAGCAAGTAAGTCAGCTACCAAATCCTCAATTAGGGATTGGTATTCCTGTACTCAGACCAGAAACTAGACTTGGACCACAAATGCTGATGGTTAGTGCCTCTCAAATGTTTCCTTGGTTTGGTTCACTAAAATCAAAGGAAGATGTCGTAGTTTCTATGTCAAAAACCAAATATGAAGAACTATCTGCACTTAAATTAGACTTGTTTTATCAGGTTAAAAGTGCATACTACCAAATCTATTTTTTAAATCAAAAACAAAATATTATTACCAACCGAATCAAAGTTTATGAAACGCTAGAAAGTGTGGCTCTAGGAAAAGTAGAAGCTGGAGAAGCAACTTTAGCTGATGTGTTAAGAATTCAAACCAAATTGCAGGAACTCAAGCAAAATCTATTAATAATTAACAACCAAAAACTAACTTTTGAAGCAAAGATTAATGAGTTGACTAAACAATCTATCAGTAATAAAATTGAAATAGAAGATAGTCTTACAGTTCCTATATTAGAATATGACACAGCATTATATCGAGATAAAATAAACAATTATCATCCTTTAATAAAAAAAATAAACTATCAAATTGAGCAATCAAATAACTCAATATTAGTGAATAGTAATATGAATAAACCTTCTATTGGTTTAGGCATAGATTATAGCTTAGTTGGAGATAGAACAGATGCCATCCCAATGAATAATGGGAGAGATATTCTTGTTCCAAAAGTGATGGTTAGTATTCCCATATACAGGAAATCATATAAAGCTAAGAATACAGAAGAAAAACTCATTCAACAGTCATTAGAAGTGAAAAAAGAAACCATTACAGATAAGATGATGGCTTTACTGATAGGTTACAAAGCAGACTATGATAATAGTAGATTGGAAAAAGAATTGTACAAAAATCAATCAAAAACTATAGAATCAGCCTATGAAATTTTGCTTTCTGAATACAGCTCATCTGGCAAAGGGTTCGAGGAATTATTAATGGTTCAAAATCAATTACTAGGTTTTGATTTAGGAATACATCAAGCTGAATTAAAAGTCAATATAGCTCAAGCTAATATAGAGCGAATAACTAAATTTTGATTATATGGCACAGGTCCTAAATATTAAAAACATGGTTTGTAACCGCTGTAAAATTGCTGTACTTAATGTACTGAACAATCAAAATATTGAAGTAAAAAGCATACAGCTTGGTAAAATTGAAATTGAAGAAGATATGGAGGTAAACTATCAAAAGCTTGATAAGCAACTTAAAGATTTGGGGTTTGAACTAATTCAAGAACCAGTAGATGCATTGATTGAAAAAATCAAGGTCAAACTAATTCAGTATGTAGAAAATAGTAATGATAACACAATTGTAACCTATCTCGAAAATGAGATAGAAAAAAGTTATGCTGCGTTGAGCAAAACGTTCAGCAAAAAAGAAGGTATAACCATAGAGAAGTATGTTATCAATCTAAAAATTGAAAAGGCAAAAGAGCTAATTCAGTTGCAAAAACTAAATTTTTCTGAAATAGCATATACCCTAAACTATAAAAACAGTAGTCATTTGGCAAAACAGTTTAAACAAATAACAGGAATGTCAATGTCCGAATACAAAAAATTACAAAATTGGAATAGAAAACCATTAGACCAAATTGTGTAAAAAGCATTCAATATTAGAAAAACTAAAAAAGTGAAGTTAAAGTAGATTTACAGGTTAATTAAAACAATAAAAAGATGAAACACAAATATCAAATTCAAGGAATGACCTGTAAAGGCTGTATGAGAACTGTTAATAATGCTTTATCAGAAGTAAAAGGTGTTGAGAATGTAGCCATTGATTTTGAAGCATCAACAGCAACTATTGAAATGAAGAAGCATATTTCAATTGACAACTTTGAAGACGCTTTGCAAGAAAAAAAAGCCAAATATCATATTCATCCAGATAAAGGTGATGGTTTAATAACAAGAACTTTTCCTGTGAATGGGATGACCTGTAATGGCTGTAAAGCTCACGTAGAAAAAACACTTTCTTCTGTTGAAGGTGTTCAAAGCGTATCAGTAGATTTAGAAAAAGCCGAAGCTACCATTTATATGAAACCAGAAATACCCATTGAAAAATTTCAAGAGGTTTTAGAAAAAGATGGTGGCACATATAGCATTTTCAAAGCAGGTCAGAGACCTGATGCTAATCAAGAGAAAAAAATAAAACCAAAAGGACAAGGCACAGGAACATTTTATTGCCCTATGCATTGTGAAGGAGACAAAACCTATGATGAACCAGGAGACTGTCCTGTTTGTGGAATGGATTTAGTCGAAGAAGTAAGTCTATCCACAACAAACAAACAGCAATGGACTTGCCCTATGCACCCAGAGGTTGTAAAAGATGAAGAAGGCTCTTGCCCTATTTGTGGTATGGATTTAGTACCAATGCAACCTGAAGCATCAGCAGAAGAAAAAACGTATAAAAAACTCTTGAAAAAGTTTTGGATAGCTGGTGCATTTACACTTCCTATTTTCATTATTGCTATGAGTGAAATGGTTGAAAATAATCCGTTATACGAAATAATGGAGCAGAAATATTGGAACTGGGTACAATTTGGGTTGTCTATTCCTATAGTTTTTTATGCCACTTGGATGTTCTTTGAACGCGCCTATAAAAGTATTAAAACTTGGAACCTCAATATGTTTACGCTCATTGGTATAGGTGCAGGAGTAGCTTGGTTATTCAGTGTGGTTGGGATGTTGATTCCTGATGTTTTTCCAGAGCAGTTTAAAACAGAGTTTGGTGTAGTTCACGTATATTTTGAAGCGGCAACAGTAATACTAACATTGGTGCTTTTAGGACAATTGTTAGAAGCGCGTGCACACAGTAAAACCAATTCGGCAGTAAAAGAATTACTCAAATTAGCACCTAATAAAGCCATCAAAATGGTGAATGGTGAGGAAGTTGAAGTGAGCATCGACAAGATAGAACTCAACGATATTCTTAAAGTAAAACCTGGAGATAAAATTCCAGTTGATGGCGTTATTACTGAAGGCGAAACCAGTATTGACGAATCAATGATTACTGGCGAACCTATTCCTGTTAATAAAATTACAGATGATAAAGTCAGTAGTGGTACTATAAATGGCAATCAATCCTTTTTGATGAAAGCAGAAAAAGTAGGTAGTGACACGCTGTTATCTCAAATTATACATATGGTAAATGATGCCAGCAGAAGTCGTGCGCCTATTCAAAAATTAGCAGATAAAGTATCAGGTTATTTCGTACCAGTTGTAGTTCTTATTTCTATAATCACATTTATTGTTTGGGCTATTTGGGGACCAGAACCTGCCTACGCATACGCATTGGTTAATGCTATTGCTGTTTTAATTATTGCCTGCCCTTGTGCGTTAGGTTTGGCAACACCAATGTCTGTTATGGTCGGTGTAGGTAAAGGTGCTCAAAATGGGGTGTTGATTAAAAATGCAGAGGCATTAGAGAAAATGAATAAAGTAGATACTCTTATTGTTGATAAAACTGGAACGATAACAGAAGGAAAACCTGCAGTAGAAAAAATAGGTTCGTTCGGAAATAGCTTTCGCGAAAGTGAAGTATTACAATACATAGTTTCTTTAAACACAAATAGTGAACATCCATTAGCAGAAGCAACCGTTAAATACGGAAAAGAACAAAATGCTGAAATATTAAAATCAGCAAACTTTAGTGCTGTAACAGGAAAAGGCGTGGAAGCTGAAATTGATGGTAACAAAATAGCTTTAGGAAATCCAAAAATGATGGAATATGCCAAAGCTGAAATAACGCCTGAAATGGGAAGTGAAGCTAAAATATTTCAAAAACAAGGGAAAACAGTGTCTTATTTGGCTATTGATAAAAAAGTAGTTGGGTATGTAGTCATTGGCGATAAAATTAAAGACACGAGTGCAAAAGCAATAAAAGAATTGCAAGACAAAGGCATTGATGTAATAATGCTCACAGGAGATAATCACGATACAGCAAAAGCGGTTGCAATAGAGTTAAATCTTGCTGACTTCAAGGCCAGTATGTTGCCTGAAGACAAACTAAAAGAAGTTGAGAAACTTCAAAATGATGGTAAAGTAGTTGCTATGGCAGGTGATGGTATTAATGATGCACCAGCATTGGCAAAAAGTGATGTAGGTATTGCAATGGGAACAGGAACAGATGTGGCAATAGAAAGTGCTATGATAACCTTGGTAAAGGGCGATTTACACGGTATAGTAAAAGCACGTCATTTAAGTGAAGCTGTAATGAGAAATATCAAGCAAAATCTATTCTTTGCTATGATTTACAATACGTTAGGCGTACCAATTGCAGCAGGTGTATTATTCCCGTTTTTCGGCATATTATTATCGCCTATGATAGCAGCTTTAGCGATGAGTTTTAGTTCCGTTTCGGTAATAGCCAATGCTTTAAGATTAAGAACAAAATCAATAAAAAATAAATAAATAATGGAAAATCAAAAACACAACAAAAAAGGTATGGGAAGTTACACAAAATTCTTTTTGATGTTAGGCTCATCATTTATTGCAATGTACATCACAATGTATTTAAACACTTATGAGTTTGACCACATATGGTTTAGTCTCACACGTTTTTATATGGTATGTCTGGGTATTGCTACTATGGCACTTATTATGTTCTTTTTTATGAAAAATATGTATAAGAATAAAAAGAAAAATATGGGTATAGTCGTAGGTAGTATTGCACTATTTGCTATTGCTTTAGGCTTAGTACGAGACCAAAAATCAACTGTGGATGATGTCTTATGGATGAAAGGCATGATACCACATCATTCTATAGCGATTTTAACTAGCGAAAGAGCAGATATAAAAGATCCAGAGGTCAAAAAGTTAGCAGAAGATATTATTAAAGCACAAAGAAAAGAAATCAAAGAGATGAAGAAGATGATAAAACGATTAGAAAATGAAAACTAAACAATTAATAACATACACCTTTATTGCTCTAATTATAGGATTAGGCTTTGGATGGTTAATCTTCGGAAATTCACCCAAAGATTCCTCCACCCATAAAAACTCCTTAGAATCAAAAAAAGAGGAAATATGGACATGCTCTATGCATCCCCAAATTAGACAACCTGAACCTGGAGACTGCCCTATTTGCGGTATGGACTTAATTCCATTAGAGGCAAATAGTAATTCCAATCCATTGGTTTTCGAAATGACTGAAGAAGCTATTAAAATAGCCAATATTCAAACAACCATTGTTGGCTTAGGTAATAGTAATTCAAAAGAAATAAAGTTATCGGGAAAAATAAAAGCAGACGAAACCAATTCAGCAAGTATTGTTTCTCATATTTCAGGTAGAATTGAAAAATTATTTATTAGTTATACTGGCGAAAGAGTGAACAAAGGGCAGAAAATAGCCTCCATTTATTCACCTAAACTTATTACTGCTCAAAAAGAATTATTAGAAGCTTATAAGGTAAAGGATATAAATCCAAAACTATATGAAGCTACAGCAAGCAAATTAAAGTTTTGGAAGCTTTCGGAAGAGCAAATACAAGCTATCATTTCATCAGAAAAAATAATTGAATCATTTAATATTTATGCCAGTTATTCAGGAGTTGTACTGAATAAAAAAGTCTCTGTTGGAGATTATTTAAAAGAAGGAGAAATATTGTTTGATATTCAAAACTTAAACCAATTATGGGCTGTATTTGATGTCTATGAAACTGAATTAAGTAATATTAAGAAAGGAACTGAAATTAGTTTCTCAACCCCAGCTATTCCGGGTAAAACCTTTACTTCAACTATCAATTTTGTTGATCCAATAATTAATCCAACAACAAGAACAGCAAGTATTAGAACTTCTATTACAAATCAAAGCAACCTACTAAAGCCTGAAATGTTTTTGGAGGGAAAAATTAATGCTAACAATAATTCATCTGAATCACTACTTGTACCCAAATCTTCAGTATTATGGACAGGAGAAAAGTCAGTTGTTTATGTTAAACTTCCAGAATCAAAAATACCATCATTTGAATTTAGAGAGGTTTTAATAGGAGAATCTGTAGGAGAAAACTATTTAGTAAAAAAAGGTATAAGCAATGGAGAACAAGTTGTAACAAATGGTGCTTTTGTAATTGATGCTTCTGCCCAATTAAATAATCAATCTAGCATGATGAATAGAAATTTGGTTAGTAATAACATCATTTTAAATGACCTTCCTGATTACACTAATTCAACTTCTAGTCAATTCAAAACACAACTCAATAAAATGACAGATGCTTATATACTACTTAAAGATGTTCTTATAGAAGGAAATACAACCAAGGCTTCAGAAAAAGCGAGTTCATTAATTAATACTTTAACTAAAGTTGATATGAAATTATTAAAAGGAGAAGCACACATCTATTGGATGGAGAAACTTAATGAGATTAAAATAAGTTCTAATCAAATTGTAAAATCAAAAGAAATAAAAGAACAAAGAGAAGTGTTTAGTAAACTTTCTGAATCTATAATATCAACTCTTAAGACTTTTGGAGTAGAAAAAAATACATTTTATGTTCAATACTGCCCAATGGCAGAAAATGATAAAGGAGCGTATTGGTTAAGTAAAGAATCAACTATTAAAAACCCATATTTTGGAGAAGAAATGTTAACCTGTGGAACCGTTAAAGAAAAAATAGATAATAATTATAGAAACAATCATAGTCCAATGAGTGGACACAATCATTAACAATTAAAAACAAAACAAATGAAAAAAACAATGTTAAAATTAGTAATGCCAGCATTTTTGGGAGTATCAATGCTAGCAAGTTGTGGAAATGCACAAGAAGCAGACAAGTCGTTAACTAAGGCAGAATTTAAAGTCTATGGGAATTGCGGGATGTGTGAAAAAACCATTGAAGGCTCATTAAATGGACAAGATGGAATTGGTAATGCTGATTGGGATAAAGAAACCAAAATGATTACTGTTACTTATGACCCTAAAAAAATGGATGAAAATAAAATCAAAGAAAAAATAGCAGGTGTTGGTTATGATACAGACTCTCATAGAGCAGATGAATCAGTGTATAATAATTTGCCTGGATGTTGTCAGTATGAAAGACCTTAGCAAGTTAATTTATAATATCCCCCAATTTTATAAATTGGGGGAATAGCTAAAATTCGAATTATATAAAGATTACTCCTTACAGTGTTGATATGTTGAAAAACAGATAAATTGTCAAAGAGATAACATAGTTATTCACATATATACCATAAGATATTTTTTATAAAAAACTCAAGATTAAAAGCAAACCTCAAAGGTGTCCCAATGATACTGCAACGCGTGAAAAATACCTTAAAATAAATTAAGACTAGTTTTTCAACAAATAGAAATTTTTAACGTTTCACAAAAAAACATATTACAATATGAATTTAAAAGTCAAAATTATAACTAGTATATTGATTGGAACATTTAATTTTTTATTTTCCCAAGAAGATAAAATTATTAAGTTGAACTGGAAGCTTACTGATGAAAAATCAAACATTCTTTACTACAATGATTATAGCTCAGTTAATGTTGAAAGAATACCAAAAGTAATGTATAGAGAAAGGGTTCAAGATAATGAGAATCTTGAGGCTTCAATATCAATCGTATCTGAACGATTAATATCACCTAATGAACTCAAAGCAGTTAATATAGATCTTAACTTGTTTTTGAACAATATAAATTTAAATGTTGAGAAAAGAAAAGGTGGGAATAAGACTTATGCTATAATTTCATTTGATCCATTTTATTCAAAGAATGGACAATTTTACTTAATAGAAAAAGCCATTATAACATATATCTCTAAGCCAGATTATATTCAAAACACTGGTTTGAGATCAGGGAACCTTTATGCCGTAAATTCTGTTTTAGCAACAGGAGATTTTTACAAGTTACATTCTACTAAAGATGGGGTTTATAAAATAACCTATGAAGAGCTCGAAGATGAAGGAATTTTGTCTTCTCCAATTTCATCTAATTTAATTAATATTTATGGTAATCATAATGGAATGTTACCAGAACATAATAGTGGATTTAGGTATGATGATCTTCAAAAAAATGCTATTAAGGTTTTTGATGGTGGTGATAATTTTTTTGGAAATGGTGATTATCTTCTATTTTACGCTGAGTCTCCACATAAAAATAAATTCAATCAAAGCTCGGGATTATTTTATTATGAAAAAAACTTATACACTGAGCAATCAACCTATTTTATAACTACCACGGATATCAGTGGGGCTAAAAGAATTGGAGAAATTGAATCTTCTAACAGTACGCCAAATTATACAATGAGTATTTTTGATGATTTTAAAGCAAGAGAAATTGATAGTCGTAACTTAATGGCATTAAAAGATGGTGGTTCTGGGAAAAAATGGTTTGGAGAGTTGTTTGATATTCAATTGAATTACACATTCAGCTTCAGCTTCCCAAATATAGATCCTATATCCAACGTTACAATAAAAACAGCATTGGCAGCTAGTGCTTATGGGGCTGACCCTTGCTCTTTCATTGTAAATTCAAATTCAAATACTCAAACAGTTGTTATTCCAGGAATACCTGTAAGTTCGTATGCAAATTATGCAAACGAAAAGGTTTCAACCCTTACTTTCACTACGTCATCAAGTAATGTGCCCTTATCAATTAATTTTATAAAAGCTGCTAATAATGATTCTCAGGGATGGCTAGATTTTATCGAGATAAACGCTAGAAGGAAATTAATAATGAATGGTAATCAATTATTGTTTAGAGATAAAAATTCTGTTGGGGTAGGAAACGTTACTTCATTTACCTTACAAAATACTACAGGAATTGATGAAATTTGGGATATAACAGACCCAATTAATATATCCAAGCTTTTAACGAATGATATAGACACAGATAAAACATTTGTTTTTGATTCAGATACGCTAAGAGAATTTATAGCTTTTAAAACAAGTGGTTATTTATCAATAGAATTTGGCGAAAAAGTTGATAATCAGAATTTGCACGGACAAATGACTTCTGATTTAATGATTGTTTATCATCCAATTTTTAAAGCACAAGTTGAAAAGTTAAAGGCTTATCATGAATCGAGAGGACTCACCGTAGTTACAGCTAGCGTATTTGAAATTTATAATGAATTTTCCTCAGGTATGCAAGATGTTACAGCTATTAAAACATATGCAAAAATGCATTATGATAGAGCTGGTGCAAACCTACCTAAATACCTATTATTGTTTGGAGATGGATCTTATGACTATAAAGGGAGAGTCCAGCCAAATCATAATTTTGTTCCTGTTTGGGAGTCTCCTCAGTCGTTAAATGCTTTATCTAGTTACCCCTCTGATGATTTTTATGGTATTCTTGATGATAACGAAGGATTTGGAGATGCTGACATGATGGATATAGCTGTAGGTCGTTTAACTGTTAGATCGACTAGTGAAGCTAATATCATTGTAAATAAAATCATTAATTATCAAAAACAAGGAATATCATTAAACTCTCAAGCAACATGTAACACAGCTAATGCCAATAATCCTTATGGGGACTGGAGAAATAAATTAGTCTTTGTAACGGATGACGCAAATGTTAATTGGGAAATGGCTTTTTTTAGGCATGTAGAGAAAATTTCAGACTCTATTGAAAAAAATTATCCCTTGTTTAATATTAAAAAGTTACACATGGATGCCTTTAAACAGCAGTCCACCCCTGGAGGTGAAAGATATCCTGACGGGAAAGAGGCTATTAGAAGGGCAGTGGAAGAAGGATGTCTTATAATTGCTTATGAAGGACATGGAGGAGAAGTTGGATGGGCAGATGAAAGAATATTAGATTTAACAATGATAAATCGATGGACAAATTATAATAAATCTCCAATATTTATGACAGCAACATGTGAATTCACCAAATTTGATGATCCAAGCAGAACATCAGCTGGAGAACAGCTATTTCTCAATCCAAATGGAGGTACCATTGCACTCTTTTCAACTACGAGAGCAGTCTTTCAGTCTGCAAATGAACGACTAATAGAAGCGTTTTACCAAGAGGCTTTTGTGAAAGATGCTGATGGAACTCCAAGAACTTTAGGAGACATTTATATGGAGACAAAAAACCATCCATTAGTGATAGGAAATAATAATGTAAGACGTTTTAGCTTAATTGGAGATCCCGCTTTGAACTTAGCTTTTCCAAAACATAAAATTATTACTGATAGCTTAAATGGAGAAGAAATAACTGGGTTAATAGATACGCTAAAGGCATTAAGTAAAGTTACAATTAGCGGTTACGTTGCCAATCAAGATGGGGCTATTTTAACTAGTTATAATGGCTTTGTTTATCCTACAGTTTATGACAAAAAAAAATGGCAGTTAACGTTGGGAAACACCTCACCAGCATATATAGCTGGATTTGATGAGTACAATAGTTTGCTATATAGAGGTAAAGCAACTGTCAAAAATGGAAGATTTAACTTCACATTCGTTGTTCCTAAGGATATTAATTATGCCTATGGATCAGGTAGGATAAGCTATTATGCATTTAATGGAGATGAAGATGCTACTGGTTACAGCAGTAATATAACAGTTGGAGGAACAAACAATAAATTATTACAAGATAACACAGCTCCAAAGATAGAGTTGTTTTTAAATGATGAAAGTTTTATCTCTGGAGGAATATCAGATGAAGCCCCTACTCTTTTAGCAAGAATATTTGATTCTAGTGGAATTAACACTACTGGAAATGGTATAGGTCATGACATAACAGCTGTGATAGACGAAAATACGAACAATAGTATTGTTTTAAATAGTTATTACGAATCTGATGTAGATACATACCAAAAAGGAAAAGTCAGTTATCCAATGTCAAAACTTGTGAATGGGAATCACACCCTTACTCTAAAAGCATGGGATGTGTATAATAATTCGTCAGAAGAAACAATCGAATTTGTTGTAGTTCAAAACGAAGAATTAGCTATAGAACATGTCTTAAATTATCCTAATCCATTTACAACACACACAAAGTTCTTTTTTGAACATAATCAAACCTGTGAGACTTTAGAAGTTCAGGTCCAAGTTTTTACAATATCTGGAAAATTAGTAAAAACAATAAATCAAATAGTACTTACTGACGGATATAGGGCCGAGCCTATTGAGTGGAATGGAAAAGATGATTATGGGGATAATATAGGAAGAGGGACATACGTTTATCGCCTTAAAGTAACTGATCCAGAGAATAATAAAGCAGAAAAATTCGAAAAACTAGTTATTTTGAAGTAGTTAAAATGACTAAATCATAAATTAAAGTGGCAGTTGCGATGATACAGATTCTCATATAGCAGATAAATCTGTTTATTTAGAATTACCTGGATGTTGTCAATATGAAAGACCTGAGTAATAAAGATAAACTTAGCCTCGATTTTTGTCAAGGCTAGGTTTCTATTTTCTACCACTTCATTCTCTGCAATCTAATTGCGTTAAGAATAGCTAAAAGTGCAACTCCAACATCAGCAAAAACAGCTTCCCACATAGTAGCTAAACCTCCTGCTCCAAGTGTAAGCACAATAATTTTCACACTAAATGCCAAAAATATGTTTTGCCAAATTATCTTTTGTGTAGTTCTTCCAATTTTAATTCCTGTTGCAATTTTTGAGGGTTGATCGGTTTGAATAATGACATCAGCAGTCTCGATAGCAACATCACTTCCTAACCCCCCCATTGCAATACCAACATCACTTGCTGCAATAACTGGAGCATCATTTATTCCATCCCCTACAAAAGCAACTATTTTTGATTTATCCTTGTTTAACTCCTCAACCTCATTTAATTTGTCTTCTGGAAGTAAACCGCCTTTTGCATAGTCAATATTTAGTTCTTTTGCTACCTCCAGTGTAATAGAATCCTTATCGCCAGAAAGCATAATCAATTCTTTTATGCCAACACTTCTTAATTGGTTAATACTTTCCTTGGCATCCTCTTTTAGTTCGTCAGCAATAGTAACATAGCCAGCAAAATCTCCTCCTATTGAAACAAGGACAATGCTCTCAACAATATCATTTATTTCAGTGGGTGTAGAAATATTAAATTGTTCCATTAATTTACCATTACCAACAGCAATTTTTTTCCCTTCAATAGTTCCTGTAAGTCCTTTTCCTGCTATTTCTTTAATATCTGATACTTCCAGTAAAGGAGAATCTTTATCATATTCCATAATTGCTTTTGCAATAGGATGTGTTGACTTTGACTCTATTGCCATTAATTGTTTCATAAAATCAATTTCAGATATGGAATTAAATATTTTTATTTCTTTAATCTTAAAAACACCTTTTGTAACTGTACCTGTTTTATCCATTACAAGTGTATTTATCTTAGATAATTGGTCAAGAAAAGTTGCTCCTTTAAATAAAATTCCGTTTTTAGAAGCTGCACCTAATCCTCCAAAATAGCCTAACGGAATAGAAATGACTAATGCACACGGACAGGAGATTACCAAGAATATTAAAGCACGATATAACCATTCACTAAAGATATATTCTTCTACAAAAAAGTAAGGAATAAAGCATATCCCAATTGCTAAGTAAACCACTATTGGAGTGTAAATCTTCGCCAACTTTCTTATCAGTAATTCTGTTTTAGATTTACGGGAAGTAGCATTTTGTACCAATTCTAAAATTCGAGAAATGGAACTATTATTATATAGCTTGGTTACTTTAGCTTCAATAACACCTTCCAAGTTAATAGAACCTGCTAATATTTTCTCTCCCTTAATTAAGGTTTGCGGCTTGCTTTCTCCTGTTAATGCTGAAGTATTTAAACTTGCCTTATCTGAAATTAATGTACTATCTAATGGTACTTTCTCTCCAACTTTTATTTGAATTACTTCATCAATATCAACAGATTCAGGATTTACTTCTTGATAATTTCCACCTCTTAAAACATTAGCAATTTTAGGTCGTACATCAAGTAATGCTTTAATGTTATTTTTAGCTCTACTTACTGCTGCCGATTGAAATAATTCTCCAATTGCATAAAACAACATAACAGCTACTCCTTCAGGATATTCTCCAATAGCCATAGCACCAATAGTTGCTATACTCATTAAAAAAAACTCCGTAAATACTTCCCCTTTGTTAAGTGATATAAATGCGTGTTTTAGTACAGGTAACCCAACAGGTAGATAAGCTGCAACATACCATACAATTTTTATCCAACCCTCAAAAAAATGAGCATTAAAAAGATGTTCAATTATTAAACCACTTAAAAGTATAACAAGACTTATAAGTGCTGGATAATATTCTTTCCAGCTGTTGTTAGCATTGTCATTTGAATGTTCCTCTTCATCATGGTTAGCATGTGATGAATCATTGCTATTTGTTTTTTCTTCTATTGAACAACAATCTTCGTTATTTTCTAAATCCATCTCCTTACTTTTTGTTTATAATTGCTATATTCTTTACCATGCTCCTTCTCTAAAAAAGCTTCTTCTAATCTTATTTGAGTATTAATACTTACCGTAGATAATGAAATAATTAAAAGTGTAAATGCATTTGGCAAAACCAAAAATAGCCCAATATTAGCTATCATAATTCCCAGAAAAATAGGATTTCTTGACACTGAGAAAAATCCTTTAGTCACCAATTCAGTTTTATTGTTTTCATCAATACCAATTCTCCAAGAATTAGCCATTTGAGTTTGAGCAATTGACACAACTATCAGTGAAATAAAAAGCAATACCCACCCAATTATGACTAGAATCTCGTATTCTAAATACCAAAATGGTAAAAGAATATTCATCCAAGAATTATTGAAAGCATAAATGGCAACAACTACTATCTCAATCACTGATATAAAGGAAAAGATCTTTCCATTATAACCGTGAGCATCATCTCCTTTGCTGAATGTAAAGGGATTAATTTTAGTTTTTCTCCATAGTAAATATGACCTTAAAAAGAATACTAAAAAGAAATAAATGATTAGAAAAATAAATAGGTACATAATGTTTGTTTTTTTAATGTTCGTGTTCTAATTCTCCTGCCTTAGATTGTGCATTGACATAATAAGCTCCTTTAGTAACAATTTGCATTCCTTTTGGAATTTTATCTAACAGTTTAACAGCTGTAAACCCATTGTTTGTTGCACCAGCTATCACTCTTATTTTTGTGAATTCAGTTTCTTTTTCTTCTTTTTTAGCTGCATATATGAAGGTCTCATTTCCATCTTTTATAATAGCACCTTCTGGAACAGCATTAGATTTACTATCAGTTAACCAAATCTTTGCATTAATAAATAAATCTTTAAGGAATGTAGGTTTCTTTCCTTCCAAATGACCATGTACTCTTACTGTTTTTGTAGCCATATTAAACTCTTTCCCAATTACACTTATTTCTCCCGTATAGATAGTGTTTCCAAGCGCAGGTACGGTATAACTTATTTTTTGTCCCACTTTTACAGCTGCAATGTCTTTCTCAAAAACATCTAACTCAAGGTGTAAATGATCCGAAGAGATAATTTGCATAATAGCATTGGAAGGAATGGCATATATACCATTGTGCATATTAATTGAAGAAATATAACCACTCATTGGAGCTACTATTGGAATGCGTTCGCTTAACGTGTTAGGAGATAATTTTTCTACTGAAATCCCTAAATACTTTAATTGTTTTGCAAGAGCATTGGTTCTTGCCCTTAATATATCAACTTCTGCTTGTGAATTTTGTAAACTCTTAGAAACTCCTGCATTTGCATTTACTAAAGATTGTTGTCTTTCTAAGTTAAATTCTTTTAGTTTAAGTCCTGCTTTTGCTTCAAGATATTCTTGTTGCTTTAAAATAAAGCTAGTATTAGCAACATAAGCTATTACTTCTCCTTTTTTAATATAATCTCCTTCTACGTATTTTTTTGTTCCTTCAATAATTCCTTCTGCCTTAACCGAAACAGATGAATATGCGTTTGGAGGTAATCCTATTAAACCGGTTGACTTGATAAAATCATTCACTTTTAAAGTTGAAAAATTGCCCAACTCTAATCCAATCGTGTTAATTTGTTCAGCAGTTAGGTGTATTGATTCTTCTTCTCCTTCTTCATGGCTCGTGTGATTGCTTTCTTCTTCCGAATGACCGTGTTCTTCTCCTTCTTCGTGTTTATTACTGCAAGATGACGGAATAAGAATTGTTAGTAATAAGATTACTGATAATGTATATTTTATATTATTTTTCATGATAAGTTTTTTATTGATTATTAATTAACTGATAATCTGCAACAGCCTTGTTGTATGACATTATTTGATTCCAGTAATTACTGTTGTTAGTAGCTACTAATTGAAGGGTGTTTAATAATTCTAAATAAGAAATTTCACCTGCCTCATAATTTAATTGAGCAATTTGAATCATTTTAGGATTAATATCCTCTATTTGTTTTTTATATATCTTAACACCTTCTTCGTATAAATGTATAGATGCTTCTGCTTTTGCTATTTTTTGTTTCAACTCAAGCTTTTTACTTTGATTAAGTTCATTTATTACTTTTACTTGAATTTGTTGTGCTACTATTTTTCGCTTTGTTTGTCCTCTAAAAATATTAAACGAAACACCTGCCTGAGCACCACTGTACCAACCTCCAGAATAGTAGTTTTGTGCTGCATATCCAATGTTGAAATCGGGTTTAAGATCTGCTTTTAACACCTTAATTTTTGCTGTCTCAATAGCACTATTCTGGTCATTTATTTTTAGATAAATGTTTGAATCCAATGGCATATTTGGAACGTAGTTTTCTTTATAGATAGAATCAACCCCAGTTACTGAAGTACTCGAGTTCAAAAGCAATTCAAATTGTTGATACAGTATGGATAGTTCAATTTCATTCTGTTTAAAAAGAACATTGAATTCATTCCATTTAGATTGAAGAGAAAGTAGTTCTATCTGATTCGTCTCTCCTGTCTCAACTCTAACTTTAGCTCTATTATAGTTTTTCAAATAAGTTTCTGTCAATGAAGAATATAAAGTTGCTAATTCTTGTTTGTACTGAATTTCATAATACAAATTTTTCACTTTCCATTTAAGCTCATTTATTGCTATTTGTTTGGAAAGTGTACTTTTTGTAATCATTTGTTCTTGCAATTTATTTGCGGACTTTGTAACACTGGGGTTTGGAATGTTCTGTACTATTCCAATTTGGTTTACTTGCTGTCCAAAATCTTTATCAACTAATCCATCTCCTTGATATGAAACATCTGTTTTACCTAAACTATATTTCATTTTTAATGCTTCATTCCTCTCTATTTCTAAATTAGCAGCCTTTATATCAGGATGATTTTTTAATGCCATGTTTATTGCACTATCTAGTGACAATGTTTTTGTCTGAGAAAAAGAATTACTAGTAAAGCCAAGCAACATTAATCCCACTACTATTGCTGTTGTTGGAATATTATTTTTTCTAATAGTCCAGCTTTCCAACCAATAGTATAAAATTGGGAGAATAACTAAAGTAAGAAAAGTTGCAGTTAACAACCCGCCTATAACAACTGTAGCAAGTGGTCTTTGAACTTCTGCTCCTCCTGACGAAGATATCGCCATTGGTAAAAAACCAAGTGAAGCAACAGCAGCTGTCATTAAAACAGGTCTTAATCTAACTTTAGTACCAATTAAAATACGTTCTTTTAAATCTGTCATTCCTTCCTTTTTTAACTGATTAAAATAACCAATTAATACAATTCCGTTTAATACAGCTACTCCAAAAAGAGCAATAAAACCTATTCCTGCCGAAATACTAAATGGCATTCCTCTTAACTCTAATGCCCAAATCCCTCCAATTGCCGACAATGGAATTGCAGTAAATATTAATGCTGCTTGCGAAATAGAACTAAACGTGAAATACAACAAAATAAAAATAAGACCTAATGCAATGGGTAGGGCAACAGATAACCTTGCATTGGCTGCTTTAAGGTTTTCAAATTGACCACCATAGGTAAAATAATATCCAACAGGTAGTTTTAGCCTAGCATTTAATTCTTTTTGAATGTTTTCTACTAACGTTTACACATCAGTATCTCCAACATTAACACCAAGTACAATTCTTCTTTTAGTATTTTCTCTAGAAATTTGCATTGGAGCATTTACTAAATCAACATCAGCAACATTGATTAAAGGAATTTGTGTCCCATTTTCTAAAGAAATAAAAAGATTTTCTACATCTTGTTGATTAGTTTTGTATTGTTCATCTAACCTTAAAACTAAATCAAATCTTTTTTCCCCTTCGTAAATCACTCCTGCCTTTTCTCCTGCAAAAGCAGTTCTTATCACTTGATTTACATCTTTAATATGAAGCCCGTATTGAGCCATTTTATCATATTTATATGCAACAATAATTTGAGGCATTCCAATTGTTTGCTCCACATTAACAGTAGCAACTCCGTTTAGTCCTTTGATTATGTTTTCAGCTTCTTTCGCTTTTAAATAAAGAGTATCTAAATCCTCTCCAAATAATTTAATCGCAATATCGGCTTTTGTTCCAGTCATTAATTCGTTAAACCTTAACTGAATTGGTTGTGAAAACTCATAGCCAACTCCGGGTAAATTTTCTAGTGATTCTTCAATTTTTTCAAACATACCTTGCCTATCAGATGCAGTAACCCATTCATCTTTTGGCTTCATTATTAAAGTAGCATCCCCAATTTCCACAGGCATAGGATCTGTAGGGATTTCGGCACTACCTATATTTGTAATAACTTCAATTATTTCAGGGAAATCTTTTAATAATTTTTTCTGAACCATTTTGGATGTCTCTATGCTTTGAGAAAGTGAGCTACCAGGAGGTAAAATTTGTTGCATAGCTAAATCTCCCTCTTCTAAGGTCGGTATAAATTCTCCTCCCATTCTACTAAATGCAAATGCACTTACAAGAAATAAAAATACAGTAGCACCCACAAATATCTTTTTATAACCTAAAGCTTTATTCAAAATTGGCGTATAACCTCTTTGAACAAAATCTATGATTTTGTCTGCTATTGTTCTCTTATTAGAAACTTTCTTATTTAAAAATAAAGCAGCCATCATTGGCACGTAGGTTAATGAAAGTATTAAAGCCCCTGCAATTGCCAACATAACAGTTTGAGCCATTGGTTTAAACATTTTACCTTCAATTCCTACTAAAGCCAAAATTGGTATATATACCATTAAAATAATTATTTCTCCAAATGCTGCAGAACTTCTAATTTTTTGAGAAGAAGAAATTACTTCGTCATTTATTTCATTTTGAGTAAGTATTTTACCTGCGTGTTTAACTTGCATCCTATGCACAATAGCCTCTACAATTATTACAGCACCATCTACAATTAACCCAAAATCAATAGCTCCTAAACTCATAAGATTTGCACTTATTCCTAAAAGATTCATCATTGATACTGCAAATAGCATAGCAAAAGGAATTACAGAGGCAACTATTAATCCTGCCCTCCAATTACCTAATAGCAATACCAGAATAAATATTACTATTAACCCTCCTTCGATAAGGTTTTTCTCTACAGTTCCAATTGCAGTTTTAACTAGTTTATCTCTAACTAAATATGGTTCTAAAACTACACCTTTTGGTAAAGATTTTTGAACTTGGATAACTCGTTCCTTTACTAGAGCTGTAACTTCTGCTGAATTCGCCCCTTTAAACATCATTACCCTTCCTCCAACTGCTTCTTCTCCATTTCTTACTAAAGCTCCATATCTAGGTGCCTTCCCAAATTTAACAGTTGCTATATCTTTAATAAGAACAGGAATGTTGCTATTATTTTTGATTACCACATTGCCAATATCTTCCTTTGACTTTGCAATACCCTCTGACCTAATGTAATAAGCATTAGAGTTTTTTTCAATGTATGCTCCTCCTGTATTTTCGTTACTTTTTTCTAAGGCAAGAAACACCTCTGAAATACTAATTCCAGTAGATTTTAAAACGTCTGGATTTATAGCAACTTCATATTGTTTTAAATAACCTCCCATTGAATTTATTTCAGCAACACCTTCAATTCCTAAAAGTTGTCTTTTTACAATCCAGTCTTGAATTGTTCTTAGTTTCATTGGGGAATATTTATCTTCAAAACCTTCCTCTGGTCTAATGACATACTGATAAATCTCGCCCAACCCTGTAGAAATGGGTGTCATTTCGGGTATTCCGAGCCCATTTGGAATAGCTTCTTGAGCGGCTTTAATTCTTTCTCCAACCAATTGTCTGGCAAGATAAATATCATACCCTTCTTCAAATACAACTGTTATAGTTGAAAGCCCAAATCTAGAGGTTGATCTAATCTCTTCTACTTGTTGTAAGTTTTGTAAAGCAAGCTCTACAGGGGTAGTAATAAATTGCTCTATTTCTTGTGTAGCAAGTGTTGGAGAAATAGTAATTATTTGAACCTGATTATTTGTGATGTCTGGAACAGCATCAATTGGCAGTTGACGAATGGAGAATATACCCCATATCGTAAGGGCAGCCATAAAGAGCCCTACCATAAACTTATTCCTTACGGAATAAGCTATTATTTTATCAAACATAATGATGTATTTTATAAATTAAACGTGAAAATTAAAATAGACAAGACGTACTTATCCATTGATTTTGTTTAACCTATGCTTGGCGGATGCCATACCCCTCCTTTGAAATCAAAAGAATAATTAGAAATATAATTTGGGTAGTGTTGAGAATTCTTAGCTTTTTTCTTTGAATAAATTAAAGAATATAAAGGAAGGTCTATTGATGTACCACAACATTGACAAATACAAAAAGGAGTACATCCATCATCACTCTCTGAATCATGATTATGAGAGCTATCTTCTACATGAGAAATCGAATGTTCATTATTGTATGAAACTACCATATCATCCCCACAAGGCATTATTGATAACACCAAAGTATATAAAGCTAATATGAATGTAAATACTCTCACGCAACAAATATATATATAAAATGATGCAAGTGAGTTGCAAAGTTTATTTGCAAGTTCCGCAAATACCTTTAATTACCATATTTGCTTGTTGCATCTCAAAGTTTTTAGGCAATTCGATAGTTGGGACATTTAGCTCTGTTAAACAAAATGTTTCTTTACACATATTGCAATGAAAATGATAATGTAAATCTATTGGAGAACAACTACACCCTTCTAAACATAACGCATATTTTAAATGCCCTGTACCATCTTCTATGCTATGAATGATCTTACTATTTTCAAATGTTTTTAAAGTTCTGAAAAGAGTGCTTTTGTCTGCCCTTTCAAATGCTAATTCAATATCTTGAAGAGAAACAGCCTTATTTTGTTCAGTTAAAAATTTTAATACCAACAGACGCATTGCTGTTGGTTTAATAGAATTGTCTTTGAGTTTATGTTCTAGTTTTTTGTTCATATATAATTTAACAAACGAATTTAATTAAAAAAAGTAAGATGAACACGCTATGAAGTGGTTATGGGATGAGATGATGTTGTTATGAACATGTTATGAGATTGTAATGGGGTGAGATGAGGTTTATATGGAGTTTAGTAAAAATAGTACATAAAAAAATCCAGTCTATTTCTAAACTGGATTTGTTATAAATATTGTTGAAGTTATTTCACGTTATTACGGTATTCAATCAAACTTTTAATGCTTGATTTAGATATTAAGACAGTATCATTCTCAATTTTACCAATCAATAGTTTACTACTAAGTAAAACCTTTAAATCATCTTCTGTCCATTTGAACTTGGTTCTAATCTCCGAGAACTGTTCAAAAATTTCATCTATTGTCAAAAGTTCCATTAGGACTAATTGTTCTTGTTTCTGTAAAGATATTGATTTACTATTGAAATTCAGTAGCATGTCATGTAAATAGTTGTTTTGTTTCATACACAGTTTGTAAGTATTTATACCTAGTCTAAGTTTATATCTCTACTACGGTTAACACGGTTAGTATATTTCATTAATTCAATAAAACTTTCTTCTAATATCATAGCCGAATTATGTTTTCCACTAATAAAGCCAACCAATAAGCCACTTCTAAACATCACACCAATTTTAGTAGGTGTCCAACCAATTTTCTTGGCATCAGGATAGAGTTCGAGCAACTCAGTTGGTGTGTAGTGAGTAATTTCCATATTGATTTCTTAGAGGGGCAGATCCCTTACATATAACGGATTATCTATAAAAATGGTACACTCATTTATGAAAAGGTTCAATTTAACAGGTAATCGTAACTTTTTTTAACAAAAAATCCATCTTTTTCATTAAAAAGCAGGTACGTGTACCCCCCATGTCCCCCCCTTAGGTTGTCGTCTCCGTATTTTCTACTTCGGAAATTTGAAGAAACAATACGAAAATGACCGAGTTAAAAAATAGCTTTTACATCACACCAAAGGATATTCAGATCCTTAATGGTTGTGCTATAAATGCCGCTCGGAGAGAACACCTAGCCATACGAGATTCACTTGGCAAGACCAAAAACCGATTAAGTGTTTATGAATACTGTGAATATTGGCAAGTAGATCCAGAACATGTGATTAGGTATCTCAATCAATTTCGATAAGCCCTCAAAAGACAACTAATTATTAACCCTTAAAATCAAACGAGATGAGAATTGATAAAAAAGACATTAATATTTTTCTGGCTCTTTGGATAAAGAGTGATCCAGAATTATGGGGAGAATTGAGAGATATTCAAATCAAATTGCTTCTTCAAAGAATCGTAAAAGAAAAGTCTTTTGCAGAAATGGCAAAAGAACATAAAGTATGTGAAACAAAACTGAGGCAAATTTTTGAAGCCATATTAAAGCGAATAGAAATAGGACTTAGTAAAGAGGTTGCAAATCATTTAAGAAACATCAACAACCTACTTGAAAGAAAAAATGTGATGCGAATTGAGCATGATTTTAACCAAGTTTTCTTGAATTAAGCACATCAATTCACACCAAAACACACCAATTCAACCCCATCCACACCCTTTTGAAAATGAAGTCGATAGAACCTTCTCAAATTTGGTTAAATCAAAAAACAAAATAGTATGGAAGCATTACTGGTAATCAATTCACTTTTAGTAGCCATTTGTCTCTACTTCATCAAAGATTTTCATGGAGATTTTAAAGAGACGGCAAAGAAAGTAAACAAGCTTGGAGAAAAAGTTCAAGCCATTTCGAACCGATTAAATGAGCATGTGCACTCGGTTAAAAAAAAATTAAAAAATCTGCGTGACGATCACAATGGTCGAGTTAAACAATAAGAACAGATCCATAAAATGAAAGCAATTAGGTACATAGCATTAGGCATTGGAGCATTTTTCGGAGGGAGATATTTACTCTCTCTCTCCAGAGCAGGTAACAAGGCAATAGTTAGCGTAAGTGGAAAAAGAGGTCAAATATCAGCTCAGGGAATTAATGTAGCATTGAATTATAACATTAAAAACCCAAGCAGAGCGAATTTAAAAATCTCACCACCCTTAGTAAAACTATACATCAATGAAAAGTTGATAGCAAGCAGTACCATGAAAGATGTTGAGATTCCTGCTTCTGTACAAGATTCAAAAGGCAAAATTAGTATCAATGCTTTTAGTGAAACTGGAAATATAACAACAACTATTCTAGTTCCATGGCTCAGCATTGTATCAATTAGTCCAACCATTTTATCTCGCCTTCAAAGTGGAGATAGCACCCAAAAAGTGCAAGTAACTGTTGAAACATTATCTCACGCATTTACAGCTATTGGAGATTTTCCTTTAGATGACAAAACAACCATTCAGTTATAAGCAATTAGCAAAAAATGAAAACAGGTAAAAGACATATCAAAAGTGGAGATGGATTTAATCATTTGTTTCCAACACCACAAGGAAAAAATGTAGTGGTAAAAAAAGTTGCACACCTTGACGATACCATTCATTTGATGAAAAAAGTAGTATCTACCACCTTAGAAGACACTTTTGCAATTGCTCAAATGCTAAAAGCTTCAACTGAAGAAGATACGTGTAAAAACATCTGGAACTTTTGCTTTACTCATTTACAGTACACAAAAGATGAAATGGGCAAAGAACAAGTAAGAAGACCCGCTCGAACTTGGAAAGATAGAAAAGCAGGTATTGACTGTGACTGTATGAGTGTATTTATTGGTTCAATCTTAACGAATTTGAATATCCCTTTCTCATTTCGATTAACCAAATATAGATCACACGAATTTGAGCACGTTTACCCAATCGCACACACAAATAACGGAGTAATAATCTTGGATGCAGTAGTACACAAATACAACCGTGAAGTACCGTATTCAGCAAAAAAAGACATAAAAATGGAATTGCAATATTTAAACGGATTCGAGGAAGAAGACTTTAGCGAATTCGAGGAACTTGACGAGTTTTTAGAAAACGATTATCCAATGGATGCTCAAGGCATGCTGATAGATGAATCACAAGATTTAGAAGGGTTAAGAAGCTTTTTTAAAAAGGCGAAAAGTAAAGTTAAAAGTGTAGCCAAAAAAGTTAGTGTCAACAACATAAAGAAAGGGCTAAAAAAAGGATTGCATGCAATTAATAGAGTAAATCCTGCAACAGCACTTTTAAGAGCAGGTGTACTAGCAAGTATGAAGCTCAATATTATGCAAGTAGCGAGTAAACTTCGATTTGCCTATTGGTCAGATAGTCAAGCAAGCAAAAACAACATGGATATGAACAAGTTCAATCAACTAAAGCGTATTCGTGAGAAGATGGAAAAAATCTTTTTTGGAGCAGGAGGAAAAACCGAAAATCTCAAAAAAGCCATTTTAACAGGGAAAGGAAATAGAGACCGAAGAGTGACTTTAAATGGATTAGGAGAAATTATCACTCCTGTTTATGATGAAGATGATTTACAAACAATACTTGGAGAGGAACTTTATTCAGATGAATTTTCGGAAGTGGAGAATGGAATAAATGGTTTGGGAGCAGTAGCAACAGGAACAGCAATCGCTTCTGCAACTGGAGTATTGGCAACCATATCTGCATTAATCAAAAAGTTAGGCGACTTATTTAAACAAGGAAGTCCACAAGCACAACAGGAAGTCATTCAAGCAAATACTGAAAACAGAGAGGAACAAACCAGAAAGTTTAGTTTGAAAAACTTAATTAATAATTTTTCTAATAAAACGAGTTCTCCAACCCCAATCATTCAAACAAGAACTACACAAGCTTCAATACCAGAGCCAGTAGTCGTTTCTCCACAACCTCAAATTGTTGAGCCTTTCAATACTAAAGAAAGTGTAATTGAGCCAGAAACAGAGCAAGAAGAAAAAGGAATGATGGCATGGGTCAAAAAGAACCCATTAAAAGCAGGAGGAATTGCCTTGGCAGTAGTTGGAGGAGGTTATTTGATTTACAAACAAACTCAAAAGAAAAAGAAAGGACTATCTGGAATAGATGGAACGCTTGGAGCACCCAAGAAAAAATCGACAAAAAGAAGAAGTACAACAAAAAAACGCACCAAGAAAACCAGAAGAAAGTCTCCTGTGGCTAGAGCATCTAGGATTAAAAAAATTGAACTGCTCTAGTGAATTAATAACAAACAGTCAGAAAAGTTTAAACAGCATAAAAACTAAATAAGATGAAAAAGAAAAAAAATAATAAATCGAAAGGGATTCTTGCTAAGTATAAGGCTCAAAAAACAAAGGGAGACCTTAAAGGAACAGGACTTAAAACACTTGTTGACTTACTTGTTGGAGCTACAATTGGTGCAGGGATTGGAGCAAGTGCAGGTAGAGCATCTCTTCCAATAGGACTTGCCTTAATAGCGGGTAGTCATTATATGGATGAAGATACAGGTATTTTAAGACTTGCAGGATCTGCCACCATTGCCTATGGAATTGGAAAAGCAATTTCCAATAAAAATTTAGCAGAAGCTAATGCCATAAGCGGTTTTACTTTGGCAGGAGAAACCTCCAAAGCAAAATCGAGATTGGTTCAGTTTAAAGATGAATTAATTACTGCATTCTACTTGGATAAAGTCATTAAAAAGAACAATAAGGAAGAAGATACCCAAGTAGGAGCTATTGATTTATCCAGTCTGGAAATTTTCGATAGAAATAATCAAAACGAAGCATTAAAGTATGAAATGAATGCGGATGTTTTGCCTGAACCAACAGCAGATTATGAAGAAGATGATTTTGCTTTTGATTTAATCGAAGAACCCAATCTAACAAATATATAGAGCATGTCCTTGGGGCATAATTATTAACCCTTCCGCAATGAGCGGATATAAAAATAAAAAGTCATGACAGATGAATTAATGAATAGCGAATACAACAATGTAGGAGAATTGTTTGGTATTGGTGAATTGGAAAAAGCGACAAGACACATGTCGCCAGTAAAAAAAGCAATGTTTATCAGAAAAATTGCAGGTCAAGTTCACGGTTCAAGAAGATCCAGAGCTGAAATGGAAAAATTCTTTAAGCAAGTTCCCAAACACGTAAAGGGAGAACTACTTAGAGGGGGTGTAAGATTAGCAGACTACACCATTTATTCAACCAAATTAATTACTAGCAAGACCATTAAAATGTTCGAGCCACAGGATGATAAAGAGGTTGGATTGAGAAACATTTCAAACGCAAAACTGCCTAAAAACATGGTTTTCTTAGTAAGTGGAATCTTTCTTTTAACAGGAAGAAACCCTGAATCAGACAGTCGAGAAGGTTTAAAGGCAATCGACTTTAAGAGCGTGAAATCTGTACCTGCAATATGCAATGGGGAGTTCAGTTTGAAAGCTAACCGAAAACAAATCATTCCAGAGAATCAATCGATCAGAAGATTTGCTACGGATAACGATCATACCGTTCCATTAGGGTATTACAAACTCGATAATCCTAGGCTAATCAGAGATGAGGAATTGATTGAGTTTACTGTTGAGCTTGGTACTCAACTAAACATCCCTCAAGATCAGTACCTATATGTAGGACTTGATGGAACAGGAACAACTCCTTAACTATTGCATCCCACTAAGGGCATCTTTTCAAACCCTCTGAATAGATGCCCTCAAATGGGAACAGAATTATTAATTGCTAAATAAAATTGAGATGAATACTTATAAGCACAATATCATAAAAGAGCGATTTGACATTAAGATTGTAGAGCCAAACCAAACTGTAAAAGGCGAATTTGAATTGGATAAAAATGCAAAATACGTTCAGGGAATATTGATTACTTCAGATAGAGACGAATTACTCTTTTACAGAGGAAGTCAAAAAATCCAATTAAACGATAAAGAATTGTTTCCTGAAAATTTTGAATCAAGGTTGTTAATGGCAGGATTAAATGTTGCCCCAGATGACAGACCAATTTCAACAGGAAATGTACCCACAGGTAATGGACGATTAGAAGTTTACTTCAAGGATCAAAATCATTCAAATACAAGATTTACTCCTTATAGAGTTTCCATATACACTTTCAGTATAGTTGAAGTCGAAACAACTCTTCAAGATGATTAAGCAAATTGTACATATTGAAGAGATTGAGAGAAATGGAGTTAAGCAACAATTTCAAATAAAGTTACCTAGTAATGCCAAGAGAATTCTAGCTATTAAAATTACAGCTAACCCTTTTGATAGAACTTGGGAAAACAAATTTGAATCAGAAATTGGTTGGCTTTGGTTAAGACTTCCTGAAAAGCGAGATGTGTTTTATGCTCACAAAATAAGCACCTATAAAAACAACTACAATTTAGGCTTGCCGAGTATTAATGAGCTTAATTCTTTTAGGAATAGTCAATTCCAATTACATGGTAAAAAAGAACAGTTTCAAAGTGTAACTGCTCAGCTAAACACAAACATTATTGAAGGGTACTATATAGATAGAATATACTCTCAAAAAAGAAAATATCAATTAAGAATCTATTTAAAACTGGAGTTATGACTGAAGGAACTGCCATAGAATTTGCTAGACTAACTATGAAAGAATTAGGAGTTGGAGATTGTTACACTTTACGGTACAGACAAATTCAAATTCCACCTCATAGGAAAGTAGAGTTAAAAGCGACAAATGAAATTATCATTTTAATTAAGCCTCCCTATTTTCTAAAAGCTTATTCAAAAGCAGGAATTCTTAATCGTACCGATAAGTTCATAAACGAGCATCAATATATCCACAGAGGAAAAACGGTTTTAATAAATCAAAACAGTAAGGCTTATCTAAATGCTACTGTACTGCAAGTGATTCCTGCCTTATAAGGTTAATTGTGAAAGAGAAAGAAGTATGGATTGCTAGTAATTACCGCCAAAGTCATCATAATAAAAATGACTTAGTCATTAATAAATAAGAAAAATGGAACAAGAACATCACGACATAGAAATAAAGCGAAGAGCAACAGGTTCAACATATACCGAAGGCTTTGATCCAGTTAGAATTGAACGATTAAAAACCATTATTCAAGATTTTGAAGATCAAGGTAAACAAAAGCGGTATAGCATTATTGTGGACGGAGAAATGGTAGTTCCAGTTAATTCAGAAGCCAATAATTTTGATAAATACAAACGTTACATTATTGGAAACTCTAATACAGTTGAAGTTAGAATGTATTTTGGGAAGTCTCCAAATTTCAATAAGCATGTTTTTAAAACAAATTATAGTGCCTTATCAGGAACACCCTCTAAAGATGTTGACCAAATTGTAAAAGAAGCATTAGAAAACGAAAGAAAAAACAACAAAATATTGATGCTTCAACAAGAGCTAAAACGAAAAAATAAAAAGCTCAAACAATTTAAAGCACTTCAAGCAGAACTAGATGACAAAAAGCTAGACATAAAAGATTTGCTAAAAGACGGGATTCAACTCATGGGGCAATTTCAAGCAATGAAAAATGGAGGAACTCCAGTTCAAGGTATTGAAGAAGCAGAAGTAGAAGTTCATGCAGAGCCAGAAACACCTGCCGAATTACACTTTAAAAAGCTAAAGCAAGATTATGATGGGGAGGAATTAGAAAAGGCAATTAAAATCTGGGAAATATTCACGGCATACCCCGGGTTACAAAAAGAGTTTATGTCAATTATTAATCAAAAAATCAAGAAAAATGGAAAAGCATAAATTTTCAATCAGCATTTCGGGAAGCAAAAAAGAAGCTACCGAAAAAATCAATGGACTAGCAGTATTGGCTAGTAAACTATCAGCAGATACCATAACTGCATTAGCAAAATTAGTAAAAACCGATCCAGCAAAGGTAGAAGCTGCAAAACATTACCTAGGAGTTTCCTAGTCCTTGACGGACATCAATTAAATTCTGAAAAGAAAAGCAATGAAAAATGAGATGATCATATCGAAAAATAATCAAACACCCACTACCCAAATTGTATTGGATAGAAAGCAACAATCATGGTGGAATAGTTTGACTGAAGGACAAAGAAAAACAATTGTCTCGTTTTCCATTGCTTTAGGTATTTCAGTAGTAGCATTTATTGCTATAAAATTCGCTAGTAATAAAATTAGGAATGCCATAGCTAATAATACCGAGAGTAACAGTTTTGGAGAAAGTAATCACGCTACTTGGGCTAAACAATTAAAAATGGCTTTTGATAATGATGGTTGGTGGGGAACAGACGAACCAGCAATCAGAAGAGTGTTATTAGCCGTTCCCTCAAAAGAAGATTTTAGCAAAGTTCAAACTCAATACAGGAGGCTTTACAAAGGACGAAATCTAATAGAAGATATGACGGACGAATTAAAGACTACTGAATACAATGAAATGTTGGCTATTCTTCAATCTAAGCCAGAAAAAGCTAGAGATGTTAAAGGAGGTAGAATTTATGACCCGCATGGTTGGGCAACAAGATTATACAATGCTATGAGCATTTATTATATGGGATTTATACCCGGAACAGATGAAGAAGCTATAAAGGCAGTATTTAATGAGATTCAAACTAAACAAGAATTTGAAGATACAAAAGATGCTTACCAAAGTCTATACGGAACTTCTTTAGAAGCTGATCTTGATGGAGACCTAGACTGGTCAATGGATTGGAGAGCAATTATTAATCAGAAAGATGCATAGCATCTATATAAATCAAATCACTTTTGAGTGTAAAATGAATAGAAAATGGAAAAGAAAACAAAATATATCCTTTTAGGACTGGGAGTAGTTACTTTAGGTGCAGGGGCTTATGTCTATTATTTAAAAAAGAAGAAAAGAGAACAAAATAATAGAGATTTTACTCAAGCAATTACAGCAAATAATCTTCCTGCATTACCTCCAAGTAATAATACTTCGAGTTCTTCAAGTAGCAGGAGTTTTCCATTGCGAAAAGGAAGTTCAGGGAGTTTGGTTAGAAATCTTCAAGAAGCCTTAATCAAAAAGTATGGAGCACCTATCTTACCTAAATACGGAGCTGATGGAAGTTTTGGTTCAGAAACACAAAACGCTCTGCTATCAAAAGGACTTCCAATATCAATAGATAGCGATACTTACACAAGTTTGTTACTTAGTTCAGGAAGTAGCACTAGCTCTAGTAGTTCTACAAGTGCAAGCAGTATCGCCACAACAATCTATAATGCTATTCTTAAAAGAAGTCTTTCTTCTGCAATAAAAGGATTGAAGCAAATTAAAAGCGTAAGTGATTATACAGCAGTCAATACACACTTTAAGAAAAAAAGAATTGGTTTGGTTAGAATGACTTTGGTGACAGCTCTACTCTCAACATTTAGTTCTACAGCCCAAAAGAAACAAGTTAATCAAGAATTTTATCGAATAGGATTAAAATATGACGGTTCCAAATGGTCATTATCGGGTATTTATGGAGTTGGGATAGATCAGTTGGTAGCTATTGAAAATACCAAAGTATGGGACGAACACGGTAGCGGAATGATGATACCCAAAGGAACAATTATAGGAGAATATCTTGACGCAAATAATGGAGTAACAGAAGTGGAAACACTTGATGGAAAAAGACTCTTTGTAAAAACAACCTCAATAAGCTACATATCATGATAAATAGAATAAAAACAATAGCACAAGAAAAAGGACATGTTATTTATACAGAACCTTATCGTTTAAATATTTGGGGCTTTAGAGCCAATACCGAAAAGCCAAATGTCTTTGATGATGAATTGCATGTATTTACCAACATTTCGCAAACTAAAATTGCAAAGTGGGCATATTTAGTTTTTAAAATAACTACTGATCCTGGTACTTATTGGTTGCAAAATCCATTGAACCCAAAAGGTACAGCCATTTTAAAAGCAGGACAGTATTTAGATGCTTACAGTATTGATAAACACAGGAATAAGTATTACGCTTTATGTCAAAGATTGGCTAAAGTAACAGTCATCAGAGATTATGATAGAGATGCAATCCTTGACTTTAACAATGGCAAAGAGCAAACAGGAATGTTTGGAATTAACATTCATAGAGCCAGAAAAACTGGAAGCACCTATTCAGTAGATAGACACTCAGCAGGTTGTCAAGTATTCAAAAATGCTCAAGACTTCGACTTCTTTATGAAGTTGTGTGAGGTTCACAGAAAACTCTATGGAAATAAGTTTACCTACACCCTTGTAGATAAACGAATGGAGTTTAGAAAAACTTTAAAAAAAATTACAATCAGTTCAGTATTAATCAGTCTTCTTTTGGGAGGATTTTATCTAGTTAGTAATGATTAATTATGAATACAAGTTTTGAAACATATCATAACAAAGAAGAGTGGTTAACCCCTCCTGACTTATTAAACAAGTTAGGTGTATTTGATTTAGATCCTTGCTCTCCAATAAATAGACCATGGGATACTGCAAAACATCATTTTACCAAAAAAGATAATGGATTAAATAAAGAATGGTTTGGTCGTGTTTGGTGTAATCCTCCTTATGGAAACCAAACTAAAATTTGGTTAGAAAAATGCTCAGCCCATGAAAATGCAATAGCTCTAACTTTTGCAAGAACTGATACAAAGATGTTTTACGATCATGTTTGGCAAAAAGCAAGTGCTATTCTTTTTATAAAAGGGAGATTGAAATTTTATAAACCAACAGGAGAGATTGGTTCTTCAGCAGGAGCACCAAGTGTTTTAATAGCATACGGAAACAAAAATATTTCTCAATTGAGAAAATCAAAAATCAAAGGATTATTCATTCAATTAAAATAATATAACAATGACTAAAAAGAAATTTACATACAGCAAAATGACTTTCATTTTATCAGTAATCGGATTTATTGGAAGTATAGGATTTTACTTAGGCGTATTAAGACAAGTATATGCAACACCAGACAATATTCAAGTAAAATCAATTGAATTAGAGAGAGAAAACAAACAGTTAAAATCGCAAGTAGAGGTATTAACCAAAATGGTTGAAGAATGCAATAGCAATGAGTAATCAAAATCGACATATTGAAAAAAAAATTAATGTTCCTGAATTGAAAATTCAATACAACAGGGATAATAGTAAAAGTATTGATAGAAGTATTTCTAGTTCTTATGATGCTTCGAAATTCTTTAGATCATTATTTAACACAGGTGAATTAGAGCTTAGGGAATCTTTGTATGTCATGTTTTTAAACAGAGCCAACTACCCAATAGGTTATTACCAGCATTCAATTGGAGGAATAGATTCTACAGTTGCAGATATCAGGATTATAATTGGAATTGCATTAAAAGCATTAGCAACTGGAGTTATTATAGCACATAATCATCCTAGTGGAAGAGTTTTAGCTAGCCAATCTGATATAGATCTAACTAAAAAACTTAAAGAAGCTTCATCAAAATTTGATATTCAAGTTATTGATTCTTTAATAATTGGAAAAGATGAATATAACTCTCTTGCAGACTCTGGGTTAATGGGAGTCAATTCTCCTTACCCTTTACCTGAATTTAAACCATTAATTATCCAAAATGATTTTGTTGGATACATTAGAAAAAATCTTAAAGAACGTAACAAGTTAACACGTCCACAAACCGAAAAACAAGCAAATCGTTTCGGAATAATTGACCGTACTAAAATTAAGGAGTTAACAGAACTCGCTATTGTATTAGAAGCAAGAGAGATTGCTCAAAGTCAATCAAGTGTCTTTGAAAAATTCAACAATATTAAAAACCTCTATGAAGCTCAAACAAATCTATCTTTTAGGACAAGCATGAGCATTTTGCTTCAACAATATTCAACACCTGCCCCCATAGGATATTTAATGGGGTTGTTTTGTGGAGTTAATAATAGTTCAAAATCACTCTTTGAACCCTCAGCAGGAAATGGACTTTTAACCATAACAGCTAATCCAGAACAAGTAATTGTTAATGAAATTGACCCTGTTCGATATGAAAACCTTACCAAACAAGGATATAAAGAAGTAATGAAAATAGATGCTTCAATACAATTTCAAGGAATGCGTAAAAAGTTTGATGCAGTCATTACAAACCCACCATTCGGAAGATTAGATACAGGAAGAAATTTTGATGGTTTTCAAATAAAAAAACTAGATCATTTAATGGCTTTGAACGCATTGAAAACCATGAAAGATAATGGTAAAAGTGCCATCATCATTGGAGGTCATACCAAGTGGGACGAAAAGAAAAGAATTCAAAAGGGAGCACTTCGTGTCTTTTATAATTATTTGTACAAGCATTATCATGTAATAGATGTTATACCAATTTCGGGTAAGCATCTTTATTCCAGACAAGGAACTTCCTTCAACACAACCTTAATACTCATTAACGGAAGAAAAGAAAAACCTAGAGGGGTAGCCCCAGTTAAAAATCAACAATTAGCCAATCCAGTAACAGATTATAATGAACTATTCACAAGAATTCAGCAGAACATGAAAACTTTAAAACAACATAAAGTGGCAAGCAAAGAATCGCTAAGAAAAAAAGCACTTAAAATGAAAGCTATGTTATTAGCTCAGCAATTAGGAGCACCTTATGTTCCTGCATCAGATAGTTGTTTTGTATTAGATACTCATGTGCCAGATGCAATGGAATTTGAAATGCATCAAGCTATTGCCCGAATAAAAGAAGATGTTGGAGGAGATATAGATAATTTTGTTCGTCATAGATTAGGTTACCAAACAAAAGCTCAACTATGTAAAGCATTATCAGCCGAACAAATTGATGCAGTTGGAATGGCTATTTACAATATTGAAGCCTTGAGCCAAGCGGTAATAATTGGAGATCAAACAGGAATAGGAAAAGGAAGAGTTGCTGCTTCAATTATTCGTTACGCCACACAGCAAGACATTACCCCCATATTTTTAACTGAAAAAGCCAATTTGTTTTCTGATATATACAGAGATTTATCAGCAATTGGTTCAGCACAGTTAAAACCATTTATTGTAAATGCTAGAGGTAGCAAAACACAAATAAAAGATGAAAATGGAAATGTAATTTATGAGGCTTTAAGTAAGCCAGAACAAGACAATGCTTTTAAAAATAGAAAAGTACCCTCAGGACATGATTTTGTAGTAGCCACTTACTCACAATTTAATTCTGCTCAAAAGAAACCATTAAAACCTCAATTTCTTTTAGAAATAGCAAAAGGCTCAATCATTATTATGGATGAAAGCCATAATTCAAGTGGTTCATCTAACACAGGAATTTTTATGCAAAGTGTATTGGCTAGAACATCAGGAGCAGTATTCCTTTCCGCAACCTTTGCTAAACGTCCAGATAACATGCCCATTTATGCTATGAAAACAGCAATATCTGAAGCTAATATGTCAACAGAAGAATTGGTTGAAGCTATTTCAAAAGGAGGAGTTGCTTTGCAAGAAGTTTTGGCTAGTCAATTAGTAGCCGAAGGGCAAATGATTAGAAGAGAGCGAACCTATGAGGGAATAGAAGTAAATTACATTACCCTTCAAGATAAAGCAAAAGAACATAAAGCCATAGCAGATAATATCACAACAATCGTTAGAGATATAATTGCATTCCAAGCAAATCATATTGATGAGCGAGTAGATGAGTTGGATAGCATTGCAGTAGCCGAGGGCAAGGAAGTTAATTTAAGAGAAGGAACTACTGAGGGAGGAGTTGATAATCAACCCTATTTTTCAAAAGTATTTAATGTGATTAATCAAATGCTTTTTTCAATCAAAGCAGAAGCAGTTGCCGATAAAGCCATAGCTAGATTAAAACAAGGTAAAAAGCCAATTATAGCTTTTGCTAGTACAATGGGAAGTTTTATCGAACAAATGGAAAATAGTAGTGGGCTGTCTGTTGGAGTTGGCGATACAGTTAAGGCTGATTTTTCAATTGTATTAGAAAAGGGATTGGATGGAGTAATGCGATATACAGAAACACTTCCAAACGGAGAAAAGGAATATAAAAAGTTTGACTTAACTGAACTTTCCTATGAAGCACAAGAAGAGTACGAAAGAATCTCATCTAATATTAGAAAAATCTCAACTGGAATAACTATTTCGCCAATAGATGTTATTGTTCAGAAAATTGAAAAGGCAGGCTATTCTGTTGCAGAGGTCACAGGGAGGAAATTAAAATTACAACTCAACCTTAACTCTGGAATGGGGGTTATTGAAAATCGTAAAAAGATAAATACGAATGATGCCTTTAGAGAATTTAATGATAATGAAGTAGATGTATTATTGATTAATCAATCTGGAAGTACAGGAGCTTCCGCTCATGCTATTGTAACCGATAAAGTATCTAATGCAGAAGTAAAGCAAAGAGTTATGATTGTTTTACAACCAGAGTTAGACATCAATACAGAAGTTCAAAAAAGAGGTAGAATTAATCGTACAGGTCAAATATTAAAGCCAATTTATGATTATGTAAACTCTGCTATTCCTGCTGAACAAAGATTAATGATGATGCTTCAAAAGAAATTAAAAAGTTTGGATGCAAATACCTCTTCAAACCAAAAACAAAGTAACAGTATTTTAGATGTTCCAGACTTTCTAAATAAATATGGAGATAAAGTAGTTGCTGAATACTTAGAGGAGAATACAGAAATCAATGATTTATTGGGGAATCCATTAAAGATAGGAACAGGATCAGAATTTAAAGATGGAGGTGCTCATAAAGTATCAGGTCGTGTAGCAGTTTTATCCACTAAAATGCAAGAAGACTTTTATAAAGACATCAAAGAGCGATATGACACTTTAGTTGATTACCTAAAACAGTCTGGCGAATACGATTTGGAAGTTGAACAATTAGATTTAAAAGCAAAAGTAATTTCATCTAGTATTATAAAAGTTGGTAAAGGTGGGAATTCAAGTTTTGGAGAAGATAGTGTTTTAGAAAAAATAGAAGCTAATGTTTTAAGAAAGCCTTTTAGTGCAGATGAAGTTAAAAATTTGATTTATCAAGGGCTTGAAGGTCAGACTACAGAGGGTTTAAGAGAAAAACTAACAAGAGAATACGAAACTTTTGTTGCTAAGAAATTAGCAGAAACTTTCCAAGAACTTGAATCAAGATATATGAGGTTGAAACGAGATGTTTCAAACGAAAAGAAAATACAAAAACTCATTCAAGCCGAAGACCCAAATGTTGCCCAAGCCATAGAAAAAAGAAAGCAAGAGTTAGATGAAGCTTACAGAAAACGAGTTGCAGATGAAGATAAATCTGCACAAAATAAGAAGTCTTACATAAGAGGGTTATTCAAATATTTTGGAGTTGGAAAAAAGTTATTTTATCCTGTTCCAAGCTTTGATGGAACATCACAAAATCAATTAGCTATTTTTCTAGGATTTGGAATTGATAAAAAGAAAACAAACCCTTACGCTCCAAGTGCCATAAAACTAAAGTTTGCAATCGCTTCAAGTCAAAAGTATATTGCTATTCCTGCTAGTTACATTAAAGATATTAATGCTATTAAAGGTGCTAGTATTGGCATTACTGATTATGATATAGATAAAAATATTGAACAGTGGAATGAGCAAATAAAATCAACAACTAAAAACAGGAGTATTCGCTACATAGTAACAGGTAATATTCTTCAAGCCTTTGCAAGTTTTAAAGGAAAATTAGTCAGTTATACAACTGATAATAATGAAATAAAAAAAGGAATACTTATGCCCGAACATTGGTCGGCTGAAACAGAAACAAAAGGAAAAGTAATTGTTCCTATTGCTAAAGCTACCAAGATTATTAAATCCATGAGTAATGGGTCATCTATTTTTGGAACAAATAACATTTCATTTTTCAAGTTATATGATAACCGATATAGAGTTTCTGTTCCTGCTTCAAGAAAAAAAGGTGGGGAAATCTATTTGAATGAAGGCTTACTCAAATTAGTTGAAAACAATGTGTTTGAAAAAGTAGGTTCGCAAATGACTACTCATGTTCCTTTTGAGAATATAGAGTCCTTTTTAACAATTCTTCAAGATAGTTCTGGAGTTACCATTAGTGTAACACAAAATCAAATTGATGCAGTAGGCTTAGTTGTAACCAAAAACAAAAAAAGAGTAAAAATTCAAGCTCCCCCCAAAGAGGTTATTCCAAAAATGAACACCAAAGTATTGAAACTAAAAGCAAACGCATTAAAGCTAAAACTAGAGCTATTGTCTTTTGCATAGAAGCTATTTACCCTTAAAAATTTGAATTATGATTACGATTAGAAACTATTATAGCGAGAAAAATAAATTAGATAAAAACACACTTCCAGACACTTTGCAAAAAAGTTGGGAGTTTGTAGATGAAGCTACTACTAATGGAAGCGATTGGTCATTGTATGAAGAAGATGATGATATAAAAACAGTTATTGATTTATACATTGATAAGTTAAATAGTTTTATTGCAGATCATTCTTCAACACCTAAAAAAGAAACAAAAAAGTCTGCCACTCAACCTAAAGTATCAACAAGAAAAACATCAAAACCAACTACAAAAAGAGTAGTAAAAAAAGCCTCAAGTTCAACAGAATTAGCTTACAGAAAAGCAGATAAGGTGGAGCGAATTAGTGATGAATTAAAAATGATAAAACGCTTTGTGTTGATGCACGATAAAGTTAAAACACAAAATCAAATACGATTATTCATTAACGCTTTACAAAAAGCTATCATGGAGAAACGTATTCGCAAAACATCTCCATTTTCAAAAGAAATAGCAGAAATTCAAGATGCTTTAATCAATTTACATGGTAAACTAGCAGATGGTAGAAGTATTCAAGTTGAAATTAGTGAACAAAAAAGAGCTAGATATTTAACCTTGGTAGGAAAACAAGCTGAATTACATTCTGTAAAGTTTATCAAAAGCTATATCAATCTTCAAGGGAAAACGATTGAAAACATCAAAGCAAAAAGGTTATACAACCGAATTGCAAATGCGGTCAATAATGGAAAACTAACAAAGAAAGACAAATACTGGAATGAAATAGAAAATATACTTTCTACGCTAAAATCATTTGTAAAGAAAAATGTAGAGCATGGAGAGTTATTGGTATCATCTAAAGAATTGAATGGATTACAGGGTATCCTCTCTGAGTGTGCGTGTGAGGAAATTAATGGAGTTCAATCAGTTCCAAAGAATACCATAATGAGCAGTACCGATATTGTAAATCTAAGTTTTAACAAACTTGGTTTTAAAGGTAAATGGCTCAATCTCATTGGTGATCCGTCAAGTGGATTTACCGCAATGATTTTTGGGAAACCCAAAATGGGGAAATCATATTTAGCGGTAGATTTTGCAGGGTACTTGGCGAGAAACCATGGGACAGTTTTATATGTAGCTCGTGAAGAGGGAATTGACGACACATTACAGAAAAAACTAAAAGAAAAAAATGTAGCTCACCCTGATCTTTATGTGAGTGACTATCTTCCAACTGACTTATCTAAATACGATTTTGTGTTTTTAGATAGTGTAAATAAGTTGGGATTGTCTCCAGAAGATTTAGAAGAGCTAAAACACAATTATCCTGAAACATCATTTGTATATATTTTCCAAACAACCAAAATGGGAAATTTCAGAGGGGGCAATGAATTTCAGCATGATGTAGATGTAGTGATTGAAGTACCCGAAAAAGGTTTAGCCACTCAATTCGGAAGATTCAATCAAGGTGGCGAAATCAACATATTTAGTTGATAAGCCTATTTACTAATCATTAAAATTCTTGTAAAATGAAAAATAAAAAAATAGCATTAGTTCTCTCTGGTGGAGGTTTTAACGGAGCATTCCAAGTCGGAGCTTTAAACTATATCCAAGAGAATTGGAATAAAATAACAGGCTTAACTTCTCCAATGAAATTCGATTTAATTGCAGGGGTTAGTGCAGGAGCACTCAATGGAGCATTAATTGCCATGAACAAACTCGATTTGTTAAACGATTTATGGATCAATAAAATTGGAAAGAATGGAGTAACCGAAATTTACACTTCTGATATTATTGATACAAGTTCAACTTCATCAGAAATTAAACTAAAAGTTGATTTAAAAAGTATTTCCAAAAGATTAATTCCAGAGATTGATTTACAGTTTGGATTCTTAAAAAAGCTTGGCTTGGTGTTTTCAAAGAAAAAAAGAAAACAAATCTTGGATAAGCTTTTATCTAAAGTGGAGAAAGGAATTAAGGTTAATTACTCCAACTTAAAATCAGTAGCAGACAATACACCACTAAAAAGAAAGGTGGAAAAATATATTTCTCAAAGAGAAATGAAAGGAACTAAATATTATTGTGGTTTTGTTTCGCTTGATACAGGTAAATACCATAGTGTTCATTCTGATAGTTTTTTAACCAATGAAGATTTTATTAATGGGATTTTAGCATCAACAGCTATTCCAGTAGTATGGAAGCCTGTTCCTAAAATTAATTTTAAAACTCCATCAGGAATTGTATGTAGCACAAATAATGTTGATGGAGGAGTAAGAAACGTTTCTCCTTTGGGAGATATTATCAAGCTTATCAATGAAGAAGATGCTGAATACAAAATCATTGTCATTAATTGCAATAGTGGAACTGTTAAGCAAGAAGACTTTGGAAAAAAGTCCATAGGTGCAATTACTTCTCGTTCAGTTTATGATATTGCTCTAACAGAGATTTTTAATAATGATGTTAATCATTTTATGAAAATCAATGAATTAGTAAAGCAAACAAAACAAGTTTACGATCATGTAATTCTTAAAAATAAGTATGCTAAAGAACTCAAAGCTTTTGATGCAGTAGTTATTAACCCTCATAAAGACATTGATTTAGGAAGTGCCTTGGTTGCGAATGAGGACTTAATCAGTTACCGCATTCTACATGGTAGAGCAATGGCTAAAGAAGCCTTTGAAAATTATCAACAGTGAAAAAGCCAACTAAAGATAGCATACAAAAAGCAACCGAGAGAGTAAAGAAAAGAATGACTTTAGCTCAAATGAGATTAATCCCAAAATACAAGGATTTAACTCAGGAAGGCTATGACTTGTTAGTAAAGAATGCTGAAATTTTCGCTATTCTAATTCTTCAGGCTTATATTGCTGTAAATAACAGCAATATACCGAGTTAACAAAATAATTAAATAGATTAAAAGGCTTGAATTAATTGCTAGTTCAAGCCTTTTTAGTATCAAATACCATATATCATGAGCGATTTATCATTATTTAAACAGTTTGCTCCTCAAAAAAAGGAACAATTAAGCATAGGAACTAATGCAGTGATTTACACAAGAGTTTCTTCTGTTGATCAGGAAGACAATACAAGTTTAGCTTCTCAAAAAAGGTATTGTGAGAATTATGCCGAAAAGAAAGAACTAAACGTGATTGGTTATTTTGGAGGAACGCACGAATCAGCAAAAACAGATGATCGAAAGGAGTTTAATAAAATGCTAACTTTTGTAAAGAGAACAAAAAACGTGAGTTACGTTATTGTATATTCCTATGAAAGATTTTCACGGTCTGGAATGAATGGTGCTCAAATAGCAGATGAACTACTTAAAAAGTATGGAGTTGTTACATTAGCAGTTACACAAGAATTAGATCCGACAACACCAGCAGGTTCTTTCCAACAAAAAATATTATTTCTTTTTGGACAAATGGATAATGAGCTAAGAAGAGATAAAGTGGTTACAGGAATGAAAGAAATGCTCAGAAAGGGGTATTGGGTTTGGAGTTTGCCTAGAGGATATAGCGACTTAAATAAAGGTCGTGCAAGTGAAAGACAAATTGTAGTAAATGAGGAGGGTAATAAACTACGAAAAGCGTTTGAATGGAAAGCATACAAGCAAATGTCTAATATTGAAATATCAAGGAGGCTTAAAAAGATGGGAGTAGATTTTCCAGATAAGCGATTAAACGAACTATTTCGTAATCCTTTTTACTGCGGGTTAATTACCAATAAAATGATGCCTGGAGAAGTTGTAGAGGGTCATCATGAGGCTATGGTAACCAAAGAACTTTTCTTAATGGCAAATCAAGTCCGTAAAGAAAGAAGAATACACAGCTACACGTTTAAAAGTGATAATGAAGAATTGCCCTTAAAAGTATTTACAAAGTGTGATAAGTGTAAGGAATCTCTAACAGGGTATTTGGTAAAGAAAAAAGGACTGTATTATTATAAATGTAGTACAAAGGGGTGTAAAGTAAATAGAAGTGCTAAAGCAATGCATGAGATGTTTAAACAAGCAGTCAATCTTTTTAAAATCGCACCAGAAGAAATGGAGATAGTAAAAATTCAAATAGAAGAACAGTTTTATAATTTCTTTGAAAATAATATTCAAGAGAAAAAGAATATGAAATCGAACTTGACAGAGCTAAATAAAAAGATTGAAAAAATTGAGGAAAGGTTTGCTCTTGGAGAAATAAACAAAGAAATACACAAAAAATTCACTACCAAATTTGAACAAGAAAGAGCCGAAATTGAAGGAGAGATGAATAAAAGCTCTATAAATTTCTCGAACCTTAAAAAAACGCTCAATTTCGCATTAAAAATATGCTCCAATCCCTTGTTATTATGGGAAAGTTCAAATTATGATGGAAAAAAGGTTTTTCAAAATTTACTGTTTCCAGAGGGAATTTACTATAACCGAGATTTAGACCAATCTCGAACCACTAGAATAAACTCTTTTTTTTCGTTAATCGCAAGTATATCAAGGGGTTTAGAGGGAAGTAAAAAAGGGATTTCAGTTAAAAAAACTAAAATCCCCTCTTTTGTGGGCCCACCAGGGCTCGAACCTGGGACCCCTTGATTATGAGTCAAGTGCTCTAACCAGCTGAGCTATAGGCCCGATATAAGATATCGCTATCTTATAGTAGCGAGACCGGGATTTGAACCCGGGACCTCAGGGTTATGAATCCTGCGCTCTAACCAACTGAGCTATCTCGCCAAATGGGATGCAAATATAACGGATTCACTTTTATTAAAAAAGAGTTTTATTTCTTTTTATTTCTTCATAGAGTTATCTATGAAAATCAATCTTACCATTTGTACAATAGATATGATAAGCATGAAAGAAAAATTATAAAATGAATAACACTAAGTAAACGCTCCTTTCGAGCAGAGGATTTCTCTTTTTTAATATACTCCTGCGTTCTTTTAATACTAGAAAAATTTAATCCGATTGATGCTTTTTCTACTATAGTTAAACCTATAGAAAAATCTATTATAGGATATTGTTTCAGTTGTATTAAATCATCAAAATTAATTGTATTCACTTCAACAATGAATTTAACTGTTTTATTCTTTTTTAACTTTTCATCCATAGCATGTTTTAATGCCAAAACGCTTTTTCCCTTAATCGTTATTACAGGTTCCATGACTAAATATTTTTTTGAATTAAACTAGACTCTTTTATTAATTTCTTATACAAGAATTTTTGCTTGAAACTTTTGGTCTTGTGAATCATAATTTTTTTGTGTGTAACAGCTTCAGAAAAGACTGTAACAAGCATTATTAAGATAGCTATGGTGTCTAATACCCCATAAAGGATAAAGCAGATTAGAAGAAACCACAATAATCAAATGAACTAGGACTATGTATATTGTAGCCTTCCGATGATTATATCCAAATTTAATTAAGTAGTGATGAACGTGACTTTTATCTGCCGTGAACGGTGATTCCCCATGTAAAACACGTATCATAATTACTCTAAAGGTATCAAACAGAGGTATTAGAGCTAGCGCGATAATATAAGTTAAATGATAGGCATATTCAACATACTTTCCGTTAAGGAATTGAAAACCAAAACACGCTGTTAAAAAGCCAATAACCAATGATCCTGCGTCTCCCATGAAAATTTTAGCTGGATCAAAATTAAAAATCAAAAACGAACATAAAGAAATAACTACAACAACGCTCAATAGAAAAAAGGATTCATTTCCTTGGGTATAAAACAATGCTGCAAACACACTAAAATTAACCAATGAAATACTACCTAATAATCCATCTATTCCATCAATGAGGTTAAACGCGTTAATAAACGCCAATATCAAAAATATACTCAATACGTATTGAATTATTTCTGGTAAAGCATGAATACCTAAAAAACTGTGTAGACTCTCAACTCTGTAACCTAAACTTGTCACTATAAGACTTATTAAAACCTCAACTAATACTCTTTTTTTAGCACTAATATCGTTTCGATCATCAACAAACCCTAAAATCATCATTCCTAATCCTAGAAGCAATAATAGCAGAAGATTTAAATCAATAAGATGAAAGAAATAAGCCACTACTCCAACAAGAGATACACTAACATACAAAGGAATACCACCTGATGTTGGGACCGGAATTTTCTGTAATTTACGCTCATTTGGTAAATCCAATAGTTGTTTTGCCTTTGCGTATTGAATGAAAAACTTGAATGCAAAAAAGCTTATTGTAAAACTTAAAACGGATAAAGTAATTATTGCTTCCATAACGTTGGTATTTAATTAGTTTAAACTATAGACTTCTTCAGTAGCATGACTCAAAATCAAATCACTATATAGCTGTGCAATCACTTTCCATGTGTATCTTTTACCAGCAATAGCTTTCATCATGATACCGATATTTTTAAGTTCTTTATTTTGAATGTTTTGGAGTATCTTTTCTAATTCCTGTTCGTTTTTAAAATATACTGCTTGATTCTGAGTGGTTTCTACATTAAAATTTACTCCATAGGCCAGAATAGGCAATCCTAAATTCATCGCTTCTACTAGTGATGGGTTTGTACCACCAGCAGAATGACCATGTACATAATAACTACAATTACTTCTAAATTGATCCAAAATATTTAAATCATAAATGGGGTCGAGTAAAAGAATATTGTCATATTCACTATATTGTTTTTTTAGCTTAATCCCATACTCACTGTTCTGCCAATTCCCTACAATGATTAATTGTTGTTTAGATATTGAAAATGCTTTGAGTATTACATGAATATTATTTTCGGGTTCGACTCTTGCAACTTTGAACGCATATGGTAAAGCCAAACTAGGATACTTTTGAATTGTTTCTTTCTTAATGGGGGTATATTTTACATGATCTCCACCATAAGCAATTAGCTGTGCATTTTTATGATACGTTGATTTTACATAATCTAAAACCACTTGGTTATCACAGACCACCTCATGTGCGAAACGAACAGCTATTCTCTCAGACCATTTTAAATAGATTTTCACCCACTTACTCCACTTTTCTCTCTTCCACTCTATGCCATCGATATTTACAATGATTCGTTTTTTTGAAAATAATCGCAAAAAGGGAAACATAAAAGCTCCAGAAACCCCTAATACGAGTAAAACATCATGTTTTCTTAACGCTAGTAACATTGATAGTGCATCATAAATGATAGACATCATCCCATTTGCTGATAATGGGATATATGTTAAACGAGCTCCTTTAAAAGATGATAGGCGTTCTTCTTTTTTATACATTTTGTTGCTACAGTAAACCGTTACTTTCATTTTTTGAACCAAATGAGGAACCAAAAACTCCACAAGAGTTTCAAAACCTCCATAACGTACTGGTATCCCTGCTGTTCCTATGATTGCTAACTTTTTCATCTTTTAATTTATCACATGTAATGAAAAAGTTAAGCCAAACCAAAAACTACTGATTTTCAATTGGCTAAAAACAATCAACAGTACTAACCTAAAACACATATTCCCATTTTGAAACATTAGACAAATCTAAAGGCTCTTTGAATAGACAAATCAAACATTTCTTGACTAAACTCCTTCGCTTTTTCCTTGGCAGATTGAGAAATCTTATTGTAATAACTTTGATCCGAAAATAATATATGAAGTGTATTGGCTATTGATTTAATGTTATCGCTTCTGTGATGAAAACCATTTACTTCATGTTTGACGATTTCTTTAGGCCCTCCGATGGGTGGAACGATGGTTGGTAATCCGTAAGCCATGGCTTCAATGATGGTTAACCCGAATGTTTCCACCCGATGGAAAATAGATTATACAACCTCTCTTCTCTTGAGAAAATATCTGGAGGAAATACTGATTTTATTAAAAAAATGATTCAGTTATTTAAAGAAATAACTCCCAAAAGTGTTCAACAATTAAAAGAAGCTATTCACAATAACGAACCCGAAGAAGCTGGAAAAATAGCACATAGCATGAAACCTTCCATCGATCAAATGGGAATCTCAAGCTTACACCAGACAATCAGAGAACTCGAACGATTAAAAAGTGAACCAATCAAGCCAGAAGAAGTAGATAGTTTAGTACACAAACTGGAAACAACTTTAGACACCGTTTACAAACAACTTGACGAACAGTAATACAACATCTTGTTTCAAAATGAAACAAAACACCACATTTCACAAAACACAAACAGCTAAAAAACAATAAACTAACCTCTTTCGCACAATTTTAGACTTACCATGTTGCAAAATCAAGCATCATGGAAAAGAAAATATTGGTTACTGGCGGAATGGGGTATATTGGCACACATACTGTTGTAGAGTTATGGAAAAATGGTTTTACTCCTATCATTATTGATAATTTTTCAAATTCATACGAATACCTCGAGCTTAACCTAAATCGAGTAACACAAAAGCAAAACAAGATCTATAAAGTAGATTGTACAAATCATAAAATACTTGCAGAAGTATTTAAAAGAGAGAAAAATATTTTAGGGATTATTCACTTTGCTGCGCATAAATCGGTTGATGAATCTATTACTGATCCTTTTAAGTATTATAACAATAACATGAATACGCTCTTCAATGTACTTGAACTCGCTAGCTTATATGACGTTCCAAATTTTATTTTCTCTTCTTCTTGCGCTGTGTATGGCGAACAAAACCAGTTTCCTATTACAGAAAAAACAAAACAAGAAGAAGCTCTTTCTCCTTACAGCCATACCAAACAACTTGGCGAATTAGTCGTTAAACAAACAGCGTTAGAAAATCTAGATTTAAAAGCCATTAGTCTGAGATATTTTAATCCCATAGGTGCTCACCCATCTTCATTACTGGGGGAATACGGAAAAATGGAAGCAAAAAACCTACTTCCTAATGTTATTTCGAAAGCATTGAGAGGTGAACCTGTAACTGTTTATGGAAACGATTACGATACAAGAGATGGATCATGTATTAGAGACTTTGTAGATGTTCAAGATTTAGCCAAAGCTCATGTAATGACATTGCAATACCTAATCAATCAAAATGAAGGAATATATGATGTGATTAATGTTGGCTCTGGCTCTGGTGTGTCTGTACTAGAAATGATCCATACTATAGAGCAAACATTAAATAAAACTTTACCCATGGTCATCAACGAAAGAAGACCCGGAGACATACCTGCTATTTACGCTTCTATTGAAAAAGCAAAAAAATTACTTGGTTGGTCTCCTATGGTTTCACTGCATGAGTCTATTGCAAACCAAATCAAATGGCATCAATATATTGATGAAAACATCATGCTAAAATATGCCTCTTAGTTAGGAGAAGGTCTAAATGATCTTCTCGTCAATTAATACTTGAAAAGAATCTTCCATTGTTTCTTTCAACGGTCTAAAAGTCATGTTTAATTCATTCTTTATTTTAGAATTATCAGCTTTAAATGGAACATTTACATTGTTTTTAATGTACTTTCTAGAAAATAGTTTATTTACAAACGGACCAACAATCATTAACAACCATTTAGGCAACGCTTTTTTAGGTAGAGGATAATCTTCCCCATACTTAGGTAATAAAACCTGCCCCATTTCTAAAAAGTTGGTGTTGTGAGCAGAAGTTATATGTCTTCCTGAAGCAGTTTCTGTATATCCAGCTTTAAAATGAGCTTCTGCCACATCCCTAACATCAACAACTCCAATTCCTAATTTGGGTGCTCCCATTTTCATTGTTCCGTTACCTAGTTGCTTAAGTATTGATAAACTTTCTGATGTATTTGCTCCAGCATTTAGTGCTGGGCCCATAACAAACGATGGATTTATTGTTACCAATTGCCACCTACCTTGTTTAGCTTCTATTTCCCATGCTTTTTTCTCTGCCAGTGTTTTTGAATAAGAGTAAGGTTGATAGTCCAACGATGCTGTAGTGTTCCAAACTTCTTCAGTTAAGACTCCATTGGGAGCATCTTGACAGTCTATTGCATCAGTATAAATAGCTGCACAACTACTCGTTAAAACAACTCTCTTAACTGATTCTACTTCATTTGCTGTTTCAAGTACATTTGCTGTTCCATTTACTGCAGGGTCAATCAACTCCTTTTGAGGATTTTTCACATCAGTAAAAAATGGTGAAGCCGTATGAAAGACTAATTCACAGCCCTGCATAGCCTCTTTATAAGAACCATCTTTGAGTAAATCTGATGTAAAAAACTTAATTTCTCCAGTTGCATTTTTTGCTAACTCTTTGAGATGACCTATTTTTTTGTCATTTTGAGGGTCACGCACAGCAGCATGAACAGTTATCCCTTCATCTAAAAGCTTTTTTACTAACCAGCTCGCTACATAACCATTAGCTCCAGTAACTAAAACTGGTTTTGATTGATCTATTTTTGACATCCTATTTTATCTCAAAATTATATTTATATACTATTAAGTTATTTAAACTTACTTTAGGTAACAAAAAAAGGCTTCGAAATTCGAAGCCTTAGAATAAAATACTCGCAAAGTATCACTCCCTATAAAAAATCTACTTTTCCAGTATCTAAATGATAATAAGCCGGTACAATTTTCACCCCATTATTTTCCACCCCCTCTCGAATAATGGTTGATCTATTGATAAGTTCATTAACTGTTAATTCTGCATTTTTCTTTACCACATCATTCACGGATGCGTCATCTGCAGAAGCACTTATTGCTGGAGCCACATGAGCCAACAAATGATTTAAATTATATCCATTATCACCTCCTGTCATGGCAGCTGTAACTGCACCACAACTCTGATGACCTAACACTACAATTAATTTCGTATTTAAATGAGCTACTGCATATTCTATACTTGCTATTGTAGAAGTATTAGCAACATTACCAGCAACTCTCAAAACAAAAAGCTCTCCTAAGCCTGTATCAAATGCTAACTCAGGAACTACTCTACTATCAGCACAACTTAATACAATTGTATGAGGTGCTTGTCCATTTGATAAATCTGTCCTTCTTGCTTGATCACTTAATTTCCCCTGTAGTCTGTCAGAAACAAAATTTTCATTTCCTTTTTTTAATCTATCTAATATTTGATCTGTAGTCATAAATTTATTTATAGCTGTTAAAATAATAAAAGTTGGTCTTTTATAATAGTATACTCTTAATTTATAGTTTGTAAATTATCTCTAAGCCTTTGTTAACATAAAATGTTTTGATTGGGCAGCATCGCTAAATTACTCATGATTCAATTTTTAAAGGATTTTTGAAAAACTTACTAACTCATTAATGAACTCTCCCCCTTTTGGTCTCCATGAACCGAGAGAAATTTTTCTCCATGGAGATAATTTCCATTTGTACTTGTACTTAATATGTTTTTGCATACTCACTTTTAGAGTATGCTTTTCCAAAAAGTATGCCAAGTTAAATCAATTGGCTTCCTTGCTAATCAAGTTATGAAGCGTAAAGCCTTATTATTCCGTTAAGCTAACTTTAACAGAGATGATTTTAGAGTTAGTAGACTCCAATACCTGACAAGAATATCTATCAACTTCAATAGTATCACCTTTTTCAGGTATATCTTGAAAGCGACTAACGATCATCCCTCCTAGCGTTTCATATTCATCCGATTCAGGTAAGCTAAGCTCATACTCCGCATTTAGGTAGGCTATTTCGTGACGAGCAGAAAATACATAAGCATGATCTCCTATTTTATCTTCAATTAGCTCTTCAACATCATGTTCATCTTGAATTTCACCAAATATTTCTTCTACCACATCCTCCATTGTAATTAAGCCAGATGTACCTCCAAACTCATCTACAACAACAGATATTCCTTGTTTTTGATTGATAAATTTCTCTAATAAAACGTTAGCTGGCATAGTTTCTGGAACAATGCCGATTGGACGAAGAACTTCTTTTATGAAGTTTGGTTTTTTAAACATTTCAAAAGAATGAACATAACCGATTATGTTATCTATCGAATCTCTATAAATTAAGATTTTTGAATATCCAGTATCAATAAAAGACTCTACCAAATCCTGAATTTTCGCTTCAATATCAAGGGCCATGATTTCTGTTCGTGGAATCATACAATCTCGAGCCTTAACTTTTGAAAAGTTTAACGCATTATGAAAAATTTGAACCTCGTAATCTTGATCATCCTCTGTTTGATTTACTTTTGCTTTTTTGTTTAAGTAATCGTCAAGATCAAGTCGTCCGAAGTTTATTTCTTCGATATCTTTTTTTCCTCCCAATAGCCATAAAACAGCATTTGATATATAATTTACTACTACAGTAATTGGAAATAAAACAGCATAAATAATGAGCAAAGGAAATGCTAAAACACTTAAAATTTTATTCGGATTTATTCTAAAGATTGTTTTAGGCAAAAACTCGGCAGTAATCAAAATTATAAGCGTAGAAATAACTGTTTGCAACAATAAAACATAATATGGTAAAGAAGAAACTCCTACATATTCAGGGAAAATCATATCCACAATTAAATCCCCCATAAAAATACCATAGAGCACTAACGCGATGTTGTTACCTAGTAGTAAAGTAGTTATAAAACTATTCTGATTTTTTATAAAAAAGCCTAAAATACGAGCACTAAAAATGTTTTGATTTTTATCAATTTCAATTTTCAGCTTGTTAGATTGTAAAAAGGCAATTTCGGAGCCCGAAAACAAGGCCGAGAAAAACAGCGTACTAATAATTACAACTAATTGGTAATATCCTTCCATTAAGAATTAAACATAAGAGATTTACTAAATTATTGCTTCTTTTGATTTTCAGCTTCTTCAAGATGCTTCTCAAAACGTATACGCATAAATCTTCTAAATAGATACATTGCCAAAGGAATAAGCAAAGCTATCAAGTACCATTTAGCCACATAAGGAGGATCTACGATAAATTCATAAATACAAAAAGCTGCTACCAAAAAGGTCATTACTAACCAAAACTTCTCTAAAATGATGTAATACTTTCTTTGCATACTATTAGTGTGCTTCGGCTACAACTTCTTTAATATTTGGAACATGAGCTTTTAAAAGTTGTTCAACTCCTCCTTTTAATGTTGCTGTAGAAGACGGACAACCACTACAAGCCCCTTTTAACATAACTGTTACTACCCCTTCATCAAAAGATTTAAAATGTATAGCTCCACCATCATTTTCAACAGCTGGTCGAACATACTCTTCCAATAGATCTACAATTTGCTGATCGGTCTCTGAATTAATAACTGGTTGATATGACCAATTTTCAGATTGGGCATTCTCTAATTGACTAACCTCCTCCTTTACTTCTGGTAGTTTTTCTATTGGAGTTGGATTTTCAGTTAATAATTCACTTAAAAATATTCTTAACTCATAAGTAATATCATCCCAATCAAACGCTTCCTTTTTTGTTATGGTAATAAAATTTCTAGAAAAGAATATCGCTTGAACAAAAGGAAATTGAAAGATTTTTTCAGCTACTGTTGAAGAACCTATAGTTTCACTAATGTTCTTATATTCTACAACTCCTTGATCCAATAACATTTTATTCGTCACAAACTTCATTGTATTTGGGTTTGGAGTCATCTCACTGTAAATAGTTAAAGGAATATTTTGTGTTTCCATAGTGTTGCTTTGTAGCTTAAAGTTAATAAAATTGTTTGTGTGATATCTGGTAATTTTCTTTTATCTGTTTCTTTACCGTACCACTAAACACATAAATAAGAATTTTATTAATATATACTTTTAAATTTTATTGAGAATTAACAAAAACACAGCATTTGCTATTTCATATTCTGTTTCATTTTTAGTATATTCAGTCTAAACAAAAGTTTAACATTAAAATTTAAAAAAATATGTCATTTTCATTACCAGAATTACCGTACGCTCATGATGCACTTGAGCCTCACATTGATGCTAGAACCATGGAGATTCATCATGGGAAGCACCATGCTGGTTACACAACTAAATTAAACAATGCTATTGAAGGCACTGATCTTGCTGCAAAATCTATTGAAGACATTTTAATCGGTTTAGATATGAAAAACGGAGCTGTTAGAAATAATGGTGGAGGTTTTTATAATCACCGTTTATTTTGGCAAGTAATGTCTCCAAACGGAGGAGGTGAGCCAACAGGTGATGTAGCTAAAGCTATCAATGATGCTTACGGTTCTTTTGAGGATTTCAAAAAAGAATTCTCTAACGCTGCTGCGACTCAATTTGGTTCAGGTTGGGCATGGCTATGTGTTCACCCAGGTGGTAAGGTAGAAGTTTGCTCTTCTCCAAACCAAGACAATCCTTTAATGCCAGGTGTTGGTTGTGGAGGAACTCCTATTTTAGGTGTTGATGTTTGGGAGCATGCTTACTACTTAAACTACCAAAACAGAAGACCTGATTACATTGAAGCTTTCTTTAATGTTATTAATTGGGATAAAGTAAACGAACTTTACAATGCTAATAAGTAAAACAAGCATTTTTATGAAAAGAGCTCTTGCTAAGAGCTCTTTTTTTTTATTCTTATTTGGAATTTTCTCCACATGCTTTTGTTCCTCTCTTTATGCTCAATTCAAACATAATGTGTTTAATGAGTCTTCTACACCTTCAGCAGATACATTATTAATTTTGGATAAAGAATCTCATCAGTATTCTTTTTATAACGAAACACCAAGCAAACAAAAACCGATAACAGCAAAAAATAAGTTAATAGCTACTGCTTTGGCTATAACACTAGGTCCTTTTGGTGTTCATCGATTATATTTAGGTACTAAGTCTACTGTACCCGTTATGTATACACTTACTCTAGGAGGAGGTTTCTTTATTTTACCCGCAATAGATATTGGGTATATTTTAACGAATAGTGAGCCAACTTATATTCAAGATAACCCCTATTTGTTTATCTGGAAGAAAAAGCAAAAGTCTAAAAATTAAAAAAGGCCAGAATAAAAATTCTGACCTTTCTAAAAATCCAAAGAAAAAATGATTGTTAATTTTTTACTTTATCTACAATTGCTTTAAACGCATCTGGGTGATTCATTGCTAAATCTGCTAGAACCTTTCTGTTAAGTTCCATACCTGATTTATTGTAAAGCCCCATAAATTTAGAATATGATAATCCGTGCTGGCGAACACCTGCATTAATTCTCGTGATCCAAAGTTTTCTGAAGTTTCTCTTCTTTTGTTTTCTGTGAATGTATGAGTAAGACATACCTTTCTCAACAGCATTCTTAGCTACTGTATATACATTCTTTCTTCTACCAAAATAACCTTTTGCGGCTTTTAGTATTTTTTTTCTTCTTTGTTTTCTCGCTACTGCGTTTGTACTTCTTGGCATAATTTTATTTTTTTGATAAAAGGTGCTCTAAAGAGGCTTTTAATTACCTTGTTACCGGGTTAAACATTGAATAAACCTTAAAAATTTATTATATCCACAATTGTGCTTTGATGTTATTAACATCAGCTTCATGCACAAGTGTTGAATGCGTTAAATTTCTTTTTCTTTTCTTTGCTTTTTTAGTCAAAATATGACTTTTAAAAGCGTGTTTTCTTTTGATTTTGCCAGTACCCGTAAGCTTAAAACGCTTTTTGGCACTTGCTTTTGTTTTTACTTTTGGCATCGTTTCAAATTTATAGTTACTTTTTCTTTGGATTTATCATTATTATCATCTTCTTACCTTCCATTTTTGGCATAGCTTCTGGCACACCGAATTCTTCTAGCTCTTGAACAAATTTTAAAAGAAGCACTTCTCCTCTTTCTTTAAACACAATTGTTCTTCCTTTAAAGAATACATAAGCTTTTACTTTAGCTCCTTCCTGTAAGAATTTTTTCGCATGGTTTAACTTAAAATTAAAATCATGATCATCCGTATTCGGACCAAAACGAATTTCCTTTACAGTTACTTTTGTTTGCTTCGCTTTTAATGCCTTTTCCTTCTTTTTAGAATCATACAAGAACTTTTTATAGTCCATGATTTTACAAACAGGAGGTTTTGCATTTGGGGAAATTTCTACTAAATCTAGCTCCATTTCTTTTGCAATGGCTAACGCCTTGGATACAGGAACTACTTGAGCTTCTACATTATCCCCTACCATACGTACTTCTTGAGCACGTATTTTTTCATTAATTCGATGCGGATCTTCCTTTTTTTCGAATCTTCTTCTGTTGTTATGTCTTCTAACTGCTATGGCTAATTATTTTAGTTATACGTTGTTAATTCTTCTATTTCCTTTTTTAATAGATTAGCAAAATCTGCTGTACTAAACTCTCCTAAATCTCCCTCACCCTGTCTCCTTACAGAAAGCTTATTTTCACTCACTTCTTTCTCTCCTATAATAAGCATATAAGGCACTTTTTTTACTTCAGTATCCCTTATTTTCTTGCCAATCTTCTCGTTTCTATCGTCAACAAAAGCACGAATATCGTAATTTTTTAGTTCATTTGAAAGATTTTCAGCATATTCGTTGTATTTATCACTAATTGGTAAAATAGCTACTTGATCAGGAGTTAACCACAAAGGAAACTTTCCTCCACAATGTTCAATTAAAACAGCTACAAAACGTTCCATTGATCCAAAAGGCGCTCGGTGAATCATAACTGGCCGGTGTTTTTGGTTGTCAGCACCCGTATATTCTAACTCAAACCTTTCTGGTAAGCTATAATCTACTTGAATAGTTCCTAGCTGCCAACTTCTACCTATAGCATCCTTCACCATAAAATCTAACTTTGGACCATAAAAAGCGGCTTCACCGTATTCAACTATGGTATTTAAACCTGCATCTTTTGTTGTATTGATAATTGCTTGCTCTGCTTTTTCCCAGTTTTCCTCACTTCCAATATATTTATCTCTATTTACTTTATCTCGCAGAGAAATCTGGGCAGTAAAATCTTTAAAGTCTAACGCCTTAAATACAAATTTGATTAAATCAATAACCTTTGTAAATTCTTCTTCTACTTGATCTTCTGTACAAAAAATATGTGCATCATCTTGAGTAAAACCTCTAACCCTTGTTAAACCATGAAGCTCTCCACTTTGCTCATACCTGTAAACCGTCCCAAACTCAGAAAATCGCAACGGCAAATCCTTGTATGATCTAGGACTTGAAGCATAAATTTCACAATGATGAGGACAATTCATTGGTTTTAATAAAAACTCCTCTCCTTCATGTGGGGTTTTAATCGGCTGAAAAGAATCTGCTCCATATTTAGCGTAATGCCCTGAAGTAACATATAAATCTTTATGTCCGATGTGAGGTGTAGTTACAGCTTGATATCCAATGTTTTTTTGAGCTTTTGATAAAAAACTCACTAGTCTTTCTCTCAAATCAGTGCCTTTTGGTAACCAAAGAGGTAATCCTTGACCAACACGCTGAGAAAAAGTAAACAACTCTAATTCTTTTCCTAATTTTCTATGATCTCGCTTTTTAGCTTCTTCGAGCATTTGTAGGTACTCCGTTAGCTCTTTATTTTTTGGAAAAGTTATCCCGTAAACACGAGTAAGTTGCTTATTATTTTCATCTCCTCTCCAATAAGCTCCTGCAACACTCATTAATTTAACTGCTTTTACAAAACCTGTGTGAGGAATATGTGGTCCTCGACATAAATCAGTGAAATTTCCCTGTGTATAGAAGGTAATATTTCCATCTTCTAAGTCTTCAAGCAACTCTAATTTATAAGGATCTTCTTTTTCTTTAAAGTAAGATATTGCCTCAGACTTACTTATTTCTTTCCTGATATACTCTGATTTTGTCCTAGCTAATTCAAGAATTTTGTCTTCAATTTTTTTGAAGTCTTTCTCCGAAAATTCATAATCTCCAAAATCAACATCATAGTAAAATCCATTTTCGATTGGAGGTCCAATAGCCAATTTTATCCCTGGATAATAAAACTCTAACGCTTCTGCCATTAAATGTGCTGATGAATGCCACATGGTTGACTTTCCATCCTTATCATTCCATGTAAATAATTTTAAATTTACATCACTATTAATAGAGCGTGTAGCATCCCAAACTTCATCATTAACCTGTGCTGCTAAAACATTTCTTGCTAAACCCTCACTTATAGATTTAGCTATATCTAATGCAGTTACTCCTGCATTAACTTCTTTTACATTTCCATCTGGAAGTGTAATCTTAATCATAATATTCTATTTATCTAAGTCTACTAAATTAATAAAGGTTCTCTTAAGGTCAAATAAATATTAACCGATAATTAAGTTAGTTAAGAAAGAAAGAGGTATTCTTTTTATTGTCAAATGCATTTCAACCATATTTTCATGCATTTCACCCAAAAAAAAGCAACATATGTGAACCTAATCAAAATCAATAACGTATATTTGTTAATTAAGCATAAAAGAATTTCTATGAAAGCTAACAAACTACTATTACTTGTATTAACTTTTTTCACATTGAATTATGGTTATTCCCAGAACGTTGGTATCAATGAGCTTAACCCACAAAACGCATTACACGTTGTGGCAGGCTCAGACCCTGTGAGGTTTGAGGGATTAAGTGTTTATTCCACAGAGAATGCCATCTTAATTGCAGACCCAACTGCTGGTGTAGTTAA
>CATLPG010000010.1 GCA_950054195.1 uncultured Saccharospirillaceae bacterium
TTAACTACACCAGCAGTTGGGTCTGCAATTAAGATGGCATTCTCTGTGGAATAAACACTTAATCCCTCAAACCTCACTGGGTCTGATCCTGCCACAACGTGTAATGCATTTTGTGGGTTAAGCTCATTGATACCTACATTCTGGGAATAACCATAGCTCAATGTAAAAATAGTTAATACAAGTAATAGTAGTTTGTTAGCTTTCATAGAAATTATGATTTTATAAACACTAATAAAAAAAGACAAAAAACTAATTTAATTTAGTGTTATCAGTACCTATAAATTTATATTAAAAAAAAATCTAAAAGGTTATTCCAATGTTAAATTTGGAAGAAAACAACCTTTTATTAACCGATGTTAGTTATCTTCTTTAAATTTTTGCAACAATCTGCTATTTAAATCCTTTAACTCCTTCAATTCTTTTTGAATAGCATCAAGTCTTTTAGATTGACTTTCTAATTCCGCTTGTTGATCCTCTATAGTTTCATTTTGCTCTTGAATTGCTTTGGTTAATACAGGTACTAACTCCATATACACAATACCTTTGTAGTGATTCTCTGAAGAATCTTGATGAACGACCTCTGGAACCAACTCTTCCATTTCTTGAGCTATAAAACCTAAGCTTCTAAAGTTATTTCCTTTGTAATTATACCACGTTGGCCTGAATTTCATTACTGTTTCTAACCCATAAGGCAAATCCTTTATATTTTCTTTAAGCCTAAGATCAGAAATATTAGTCCAGCCCGAAACTCCTCCATTCATAAAAACTCCTGACGTACCTGCACTATTAGTTTCTAAACGATAGCCATTAGTAAACTTAGCCATGAGCTGATCACTTGCTGTTGTAGTTGCTGAAGCTCCTAAAATTACTGACCCTGTATGACCTGATGCTATAGTATTGTTGTAACCTCCTGCTATAAATGAATATCCCCCTAAAGCATGATTCGAAAAGCCTCCAGTAACAACAGCATGTGTCCCCACAGCTTTGTTTCTTTCTCCACCTCCAACAAACGAATAGTCGCCATTAGCACTATCTGAAAAACCTCCTCCAACAACTGAATGAGTACCATCTGCATTATTATATTCTCCTCCTCCTAAAAACGATGCTACACCATTAACAGTATTGTATTCACCTCCTCCCAAAAAAGACGAAATAGCATTAAGGTCATTATAAGCTCCTGCTCCTAAAAATGAATTATTTCCGTTTAACGTATTATAATACCCCCCTCCAACGAATGAATACTCTCCAAATGCGGTATCGTTTTGTCCTCCACCTACAAAAGAGTAATCTCCTGCGGAGTTACCCGCTAATCCACCTCCAACAAAAGAATTAGAACCACTAGCTGTATTGTTTTCTCCTCCAACAATGGATGATACGTTACCTACTGATCGATTGTAAGCGCCAGCCCCAACAAAAGAATAGTCTCCTTCAGCTGTATTGTAATACCCTCCTCCTGCGAACGAATACCCCCCATTAGCTGAATCATTTTGCCCCCCACCTATAAAAGAATAATCTGAAATAACTTTATTGTCTTGTCCCCCTCCAATAAATGAATAATCTCCACTAGCAGAATTTCTTAATCCGGTTATAACAGATGATAAATTACCAGCAACTGTATTATAAGCCCCTGCACCTGCAAAGGAATAATTACCACTTAGGATGGTAAATTCTCCTCCAGCTGAAGCTGAGTAATCTCCATTTACTCTAGCACTCCATCCACCACCGACAAATGAATAATCTCCTACGTTAGCATTATCCCATTCAGACCCTCCTACAGCTCCTACTCTAAAGGCTGCTTTACGTGGATACCAAATCATTCTTGTACCTCCTCCTGATGTTGTTAGTGTATTTCCAGAACCAAAAGTTCCAATTGAAGTAATTAATCCATCATCCTGAACTTGTAGCCTTGGAGTTGCTCCATCAGTTAATGCAAAATCTCCTGTTCCATTCATGTTGAACGTCATATTATTCGTTCCTTGAGTAATCGTTGTAGCTTGTGTTAGTGTTCCTCCTAATACAATATCGTTTGCATTATCAGTTAAACCATTTGTAGCAACAACATTTAAGGTTGCGGAACCAGAGGTTGCTCCTCCTACTAATCCATCTCCAGCTATGACATCTGTTATATCACCAGCAGCTCCTGCTCCTGCAATTGTAATATCTTGACCTGACCTACTCAGCGATATATTACTTCCTTGTAACAATCTAAAGGAGTCTCCACTACCTGATATTGTTATCACTTGGGTAGTTCCAGAGTTAGTGACATTTAATGTTTGTGCATCAGTATTTATGGAGGAAATCGGAATGGTTCGAGTGCCTCCTCCATCAACAAGACGAATATTACCTGCATTAATATCAAAGGTGCTTACAAAATCATCTGTAGAGTCTCTATCTCCAGTATTTACTAAAGTTATCGAAGAGCCTGATTCAGAGATAGACAACCCTGCTCCAGCTTGAACAATAATACTATCTCCGTTTTCAATATCAATAATAGAAGTATTGGCTGCCCCATTTAATACATTTAAATTTTGATTATCGGATAATCCACTATTATTCTCATCTACAAGACAAAACCAAGCTACGCCATTACACATTTTAACACAACTATCAATAACATCATATACGATCATACCACTTATGGAAGGATCAGGGGCTATTGCTCCTGTATTTACAATAGGGATAATTAATCCTTTTGTACTGTCTTGTGAAACGATATGTACTATAGCTTGCTGATTGGGTTGATTAACTCCAAAGCCATATTGAGCCTTAACTTCTCCAAAAACTGACAGAATAATAATAAAACAAAGAAGTTTAACATATTTACTCATCATATTATACGTTTTTAATGCACTAGTTTGGTTTGCAATATAATGTTTTGAAGTATGAACTTCTATCCTCTAAAACTGTTTTTAACATAAAATATAATGGGGTAAAATGTATTTTAGTTTTCATAAGTTTTACGCTGTATTACTTTTTCTACGAAAAAGTAAAGTTTTCGTTTCATTTATTGATTATAAAAGATTAAAAATCTGCCATATCTATATTTCTAGAAATGTAGATAATTAAATAATACTAATTAGTGTTGAAGGGATTATTTTTTAGGTTGATATTGTGGATATTAGATATTGTTTAGTATGCAAATTATTTATTTAAAAAAGTTGCTATAAAGCTGTTGTTTTATGAAATTGAATATTTAACAAACCGCTTTTAACGTTTAGATTCTCTCAACTGCTTACGTTGTTCCTCTATTATTTTTCTTTGTTCTTCGATCATTTTTTCTAATCTGCTTACTTCTTCTTCAATCGTTTTTTTAACGTCATTATTCATCTTCCTAATTACACTCCTTAACTCTTCGTTTTCTTTTTGATTTTTTTTGATTAGTTCTTGCTGCTCTTGAATGGCCTTAACCATTGGAACCACAAATTGGGAATAGCTCACACTGTAATTATCTTTTTCAGAATTAGGAAGGTGTACCCCATCGAAATCATAACCAACATCTTTCATGGCAGACTCAACTTCTTGTGCAATAAAGCCAGAATGCTTGATATTTCTTGATGGCTCATAATTCAATTGACTCATTATTGCCTGTTTTAGAGAATCTTTAACATCGCTCATGAGGAATTCATCAAACTTTTTTGTATCAAAATTATACGTTACAGGCCTTAGTTTTAATATAAAATCTAAGCCTACTACTTCACTATCGCTTATGTTTGACTTAAATCTACCATCAGATGGAAAGGAATAAGCAACTTGTCCCTCTATGGTAGTTACACTTGCATTTCCAATTCTTACTTTATTGCTTGCATTAATATTACTTAGAGCTCCTAATGCTGTTGAATTATCAAAACTTGTTCCTGTTGGGAAAGCAAATGCCCCCAATGCTGTATTTAAACCACCATCGGTATTTCCATTCATAGACTCAAAACCTATGGCTGTATTGTGTTCTCCTACTGTATTATTTTGCAATGCTTCATGACCTAAAGCAGCATTATAAGAGCCAGTTGTATTTAATTCCATACTTGCAAATCCTAATGCTGTATTAAAACTAGCTGTGCCAACATCGATATCACCATTTGTAATTTCAAGTGCCGCTACCCCTATAGCCACATTTTGTCCTCCTCCAGTATTTTGGCTTAAACTCAACCCGCCAACAGCTATATTCTCATTTCCATCTACATTACTAAATAAAGCCCCAGATCCTAATGCAGTATTATACGAACCTACAGTATTGGTATAAAGTGCTCTATACCCAACAATAGTATTATATTCAGCACTTGTACTAGAGTTTCCGGTTTCATACCCTAAGTAAATATTTCCATTAGCACTTAAATCATCTGCAGCTCCAGCTCCTTCCCCAATAAAAATAGATTCTCCTGAGTTTAAAAACTCTAAAGTTCCTTGAGTTGTAAGTCGTAGTTTAGTTACATTATTTGTTCGAATAGCCAAACTCTGGTTATCAGTTGTTCCTAAGAAGTCTGTAGTGGAATTTGTGCCCGTGTTTCCAGATGTTAGCCACCCACTATCAAGAACTCCAAAAGTAATTGTGTCTCCAGATTCAGTTAATTCGATATTATTTCCTTCTGAAAGGATAACATTATTACCATTTGAAATTTGGATGATAGAAGTGTTAGCGTTTCCAACTCCAACACTCAAATCTTGATTATCGGTCAAAATTGTATCATTTTGATCTACTATACAAACCCAAGCTACACCTGTACACAGTTTTACACAACTATCTACAGGATCGTAAGCTATCATACCCTTGAGAGATGGATCAGGAGCTACAGCTCCTGGTTTTAACATTGGAATAATAAAACCTTTAGTACTGTCTTCGGACACTATATGTACCATTGAATTTTCGTTAGGTTGGTTTGTACCAAAGCCATATTGAGAGAAAATTTCACTTGAATTTAATAACAAAAGAGTCACAATAAGGGGTATAAAAAATAGTTTTTTCACAGCTGTTTTTTTAACAAATGTTATTTCAAATAGAAATATAAACTTTTTTGATGAATCAGCCTTCTTTTGTTCTAAACAAAATTTTATGTCTAAATAAATATCAAACCTCTTCTAACAGTACTAATATTCAACAAAATGGGTGCTAGTGGCATTTATTCAGATTTGAAAACAGCTTTACCTTTTATATAAGTAGCAAGGACCTGAGTCTCCATGATTTCATCTTCTGGAGCTGTGATGATATCTCTTGAAAGTATAATAAAATCAGCTTCTTTACCTATTTCTAGTGAACCAATAGCTGAATCTTGATGTTGGGCTATTGCATTCCAATACGTCATTGCTTTCAAGGCTTTGATTCGCCCTATTTTTTCATTTTCTAAATAAGCTTTTGGGCCATCTTTTGGCTTCCTCACTACAGCTGAATAAAATGTTTTGATTGGGTTTATTTCTTCTACTGGAAAATCCGTACCAAAAGCTATCATACCGTTTTGATCTAACAATGTTTTTAATTGATAAGAATCTGTTAAACGATTAGCTCCAATTTTACTTTCTACCCAAGATTCATCTGACAGACCATGAGAAGGTTGAACAGATGGTAAAATAGAGTATTTACTTAAATTGTTTACATCATTAGGGTGAGTCATTTGAGCATGTTCAATTCTCCACCTTAAATCGTTTGTTCTTTCCAAAACCTCTCCCATTCCTTCACTCACTAATCTAAATGCTCCATCACCTATGGCGTGTACATTCAATTGGAAACCTGTTTCTTTACATAGCTCAGCTAATGCTATCAAACTATCTTTTGTTATTAGTAAATTTCCTTTTTGAGATTGATTAAGGTAGTTTTCTAATAAATAAGCAGTTGAAGAACCTAATGCACCATCTGCAACAAGTTTAAATGAACGTATGGTTACCTTATCACCTTGATAAACTCCTTTGTAAGCATCTTCCATTGTTTCTGGTGATGGTTTTAGCATTCCATATACCCTAATTTTTAATTGATTTTCTTGGTCTAGGTATTTGTAAAGTTCGGCTTCATCTTTGGTTATACCTGCATCTGTTACTGAAGTAAGTCCTAACTTAACACAAGCATCTTGTGCATAACGAACAGCTTGCTTTTTTTGCTTGCGTGTGTAAGTGACTTTTGATAAAAAGAAATTAATTTGTTCATCGTTTAACACGCCATTTTTTATCTCAGCATCAGGGAACACCTCACTTAAGGCATTCTCGCTTACAATCATTTTATGTCCATCGATATACCATATGTATATTTTATGAGTGGGGAATTGAGTGTTTAATGCATTAAATAATTTATCATTAGGTAATGTATTTGATAAACCATAACCCATTATCCAATCTTGGCTGGGTTTATCTTTTATAAAACCTGATAAGCTCGCTTCAATTTGCTCTACCGTTTTAGAATCTTTTAACGAAACCCCTTGGGCATTTAGTCCATAGCCTAACAAATGAGCATGTGCATCAATAAAACCTGGATAAATTGGATTTGTTTGAGCATCTAAAAATTGATCTGCACGAAACCTATTTTTCATTTCATGCTCCTTGCCTATTGCGATAATCTTACCATCTTTAATCGCCATTGCTTGTGCTATTTCAAACTCTGGATTTACGGTATATATTTTGGCGTTATGAACAACTAAATCTGCCTTTTCGAGCTTTACACACGAGCAAAACAATACAATAAAGAATAAGAAAAGTTTATTTCCCATGTAACATAATGTCCATTTGATTACTCAATATCTCCCCCATACTTTTACAAACGCTAAATGAGTCTGTACTATGATGCTCATTTAATTCTTCCTTAAGCTGCTTCATTTTTTCTGGGGTTGAAATTTTATCTACTTTCATGCAGTTAATCAATCTTTTCATCTTTTTTTCAGAAGAATGATACCTTTTTTTGATTAGCGTGCGCTCTTCGAGCTGGTATTGATAGGTAGTTTCTGCATTCATTGTATCAATACAAAACTGAACGATTGGATAGTTCTCCACAAAGAACTGTGATAAGTACATTTTTTTATTCCCTTCGTAACATTGTTGATCAAAATCAATTGCTCGTACACGGTATTGTTCTGCATCAAAATCTGGTGTTACATCAATTACATAATTGTATGATCTCATATCTCCTAACAGCTTTACAAAACAACGTTCATTGAACTTGATAAACTCTTTGGCCAACCTTACTTTGTTTAAGGAGTCACGATTTAAATCGTATTTAATAAATTGATCTCCTGGTATGCCAGAAATATGCTCCTCAATGAGTGTATCTTCATCAACTAAGTAATTGATTCGGTTTGGAGAAAGAATATGCTCTAACTCTAAACCATAAATACGTGATGCATCTACCTTTTTTACGTAAAAATAATCGTAGTTATCGTTAAATTGATTAATAATTCGAACACGAAAGGGCTTTGAGTTTCCAAAAGTACAATAATCAATGCGATCAACTTTTAAATGAGGCATTGCTGTTGTATCTCCCTCCATTTTAAGCATGAGATACATATATGTTAAGTGCTCATTAATTTCTTCCCAAGCATAAGGATCGTACATTAATGTTTCCCAAAGTGTATCGTTTCCTTTCAAATCTTCTAAAGGAAAACTTCCTTTAGATTGTAGAAGATCTTCGTATTTTATTGGAATTTCTTGCTGTCTATCAAAATCAATTAAGTATTTAGAAAGTTTTTTTTTAACTGGATAAAAAGGCTTTTTTTTAGAGATAATCATTTCGATTTATTTATTGTCTCCAACTGAATAAAGCACTTTTTCATTAATTGTAATTGGGTACTTTTCTTTAAGCTCTTTAATCCACTCTTTTTCTAATTGGTTTTGATAATCAGAAATAACCATACCTCTTGTATCCTCAAGTTTTTTAGGCTCTGGATCAATAAGACGATGAACCTTGATAAAATAGAATTTGTTATCCAGTTTGTACGGTCCGTTTACTCCCACTTTTAACTTTTTATCCTTTAGTTCTTCTTTCTCTTCAATTTCGTAAATATCGGAGTCTAAATTTAAGTTTAGTTCTGATGTTTGGTTACTTTCCTTTAAGATTTCATTTCCATTTTTACCGCTATTTGCCATACTCATTGCCTTTTTGATTATATCCTCTTCGTTTGAAGTATAAATCTCAACATCAGCTCGCTTACTCCACATATAATCGTTTTTATTGGCTTCGTAGAATGCCTTAAGACCAGTAGTATCCCGAGATGCTTTTTTCCAAACTTTTTGATCTGTTAGTTCGAATAAAAGTATGCCATCCTTGTACTCCTTCATTAAAGCTTTGTACTCTGGGTACTTCACTTCTAAACGTGAACGTTCAAAATCCATTAATGTTCTAGCTACCCATGCATCATATTCCTCTTGCACATTAAGCTTTACATTTTTTGTTTTGTTTATTAGCAAATCAATAAAGTCACCAGCATACACTTTTGTCTTCTTAGCTAACCAACCTCCTTTAATGCTATATTTAAAAGCCAAGTTATCGTAGTATTTCTCTATTCTCCCCGAAAAATCCACATCTTCTAATGAGTCTGGTTTTAAGTATTCGTTGGTTAAATCAACTATCCATTTGTGTGAATAATCTTTAAAATGGTATTCCTTTTTAAGTTTATTAATAAAGCTTGCTTTTGATTTATTGCTTCTGGCATCTTTAGCAATTTTTCTTGTTAACTCACCTTCCATTTGTTCGAATGGTGGAACTGGCTTATAATCTAAACGTTTAATGATGTGAAACCCATATGAACTTCTAACAGGTTTAGAGTAATCTCCATTATTTTCTAAAGCAAAAGCAGCTTCTTCAAACTTTGGTAGTAACTTCCCTTCAGAAAACCAATTAAGCTTTCCTCCATTAGAAGAGGATGTTTTATCTTCTGAATATTTTTTAGCTAAATCACTAAAGTCTTCTCCTTTTTGTAAACGCTGATAGATCTCATCTATTTTACGTTTTGCCTGAGCCACTTCTTTTTCTGATGTGTTTTCAGGAGCTTTGATGTAAATATGAGCCGTTAAGATTTGTCCCCTTGTTTTTCTTTGATCATCTACTTTAATTAAATGATAACCAAAACGTGTTTTTACAGGCTCAGAAACCTCTCCAACTTTAGTATTAAAGGCTGCTTCTTCAAAAGGATAAACCATTTGAAAAGCTCCAAAATAACCTAAGCTTCCTTTTCCAGTTTTTGCTGATGGGTCTTGAGAATATTTAACAGCAGCATCTTCAAATGATATTCTTCCAGAAACAATCTCGTCTCTAATTGAGTTAATTTTATCAAGTTCTGCTTGTCCTGCTGGCTTTGGATTTCTCGATGCTTCCTTCGCATTAACATCTTGGATAAGTATGTGCGATGCTTTTATTTGATTGGTTGTTCTGAAATAAGCATCGCGAACAAGTTGCTCGTTTACTTCTTTATCTGTTAAGTAAGGCTCTGATAATTGTTCTCTATAACCTGCCAATTCTCGTTGAAACTTGGAAATAGTGTCCATCTTCAAATTCTCAGCCTCAGTAACTTTAAGCTTATACTTAATGAATAAGTCCATGTACTCATCTAAAGAAGCCTTATCATACTTTGGGTTCGGATTATTTTTGGTATAAATAGCAATAAATTCTGATTGATGAACATCATTACCATCAACCGTCATTAAAACTGGATCTTTTTGAGACTTCAATGATAAGCTAACGAATACTGCGAAAGCTAAAAAAAGTGACTTCTTCATCATTTAAAAATATTTAAAAATTAGAAACGGATTTGAATTTACATTATTATTCGGTTTATTTCAAACTATAATTAGGAGCTTCACTTGTTATTGCAACATCATGCGGGTGACTCTCCCTCATGCTAGCAGCGGTAATTTTAATAAACTGGGCATCATTTTTTAGTGTTTCAATATCTTTTGCACCACAATACCCCATTCCAGATCTTAATCCACCAGCTAGTTGATGCATTACTTCGCTCAAATGACCTTTATAGGGAACTCTTCCAGAAATTCCTTCTGGAACAAGTTTTTTGTCATCACTTTCAGAAGCTTGAAAATAACGATCTTTAGACCCTTTTTTCATTGCTTCTAAAGACCCCATCCCCCTATAGGTTTTAAATTTTCTTCCTTGATAAATAACTGTTTCTCCTGGGGATTCTTCTACACCTGCAAACATGCTTCCAAGCATTACACTACTAGCTCCAGCAGCTATTGCTTTTACTAAATCACCTGTAAACCGTATACCTCCATCTGCAATAACTGGAACTCCGGTTCCTGCCAATTCTTCAGCTACATCCATAACAGCCGATAACTGAGGCACACCAACACCTGCTATTATTCTTGTTGTACAGATTGAGCCAGGACCTATACCAACTTTTACAGCATCCGCTCCATTATCCACTAGTATTTTTGCAGCTGCTGCTGTGGCTATATTACCAACTATTACTTCTAAATCAGGATAGTTTTGTTTTACTTCTTTTAATTTGTCAACTACACCTTGAGAATGGCCATGAGCAGTATCAATAACTATAGCGTCTACACCCGCATCATACAAAGCTTTCACTCTGTCTAGCGTATCATCAGTTACACCAACTGCCGCAGCAACTCTTAATCTACCGTATGTATCCTTACATGAGTTTGGGTGCTCTTTTACCTTTATAATATCTCTAAAAGTGATTAAACCTGTTAGCTTATTGTTCTCATCAACAATTAGTAATTTTTCAATCTTATTTTTTTGTAAGATTTGCTCAGCTTCTGACAAGTCTATTTTTTGCTTTGCAGTTACCAAATTAGTTGAAGTCATTACCTCAACAATAGATTTAGACAAATCTTTTTCAAATCTCAAATCTCTATTAGTAACAATTCCTTTTAATGTTTTATTACTATCTACTACTGGTATTCCCCCTATTCCATGTTCACGCATTAAGTTTAAAGCATCTCCAACTAACGAACTCTCGCTAATTGTTACAGGATCTTGAATCATTCCACTTTCAGACCTTTTTACTTTTCTAACTTCAGTAGCTTGTTCTTGGATAGACATGTTTTTATGAATAACACCTATACCTCCTTGTTGAGCGATAGCAATTGCTAGTTTAGACTCTGTAACCGTATCCATTGCAGCTGAAACAACAGGAGTATTTATGGTTATATTTCTCGTAAACTTAGAAGTTAAAGAAACTTCCCTAGGTAAAACATTTGAATAAGCTGGAATAAGAAGAACATCATCGTAAGTTAATCCTTCTTTGACTATTTTAGATTGTTGCATTAAACTGTTTTTAGGTGTCTTTTTAATGCCCTCAAAGATAGTAAATACTTTTCTATAAAGCATCATATTAACCCGTGATTAACGCTGAGTTTTGAAAGAACTTGTAAAGCAACCTTTTTAATTAGTTATTCGTTTATCTTGTAATAATTTACTGGTATATTTATTTCATAAAAATTTATTTGTATTGGCTTTAAGATATCATAACACACTTATTATTATTTTTTTAATAACCAGTTTTTCCTTTTACTCACAAGAGGGGGTTAAAATAGCTCCGACCATTGGAACTCCTGATCCATCTGCCCTTTTAGATATTGAAAATGGAGTTGATAAAAAAGGTATATTAATTACTAGAGTAAGCTTAACAAACAGAACTATTACAAACCCGATTAACACACCTGCTAATAGTCTTTTGGTTTTCAACACTAATTTTACTGGCACGAATTTTAACGATGTTCAGCCTGGTTATTATTACTGGGATACAGACTCAACCAAATGGATTCGACTTTTAACTACTGCTAGCTCTGATAATCAAAACATAGACTCATTGACTTTAGTTGACGCTAACCTTTCTATATTTATTGAAGATGGTGACTCATCAAGTATTGATTTATCCCCTTTAAAAGACCATGACTGGTATGAGATAGGTTTAAATGAGTCTGCGGATAATATTAATGACACAATTTATACTTTGGGTCATGTAGGGATAGGAACGAACTCACCCTCTACTACCTTAGATATACAAGGAACTCATAAACAAATTAGAATTGGTAACAATAATGAAGCGGGTTATATCGAAATTTCAAGAGGAGATGGTAATTATACTGGGGGCTTAGGTTACGAAACTGCCACAGAAAACAACATATTGGAATTAAGGAATAGCTCTGGAGGAGCAGAAATCAATGTAATTACAAATACAGGTGTTGGAACTAGTGGAGGGTTTAACGTACAATCAGTAGGAACTGCAGCTACGCATATGACCGTTAGAAACACAGGAAGAGTTGGTTTAAGTACTATTAACCCTACTCACACACTAGATGTTAATGGAGAAGCAAGGGTTAGGGTTGTTAATGACACGCTAGAAGTTGCGAACCTACTAACAGCCAACACCAATGGTGTTATAAAAAAATTAGCCTATGATAGCTTAGTAAGTTATTTAAAAGATAGCATCAAAGATTTAGATTGGTACAAATCAAACACCAATACAACTCCTAACGACATAAATGATTCTATTTACACCTTGGGAAATGTTGGTATTAAAACGCTGAATCCTTCTTATAGCTTACATATCGATAACGGGAACTTATTTAACATAACCAATAGACAAGCTGCCATACTAACCGAAGGTTTTTTTGGAGGAGGGGTAATCATGAAGGATATAACTCCCAACGGTTTTTCTGGTATGTTTATGAGCACAACCGGTCCGAACGAAAACAAACTTCATTTATCTGTTTTAGATAATGGTTCGGGAAACTTAGAAAACTCTCATTTTACACTCAATGAATTTGGAGAAGTTGGTATTGGTACAACCGACCCATTGGAAATTTTACATATTGAAACTGGTAACGCTATTATAAATGCAGACCAATCTGGACTTAAATTTTCTGCAGGTAACATAATGATTAGAAGAAATGGCGAGGATTTAGAATTTGTTGAGCTAGAAGATGGAGCCAATCTACCCCAATCTCCAATTGCTGGTGGCGGTAACGTTTGGATGCATTTCGATGATCAAGGAGGAGAAACCGCTAGAATAGGTATTGGTACAATTACTCCCACTGATCGTTTACATGTAAATGGCTCAGTAAGAATTGGTATAACTACAGCGGCTGGAGCTGGTCCTGTTGCGGGCTATGGAGACCGCTTATACTTTTCAGGAGGGCCAACTAACCCAATTTTCGGATCAGAAAACAGTGACCTCATTTGGATGGCTAGATATAATTCTGGCATTGATTCAACTGAACTAAGGTTAAATATAGGTGACAATACAGCAGGGCATGATATTTTTAATGTAGGAAGAGTTACTGCTGGAGTTTGGACCCCTACAATCTCTGCAATAATTAGTCAAAGGCGAGTAGGTATAAACACCGAAACCCCTACCGAAGCTTTAGAAGTTGTTGGTAACATTTTAGCTAGTGGTACCATTACCCCTTCTGACAAGAGATTTAAGGAAAATATATCAATTATTGATTCTGCACTACTCAAGCTTCATCAATTAAATGGTGTTACTTACACGATGAAAGAAGAATTTAAATCCAAAGGGTTTGAAGATAGAGTTCAAATTGGTGTAATTGCACAAGAAGTCGAAGCGATATATCCTCAACTCGTTAAAACAAATCCAGAGACTGGATATAAAGGGGTAGACTACAGTAAATTTACCCCTATATTAATAGAAGCAATAAAGGAACTAGATAAACAAGTTCAAAATTTAAAATCTGAAAATAATTCTCTAAAAAGTCAATTAGACGAACGTGATGTTATGGAAAAAAGGCTTCAAAGTCAAATTGATAAAATAAACCAATCTTTAAGTCAATAAACAATGATAAACAAGTATATTATTTTTGTATTACTCCTATTAATAACTGGATTTTCTTTTTCTCAGCAAGGGGTTAAGATAGCTCCAACTGTGGGTACACCAGACCCTTCTGCTATGCTAGAAATTGAAAATGGAACAGATCAAAAAGGAGTTTTAATTACTCGTGTTAGCTTAACAAATCGAACAATAGCAGCACCAATTAATACCCCTGCCAATAGTTTATTGGTATTCAATACTAATTTTTCAGGTAACACGTTCAATGATGTTCAACCTGGTTATTACTATTGGGATACTGATTCAACGAAATGGATAAGACTCGCTACTTCATTAGGGTCTGATGATCAAAATATTGACTCTATTACACTAACCGATGATGAACTAACTATCTATATTGAAAATGGAAATTCTTCTAATATTGATTTATCTCCTATTAAAGATCATGATTGGTATGAAGTAGGCACAACAGCATCTGCTAACAGCATCAACGACTCTATATTTACTTATGGAAATGTTGGTATAGGCACCAACTCCCCTACATATATATTAGAAACAGCTGGTGCTAATAGTGATGCCTCGATAAACAACATTCGTGTAGGAAGAGGAGGAGGAGATCTAATCACGAATACTGTAGTTGGTAACAATGCACTATCTGCAAACACCACTGGAAACAATAATGTAGCAGTAGGCTTAGGGGCATTATCAAACAATACAACGGGTATACACAACAATGCTATTGGTGTTTCTTCACTTCAAGATAACCTTACCGGTAGAGGAAATGTTGGAGTTGGAATTAACACGCTACAAAGTAATACTGATGGTAGTTTTAATATTGCTCTAGGAGAAACAGCTTTACAATATGCTACTAGTGGCACGAGCAACATAGGAATTGGCTTAAGGAGTTTAAGAAACAATATAACGGGCAGCAATAATATAGGTGTTGGTACTGATGCCATTGCTAATAGTACAGGTAATGGTAACATTGGAATAGGTCAATTAGCCGGCTTTGATGTCTCGGCTAGCTCTAATGGAACATACATTGGAAACTCAATAAGAGGAGATTTCGTTGGAGATAATAACATTGTTATTGGTTCAAAAAACTATTCAATTGCAGGACCAGAAAACACAACAGCACTAGCATCAAGCAATTCAATATTTATAAATGCAAATAATGGAATAGAAAGAATTAGAGTCAATAACTTAGGTGATGTTGGAATAGGAGCTTTTGATCCAACACATAAACTAGACGTTAATGGAGAATTAAGATTAAGAACCATTATAGATACACTAGAAATAGCTAACCTTTTATCTTCCAACACAAATGGAGTTATAAAAAAACTAGCTTACGATAGCTTGGTGAGTTATTTAAGAGATAGCATTAAAGATGCTGATTGGTACGAATTAGGAACAACTAACTCCCCTACAAATATTAATTCTCCAGTATATACACTAGGTGATGTTGGCATTGGTACAACTACACCAAGCAATCAATTAACGGTTAACGGTAATAGCTCAATCATTAATGGTTCTCTCGGTTTTAATAGAAATCCATCAACTGGAGCATTACCTACTGGGGGTATTGCTAATTCAGGGAAATTTCAGGTAACCTATCAGTCAGACCATATTAGCTTGGAGTCTTATAAGCAAAATTCACTAACTGCAGATGGAAATTTAGTTTTAGATACCAATGGAAATGTTGGTATTGCTACTACTACTCCTCAAGGAAGATTGGATGTTGAAGCAAGTGATGAATTTTATCTTGGAAGAAACGATGCAAACGCACGAATAATAGCTAGTAATGGAAATAACTTACAGTTTAAGCCACCGGTTGATGGAAATGAAATACAGTTCATGGACGGTAACACGAATAATAGTATGGACATTACTGTTGGTCCTGAAGCTACAATACAAATTCTTACTCCTGTTGCAGGAGCTGGTGATTTGGCCATTATTACTGATCCCGCTTTTGGAGATGATGGTGATGTTATTTTTAGAGGTGGTACAGCCTCTGCAGAGCGAATGCGAATAAAAGGTAGTGGAAAAGTTGGAATTGGAACTCCTGCTCCAACACAATTATTACATGTCCAAGGGAACGAATACTTACAAGACACACTTTTTGTTAGGGACGCAATAAGAATGAACCCCGAGAATAGTATTGGAATAGCTCCAGACATTTGGATGAGACAGCAAGGATATATTGTTTCTGAAGACAATACCTTTCTCGTATCAAATGGAAATAATGATGGGAGTGGTGATCTAATTTTTTCTTCTGGAGCTGATGTTTTTGGTGGAGCTGGGTATACTGAGCACATGAGGGTACTTACTGCTAATGGAAACGTAGGAATTAACAACACTGCTCCCGAAGAGAAACTGGTTGTTAATGGAGTCGCTCGATTAGCTGGTATACCAACAACAGATTCAACAGATACTAGAATTCATCTAGAAATAGGAACGAATCCTATTGGTAACAACTTTACACAACCAGGAAGCGATAGACATTTTAGAATTTTAACTGAAACAAACTACCAAACTCAATTTAGAGATTGGATGATATTTGAGGCTATGGACGGAAATGATCCAGAGCAAGATGGAGGATTTGTTTTTAGAAGCAGTAATAATTTAGGAGCAAAAAATGATGTTTTAATTGTTCAATCGAGATCTGGAGGAAGAGTTGGTATTAATACAATTACACCAACTGAAGCACTACATGTTACAGGTAATATATTAGCAAGCGGTACTATTACACCATCAGATAGTAACTACAAAAAAAATGTTGCTCCTCTCAATAATGCCCTAGAACAAACACTTAAACTTAGAGGAGTATCCTATCAAATGAAAGAAGAACACCAAGAGCAAGGCTTTGGAAAAGGAAATCAAATTGGAGTAATTGCCCAAGAAGTTGAAAAAATTTACCCCGAACTCGTGAGAACAAACGAAGAAGGATACAAAGGAGTTGATTACAGTAAATTTACACCTATATTGATAGAAGCCATTAAGGAGCAACAAGAAATTATTGAGTCGTTAAGAAATCAAAACAATCAATTATCTAAAGATAATGATGCATTAAAGACGTCTATAGAGAATCAAAACAAGGTGGATGATAGTCTTCAAAAACAGATTGACGAGTTAAAAGAAATATTAAATCAAACCAGTTCAAAATAACTTTTAGTTAGGTATAATTGAATAGATACTTATCTTTGGTAAAGAGTTAAGAAACTTACTCATCTTGATCAAACAAATTCTACATCTTATTAAGCACGAGTTTAATTTAGAGCTCAAGCAAAAACAATTCATGAGTTCTATCATCATGTATATAGTTAGTACTGTTTTTGTTTGTTACTTAACTTTTAAGTCCTTAGAAAATACTGTTATATGGAACGGTGTATTTTGGATTATTATTTTGTTTTCACTTACTAATGCTATTTCAAAATCGTTTGCTAACGAAAACTCATCTTATCAACTTTTTATCTATACTCTTGTTAATCCCCGAGCTTTAATATTGGGTAAAATTATTTATAACACACTATTAACTTTTGTATTAGTTATTATAGCTTATCTCTTGTTTAGTGTTTTTATCCAAACAGATAACAGTTCAACTACTCCACTAATATTTATCACTGGCTTAGTATTAGGCAGTTTTGCTATATCATCTACATTAACATTAGTAAGTGCAATAGCTGCAAAGACAAATAATAACTTAGGAATATTAGCTATTTTGGCTTTTCCTATTGTGCTCCCCACACTCTTAATTGCTATAAAAATTACCAGTTTAGGAATGCAAGGAGGTAGTTGGAGTGATATTTCTGATCAAATAATAATGCTGAGTGCTATAAATATGATGGTTGTCACATTAGCGTTTTTATTATTTCCTTACCTTTGGAGACAGTAAAATGAAAGGACTCTGGTGGAAAATATTAACTGTTTTGATATTACTTTATGTAGTTATCTTTTCATTTATTGTACCACTCCGTCCTGATATCTCAAAGCTATCAAACACTAACCTATCAATAGGTTATAACACAGTTACTGCTACTGGTTATAACACAGCTTTTGATAAATACACCAATAATATTAGTGGCTATATCAGCTATGAAAAAAAAGCGATTGCCTGCTTAAACAACATTAAAGCAACTAATAATCAAGAAATTACTTTTACGGTTAATATTCCGAAAGAATTACCTGCAAAAAATCTTCATTTAAATCTTTCAACTCCTGATTATACCATTTTTGCTCCTGAAATCATCAAGGTTTATGAGGCTGATAAAACTGAAAGCTTTACCCCTGCTAACTGCGAAACAGTTAATTCTACTAACAAATCATTAGGATTCCCTAACAGGTTGTTGTTAAATGAGACCATTAGAAATTTAATGTTTCATGTACCTATGTGGTTTACCATGATGGTATTGTTGTTTCTTTCATTTTTATCCTCTATTCGTTATTTAAATGGATTTAATCTAGCTCATGATTTAAAAGCTTCTCAAGCAGTTAATATTGGTTTGTTATTTGCTGTTTTAGGTATTATAACTGGCGCTATATGGGCAAAATTCACATGGAGCGATCATACCCCCCTATTCTCCTTAACCGGATGGTGGGCAAACGATGTAAAACTTAATGGAGCAGCTATAAGCACACTTATTTATATTGCGTATAGAATTCTTAGAAGCTCTATTAGTGACGAACATCAACGAGCAAAAGTAAGTGCGGTCTATAATATTTTTGCTTTTGTACTCATGTTGGTTTTTATTATGATACTACCAAGGATATACGACTCATTACACCCTGGTAATGGAGGAAATCCTGCATTTGGAGCGTATGATCTTGATAACACCTTGCGAATGGTTTTCTATCCAGCAGTTATTGGATGGATTGGTTTAGGCATATGGATACTTCAAATTAAAGTAAGACTTGAAAAATTAAATAATACAATTAATGACAGCTATTAAGAAATATTTTTTGTTGCTTCTAGCAGTTACCATTGCTAGTTTAGGCTTTGGTCAAAGCAGTGAGTCTGGGATAGACCAAACATTACACGAATCTGGAAAAATTTATATTGTAGTAGCTGTTTTATCTGTGGTTTTGATAGGAATTATTTTCTTTTTAATTAAAACAGAATTAAAAATCAAGAAGTTAGAAGACGAAATACGCAACTAACACACAATTTTTAACGTTTACTAATAAAACACCTTATTATGAAAACGTTAAATCTTACACTGTTTTCGATTTTGCTAGGTGCAAACTCGTTAATGGCTCAGTCCACTAACCAAGAAGAAGAACAAGTATCGTTTTGGTTTCAAAAATTTATGGGGTTTCAAGTTATTGAACTTGTTATTTCGGTAGTTGCAATTGTAGCAGTAGTTTATGTTGCCTATGCTATGAGTAAAGTTAAAAAGAGAAAAAAATCCCAAAACTAACCACCTTAAATTGGTTATAAAGACCGAAAAATAATTAGCACCAATTAATACCAACGTCTAATAGCACATAACACGTCTCATAGTTAAATCATTAAAAAATTAATTATGGGAACTGCTATCTTAACATTGGACATGCCTTTTATGTACCTAACTCCAAGGATCAAGAGACTAATAAAAACACTCTCAATTCAAATCTACCAGATTCTTAATTTTAGTGCCATTTTTAATAATTCTGTTGCCTAGCAATAGATTTAACACGATGAATCATTCACAAAATTAAACAGCTTGAATGAAAAGTTTGTATCTTTGGTTGAAGAACAATCACTATGAAAAAAGTTGAAATCATTCTTATTTTGTTAGTTGCTGTAGCTATTGCTATTATATTCGGATTTACGGCTAACGCTAGTACGTATGGTAATTTTTCGCAAGCTTTTGATAGCGAAGGAAAAACATTTACTGTAGTAGGCAAGTTGGATAAAGAGTCTCCTATCAAAAGTCAAGCAAATTTAGTTGTATTTAACATGATCGACAAAGAAGGTAAAGCGTGTAAAGTATATTTAAACCAAACAGTTCCTGAGCACTTTGATCGATCAGACAATGTTGTTATTACTGGTAAAGCAAGCCGAGACAAAGAAGCTTTTATGGCTACAGAAGTGCAATTAAAATGTCCTTCTAAGTACAACGATGAGAAGTAAAATTTCTCTTTAAAACTATTCACATTTTGAAATCAAAAAATTTAACCCATTTATGAAAAAAATTACATTATTATTAGCAAGTATGATTGGAGTTTCTAGCTTCTCTCAAATAACAATGATTTCAAGCGATTTTGTATCGGCTGGAGATGAAATAATTACAACATATGATAGTACCTCTTCTATTACTGTAACAGCAGCTGGTGCTAATCAAACTTGGGATTTTTCTAGTTTAGAAGATCAAAAAAGAGATACTGCTTATGGTATCGACCCTACTACTGCTCCACAATTCGCAGAATTCCCAGATGCTAACGTTGTTCTAGAAATAGACTTAGCTGGATTAGTTGCATTGAGCTATATAAAGAAAGAAGCTACTAAAGCCGAGATAATTGGTATTGGTTATAACAATACATTAGCTCAATTTTCTAACAGTCAACAAATAGCTCAATTCCCAATGAACTACAACGATCGTTATGAAGATTACTATAAATTCATTGCAAAAGGACCTGCATCAGATTTTGATGCTCCTGCTTTTATTGATTCTATAAGGTTAGAGTCAAGAGGTACTCAAATTAGACATGCTGATGCATATGGAACTGCTATTATGCCAACGGGTAGTTTTGATGTTTTAAGAACTAGTGATACAACTTATGACACAACTATAACTTATGCTAAAATTTCAGGTTCGTGGACTGTTTTTGACTCTTCAGCAACCATTCAATTTCGTCATATTTATGAGTCTAATCACAGCGGAGTTAAAGTATCTTTAGTGTCTTATGATGTATCAAGCGGTGGAACTTTAAATGGAAGAGTTAACTGGGAGTATGTTGATCCTGCGAGTAGCATCAACGAAAATCAGTCGTTTGATTTCTCTTTCTATCCTAACCCTGCTCAAAACAAAATAAACATTACTAGCAAAACGCAAATTAATGGCTATGTTATAACAGATTTACAAGGAAAAATTATCCGTTCTAATAGGAGTAGTAACATTTCCTCTATTGATGTCTCTGATCTTGCTAAAGGATCTTACGTATTAACATTAATTAGTAATGAAAAAACCTCTTCTAAGCTGATAAACAAACAGTAAAAAACACTCATATTATATTAAATCCTGGTCAAAAGCCAGGATTTTTTTTGTTATAAATGAAACTTTTAATGTGTTATTCCGTTAATAATTTATATTTCTAAAATGGCATCCATGTAACATTCTACTCGTTTACCTTAAAAATCGGCTTATGATTGGTTTAAGAAAAAAGATAGTTTTGTTTATAACAACTATCTCATACGGAGTAGCATTTACACAGGAAAGTATAGGAGTAGTTTTAGATAATTATCAACCCCTACAAGGTTTAAAATTAAATCCTTCTGCAATTGTCGATCAAAAACCATGGTTAAGTGTTCAAATAATTGGCGCTCATACTTATGGTAGAAACAATGCTGCTTTTTTAAATCAATCAACTTATATCAATAGAGCTGAAGAAGTATCATTCAATGAAAACAGAAATAAATATTCAGGTTACTCAGATGTGGAGATTGATGGATTAGGAGCTAGTATTTCTTTAGGAAATTATGCTATTGCTATACACAGTGGTGCTAGAGTAATTGCAAACGCCAAAGGAATCCCTGGCGAGCTTGCTAATGTAATTAACGATGAAACTAACACTCCTGCTGATGGCACCTATAATTCCAATTTTGCAAGAGCTAAAGGTATGGCATGGGGACAAGTTGGTGTTACAGTTGGAAAAGTATTATTTAATAAAGGGGAACATTATATTACTGGAGGCTTAACGGTTAATCGTTTATTTGGGTTTGGAAACGCTAACCTTATTATAAACAATGCTAATGTTAACATAGCCAATGGAAATGCTACATTAAATAACCTTGATGGTAAATACAGCTATGCTAATTTCTCTTTAAATGCAGGAAGAGGCTGGGGAACATCCTTTGGACTTACTTACAAAAAAATGAAAGATGAAGTGAGTTACTATACTCCTCACTCAACATTATATAATTGTGGAACCGTTAACTATAAATATAAAATTGGAGTCTCCTTAATAGATGTTGGATATATCAATTTTAAAAATGAAGCGCAAGCTGCAAACTTTAATGAAGAAATGACTACCGAAGAGCTAGAAGCAATTTATGAAGAAGGAAGCGATGCTACTCTTAACCCTTCTAGAACATTTAATACTTCATTACCTACTGCAATTAGTGGTCAGTTTGACTATAATGTGAATGATTACATTTATTTAAACGCTTCAGTCATTCAAAAAATTACGGTTCCAAGTTTTTACGGAGCAGAAAGAGACAATCTTTTAGCTTTATCTGCTCGTTATGAATCAAAATGGTTTGGTGTTGGACTTCCAATTACATTACAAAACTACAAGCATCCACAAATTGGACTAGCATTACGAATGGGGCCATTAAGTGTTGGTACAGATCATATTTTACCTTTGTTTGTTCCAACTGATATTTATGCAGCTGATGTTTATGCTGTGTTAAGATTTAACATTATGAAAAGCCCAGGATGCAGAAAACCCAAGCCTAAAAAGCAAAAAACCACTAGATATAAAAAAGTATATTGCCCAGCTTGGAAGTAAAGTTAATCAAGACGAATACTTCATCCTTAATTGAACTTTTAACCATTGGCGTTTTACAATTAAAATAGCAATTGACTGTTCTAAAGTATAACCATCAATAGGTTTAACTTTAGATTCTGGTATGTCTATACGGTATAATAAATTTAAAAATGTAGCATATTCTTTGCTTAGTAGATGTTCAACAACATCAACCAATGCATTCATTAAATACTGCGGTTCAATTGTTTCGAAATCATACGAGATGCCTGTAAACCTGAAATCTTTATCAAGTTGTTGGATTAACTTTTGATAGATTTCTTGACTTGGAGTTACCTCTAGTACTTGGTTAAGTATTAAATCAGACATTTAATTATCAGTAAAAGCAAATTGTACAATATTAGCTCCCATTTGCAAAGCTTTTTCTCTAACGTCTTGAGGGTCGTTATGCACTTCTTGATCTTCCCAACCGTCTCCTAAATCGCACTCAAAAGAGTAAAAAACCATTAATCGACCGTAATCATCAAATATTCCAAATCCTTGAGCAGCCTTATTATCATGCTCATGTACTTTAGGTAAGCCACTTGTAAACGTATATTTCTGCTTGTAGATTTCATGGTTAAAGGGCAGTTCTACTAGCTCTTTATTAGGAAAAACTTTTTTTAGTTCGTTTCGCACAAATTGATCCATCCCATAGTTATCATCAATATGTAAAAATCCTCCTGAAAGTAGATACATTCTTAGGTTTTCTACATCATCTCCATTAAACACCACATTTCCATGTCCTGTCATATGAATAAATGGATAATTAAAGATTTCAGGACTCCCAACGTCCACTTCAACTACTTCTTCATCAATATTCATATTTAACTGCTTATTACAGTATTTCACTAAATTAGGAACTGCTGTTGGGTTTGCATACCAATCCCCTCCTCCTCGGTATTTTAAAACCGCAAATTGATAGGTGGGATCTGGCAAAAATGTAAATGACCAAAATACAACTGCAATTACGCTATATGTAATAAATTTCATCATATGGATACATATCCTTTTGGTGGGGTGAAAAATGTTTCATCAACAGGAGCAAATGAAATATTTTTTATTTGTGCCTCCCCTATTTTTTTTGAAAGTTCTTTGCCTTCACTCCATTCGTAAAACTCCCACTGAGAAGCAATTTGTATACCATCTATCTGCTCGTAGGCAAAATATCGAATAGCATGAGGATCTTCTTCTGCTTCTTCTTTCGTTTTATTAGCGGTTACTATGTAAGCTACATAATCTAATAAATTGTTTTGCTTATCAATATGTAACATATACCAATCATCTGGAGCATCGCCAACGTCTTTTCCGAATGTAAGCTTAGCTTTTTTATGCTCGTTTTTTAAACCTAAATCATCAACCATCGCTCCTTGATCTGATAACTTATATGGAAGCAGAAAAAAGTAAGTCCAAGTATAGGCATCAAACCTTAATGATTTTTGTTCTTTAAATAAGCTTGATGCAAATACATCATCATCATTTATGTATAAGGTATCTCCTGTATTATAAATAATCACAGCATCTTGTGAGTTTGTTTTGGTTATAAACTTTCCATTTAAACGTGGTTGCCCTCCAAAAGACAAGTCCAAATCAAAACTAATGACATCATTGTTTAAGAATTTCTCTTTTTTATGCGCATTTTCAACTTCTTCTACAAAGTTGTTTCTTTTATGCTCTACCTTTTCAGATGTTCCCTTTGTATCTTTTTTTTCTCCACAACTGATCATAAGAAGAACGCCTGCAAATGAATATAAAATGTATTTTAATGTTGCCATATGAAGTTAACTTACATTAAAGATACTTAAAATTGTGATCAAGGAGTAGTTGTACTTCGAGGAGTATTTGTTCTTCCTATTTGATACCTAACAGAAAATACATTAGAATAAAGTGCAATAGAGTTATCTCCAATATCAGTTAAAGCGTAATCAATGTAAAAGTTTTTAATTTTTAACCCCAGACCAATGTTAGGTTGAGCTGATAAGTTTTCAGTTTCATCAAATTGACGAACCCATTGTACGTTTCCTAGACCAGTTCTTACAAAAACGACTCCTTTATAACCAAGTTCGATTCCTAGTTTAGGTTCTGCACTAACAAAGCTTGATCGAATTAGTGTATTGCGCTTTCCATCAAATGTAAAATCCAAATCGGCAGCTGCTAGTAAATTAAATTGTTTTGATAATTTAAATGATCTTGCTGCACCAACAACTAATCTAGGTATGGTTAATTCTGTTGAGTTTTGGGGAATTTCATTATTCGTAGAGTCAAACACTTCTTTTACTTCATCAGACAATGTATAGCTCCAAGAATTTACCGTAGAAGTTATGTCTCTTACAACAGCCCCAAATTTCCACTTTTTGTAATCATAACTTGCTGAAGCATCTATACCAAACCCCCATGCTTGAGCAAAATCGCCTATTCTTCTATGGATGATTTTAAAATTTGCTCCAGCATCAATATTATATTTCATTTTACGGGCATAAGAAAATATAAAAGCATAATCTGCCGAAGAAAAAGTAGTTATACGATCATAATCTACGTTACCATCTTTATCGATTAATTGCGTAGTATTTGGTATATCATCTACTCCAAAACGAATAAAAGAAATAGCTCCTACACTTTTATCATCAATTCGTTTAGAAAAACCTACATAGTCATATTTAGCAATTCCAGCAAAATACTCTGAGTGTAACAAACCAATTTCCATTGGTGCTTTTGATTTTAGTAAACCTGATGGATTCCAGTAAGCTGCTGTTACATCATCAATATAACCTATTGCTGAATTACCCATCCCTAAACTTTTTGCTCCGATACCAATATTTAAGAATTCATTGCTGTATTTAGGAGCAGATGTTTGAGAAAAGCTAATGTGAGAAACAATAAAAGTTCCAGTTAAAGCTAAAAGGGATTTAAAATTCATTGGTTTATAAAGGTTCAATAGTCTAAAGTTAGGAAATAAACGAGAACTAATCTGTTTTAGTATGAATCTAGCAGATTAATAATTTTATGGTCGTTAATTTTCATATTAAACCATTAACCAAACAATATTTATCAAACAAAATTTAGGGTCGAACCCCCAAATTAATTGTAACACAATAAGCGAAGTTGTTATTACTATTGGCTTTTTATATTTTAAGAACAGCGGTTTCATTTATCTATAGAGTTAACAACAACCACTACCTGGGGAACAACTATTTGTTTCGCCAACAGCTAAACTGGCTAATTGTTTCTTTTGCTTTGTTACAGGGATTCCACAACTATCTTTCGCTAAACAATCAGTATACTTGTTTGTTAAAATAAATGTATTGTCTTCAAAGGCCAGTCCAAATCTACTAACTGTTTCTGTTTGATATTCAATTTCAATTTCTATGTCCTCTTTAACATAAAGTTCTTCAGCAATGGTTATAATTTTTAATACTTTGTCGGGTAATAATCGATGATCAACATCATCACTTACCCATAATTGAAAGCTTAAATATTTTTCTACCCTGTTTGTACCTCCACAGTCTATAAATTGTTTTGTAGTTAATCCTGCTTCAGTGATATGAAAATGCTTTGGAACTGATGTTCCATTAGCAAGCTTAAAGTTAATTTCGTCTAACCCACTTAACCTTTTTTTAAATTCTGTAAATTTCATGATTTTTAATTTTGATTATTAGCAGCAGTTATTTTTTTCTGCTAGTTTACTTTTTATCCCAACAATATAATCTCCTATTTTTTCAATAGTATTCGTATTTAAGCAATAACAGATAGAAGCTCCTTCTATTTCTCCTTTAATAATCCCACTTGATTTCAATTCTTTTAAATGTTGAGATACTGTTGGTTGAGCCAAAGACAATTCATTTACAATATCTCCACAAATACAACTATCTACTTTAAGTAAGTGCTCAATTATTGCTATACGAGCAGGATGAGCTAGTGCCTTCATCAAACTGGCTATCTTGTTCACTTCCTCTGTATACAAATTAGTTTTTGTTACCCCCATATTAAAAATACTATATAGCAATATTACGATTAATATTTTAATTCAACACCTATACTTCATCATTAATTTTTCCCGTTCATCAAATTCATTGGATTAAATCCTAAAGAATATCTATATATTTGATTGATTTTAATCACATACTATCTATCAATGAAAATAAATAATTTACTTTTTGGACTCGGACTATTAGTAATGGGATGTACGACAAGCAAACAAACTACAGAAGTTGCTAAACAAACTACCTATCAAGAAGAAGAATTACTATCATTACCAGAATTAACTATTCAAGAGGACGCTATTGTAAGTGATTCTATAAAAGAGCTACCTATTTATAGAGCTAGTAATAAAAAAGTAAATGACTTAATTCATACAAAACTAGAAGTCTCTTTTGATTGGGAAAAACAACACTTGCTTGGAAAAGCTACGCTTACAATAAAGCCTTTCTTTTATGAAACGAATCAACTTGTTTTAGATGCTAAAGGCTTTGATCTTCATAAAGTTCAATTAGTTAAAAATGGAAAATATACTGATCTTAACTACACTTATGATAGTTTAAAAATCACTATTGACCTAGATAAAACCTACACAAGAAAAGAAAACTACACGATTTTTATTGATTACACATCAAAACCTAACGATTTAGAGGCTGGAGGTAGTGCGGCTATTACAAGCGATAAAGGATTATATTTTATTAATCCATTGGGGAAAGATAAAAATACAATGCCACAAATTTGGACGCAAGGAGAAACACAGGCTAGTTCTTGTTGGTTTCCCACCATTGATTCTCCAAATGAAAAAACTACACAAGAGATCTATATAACTGTAAAAGATAAATATAGAACGTTGAGTAACGGTAAACTGGTTAGTTCTAAGAAAAATAACGATGGTACGCGAACAGATTACTGGAAACAAGACCAAAAACATGCTCCTTACCTATTTATGATGAGTATTGGTGAATTTAAAGTTGTTACAGATTCTTGGACAAGGAAAGATGGATCAAAAATGACCGTAAATTATTATGTTGAGCCTGAGTGGGAGCAATATGCTAAAGCTATTTTTGGAAAAACACCAAAAATGTTAACTGCATTTTCTGATATGTTAGGAGTTGAATACCCATGGGATAAATACAGTCAAATTGTAGTACGTGACTATGTTTCTGGTGCAATGGAAAATACTTCTGCTGTTATTCATGGAGATTTTCTTTATCGTACTGATAGGGAATTATTGGACGCTGATAACGAATCTATTATTGCTCACGAATTATTTCATCACTGGTTTGGTGACTTAGTAACTTGTGAATCATGGTCTAATCTACCTATGAATGAATCTTTCGCAAATTACAGTCAATACTTATGGGACGAGTATGAACACGGAAGAATGGAAGCTGATAGAAATGCCTATGGTGAAATGAATGGGTACAAATTACAAGCAAATCAATCTGGACACCACGATTTAATTTGGTTTGATTATGACACTCGTGAGCAAATGTTTGATGGTCATTCATACAATAAAGGAGGTAGAATCCTTAACATGCTACGAAATTATGTTGGCGATGAAGCATTCTTTTTATCACTAAAAGACTATCTAACAAAAAGGATGTATAATACAGGTGAAGCACATGATTTAAGACTTTCCTTTGAGGAAATTACTGGTGAAGACATGAACTGGTTCTTCAACCAATGGTTTTTCGACAAAGGCCATCCAGATGTTGTTATTGACCAATCTTATGATAACGAAACGAACAAACTAACAGTTACAATTGAACAAAAGCAAGATTTTGAAAAATTCCCATTATTTAAACTTCCAATTGATATCGACATATATACAAATAGTGGAAAAGAAAGAAAACGCGTTTGGATGACTAAATCTTTGCAATCGTTTGAGTTTAACACAAGCTTACCTCTATTAGTAAATGTTGATGCTGAAAAAATTCTTCTATGGGATAAAGAGGATAACAAGTCGGACGAACAATGGATTTACCAGTTAGAAAATGCTCCGCTTTATTTAGATAAAAAAGAAGCTTTTGATAAATTAAAGTCTAGTAAAAGTCCAGAAGCACACAGAGTAATTATTGCTATGCTTGATCACCAATATGAAGACATCAAAAGCATGGCTATAAGCACGCTAAGAAAAGCTGTAAAAGAAAACGAAGAAGTTGTTAAAGCAAAGCTTATCAAACTAACAAATGATCCTGTAGCCTCTGTAAGATACGATGCACTTAAAGCTTTAAAAAAGTATTTTAGAGACGATGCTGAAACTAAAAAAGCCTATGAATTAGCACTTGAAGATCAATCATACCGAGTGATGGGGCTAGGTCTTAAAGAGCTTTTAAAAGATGATAAAGCAAAAGCATTAGTGATTGCTAAAAAGTATGAAAACTCGAACGTAGGATCTGTTAAAACATTAGTAGCGTCTGTTTATGCTAAAGCTGGAGGAAAAGATGAACACGACTTTTTTGTTCGTGCCATCAAAACTACAGGAGGTTTTGGAGTTATGGGGCTAATGAACGACTACAAGTCTTACTTATATAATCAAGATGACGAATCTTTTGAAAAAGCTGTTACAACATTTCAATCGGTAGCTTCTGGAAGTGGTGCTTGGTTTATTAAAATGCAAGGATACAATGCTATGTATAGTATGGAGCAAAAAATAAACAACCGAATTAGAGAGGTTGAAACAGAAATTGAAAACACTACTGATGCTGCTAATAAAGCACAGCTTGAAAGAGATTTAACATACCTAAAAAATGTTTTAATTAAAACAGAAAAGATTATTCAAGAAACTAAAGAAAATGAGACTGATAGTCAAATTTTAGAGCTCCTTAATCAAGAATAAACAACCCAGTGAAAGAGTTTTTTGTTGCTAACATAGAGATATTTCAGTACTTATCTATTCCACTAATTAGTGGTTTAATTGGATGGGGAACCAATTGGTTGGCTTTAAAAATGACTTTTTATCCTGTAGAATTTGTAGGAATAGGTCCCATTGGTTGGCAAGGGATTGTACCCTCCAAAGCAGCTAAAATGTCTGCCACAGCTGTTGATCTTTGGACAAGTAAACTCATTAAAGTTCAAGATATTTTCTCTCAGTTAGACCCTAAAAAAGTAGCCAAGGAAATGAAGCCGCGCTTTTTAGAAATGGCTAAAGACATTCTTGATGAAGTAATGAAAAATGAGTCTCCTGTCGTTTGGTCTCGTGTTCCTGAAAGTGTAAAACAAGGAATTTACAAGCGTATCGCTAAAGACATGCCTCAAGTAGTTGAACGGCTAATGGCTGACATGAATGAAAACATTGAGGAGATTTTTGACCTTAAGGATATGATCGTTAAAGATCTTACCAATGACAAGGCTTTGATGAATGAGGTAATGATTAGGTGTGGGAAACGAGAGTTTAAATTTATTGAACACTCTGGGTTTTACTTTGGTTTTTTATTCGGACTTATTCAAATGGCCATTTGGATTAGTTATCCCGAGTGGTGGATATTACCAGCTGCAGGACTAGTGGTGGGTTATGCCACAAATTGGGTTGCTTTAAAACTGATATTCGAGCCTGTGAATGAAAAAAATTTCTTGGGAATGAAGTTTCAAGGACTTTTTATTAAACGTCAAGATGAAGTTTCATTTGAGTACTCTAAAATGCTTGCTGAACGCATTTTAACTCCTGAAAAAATATTTACCGAATTAATCAATGGTCCAAAAAAATATATTTTTTACGACATGGTTAAAAAACATGTTCACCAATCCATTGATGAAACAGCAGGTTACTCCAAACATTTAGTTACTGTTGTTGCTGGTGAAAGACGCTACCAAAAACTAAAAGAAATAGCCACTCACTATGTAATTGATCGTTTAGACGAATCCATTGAAGATGCCTACGAATATTCATACGATGCAATGAACTTACATGAGGTATTAGATGATAAAATGAAAAAACTCACTTCTGAAGAGTTCGTAGAGTTTTTGCGTCCAGTTTTTAAAGAAGATGAACTTACCCTCATACTAGTAGGGGCTGCACTTGGTTGTGTAGCTGGATGGGTTCAATTAATTGCAGTTTTTGGATGGTAACCATTCAATTTAAGCTTTTATCGGTTGCAAATCAATTACCAAGATTTTTAAGCTATCGTTAATTGATGATTTATCAAAGTCAATTATTTCCAAAGCTTCTACAAAACTTATTTAATTAGTATTTTTAATATAGAAATACGAAAACATGCAAAATAAAAGAAAATTAAAATGGTATCACTTTACTCCATTTATATTAATCATTGGCTATGCAGCTTATATGTTTAAAACGCATTCAGTAGATTTTTCGAGAAGCAATATCCCTCTAAACTCCTTGGAAAAGAAAATTGTAGGAAATTGGGTTACTGTAAAAACATCATCTCCAAGCAGGCAATTTAACAGAATACCTCAAGTAAAAGGGCAGTATAAATACCGAACCGATGAAGGGTCTTATTCTCAAAACTATAATAAACACAAGCCTTTCAGGTTTCTATTTTTTCTTAACGAAAAAGATTCCATCTACTCCCATGTAAATTTTAAACGAGACACCTCTCTTTATAAGGTTAAACTACTTAACGATTCTATATTTATATACAGTAGTTTGGAGCAAGATTCAACTACATATTACCAAATGAGATATAGCGGAACTAGAAGGACTCTTCCAAAATATATTTCAGAAATGAACTATTAAAACTTCCTTATTATCTAAACGAATGAACTTTAAACAAGAAATATTAGCAGGAATAACCGAAGAATTACCTTCAAAAAAGAAGTATGACTTATCTGTTAACCATGCTCCAAAAAGAAAAGCAATCCTAAACGAAGATGAAAAGAAATTAGCACTAAAAAATGCCTTAAGATATATTCCTCAACACTTACACAAGGAACTTATCCCAGAGTTTAAGCAAGAGTTAGAAACCTACGGACGTATATACATGTACCGTTATCGCCCAGACTATGAAATTTATGCACATCCAATAGAGGATTACCCTCACCAATCAAAGCAAGCGGCTGCTATCATGCTCATGATTCAAAATAACTTGGATCATGCGGTAGCACAACACCCTCACGAACTAATTACGTATGGAGGTAACGGAGCAGTTTTTCAAAACTGGGCACAGTATCGCTTAACGATGCAATATTTGGCTCAAATGACTGATGAGCAAACACTAGTGATGTATTCTGGTCATCCGATGGGATTATTTCCTTCACATAAAAATGCTCCTAGGGTGGTTGTTACCAATGGAATGATGATTCCTAACTACTCCAAACCCGATGATTGGGAAAAATTTAATGCTTTAGGCGTTACTCAGTATGGTCAAATGACGGCTGGTTCGTATATGTACATAGGACCACAAGGAATTGTACATGGAACAACCATTACGATTTTAAATGCTGGAAGAAAAATTCAAAAAAAGGGAGAATCTTTAGCAGGGAAGCTATTTGTTACTGCCGGTTTAGGAGGAATGAGTGGAGCTCAACCAAAAGCCGGTAACATTGCAGGATGTATAACTGTTTGTGCAGAAGTTAACGATAAAGCATCAACCAAAAGGCATGAGCAAGGTTGGGTAGATGAATTAATAAATGATATTGATCACTTAGTTGAACGTGTTGAAGTTGCCAAGGAAAACCAAGAGGTAGTTTCCATAGCCTATCAAGGAAACATTGTTGATGTTTGGGAAGCTTTTGATAAAGCAGGTATTTATGTTGATTTAGGATCAGATCAAACCTCGTTACACAATCCATGGGCAGGAGGTTATTATCCAGTTGGTTTATCATATGAAGAGGCTAACGAACTAATGTCTCAAAATCCAGAGGAGTTTAAGAAGTATGTTCAAGAAAGTTTAGTTAGACAAACAAATGCGATCAATAAACATACAGCCAAAGGGACTTATTTTTTCGATTATGGGAATGCCTTTTTACTAGAAGCATCTAGAGCTGGAGCAGATATTATGGCTAAAAACCAAGTTGATTTTAAATATCCTTCCTACGTGCAAGATATTATGGGACCTATGTGTTTTGACTATGGGTTTGGTCCATTTAGGTGGGTGTGTGCTTCTGGAAAACCAGAAGATCTAGCTAAAACGGATAAAATAGCATCTGAAGTGCTAGAAAAAATTGCTGAAAGTGCTCCAAAAGAAATTCAGCAACAAATGCAAGATAACATTCAATGGATTAAAGGAGCTCAAGAAAACAAATTAGTAGTTGGCTCCCAAGCAAGAATATTATATGCTGATACTGAAGGAAGAATGAAAATTGCCAAAGCTTTTAACGATGCCATTGCTAAAGAAGAAATTGGACCAGTAATTTTAGGAAGGGATCATCATGATGTATCAGGAACAGATTCTCCTTACCGTGAAACTTCAAACATTTATGATGGATCACGATTTACTGCTGATATGGCTATCCAAAATGTTATTGGTGATTCGTTTAGAGGTGCTACTTGGGTTTCCATCCACAACGGTGGTGGCGTAGGCTGGGGAGAAGTTATCAATGGTGGCTTTGGCATGCTTTTAGACGGCTCCAAAGAAAGTGAAAACAGACTAAAATCAATGTTACATTGGGATGTAAATAATGGTATCGCACGTAGAAGCTGGGCAAGAAACGATGAAGCTATTTTTGCTATTAAACGAGCAATGGAACAAGAGCCTAAGCTAAAAGTTACCTTACCAAATTTGGTTGATGAGAGCCTGTTGAACTAGTTAATAACCCCAGATCCTATTAATTCATCATTGATATACCATGCAACAAACTGACCTGGTGTAACTCCTCGTTGTGCTTCATCAAAAAGAATGTAAACACCTTCTTCTTTTTGGAATAAAGCAGCTTTTTGCAACGGTTGGCGATACCTAATGCGTGCATCAACTCTTAGCTCCTCTCCTATGGATAACACTAAATCAGGGCGTATCCAATGTGTTTCCTTTTTATCTACAAATAATGCCTTCCTGTATAAACCAGGATGGTGATCACCTTGACCAACATAAACAATATTTTCTTTTACATCAGTATCTATAACGAATAATGGAAGCTTTGTACCTCCAACTCCTAATCCTTTTCTTTGACCGATAGTAAAGTAATGAGCACCTTGATGTTCTCCTACTTTTTTCCCTTCAGTGGATTGATAATGTATAGGAGCTGCTAAACGTTGAAGTTCTTCTCTTGAGGCATATTCATCATAAGTTGCTAAATCTTCAGCTATTTCAACAATTTCACCATTTTTAGGCTTTAATTGTTGCTGTAAAAAATCGGGTAGTTTTATTTTACCTACAAAACATAACCCCTGTGAGTCTTTTTTATTTGCTGTTATTAAATTCTGTTCTTCAGCTATTTTCCTAACTTCTGCTTTTTGTAAATGACCAATAGGGAAAAGGGCTTTAGACAACTGGTCTTGATTTAATTGACATAAAAAATAGCTTTGGTCTTTATTGTTGTCAGCACCAGCTTTTAGTTGATAAATGGTTTTACCGTTTTTGTCAACTTCACTTTTTTGACAATAATGACCTGTAGCAACATAATCTGCTCCCAAACTCATGGCCGTTTTTAAAAAAACATCAAATTTGATTTCACGATTACATAATACATCTGGATTAGGTGTTCTTCCTGCCTCATACTCAGCAAACATATAATCAACGATTCGTTCCTTATACTCCTTACTTAAGTCAATACTTTGAAAGGGTATCCCCAGCTGCTCTGCAATTGCTAATGCATCATTACTATCTTCAATCCAAGGACATTCGGTATCCAAAATAACAGAGTCATCATGCCAGTTTTTCATAAACAAGCCAATTACTTCGTATCCTTGCTCTTTTAGCAGGTAAGCAGAAACACTTGAATCTACACCTCCTGATAAACCTACAACTACTCGTTTAGACACTTTTTTATTTTAAAATTAAACCTTTTTAGAATATGTTAGACAGATAAATCTATTAAAACTTACTTGTAAGTACTTAAAAATTTACATTACTAAGTAACTATTAAAACACAAAAAAGGGGAAATGAAATCATTTCCCCTTTTATAATTGCTATTCATACCTAGCTTATTTTATACAAAATAGCTAAGTAAAAGCTACTAATTAGTGATTATCTTCGATATCTTCTAAATCGTTTTCAATATCATTTTCTAAGTCTTTGAAACCTTCTTCTAATCCTTTTTTGAATTCTGCTCCAAATTTATCAAAAGCTTCTTCGTAAGCAACTTTCATTCTGTATCCATTACCTGCAGCAAGTAAAGATACAACAACAGCGATAATTGGCAACGTCATTTTACCTCCTTTAGTAGCTAAGAATACTCCGATAGCTCCTAAAATCAATCCTAAAATTCCAAGGTACATCCCGATAGCTCCAAAAAGGCTTAAGATTAAACCTAATCCCCCAAATACTACACCTAAGATACCCATTGTCTTCCAAGTGTTACTTGTTTTTTCTGTTGTCATTTTTTTGTTTTTTAATTATACATTTAATTATCCGACAAATATATACTTCACGGGCTATTAAAAAAATACTTTTTACAGGAATTGATAAAATACACTAAATAATTATCAACAATAAGAACTTATTTGTTAATTACTTAAGAAAAAAATCAAGCAGGTATAACTCTACTAAACTTTTTTAGATAAATAAAACGCTAAGGATGTAATAAGTAATATCCATGGAGTCCCGTGCATGAACAAGTCAAACCAATCAATGCCTCTCATTTGTTTATTGCTATCTAAAACCCATGTGATTTTTTCCCAAACATGAGGTGGTTTAAAAGGAGCTAACCCTAAGGTTAAGCTTGCTATCAGCCACAATTTTATATTATTGGTTAAAAACTGAGTTACGCTTACCATCCTAAGTATCCTCCTTCAAGTTCGTAAACAGTAGTGAAACCATTTTTTTCGAAAACTTTAAGTGCTCTTGAGCTTCTACCTCCGCTTCTACAAAAAATAAATGTTGGAGTTTCTTTATCAAGTTTAGCTATGCTTTCTTCGAAGTTGTCTGCCAAAAAATCAATATTAGCAGCATTTCCAATTGTTCCTGCTTGATATTCTTTCGGAGTTCGAACATCTACTAATTGAATTCTTGGATAAGCGGCTATAAAGTTTTTAAACTCTTCTTTTGATACACGTTTAGCAACTACTTCCGTTTTGTTTACTGATTTTTCTCTTGACTCAGTATCATTGCTTTGCGCACAAGCTGTAAAAATCAATGAGCTAAAAAATGCGATTAAAATTGTTTTATTCATTTGTTTTGTTTTTTGTAGTTAAAGAAAAAATTAGCCCATATTATTTTAGACATAGGATACATAAATGGTGTTGCAAGTATTAACGCTGAAAAAATTGATGCCAAAGTTGCAACCATAGACAAATTTGGCAAAAACAAATTAATTGATGTCCAAACAGTAACAAAAACAGCAACTCCTAATGCATAAACAACATAGTAAGATCCTTGATAAAAACCTGGCTCTTTAGCATATTTCTCCCCACATACTTCACAATGATCTTTCACTTTGGCACTAAAAAAACTTCCCTCGAAAAAATCGCCTTCTTGGCAGTGTGGACATTTGCGTTTGAAAATACTGTATAGTTTCGTTCCTTTTTTCATGTTCTATTACATATCAATAATTAAAACTAGTTTTTTCTGCTAAAATGGATGGTAACAAAAGTTACCTACATCAAGATACTCATCCTTTCGGAACTAATCAACTCCCAAAAATTTATGTGTTTGGATAGATATTTTCCATTTAGGATGTTCTTTGATGTAGTCAAGAATATAAACACTCATTTCTTCACTTCTCTCCCACTCTGGTTGAAAGTATAATTGACAATCAGCTAGCACCTGCGAAGCATAATCTTCCCCCCATTTAAAATCATGTGTGTTAAACACAATAACTTTTAACTCTTTAGCAACTTCAATAACTGATTGAATGGGAGCTTTAAATTTCTTGGGAGATAAACATACCCAATCAAAAACTCCTTTGATGGGATAAGCTCCAGAAGTTTCAATTGCAATATATATTCCTAAATCTTTTATTGCTAACGTTAACTCTGCTAAATCATACATAGCTGGTTCGCCTCCTGTTATCACACAAAAGTTTGCTCCTGATTCTCTTAGTCCATCCACAATATCTTCAACCGGATACACCGTATGGTCTTCTCTATTCCAACTTTCTTTTACATCACACCATACACAACCAACATCACATCCTGCTAATCGAATAAAATATGCTGGTCTACCAACATGACACCCTTCTCCTTGAATAGAATAAAAGGCTTCCATTATTGGTAAATGTGTTCCGTTTTGTATGTTTTCTGGCAGCTCCATTAATTGCCGTCAAAGGTATATAAAATCTCTGGTGTAACACATATATCCATAGGAATATCGTACGAATTTATATCACTTATCAAATCATCTTCTACTTCAAAAAGAGATAATCCTACTTTTAAAGCATCTTCTTTTAAGTTTAGTAAAAACCTATCATAAAAACCTTTTCCATAGCCTACTCTATATCCTTTTTTATCAAAAGCCAAAAGTGGGAGCAAAACGATATCAATATCACTTGGAGAAACTTCTACAAGGTTACCTCCAGTAGGCTCTGGAATACCATAACTATTTTCTCTAAACTCAGTATTATCAGTAACCAATATGTGTTTCATCGTGTTTGAAGAAAAATCAGAAATTGAGACAACCACCTCACCTACCGACCTTATCCTATCAATAATTAGCCAAGTATTTATTTCCTTTTTTGACGTAATTGGTAAAAAAACGTGAACTTTTTTATTTGCCAAGTCCAAGTGCTTGAATAACCGGTCTGATAATTCTATGGATTGATTTGCTAACTCTATTGGAGAAAGCTCATCACGCAATTTCACGTATTTATCTCTAAGTTCTTTTTTGGTCACCTAAATGGTTTTTTAAATCTTCTTTTTTGATTAAAAACTTTACCTCCTCCTAGCCAAAATATAAGCATAGCTAGAGCTAAGAAAACAAAAAAAATTAATAGTGGATCAAGAAGCTTTATGGTTAGTGTAATTTGATAAGCTATAATTACGTGTGAAATTAAAAAAGATAGAAAAATCAAACATGTTTGATAAACTAATTTTCTTTTGGTTTGTTTTATCCCAACTATTTCAACCCATCTTTTAAGCTTTTTATCTCTTATTCGGATATATCTATCACCAAAAATAGAGGTAACAACTAAGTAGACTATTGCAAAAAAGGTGTTAAGAGTAATGTAAGCAGAATTAAATTCTTCCATTTACATCCCTGGAATAAGTCCAGCAGAAGCAGCTTTCATTTCACTTTCATTAACTTTTTCTGCTTTTTCTAGCGCTTGATTTAATGCTATGATTAGCAGATCTTCCAATTCTTCTTTATCTAATTCGCTTAATTCTGGTGCAATCGAAACACTTTTAACCACTCTATTACCAGTTACAGTAACTTTAACTTTTCCTGCAGCCTCACCATCAACTAAAATAGTATCTAAGCGGGCTTTTGTTTCTTCAACCTTTTGTTGCATTTCTTGCAACTTTTTCATCATATTTCCTCCAAACATACTTTTTATTTTGCCGGTAATACTTTTGTAGACACTTCTCCAAATCCAACTCTAACACCATCTTTCTCTGCATGCCCACGCATAATCACCGTATCATTATCGTTTATAAATTTTCTTTCCGACCCATCCAACATCTTAATTGGCTTTGTTCCTCTCCAAGATATTTCTAACATAGAGCCATAACTGCTTTCGTCATTCCCACTTATCGTTCCAGAAGCTAACACATCCCCTCCTTTAATATTACATCCATTAATGGTATGATGAGCCAATTGTTGGTTCATATTCCAGTACATATGTTTAAAGTTAGATTTTGTTACACGTTGCTCCATTCTTCCTTCGGGCTTAATGAAAACTTCAAGCGTTACATCTAAATGCTTATCTCCATCATACTCAAGATAAGGAAGCACCTTAGGGTCTTGCTGTGGACCAGAGACTCTAAAAGGCTCTAATGCATCAAGTGTTACTATCCATGGAGATATTGATGACGCAAAGTTTTTTGCTAAAAATGGACCTAATGGAACATATTCCCATTTTTGAATATCCCTTGCAGACCAGTCATTAAAAAGAGCTAAACCAAAAATATAATCATCTGCTTCGCTTGTGGATATTGAATCTCCTAGTGGTTTACCATCAAACGTAATGAAGGCCATCTCTAATTCAAAATCTAATAATTTACATGGACCAAATACTGGAGGTTCTTCTTCGTTTGGCTTTTGCTGACCTTTTGGCCTGTGAATCGGAACTCCAGAAGGTATAATCGAGCTAGCTCTACCGTGGTATCCCACAGGAATATGTTTCCAATTTGGTAAAAGTGCATTATTTGGATCACGAAACATCGATCCAACATTAAATGCGTGCTGTTCACTCGAATAAAAATCAGTATAATCACCTATTTTAATAGGTAAAAGCATATTCACATCATCTTGATCATAGAGTACTTGACTCACATGAAACTCATTTTTTTGTAACTCAGTGTTACCTTCGGTAAACAGTTCGCTAATTCTATTTCTTAGTGCACGAACACTCATTTTACCTTTTTTCATCATTGAATTGAGATACCTGTCATCAAAATCTGAGAGCTCAAAAGGTAATCCTTCAAGGTAACCGTAATCTTCTAATTCTTTTAAATCTATCACTTTATCACCCAAAGCCACCCCTACTCTTGGTGAGTTTTCTGTTTTGGGAACAAAAATTCCAAATGGTAGGTTTTGAATTGTAAAATCACTTCCCTTAGGGATATTTATCCATGAAGTTAGGTTTGGGTTGTTTGCTGTTATTTCCATAATACTAATTAGTAGTTCTAATTTAATTAAACAATATAACATTAAGAAACTTCGGTTTATTTTGTTTAACATTTTAAATTGTTTTTCTAAACAAAAAAACCTACCTTTAAGTGTAAACACTGAAAATGAGTAATATTTTAGTAATTGGGGCTAATTCTACTGTGGCAAAAGAAGTTTTTAATTTGCTTCAAAAGGAAAATCATACAATATACTCTGTTTCAAGAGATGACTTTGATTTTTCAAAAAATCATTTAAGGACTTCATTGGATGAAAAAGAAATTGATTGGGATTTTTTTCCAGAAGAAATCAATCAGCTTTATTATTTCCCAGGAACAATAAACTTAAAACCTCTTAAGTTTTTAAAAGAAGAGGATTTCAAAAATGACTTCGAGATTAATGTTTTAGGTTTTGTTAGATACATAAAAAAATTAGAAAAGAATTTACGAAAAGGTAAAGCCTCAGTAGTTAGTTTTACTTCTGTAGCTTCATCCATTGGCATGGACTATCACACGAGTGTTTCAGCATCAAAAGGAGCGTTGGAATCTCTAAATAAAGCCCTTGCAGCTGAATTTATTGGATCAGTTAGATTTAATACAATTTCGCTATCGCTATCCAACACAAATATGGCGCAACAACTACTTAATAGCGACAAGAAATTAGAATTGGCAAAATCTAGAAATCCAATGGGAGTCATTGGCGACCCTGCTAAAATTGCAAAATTAGCTACATTTGTAAATTCCGAAGCATGTGATTGGGTTACTGCACAAAACATTCATGTTGATGGAGGCATGTCTAACATAAAATTATTTACATAATTAATAGATGGACGAAAAGTATAGTATCAATCAAATAGAAATTTTATCAGGTATCAAATCTCACACTTTAAGGATATGGGAGAAGCGATATCAGATTATTGTGCCTAAAAGAACAGAAACTAATTTTAGATACTATGATGAAAAAGATCTTAAAAAGGTATTAAACATTGCTTTTTTAAACCAAAACGGTTACAAAATTTCTAAAATTGCTGCTCTATCGGAAGATCAATTGGTAAAAGAGGTTCAAGAATTTTATTCCAATTCTTCGGAAGAAGTTGACACTAACCTTCTCTTAACAAAGGCTCTAATTGCTTTTGACCTAGATAGTTTCCAAGGAATTTTCAACTCCTATAGAAGCAAACACGATTTTGAAACTACTATTACTAATTTGGTAGTACCTTTCTTTGAAAGAATAGGTATTTTATGGCAAACAAATAAAATTTGTCCAGCTCAAGAACATTTATTCTCTCAGTTCTTCAAACAAAAATTGATGTATGAGATCGAAAAAATTGATGCAAAAAATAACAAGCCTAAAGTTTTAATTTATCTACGAGAAAATGAGTATCACGAATTAGGACTGCTTGTTTATCATTATATTTTGAGAAAAAAAGGGTATGAAGTTTTTAACCTAGGAGCTTCAGTTCCATTAGAAAGCTTAATTAAAGCAACAAAATCTATTAAACCTTCAATAATAATTTCATCATTTATTTCCTACACGAATAATGAAACATTTACTGAATATTTCGATCAGTTAAAAGCTAATATAGGATCTAACTATAAATTCTTATTTAGTGGCAATACTACTGTACTAAATGAATGTAATACTGATAATTCTTACGAAGTAATTGATAATTTGCCAAGTTTTTACGACCTTTTGTAAAATTGGTCTATGAAAAGTCTTGCCATATGCTTATTTGCTATAGTGATTAACACTCTTAGTTACTGTCAAACAATAGAGCTTAATGAAATAAGACAAAAATACAATCAGGTTAATGGGGATATTGATAAAGCCAAAACTCTATTTGACCGACTTGATAAAAAAAATGATAAAAACTCAGTAGAAAAAGCATACTTAGGTGTTATTAAATCTATAATAGCAGATTCATTTTACAATCCATTTAACAAATATTCTTGGTTTATTGATGGAAAAAAAAGTATAGAGAGCTCTGTCAAAAACTCACCTACAGATCCAGAAATTCGATTTTTAAGATTATCAGTTCAATATAAAGCACCTAAATTTTTAGGCTACTATAATAATATCAAAGAAGATACAATCATCGTATTAAAATCTGCCAAATACTTCAAGGAGATTGGTATTTATGAGCCTGTAAAAGAATTCATTGTTAAAGAAATGAAGCTTTCTGATATTAGCTTCTAGTTTTTATTCCCCGCTATTTTTTTAATCTCACTGTACAAAAACAGCTAAACTCTTGATCTCAAAATTAATTTTGTTTAAATTTAACATATGTATAGTTAAACAAAATAGCGTTTATTAGTTTAACCTAGCATTTAATCTAAAAACAATAGGCTAAGCTTTCAATTTTAAAATTAAAATCTGCTGGATATAGTCCAAAAAAAGAGTCAATATGAGTAACATAACATTCACAAATTCATCTGGTATATATCAACTAAAGGCTGAACAATACTTACCTATATCAAAGATTGAGGCTTGGGATTTTTTAGTGAACCCTAAAAATCTTCCTGTAATCACTCCTCCCCACATGAATTTTGAAATTACTTCCCCTTACACGGAAGAAAAAATTTATGCTGGCCAAATAATCACCTACAAAGTATCGCCATTTAAAGGGTTCCGATCAAATTGGGTAACAGAAATCACAGAAGTTGTTAACGGAGAGTATTTTATTGATGAGCAACGCTTTGGACCTTATGCTATGTGGCACCATGAACACATGATTACCGAAAAAGATAACGGTGTAAACATGGTTGATATCATCTCTTACAAACCTCCTTTTGGCTTTATTGGTGCCTTAATGGAGCCAATAGTTATAAGAAAACAGCTTAAACAAATATTTGAGTTTAGAGAAAAAAAGCTAAATGAATTATTTCCTGCGTAGTGAAAAACAAAAAAACATATAAAAAAATTCGTTTGATTCTAGGCGATCAACTAAACAGCTTTCATAGTTGGTTTAGCGAAACGAATGATGATATTTTATATGTGTTGATGGAGTTAAAAAGTGAACAAGAATACGTAACTCATCATATTCAAAAAGTTTCTGCGTTTTTTGCTGCTATGAGGGATTTCTCAAATCAGTTAAAAGAAAAGGGGCATCACGTCCACTATATTAAAATAACGGATGAAGATAGTAAGCTTTCGTTTACAGAAAACCTAATTACTTTAGCTAAAAAACATAATGCAGAAGCAATTGATTATCAAAAACCAGACGAATATCGTTTAGATCAAAAATTAGGTGAGCTAAAGAATGAAAACTATAAAACAACTGTTTTTGATACCAAACATTTTATCACCGAAAGAAATGAGCTTACCGAATTTTTTAAAAACAAAAAACAGCTCCTTCTAGAAAACTTTTATCAACACCTTCGAAAAAAACACAACATTTTAGTATCTGGAAAAGGTGAGCCAGAAGGTGGTCAATGGAATTTTGACAAGCAAAACAGAAAAAAGCTTCCTAAAAATCATAATGTAACTCATTTGCGAGCTTTTGAAAATGATGTTTCTGATGTACTTAAAGATGTAAAATCTGCAAAAATTAAATTCTTTGGTAAAGAAGAAGTCAAAATAAAATATCCCATAAACAGAGAACAATCTCTAAGGATGTTGAATGATTTTATTAAAAATGGATTGCAAAACTTTGGCTCTTTCCAAGATGCCATGCATACCGATCATTGGAGGCTTTACCATTCCCTACTTTCTTTTTCTTTAAACACCAAGCAAATTAGTCCAAAAGAAGTGATTGATAAAACAGTAGATTTTTATCATTCTAACGAATCGAATGTAGAAATCAAGCAAGTTGAAGGATTTGTAAGACAAATACTAGGTTGGAGGGAATATGTTAGAGGCGTTTATTGGAAAGAAATGCCAAGTTATAAAAAAGAGAACTTTTTAAAGCTCAAAGAAGATTTACCTACTTTTTATTGGGATGGAAATACAAAAATGAACTGTTTAAAGCACAGCATCAACCAATCACTTGATTACAGTTACGCTCACCACATTCAACGGTTAATGGTTACAGGTAACTTTGCACTTTTGGCAGGTGTACATCCCGATCAAGTAGACGAATGGTACCTTGGCATTTATGCTGATGCTTTAGAGTGGGTACAATTGCCAAATACCCGAGGGATGAGTCAATTCGCTGACGGAGGAATACTTGGTACAAAGCCTTATGTTTCGTCTGCTAACTACATTAATAAAATGAGTAATTATTGTGCCGATTGTTATTACTCAAAAACAAAAACTTACGGAGATAAAGCATGCCCATTTAATTCTTTATACTGGAATTTTATTGATCAACACGAAGATAAATTAAGTAATAACCCAAGAATGGGAATGATGTATTCCCTTTGGGGCAAAAGAGAACAAGAAGAAAAAACAAAAATATTAGAACAAGCAAACGAGTATTTAACCAATATTAATGAGCTATGAAAAAGATTAAAACAGGTTTAGTTTGGTTTAGAAACAACCTACGTTTGGATGATAATCCAGCACTAAATAGAGCATTAGAGCTATGCGAATATGTACTACTCGTTCATGTGTACGACACTCGAACTTTTGAAAAACAACAATTTAATATTGATAGAATTGGCGGACATAGAATGCGGTTTTTATTTCAATCTGTGGAAGACTTATCTCAAAACCTAAGAGATAACAATCTTTACCTTCACACCGCTTATGACAACCCTATTAATTATATCAAAAAGCTAGTTTCGGAGTACCATGTTACCGATATTTTTACTCAAAAAGAAGCTGGCTATGAAGAAATGATTGACGAGAAAGAAATAAAAAGAATAGCCAATCTTCATCTCTTCGAATCTTCAACACTTTTTTGTAAAGAAGACTTAGGGTTTTCTATTGATCAACTTCCGAAAGATTTTACTTCTTTTAGAAAAAAAGTTGAAAAACAAGGTTTTTTAAATCCTCCTGTTGATTTTGAAAGGCATGATGCCTATTCAATAGAAGTTCCTGATGAAAAATATTTGTATAAGTTTTCACATCTTATGATAAACCCTCATCGAAAAACAGTTTATCCTTTTACAGGCGGGGAAACAATGGGAAATGAACGATTAAAGCATTTTATTTGGGAAGATCGAGCCATTGATACGTATAAAAAAACTAGAAACAACTTAATTGGATCTAACTATTCTTCTAAATTTTCTCCTTGGCTTGCTAATGGAAGCATTAGCCCTAAAAGAATTTGGTTAGAGATTAGTCAGTACGAACAAATAGTTAATAAAAACCAATCAACCTATTGGTTGAAATTTGAGCTCCTTTGGAGAGAGTTTTTTAAATGGGTAGCCTACAAACACCCAACTAAATTCTATCTAAAAAACGGATTTTCTAAAAAACCAATTGATACAGCCACTGAAAATGAAAACTTTACTCTTTGGAAAAATGGAAAAACAGCTAATGAGTTTATAAATGCCAACATAAATGAACTTAACTTAACAGGTTTTATGAGTAACAGGGGAAGACAAATAGTTGCCTCATACCTTATTTATGATCTTCATGTAGATTGGAGGCTTGGTGCTGCTTATTTTGAAAAAATGCTCATTGATTATGATACAAATTCTAACTACGGTAATTGGACATACATAGCTGGTGTTGGAAATGATCCTAGAGGAGGCAGACATTTTAATATAGAAAAGCAACGATCACAATACGACCCTAATGGTGAGTACACACTACTATGGGCTGATGCTAAATAAATGATAGTTAAAACAACATATTTTGATAAAAAAACCCAAGAAGCTATTATAGCAAAAGTTGGAAAACCTTTTTCTCCTTTAGATGTAATAAAGAAAGGGATGATTGGTTCTTCACGGATGATTATTAAAGACTATAGCCAAGGATTTGACGCTTTTATAAATAAAAACATGGACTTAACCTATGCCAGTATTGGGTTAAGACCAAAAGGCATCATTGTTATACTCTCCAAATCTTACTTTAATTTGAGCTGGGTAATTTCTTACCATCACCTTTCCATTTACAAAACAGATGTATTAAGTATTCATGCTGAAGGTGAATTTTTGAAACTCCAAATCAAAAAAAAGCAAAACAAAAAGCTTATCGAAAAAATACTGCTATACAAATCAAAATACATGAATAGTGATGTTTAAACCTAGAGAAATAGACCGTATCATAGAAATGGCATGGGAAGATCGCACCACTTTCGATGCGATAGAATATCAATTTGGCATTGATGAATCTGGGGTTATTGAACTCATGCGAAAACACCTCAAACCAAAAAGTTTCAAACGCTGGCGGAAAAGAGTTACTAACCGAAAAACTAAACATCGAGCTAAACGAGATTTTACAGTTGGTAGATTTAAATGTAGTAGACAAAAAACTATTTCTAACAACAAGTACAGCTAACCTCTTATTTAACTGAATTTCTGTATCTTTGCCTTTACCAGCTGAATACCTATGAACAAACTCATCTATACCCTTGCGGTATTTTTTATTTGTATTACCTCCTATGGAGCTGATTACTATTGGGTAAATGGCTCGGGCACTTGGACAGATGCTGCTGGTCACTGGGCAACCACGTCTGGCGGAACTACAATGCATTTAGCTCCTCCAACAATTAGTGATGATGTTTATCTTGACTCCAACTCATTTTTAACTACAGGACAAACAGTTACCATTAATACAAAAGCTTATTGTAAAAACTTTTTTGCTGCTAATGCTATAAATAACGCTACACTAACAAGTGGTGTCGATTCCTTAATTATTTATGGAAGTTTTATACTTAACAACAACATTAACCTTAGCATTTCTCAACCACTTCTTTTTAAATCTAGTGGAGGTTCAGATACGATACATACACTTGGCAAAACAATTAATAGCGACATAATCATCGAAGGTGCATCCATATTTGTACTTACCTCTAACCTTAATTTATCGGGTAATTTAGTATTTAAACAAGGAACAATTGAAGTCAATAACTTTGATTTAACCTGCCATAATTTTAATGGAAATTTCATTATCCCTAAAACACTAACTCTCACAACAGGAAACATCAACTTAACAGGTGATGGTAATGCTTGGAATATAACCAATACTAGTTTCACCCTAAATCAAGGTACTTCAACCTTAAATTTTAATTATACTGGTGCAAACTCAGTTATTTTTTCTCCTGCAGGCTTCACTTATAATAATATAGTTTTTAATTCTTCAAATAATGTTTTTTCATCTGGAGGAACATACAATAGCCTAACCTTTTCAGCGGGTAGTAAAACAACATTTCCTGCATTAGAAATTCAAGTAATTGGTAGCATTAATGCCAACGGTACTTGTGGGGAACATATCATTTTTAATAGCAGCTCAACTACTCCCGCTATTTGGATTGGAACGGGGACACATGTCTTAAACTACCTCAGTATAAGCAATATTCAAGCGAGTGGAACTGCTTTTAATGCAAACAATTCTTTTGATGATGGCAATAACACGGGCATTACCTTTACCGATATTGCAGATAACAGTGATTTTTATTGGATTGGAGGAAATGGCGATTGGCACGATCCTGCTCATTGGTCTAACAGCTCTGGAGGAGCTTCGAATGGATGTATACCTGGCCCTAATAACAACGTTTTTTTTGATGGAAACTCTGGATTTACAGTAGGCGGAGTTACTCTCAATAGAAATGCGTACTGTAATTCCATGGATTGGACAGGAGTATCTGGAACACCTCAACTAACTATTGGAAACGCCAAAACATTAAAACTAAAAGGCAGCTTTTTGTTAGCGGCTAATGTTTCTCCTAACATAGATGGAACTGTAGAGTTTTACTCTGGAAATTATGCTTCTGTTAATACTTTTAACAAGCAACTAAATGGAACATTAATCTTCAAAAAGACAAATACTGCTAGCATCATATCAGATATCTTAACAGCCAGTATTCGTCACGAATCGGATAGTTTAGTATTTAATGGTAATAACATTACAATTAACAGCTATGTTTCAAACACTTCAACAAACAGGGTATTAAGTATAGCTAACAGTAACATAAAGCTTTTAGGTTCTGATACCGTTTGGCAAATATCACCAAGTAACTTCACTTATATTGACAGTTTTTCTACTATTTCTATTGAATCAGACACGAACTTAGTTGCTAGCTTTTATGGCGGAAATCAAACCTATGAATCGCTTATCATAAATCATATTAATGCAGAAATACTAGATACAAATACATTCAACTACCTAGAAATTAAAAAAGGAAAAACGTTAGCAATAGAATCTGACGTTACACAAACAGTCGACTCCCTAGTAGCTGTTGGTTCATGTGATTCTATTATAACTCTCCAATCCACATCTAACTTATTTACTCCTGCAAGAATCCAAAAACTAGGATATGACACACTCTTTGTAGATTATTGTAACATAATAAACATTGATGCAGTAATTACTGGAAACGAAGCTTACTACACAAGAAACACCAACTTACAAAATAGTACCGTCAATTGGTATGATTCTATCCCAACAACTTCAAACACGTATTATTGGGTTGGCAATGGAGGAGATTGGAGCGATGTAAATCATTGGTCACTGCTACCAGGAGGGCCTTCTGCTGGCTGTTTACCTACTGCAAAAGATACAATTATATTTGACTTATTATCCATTACTACTACTGGACAAGTAGTGATTTTAGATGTTGATGCTTCTTGTGCAAAAATAGATTTTACATTACTTGCAAATCCTTTAATCATTGATTTTAGAAGGGATTTAAACGTCTCCTTTGAAGCCAACCTTCATCCAAATTTAACCTGTACACGAAACAACAGTTTTTCGGCTATTTACTTCGTAACTGATTCCACGAATGGAATTTTCAACCCTGCAGATGCTTCACTAGATTTAGGGTTTATTTTTATTGGAGCTACCTTAACCGATACGCTTACACTCACAAGTAATCTTGATCTTGGAAATTTTGGAGTTTTTATTATCTCTAAAGGAACATTTATAAGTGAAGCCGCTGAATTAATTGCTAATTCCTTTAATTTATTTACAGACAATCCTAAAAACATTTTCTTAAATAGCACTTTTCTTTCTTTGTACTCTGGGGTAGATGCCCGTTTCTTAACCAACACTACATTTGATGCTGGAACTTCTAACATTTTTATAGAGGGGTCTTTAGGAAATGATTATTTTTATGGAAACGGTTTTAATTACCACAACTTGGAAATCAACCATGTTGCCTCAACAACCTTTTTAAGCGGAAGTAATACGTTCAATAAACTTAATATTTCAGCTGGTATTGAGCTTCAAGTGGAAAATGGAAGTGCACAAACCATCAATGATTCGTTACTTTTAGAAGGAACATGTTACGACAGTATTTCTATTTTCTCTGATAATGCTGGAGTTCAAACAACCTTTAACCTAGCGAGTGGCGATTACATTGCTACATGCATAAACTATCAGGATGTGGCTGTTACTTCTACTGTTCTAAACACCTTATTTAGTTCTGATTTTGGAAACAATAGTGGTATAACGTTCAACCCTGCTCCTTCATCTACTCCAAGCTTCACATTAGCATCCTTTCAAGTTTGTTTAGGTGATACTATAAAACCCGTGAACACCTCAACTGCTTTTAATGGAATATTTAACGACCTCTCTTTTTCATGGGATTTTAGCGATGGAACCATTAGCAACGATACTAACCCATCTCATTTATATTTGAATGAAGGGAAATACTACATTGAGTTATCATCAACATTTACAAACGGCTGTACAAATACCCATACAGATTCAGTAAATGTAAACGACCCTTCCCTACGATTATTTGCTTCGGATGGTGACACAACTATTTGTGAAAGCGAAGAAGTAATCTTTACAACTAGTGTAAGTGGAGATACTTATCAGTTTTTTATTAATGGCAATGCTGCAACAGCAATGATCCCCTCTACTTCTTATTCAACAGATTCTTTGAATAACGGAGATAGTATTTATGCTACCACGCTATTAAATGGTTGTCCGGCTACTAGTTTAGATACCTTAGTTTGGATAGTTAATCCAAACCCAGTACTTACAGTTTCTTCTTCTATTCCGAATGATACCTTGTGTGATGGCGATACCGTTTCAATAACTGCAACAGGAGCTACAAACTATCAATATTTTTTGAATAATATTCCCTTGGGGTTACCATCTAGTGATTCACTTTTTAAATCGGGCGATATTAATTCAAATGACTCTTTATTTTTAATAGGCTCTTTTAGTTCTGGTTGTTCTGTGAATAGTGATACTATTGCTTTTCATGTTAACCCTAAACCCTTTATTACCCTTACGAATACTGGAGCCAATGTTATTTGTGATGGAGACTCTTTACTTTTCATAGCCAGTGGTGGAGAAGCTTATCAATACTCGGTAAATGGTATTCCAACAGCCGGCTTTATAACTTCTGACTCGCTATTACTTACTAATCTTTCTCACACAGATACCGTTAACGTAATTGGAGATTCTTTAGGATGTTTAGCAAATGGAAATATTGAATACATTATTGCAGTTAACCCAATTCCTAACACATCAATCACACCTTCTATTCCTTCAAGTACAATATGTAGTGGTAATAATTTAACTTACACCTTTTCTGGAGCTACCACTTATGAAGTTTTTATCAATGATGTTTCTCAAGGTCCTGCTTCTGGGACAACAACGTATAGCTCTTCAAGTTTTGCTAATGGTGATCGAATAAAAGTACTCGGTAGTACCTTTGGATGTGATAGCTTATCATTGGAGGACACAATTACCGTACTTCCACTCCCTACACCAAGTTTAACATGTAGTGATGCTGATACAATCATTTGCTTAAATGATTCAGTTACTCTTATAGCTAGTGGTGCTGATCAATACCAATTTTTTATTGACGGAATTCCTGCAACAACGATAGATTCATCAAACACATATACAACAGACTCTTTAACCAATAATGATGTTGTTACTGTAATAGGTTATGTAAATGGCTGTGGTCAATTAAGTACTGATCAATTTAACTTTTCAGTAAAGCCTTTACCTTTGGTGAATATATCAAGTAATAACGATACTATTTGTCAAGGAGAAAGTGTTTTATTTACTGCCATTGGAGCAACTTCTTATGAGTTTTTAGTGAATGGTGTATCTCAAGCTACACCATCTGCATCTAATACTTATAATACTGATTCTTTACAAGGTCTTTCTGATACCATCACAACTATCGGTTACTTAAATAGTTGCTCAAGCCTCTCGAATAACAAAGCAATCGTTGTTGTTAACCCTAGTCCTAGTGTTTTGTTTACAATCAATCAAGACTCTATTTGTGATGGAGATACAATAATTGGAACTGGAGCTGGAGCTTTAGATTATCAGTTTTTACTTGATGGAACACCTCTTAATACCTTCAGTAATAACAACACATTTTCTTTCGCAAATCTAGTTGATGGACAAACCTTATCGATAAAAGGAAAAACAAATGGATGCACAAGCAATGGTGATACTGCTTATAACATAGGAGTTAATCCTATTCCTTCAGTTAGTTTAACAACTTCAGATATAGATCAAATAATTTGTGAAGGGGATTCCGTTTCATTTAATGCGTCTGGTGCAATAAATTATACTTTTTTCATCAATGACTCAATACTTGCTACAGCTAATACTACTGGAATCTATTCCACAGATTCTTTGGTAAACAATCAAGAAGTTCATGTAATTGGAGAAAACAGTGGATGTTCTGCTAAAAGTTCTCAATCTTATACTTTTACAGTAAATACCGCTCCAACTGTAACGATCTCCACTACCGATGCAGATACGACCATATGTGAAAGTGAGTCTATCACATTTATTGGAAGTGGAGCTAGTTTATATAAATTCTATGTAAACAATTCTCTCTTTACAAGCACTATAAATCCCATTTTATCAATATCCACACTTAATGATGGAGATACATTATCACTAATTGGCAATAGTGCAGCTGGGTGTATAGATACTGCTAATACAATACTTGTAGTAAAAGTTGATTCATTACCAAATACACAACTTTTCGCATCAGCAACTAATTCGACTTGTTTTGGAGATACACTTACATTTAATGCTTCTGGCGCTACCAATTATGAATTTTTCATTAATGGGTTTTCACAAGGGGCATCCTCGTCTAATCCAACATATGTAACAGATTCATTATCTACAGGAGATATTGTAACTGTAATTGGTGAACAAAACGGTTGTTACCAAACAGCAGATTCTTCTTACGCATACCAAGTTTATAATTATCCTAACGTTTTACTCTCTATGCTAAACGCTAACATACCATGTACGGGAGATACAATTAATTATAAAGCTACCGGAGGAATAACCTATGAATTTTTTATCGATAATATTTCTCAAGGAACTCCTTCTACAAACAACGTATTCTCAAGTGCCACATTAACTGCTGGTGAAGAAATCTATGCTATTGGTTACAACAATGGCTGTGGATCAAAAAGCGACTCTATCTACACCGTTCAAATTAATAGCTACCCTTCATTATCAGTAACAACTGTACCTGCCGGACCAAGTATCTGTTATGAGGATACACTTGTAATAAATACTCAAGGAGCTAACTCCTATCAATACTTCATCAATCAAGTATCGCAAAACATAACTGATTCTATTTTTAAAATCAACCAGTTAAATACTGGAGATACAATTAAAGTCATTGGTTATAATGGTGTTTGCCCCTCAGCACCAACAAAGCTTAGCTATTCTGTTACAAAATTAAATTTAGCTATTAATTCACCAGATAATTTTATGTCGTGTGATAATTCTCCCGTAACCCTAACAGCTAATGGAGCTTCTCAATATCAATTTTCCGTTAACGGTTCTGCTCAAGGAGGATTTAGCACAAATAATAGCTTAAGCAATACATTTAATTCGGGCGATTACATTTCCGTTATTGGTCAAGGCATGGGATGTAGTCAAACCTCAAGTCCTTATTACATAAGCAGCATAAACAGTCCATCAATTGATCCACCCGGACCAATAAAAATATGTAATGGACAAGATATCCTATTAACTACAGATAACCTATTTGGAAACAAATGGTTTAAAGATGGTGTTGAAATTCCTAATGCTTATGACTCTAATTATTTGGTAAGCGAAACAGGTAGTTATTCTATTCAAAAAATACAAGGAGGCAATGGAGAGGTATGGTCTGTTGGTAATGGTGTTAATGGAGAACTTGCTAATGGAACATATACTAACTCCGTACTACCTTTGATAGCTCACTCAATTAATCAAGGAGTCGCCATTGATGGAGGAGAAAAATATGTTCTCTTTTTAAAATCTGACGGTTCGGTTTGGGCATGGGGTGATAATACTTTTGGTCAATTAGGCGATGGCTCATTTACTCCTAGAAATACAGCTGAGCAAATCGTTGGACTTAGTAATGTGAATAAAGTTTCTGCTGGAGATAATTTTAGTATCGCACTTAGTAATGGAACAATTTGGACTTGGGGAGATAATACTAAAGGACAACTAGGGTTAGGAAACAATGGAAATGTAAGTATTCCAGTGTCCAATAATAATATAACCAATGTAATGGACGTATCCGCTGGAGGGGAATTCACAATAGCTTTAGATAATAACGGGGATGTATGGACATGGGGAGATAACCAATTCGGACAATTAGGTGATGGGTTCTTTACTAATAGAAACTTTCCATCAACGATAGGCTTGAGTAATGTTGTTTCTGTTTCAGCAGGAAAAACACACGCACTAGCCCTTGATATAAATGGAAATGTTTGGGTTTGGGGAGATAACTCCTTAGGTCAATTAGGAATTGATAACATAGGGTTTATTCAACAACCAATTAAATTAAACTCTCTAAGCAATATTGTTAGTATTTCTGCAGGTACTACACATTCTTTAGTGCTAAACACAAACAATGAGATTTTTACGTTTGGAGATAATACTTTTGGGCAATTAGGAGATGGGACAAACACACAATCCAATATCCCTAAAAAAATAAATGGTAATTACACCTCTATTTTAGCTGGGTACTATGCTAGTTTTGCCATTGGTTCAGATGCAAGCCTGTGGAGTTGGGGTAAAAACCAATACGGTCAATTAGGCAATGAAGGTACTTCTAACCAAAATATACCACAACTTATTTCAAACTTTAAAGGTGCTTCACTTGTAGCTTCAAGTATTGAATCTACTTCTGTGCTTATGACGAATGCTTTTAGTTGTGGGTCAACTACAGTTGATATTATTATTGATTCAGTTCCTGATGTTTTTATAACACTTACTAATGACACCGTATTATCGACTACAGCTGTGGGAACTAGCTATCAATGGTATTTGAACGGAAATCTTATTCCTAATGCAAATACAAATTCTTGGATTGCTACAACTCATGGCACATACACTGTTAAAGTTACCTTTGCTAATGGTTGTGAAGAAGAATCTAATGCCCTCATAATTTTACCCGTAGGAATTGAGGAAGAGGTTAATAATCTCTCGTTTTCTATCTATCCAAACCCAACTTCAGAGTATATTGAGATTAAAGCAAATAATAAAAATGATAGAATAAGCAACCTAACTTATTACGTTTACGATATTAATGGAAAAGAGCTTATTACAACTTCAAATAACTTAATTTCGCTACACACTATCGAAAACGGAAGTTATATTTTACAAGTAAAATGGAATAATTCATTAATACATACACAGCGAATTATTAAACTGGCTAAATTTTAACTATGAATTTTTATATAAAAACATCATTTCTCATTATTACTTTATTATATGGGGTATGTTATGCTCAGGAAAGGGTAACTTTTGAAAAACATAACGTATCTATTGAGCAACCAGAAAGTTTTGAGAAAGTTGATTTTTTTGAAGGATTATATAGTAAATCCACTGGAGCTTCAATACAAATTGAAACAGTTGATGGTGTTACTTATCCATTCTTAGCTAAAGGCTTTACAGAAGATAATTTAATTCCACAAGGAGTTACATTGAAGAAAAAAGAAGAGATTCAAATGCAATCTGGTGATAAAGGCCTACTCATATTTATGGAGTTTAATGTCACTCAAAATGGAGAGACTAGAGTTTTTAAACGAATTACACTGCTTACTGGTAACTTAAGCAAAACACTAATGATAAATACTAATTTTTCTCCCGAGGTTGAAACATTGGTATATCCTGCTATTTATAAAGCTTTACTAAGCGCTAAACTTGAAGAATAAACACTTTTACATATTACTTGTTTTTATTGCTTTTGGTAGCGTTTTATCGCTTAAAGCTCAAACCTACACGCAAACAGACTATGCCCCATTTTCAAATGATAGCATGAACATGTGGGGAAGTGGTGGTGCTCTTAACCTAAATCGGGATATTGAGTTGTTTCGTTTAAACCCTGGTCCACAAACTACTTCCGTTGGAAATATTACTTCTGTTGCTGGATCACAGTTTGGAGCCCTATTAAATGCATCATTGTATATTGATATTGGATCTAATTTTAGAATTTCTGGTTTTGAAGGTGGGTCAGTTGATGTTGACTATCCAGTTGATGTTAGTATGACTATGCCTACTGATTCAAGCTTTGAAAGAGGAGAATGGATTACTATTGAATCTGATTACAGTCTCAGAAACGCTGGTTTTATTAATTCTAGTTTTCCTAGTGGTGGAAGTACAGAACTTGTTATGAGATTTGGTTTTGCAACAAATGTTAATTCAAAAGTTTGTGTGTTTGGTTGCACAGATATTCCTTTGCTTCCTCCAAATTCAACGACAGCTCTTTTAGGTCAGTGGCCATCCATAGAAATTCCAATTTTTGGATTATACCACGATAAAGCTACTAATACTGTTTCTACAGTTTACCCTTGTTTGGATCCGCATCCAATTCCCAACATATGTAACTCAAATGTAACACCAATCCCTTTGGATATTCCTGATTTAGGTTTAAGTGGCTATGTTGACTTACCTCAAACAAATACCAACTCTTCCGTTAATGGAAAATGCATTAGCGCTTATGGAAGAGATGAATACATCCGTTTGGATATTGATATTTTAAAATATTTAGCTAAAATAGCTGGAGCAATACCTGGAGGTCAACCTTTAGCTGTATTAATGGATAATTTAAGTAACAGTTACAGCTTACCTGGAGGGGCTAGTGTGAGCTACAATATATTTTCTGCTGATTTCACAATTAAAAACTACAACAACCAACGATTTACCTATTGTCCCAATGTAAATACAACTCTTAATTTTCCAACAAGTGTAAAATACCGAATCAAAAATCCATCAGGAACAATACTATCTACAGGCTTTGACCAAACGGTAACTTTCCATACTGGAAATGACATTGATATACAATATCCTTGTAGTTATGAATTTGTAGAAGTAACCCCTGAGTATAAAATTGATGAAACAGAAAACTCATTCAGAAATGAAACCTATGACAGTCTTGATTTTTCATTCAATATGGCTGCTCTTTCATTTAATATCACAATACCAAAAATAACAGTTACCCCTGAGCTACATTTCCCCGAAGTTTGTATTCCCTATATATACCCTTGTGGAAATTGGAAAAAACCATGGAGAATGTGTACTGGTCAATCATGTACACCTGCATTTACCGTCCCTGCGGTATATTTTGGACCATACTCAATTGGTTTTGGCCCTTTATGGACGGCTAGCATCCCCGTTGGAAACATTAAAATTCCTTGGTTTGATCGTTCTTGGCCCTTAAAAGATATGGGCGATTTTACTGGATCAACTATCCGATTAGTTCCTAGAAAATATGAAGTATTGCTTGCTCGTACAGATATTTTATGTAAAGGGGATTCTACAGGCAATTTTACTGCTACTATCAAAAATGGAACTCCTCCCTTTTTATATGAATGGAGTAACAATAACTCCTATACCTCATCTTCCCGTACAGAAACAATTAGTGGTTTAGCGGCAGGTATTCATCATGTTAAAATAACAGATGCTAACGGGTGTTCTTTGTTTGGTAGCATTACATTAACAGAACCAGAGAAAAAACTACATGTAATTGACATCCAAAAAGAGAACGTTTCATGTTATGCATTTAGTGATGCAAAGGCATTTGTTAACATTCAGGGAGGAACAACCCCATACAATTATTTATGGTCTAACGGAAGTATAAACGATACATTATTAAATGTTAGTATTGGAAATTATACATTACAAATTACTGATAGTAATAATTGTATACTGGATACATCTATAACAATAACTCAGCCAGATTCGATTACAATAACAAGTATAAAAACTGATGTTTTATGTTATAGTGACTCCACAGGAACTGGTCAAATTCAAGTATCTGGCGGAACATTTCCTTATCAATACAATTGGAGTACAAGTGATAGCTCAAGTTTCTCTAATAAATTACCTAATGGAACACATATGATTAATGTAACAGATCATCAAGGTTGTAGTAAAACACACAACATAACCATTAATCAACCAGTAGCTCCTCTATCAATTGCCAATGTAAGCATTCAAAATATCAACTGTTTTGGTGAGTCTACAGGAGAAATACAAGTAACTCCAACAGGAGGAACTTATCCATATACATACACTTGGTATAACACAAATAATATTCAACTTGCTTCTAAAACTACAGTCATCAATAATCAACCTAAAGGATTATACACTGTTATTATTTCAGATACAAATGGGTGTGAAGTAGATTCAACCATTGAATTAATAGAGCCCATCGCTCCATTATCCATCGAATTAACTGCTGATTCTGTTACGTGCTTTGATGCTAGTAATGGTGCAATTGATTTGAGTGTATCTGGTGGAACTGCTCCATACTCTTTTAATTGGAGCAATGGCAGTACAACTGAAGATTTAACTAATATTCCCTCTGGGAATTATAGTATAACAGTAACTGATGCATTAGGTTGTACATTCATAGATTCAATTGATGTACTCCAGCCTACGGATTCCCTTAAAATTACTCTAACTAAACAACATCATGTTCTTTGTTTTGGTGATTCAACAGGAAACCTAGAAGTAATTGCTGAAGGAGGAACAACTCCTTATATATACAACTGGAATAATGGAGTTAATCAGCCCATAAACCCCAAGATTAAAGCAGGCAATTATATTGTCACTGTCACTGATTTTTATGGATGTTCTTTATCAAACAACTACGTAATATCTCAACCTAACACCCCCTTAAACATCACATACAACAACAAAAACGTAAGCTGTTTTGATGGTAGTGATGGAGAAATTAATGTAATCACAAATGGAGGGACTGCTCCTTATAACTACCAGTGGGCAGATAGAGACTCAACTATACTTAGTTATACTTCAAGTTCAATTAATAATCTACCAGAAAACATCTATAACCTAAAAATAGTTGACTCAAATAATTGCTTGTTAGATACAAACATTAGAATTACCCAACCACAACAGGAATTATCAATTATTCTATCTCCTAATGATGCTTTATGTTTTAATAGTTCAGATGGGTTTATTAACTCAAGTGTTTATGGGGGAACCGCTCCATACTCATACGATTGGAGTAATTCGGCTACATCACCAAACATTACTAACTTAACCACTGGCAATTATTACTTAATTGTAACAGATAGTTTAGGTTGTATACAAATTGATAGTGCCTTGATTAATCAGCCAGCCCTTCCCTTGCGGGTATCTACTCAAACTGAAGATGTAACTTGTATTGGTGGCACTAACGGTAAAATAATGTCTTTTGTTACTGGAGGGGTATCACCTTACACATATGCATGGAGCAATGGACAAAGTTCTCAGGATATCGATAGCCTATCAGCTGGATCATATACTCTAACCGTTACGGATGCTAATGGTTGTACCTCGATTTCTGGTGGAACTATAAATGAGCCTAGTACTTCAGTAAATATTAGCTATACTGTTGATTCTGTATCGTGTTATAGAGGTAATGATGGGCATATTAGAGTAGATATTACTGGAGGTACAACACCCTATCAATTACAATGGGCAGACTCCTTATTTTTACTAAACATAAAAGGAAATGATATTTACAACTTAACTACAGGAGAATATGAAATGATCGTTACTGATGCAAATGGATGCATGTCTTCTGCATTAATTTTTGTTCCTCAACCAGATTCTTTAACACTTGATTTAATAAAAACAGATGCCTTATGTTTTGGATCAGAGGATGGCTCAGTGACAACATATGTTCAAGGAGGAACAACTCCTTATCAATACTTATGGACAGATTCTGCTACGACTCCTAATCGAGATAATATTGGTGCCAACACTTATCAAGTAACGGTAACTGATGCTAAAGGTTGTACCGTAACAGGAGCAATTAAAGTTGAGCAACCTCCTGTTATTTGGGCTACAACCGACTTTAAAGAAGTTTCCTGTAGAGAAGAAACGGATGGAAGCTTAACACTCATCCCTCAAGGTGGTGTTGGAGGATATATTATTAACTGGTCAAACGGAGAGAGTAAAGAAACTATTGAAAATTTACCAACTGGTAATTATACTGCTATTTACGAAGATGCTAATGGCTGTAAAGATACCGCTGTTTTCAATTTGTATGGAAATGACCAAGTGTGTATACAACTTTCTAATACGATTACTCCAAACGATGATGGAATTAACGATACATGGATTATTGATGGTATAGAGCATTATCCTAACGTATCGGTGAAAGTATTTAATGAATGGGGAAGAGAAGTGTTTACATCTAGCGGTTTATATACTGCTTGGGATGGAACTTTTAATGGCAAGCCTCTACCTGGTGGAACCTATTATTATATTATTGACTTAAACACGGGTGACCCTGTATTTAAAGGTCCTATATTAATTGTAAGATAATTGAATAAATTTTTACTCCATATTATATTTATTATTGCATCATTTTCGATGTATAGTCAATGTCCTACATTAACTATAATAAACAAGCAGAACGTTACTTGTTTTGGTGGTGCAAATGGACAAATTACTGTCCAAGTTACTCCCGATGGTTCATTACCTCCCTGCGGATCTGGTTATAATATTATATGGTCAAACGGTGCTAATACTACTACTATAAGCGGACTTACTGCTGGCGTATACTATGTTAATGTCACCAACAATTGCACAGGGTGTACCTCATTTGCAATAGCCTCCATTGAAGAACCCTATCAATTAACTTCTACTATCTCTAAAACTGATGCTAACTGTAAAAATGAAGCTTCTGGAACTGTTGATTTAGAAGTAAGCGGAGGTACTCCTCCCTATAATTATAGCTGGAATACCGGGAGTATATCTCAAGACTTAATAAATGTAGCAGCAGGTAATTATAACGTAACCATTACTGATGATAATGGTTGTACAGCTACTAATACTTCAGTTGTTAATGAACCTGCTGCTACAGTAGCTAATACAGCTACGGTAAATGACGTGAGTTGTTTTTTAGGAAATGATGGCGCTATACAAATGGATGTTTTTGGAGGAACTCCTCCTTATACCTACAACTGGAATAGCGGCACGTATTTATCCGAAGATATTGCCAACCTTACCCAAGGGCCTTACGCTGTTGACATTACAGATGCTAAAGGTTGTATATTAACAAAAAACTATACGGTACAACAGCCCACGGCTATTAACACAACACTTATTCCTTCAGCAGTACTTTGTAACGGAACGTCAACTGGATCAGTAAATTTATCGACTAATGGAGGAACTCCTCCTTATGATTATAGTTGGTCGAGCTCTAACTTTACACTTGGAAACTCTCAAAACTTATCTAACATCCCTTCAGGAAATTACTACATAGAGGTTACTGATAATCTCGGGTGCATACATGTTGATTCAACAGTTGTTACCGAACCTAGTACGTTAATTATTACATCATCAGTTACTGCTGTTAGTTGTAATGGTTTCTCTGATGGAAATATACAGCTAACAACCGTGGGAGGAACTCCTCCTTATACATATACATGGTCGGATGGAAATGGAGCTTTACCTAATACCACAGAAGATTTAATAAATATCCCTTCTGAAACCTATCAGGTACTTGTTGAAGATTTTAATGGATGCTCTTTCGCCCAATCATTTATAGTTACTCAGCCGCCAGCTCCAATTAGTGTTTCTTCAACAAAAGTTGATGTAGACTGTTTTAGTAATAATACTGGCTCTATAGATTTAACAGTTTCTGGAGGAACATTTCCTTATCAATATTCTTGGGCTCATGGACCATCAACCCAAGATGTAGAAGATTTATTTTTCGGAAATTATACGGTTACTATTATAGATACCAACGGTTGTATCGAAACCGAAAACGTTTTTATTAATCAACCTAACAATCCTTTATCAGTAAACGCTAATATAGCTCCCGTATTATGTTACGATAGCACAAATGGAGCCATTGTATTATCTCCCTCTGGAGGAACTTCTCCCTACAACTACCAATGGATAAATAGCACATTTACGTTAAGTGCTACTTCAAAAGACTTAACAGGAATGGGTGCTGATTGGTATGCAGTTACCATAACAGATTCTAACGCTTGTCAATTAAGAGACACGTTTACAATTAATGAACCAGACGAATTATTGCTTTTATTAAATCCATCTGATGTGCTATGCTTTGGAGAAAACACAGGTTCAATAGATTTAAGTATAAGTGGTGGTTCTATTCCTTATAGTTTTTTATGGAGTAACACAGAGATTACTAAAGATGTTCAAAACCTAACCGAAGGAAAATATCATGTTACTGTTACTGATAATAATGGCTGTATTATTAAAGATAGTGCTGTTATTAATCAACCTCTAACTCCGTTAAGTAGCTCTTATAATGTGAAAAATACTACATGCCATGGAGGAAGCGATGCACATATTATTTACACAGTAAGTGGAGGTACTCCAAGTTATAATTATTCATGGTCTAACGGAGGTCAACAAAAAGATATTTTTAACATTTCTGCTGGGTCTTATCAAATTATCACAACGGATAATAACTCATGTATACTTACTGATACTATTCTTGTTACCGAGCCTGATTTTATATCTATTTTAGCTAATATAACACCTGTAAGATGTAAAGGAGAAAGTTCAGGGGAAATTGACATATCAGTTACTGGAGGAACTCCCGAGTACGACTATCATTGGACCAATAGTGATTTTGTTCTGAGTGCATCTACGCAGGATTTAAACGAATTACCAGCCGATTCATACTCAGTAGAGGTTACGGATACAAATGGTTGCACAGGTAGTAGTGCTTTTGTAGTTATTGAGCCTGATGAACTAGAATTAAATGCTGTTAAAACTGATGTTACTTGCTTTGGCGCTCAGGATGGTACGATAACGCTCAATCCAACAGGTGGAAATCCTTTTTATACCTTCGATTGGAATAATGGTAGTATCCAATCAAACTTAACCAATCTAGAGCCAGGAGTATACGTTATTAATCTATTGGACACAAAAGGGTGTAATAAAAGTGAAACCTTCACAGTTATTGAACCAGATGAAATATCATTGAATCCTATTGTTACTGAAGTCTCCTGTAAAGATCAAAGCGATGGGAGTATCAAGCTTTACCCGGAAGGAGGTAATGGCGCTTATACTTACAACTGGGAATTTGGCTCTTCGTCCTCATATGTTGATGGATTAGCTGGTGGTGAATATTATGCAGAAGTTACAGACTTACTTGGTTGTACTGGAGATTCTGTAATTGACATGACAATTAATCCACGAGCTTGCATAGATTTATCTAATACCTTTTCACCGAATGGTGATGGAATTAATGATACTTGGATTATAGATAATTTAATTCTTTATGAAGACGCCAAACTAAATATTTATAATGAATGGGGAAATATCGTTTTTCAAGGAGGAAATGATTCTGAATGGGATGGAACATATAATGGAAATACTCTTCCTAATGGAACCTACTATTATATTTTAAAAGTGCTAAATGATAATGAAACGTATAAAGGTGGAATTACCATTATTCGATAAATTTTATGTGTTGATATGAAAAAACTACTACTCATTGTACTGTTTGCTATTATGTCGGTGTTAACATACACACAGCAACGAGCATTAATGACACAGTATATGTTTAACGATTTAATCTATAATCCTGCGGTTGCTGGTGTAAAAGATTATGTTCCTATTAATTTAAATGTACGTGAGCAATGGACAACCATTAACGCTGCCCCTGCTACTCAAAGCGTTTCTATTCATGGTTACCTTGATTATAATTTAGGTGCTGGTGCACATATTTTTAACCATTCTGCGGGTCCCTTGAGAAGAACTGGGCTTACATTATCTACTGCTTATCATTTAAAATTAAAAGAGAACAGATTTAGTAAAGAATATCGAACACTTTCTTTTGGGTTAAGCGGAACACTTATGCAATATGTCCTAGATAAAGAAAAAGTTAAAACTAGAATACCTGACGACCCTGCGGTAATTAGTGCTTTTAATTATCGTATGGTTCCTGATTTTTCTTTTGGGTTATATTATCATGAAGGGAATAAGTTTTATGTTGGTGTATCAACTTTAAATCTTCTCCAAACTCGCTTCGATTTATTTAATACCTACGAGTTTAACATCAATAAAACAGTTCGTAATTATTATATCAGTGGAGGAGCAAACTTTAAAGTAAATTACGATTACTCTATTCAAGCATTTATGCTTGGTCAAATTATTGAAAGCACACCGTTTCAGGTTGAAATAGCTGTACTTAACTTTATAAAATCTAAGTATTTTATTGGTCCAACTTATCGCTTACAAGATTCATTTGGTGGTATTATTGGCTACAAAAACCATTCATTGAGGGTAAGTTATTCTTATGATTATACTACTTCTGATATTCGACCTTTTCAAAATGGAACACATGAAGTGAATTTTACACTGTTTTTCCTAAATGGTAGCTTGAATGGAAGCAAAACCTATAAAGGAGATAAACAACGAGCTGCAAATAGTAAGTATAAGCCAGATATTAATGAATTTTAATTAGTATTAAAGCTGTAAACAGCTAGGCTCTTAATCTTTCTTTACTTTTAATTTAAAGTACATTTTTAAACTAGTGTACTACACCAAATGAACCAGAACTACCATCTGAACCCGTCCATGATCCTGTACCAAATTGAGCAGCTCCCAAACATGGAGTTCATCCGCTGTTTGAAACCCCTTGAGAAGTTCCTGGTGATAATGTGAAAGGGTTTGAAGGAACCCAAGTATAATTAGGCTCACTGAGTAAATTTACTGTTATTGAAGCACTTGTATTATACCATATATGAGTTTTCCTAGGGCTAGGAAACACAAAATAATCGTAACTACAGAAATTAAATGGTCCAGTTGGCGGGTTTGGATCACAGGGAGCAAACCAAGCTCCAGAAGTTGCACAACCTCCATTATCGGTTAAAGTAGTTGGACATGTTCCACCATTAATTGAACTAACACATAAGTTTGGTCCTGTACTGGATTTTGAATATTCAGCTTATTTAAAGCAGTAGAAGTTATGCTTACTGTTCTAAAGTGTGCATTACCAGAGATATTGGGCAGTTACCTACCATAGGTATTACCACATCATCGGTTATAGTAAGTATTGTATTTGGACTCTAATTATATCCTTCATGCCAGTCATTGTCTGTTGAGCTTATCCAAGTATTTTTAGCAATCATTTGAATTGAGAAAAACAAAATTATTGTTGCTATAAACGTTTTAAGATTCATTATCTATAAAGCTTGCTATTATTTTTTTAATAAAAATATTTAATCAATTTTAAATCCAAAATATACTAATGTACCACATTAAATGAACCTGAACTACCATCTGAACCTGTCCAAGTTGCCACACCAAACTGAGCAAATCCATTACACGGAGTACCTCCACTGTTAGAAACTCCTTGTGAAGTTCCTGGAGGCAAAGTAAATGGATTAGATGGTAAATATACATAACCTGCTTGAGTAGGAAGAGTTACTGTAATTGTTGCACTAGTATTATTATAAAATACGTGAGTAGTACCAGGCCCAGGGCATACAAAATAATCGTAACTACAAAAACTAAATGGACCAGTAGGTGTACCTGGGTTACAAGGCTCAAACCATGCTCCAGGTATTGAAGCATCATTCACGTCAAACACCACATCATCTGTAGTGGCAGGACATCCACCACTTGCTGGTCTAGTATACCTAATTCTAACAGTAGTAGTTGCGGAAACATCAGCCGGGGTGTAAGTAGTACCAGATATACTCCCACCTCCACTTATAATACTCCAACTACCACCTCCTGGTGTACCTGTCAACGCCTTAGTTTCTGTATCATCAATAGCTGCTGTACTTGTTGTATTATTTGCCACTAATTGATTAGTGACTGTAAATGATCTATCACTGGTTGTTGCAGGACATCCTCCACTTGCTGGTCTTGTATAACGAATCGTTACTGTTGTGTTTGAACCTACACTTGGCGCTGTATAAGTATTTCCTGATATGCTTCCGCCTCCACTTACGATACTCCATGTTCCTCCTCCCGGTGTTCCAGTTAATGTTTTTGTAGAGCCTTCACAAATAGATGCCGTACTAGTTGTATTACTCGCTGCTACTAGATTAGTAACTGTAAATGAACGATTACTTATACTTGCTGGACACCCTCCGCTAGCAGGGATAGTATACCTAACTGTTACCGTTGTATTTGACCCCACACTTGGTGCTGTATAAGTATTTCCAGAAATACTTCCGCCTCCACTTACGATACTCCAACTTCCTCCTCCTGGTGAACCAGTAAGTGTTTTTGTTGATCCTTCACAAATAGATGCGGTACTTGTAGTATTATTAGCCACCAATTGATTGGTAACTGTAAATGAGCGATTACTAAAAGTAGATGCACAGGCCCCATTTGCTGGCATAGTATATCTAACAGTAACTGTTGTGTTTGATCCTACGCTAGGTGCTGTGTAAGTGTTTCCAGATATACTTCCTCCTCCACTTACGATACTCCAACTTCCACCTCCCGGTGATCCAGTAAGCGTTTTTGTTGATCCTTCGCAAATAGATGCGGTACTTGTTGTGTTTGATGCCACACCCGGTGATGAATTTACTGTAAATGTACGATTACTATTACTTGATGGACAAGCACCATTTGCTGGTATTGTATACCTAACTGTAACATTTGTATTTGATGCTACATTTGGTGGTGTATATGTTGTTCCAGATATACTACCACCTCCACTTACGATACTCCATGTCCCGCCTCCAGGCGTTCCTGATAAAGCTTTTGTACTCGTTTCACATATTGAAGCAGTGCTCGTAGTATTACTAGCAGTACCCAACGATGGGTTTACAGTAAATGTTCTGTTACTAGTGGTAGCTGGACAAGCTCCACTTGCTGGTATGGTATATCTTATCGTTACACTTGTATTTGATGCTACATTAGCCGGTGTGTAAGTTGATCCTGATATACTTCCTCCTCCACTTACGATACTCCATGTTCCTCCTCCCGGTGTTCCGGTTAAAGCTTTTGTATTTGTTTCACATATTGATGCCGTACTTGTGGTATTATTTGCTGGTGTGTTATCTATAACTGTAAATGTTCTATCGCTTGTGGAAGCTGCACATGCTCCTGATCCTGCTATCGTATAGCGTACCGTAACATTGGTGCTTGAACCCACAGAAGGTGAAGTATAGGTTGTCCCAGATATACTCCCGCCTCCACTAACTACACTCCATGTTCCTCCTCCTGGGGATCCTGATAATGCTTTTGTTGATCCTTCACATATAGATGCAGTACTAGTTGTATTTGACGCAACTCCTGGTGATGAGTTTACTGTAAATGTTCGGTCACTAAAGCTAGAAGCACAAGCTCCATTAGCAGGGATGGTATATCTAACCGTTACACTGGTATTCGATGCTACATTTGGTGGTGTATAAGTTGTTCCTGAAATACTTCCGCCACCACTAACTACACTCCAAGTTCCTCCTCCAGGGCTTCCTACTAATGCTTTGGTTTGATTTTCACATATAGCCGCTGTATTCGTTGTATTACTAGCAATATTTCTAACGTTTACGGTAAACGTTCTATCACTCGTAGTTGCAGGACAAGTTCCACTAGCAGCAATTGTATATCTTATTGTAACTGGTGTATTAGACGCCACATTAGCCGGTGTATAGGTTGTTCCTGTAATACTTCCGCCTCCACTTACTATGCTCCAAGTTCCTCCTCCTGGCGAGCCAACCAATGATTTCGTTTGATCTTCACAAATAGCTGCCGTACTGGTTGTATTAGATGCTACTCCAGAAGAAGGATCAACATTAAATGTTCTATCACTTGAAGATGCTGGACAACTACCTGCTGCTGGTATCGAATACCTAACTGTTACTGGTGTTGTAACCGCTACATTTGGTGGAGTATACGTAGTTCCTGAAATACTTCCTCCACCACTAACAACACTCCAGGTTCCTCCAGATGGTGTAGCTGTTAATGATTTTGTACTGATTTCACATATAGCAGCTGTACTTGTTGTATTATTTGCGGGAGTGTTATCTATTACTGTAAACGTTCGATCACTAGTTGTTGCTGCACAAGCTCCACTAGCTGCAATGGTATACCTCACTGTTACGTTTGTACTTGCTCCAACGGATGGCGAGGTATAGGTTGTTCCCGATATAGAACCAGGACCACTAACGATAGACCAAGTCCCTCCTCCTGGTGATCCAACCAATGCTTTTGTTGAACCTCCCTCACAAATACTTGCTGTGCTAGTAGTGTTACTAGCAATACCTGGGCTAGGAGTTACTGTAAATGTGCGATCACTTGTTGTGGCTGGACATGCACCATTGGCAGGGATAGTATAACGAACAGTAACATTTGTATTTGCACCAACATTTGGCGGTGTATAAGTTGTTCCAGCAATACTTCCTCCCCCACTAACGATTGACCAAGTTCCTCCTCCTGGTGAACCAACAAGTGTTTTTGTTTCCGTTTCACAGATGGATGCGGTGTTTGTTGTGTTATTAGCTACATTATTTACATTAACTGTAAATGTTACATCTTCGATATTACCGCCTCCATCATCAAAGCGAATAGTGATACTTTCATCTACAGCAATGTTAGCTGGTGTGTAAGTAGTACCAGAAATACTTCCACTACCACTTAAGATACTAAAAGTACCTGCTACAGTTGAAGTAAGTGCCTTCGTTTGATTTTCACAAATTGGAGCTGCACTAGTTGTGTGAAGCACACATCCACCATTATCTGTTAGGGGAGTTACACATGGTCCTGCATTTGTTGAACTAATACATAATTCTGCCCCTGTGGAAGATTGCAGTGTAACTGCATTTGCTGCAGGAGATGTTATGGTTAAAGTTAAACAGTGAGCGTTCCCTGAAATAACTGGATATGTAGTTACCACAGGTATAACAACATCATCTGTTGCAGTTGGTATGGTGTTCGTACTCCAATTACAGGCTTTATGCCAATCATCATCTACACTTCCGTTCCACGTTGTTTGTGCATTTACATTAAACGTAAAGAAAAAAAGAAAAAAAATTACTGCACATCTAGTACTCATAAGAATTCATTAACAATTGTTAAATAGCAGGCTTTAGATAAAAAAACAGGAGATATTACTCCCCCATTTAAAAATTTAATCTAGAGAAATACCTATTGCTTGATATACGGCTTTAATCTGTTTTGAGTTTTCATTAACTTGAGCTTTCAACTGCTCATTTTCTTTTTTAAGAGTTGAAATAGACTCCTCATGGTTTGAGTTAAGCTCTTTGACTGCTTCTAAAAGAACTGGTACAAGGTGTCCGTATTCTACAGACTTATACCCTTCCTCATCAGTAACTACAACTTCTGGAAATACCTCTTCAATTTCTTGAGCAATCACCCCTAATTGAGTACCATCTTCAAACTTTTTTTCTGGATATTCGTTTGTTCTCCACTTATAGCTAACACCTCTAAGCTTCATTACATTTTCTAAAGCTGACTCTATAGATACGATATCTTTTTTAAATCTTCTATCAGAAGTTTCGTTAATACCATTTGTTCTAATACGACCTACTATTTCTAAGGCTTGGCTAGGATTAGTTGTACCAATACCTACCCTACCATTATCTCTAACATAAAGAAATGTTGCATTATTATCTCTTACTTCAAAATCACCAGTTCCGTCCAAGTTGAAAACCATTGCATTTGCCCCTTGATTGATAGTAGTTGCTGTTACCAAAGGACCTCCTAACCTTACATTAGGAATTGGTCCTGTACCTCCTGATGATACGTTTAATCCATTATCAGCTGTAACTCCTGTTACGTCACCCGGTGGAATTGTTACCGTTTGGGTAGGTTG
>CATLPG010000011.1 GCA_950054195.1 uncultured Saccharospirillaceae bacterium
CAGAGTTAGTAAAAAAATATTTATCATGGGGAGCAGGTCCAAGAGCTTCTCAAAATTTAATCATTGGAGCAAAGTGCCATGCTGCAATTAATGGAAAATATTCTCCAGATATTGAAGATGTTAAGGCCGTAGCAATTCCAATTTTAAGACATCGTATCGTTAGAAATTACATAGCTGAAGCAGATGGCTATACTGTTGAGCGAATAATTGATGAGTTAATGGATTAATTTAGTTAATCTCTCAACAATTATTAAAGTACTTTCACCTTCATATAATCAACCTTTATTAAAGCAACCAATTGGGTGTGTTTTTCGTTATATATATATGTTGAGGTATCTAATAATAACGTGTATATTACTAATTACTAGTACGCCTTTCATTTTTAGCCAATGTGGAACATCTATTGACTATAATCAATGGAGTCCAGTAGGAAACAATGATGCAGAGTGGGCAGTGTCTACCGATGGATTAACTGTAACTCAATCTGAAAATACAGGAGCAAGTGCTTTTTTAAGTGATGAAATCCTTTACAATGTAAAAATATCTGGAACTTTCCGATCCGATAATGGAGATGATGATTACTTAGGGTTTGTTATGGGCCATCGAGGAGTTACTCCTTACAGCATGTACCTTTTTACTTGGAAGCAAGCACAGCAAGGTAGTAATCCAGAAGGATATTCCTTTTGGAATTTAACAAATAGATATGCACCAATAGATTACAATGTAACAACCCCTCCAAATAGTATTTTATTAGATTCTAGCTATGGAGTTGGAAAAGGATGGACGAGAAGCTTTGATCATAATTTTGAGATGCTTTATACAGCTACTAATTCAACAATATTAATTGATGGAGATACTATTTTTGAGGTAGAAGATTGTTTTAATCCAGGAAGTTTTGGGTTTTATAATAGCTCACAGGCATCCTGTACATACTCGAACTTTAATTTTGAAATATTAGCTAACTTTTTTATTGAAAAAGATACGATCTGTTTAGGAGATTCTGGAAGTTTTAGGATATTCTGTGACGAAATAGCCCCTAATTACTACGATTCTATCGTTTGGGATTTTGGAGATGGATCTCCTTTGAATATAGGAAGTAATAATCATGCTGTAAAATATAAATATCCAGCCGTAGGAACATATACCGTAAATCTTTTTTTGAGACACAGAGGCTCAGGATGTACAGCATCTACAACTAAAACAATTGTAGTTGAAGATCAATTTCAAGCCACGCTAGGAAACGATACAATAATTTGTCCTAACACATCCACCTTATTAAATGTAAATACTTCTTCTGAAAATACAATTACTAGTTATTTATGGAGTGATAGTTCTACGAACAGTAGTATTATAGCAGATAGTACTGATTCTTATCATGTGGAAGTATATAATCAACATGGATGCGTAGATAGAGATACACTGTTTTTAAATGTGCAATCCCCCTTTATGATTGACTATGACACAGTAGATGCTACTTGTTTTCAATCAGCAGATGGAGAACTAAATATACTTTCTCCCTTAGGTAATTTCGACTATCAAATTAACAGTGATCCTTTTGTTACAACTCCTATTTTTTCTTCTTTAACCGCTGGAAATTATAGTTTGACTGTTAGGGATTCAGTTGGTTGTACCCAAGATACGAGCTTTGTAATTAATGAACCTCAGGCTTTGGATGTAAGTTTACTATCAACAAAAGAGGTAAGATGTTTTGGTTTATGTGATGGAAGAGTGCAATTGACAGCAACCGGAGGAAGTTTTCCTTATGGTTTTTACGTTCAAGGAAATCAATTAAATGATACGGTTACATCACCACTTTGTAGTGGAGTTTATAAGGGAATTGTTATTGACTCAAATTTCTGTGTAGATTCAGTGGATTTTACAATTAATGGTCCTTCTCCTATAACAATATCTACAAATGATGATAGCATTTGTATTGGAGAACCAACAACGCTATCAGTTAGTGCTGGTGGGGGAAGTTTAAATCCGGGAAGTGATTATACTTATAACTGGAATAACGCAGGAAGTGTACAAGGTGAAAATTTATCAAATGTTTATCCTTTAGAGGATACGATTTATCAAGTATACGCTTTAGACGATAGTTTATGTTCTTCAGATACCATATCTCTTAGAATAAATTTAAATCCAGTCTTTGATTTTAGTGCAACTGTAACCAGTGATTGTCCTATATTAACAACCGAGTTTATTCCTGATCTACAAAATAACATAGCCATTAGCACTGCCTTGTGGGATTTTGGAAATGGGAGTACTTCAGATAATTATAATGACAATATAGTATCTTATTCAGAAGATGGTTTGTATACTCCAAGCTTAACTGTTACTTCTGATAAAGGATGTGTAGGTACAGTTACCAAAAATGATTATATAGAGGTTTTTGTTGAGCCTATCGCAGATTTTTCCTATTCTCCTTATCCAGAAAACGCAACGGTTCTTAACCCAGATTATTACTTTACAAATACAAGTTTGGATGCAGATAGTTACATATGGGATATGGCTGGATTAGATACGTTGACAACTGATAATCCTTCTTTTAGATTTAGTGAATTAACTGAAAAATCTTATTTAATTACACTTATTGCAAATACAGATAATGGTTGTTCAGATACAGTTTCAAAAACCGTTATCGTTGAAAATGAGTTTTTTGTGTATGTGCCTAGCGCTTTTTCACCCAATGGAGATGGAATAAATGATCTTTTTAAGCCTACTACTAACGGAATTACTTTTGATAGTTATGAGTTTTTAGTGTTTAATAGGTGGGGACAAGTCATTTTTTCTACAAATCTCCAAGATCACCCAGGCTGGGATGGTACATTTAATAATGAATCTCCGGTTGCTGGAATATATTCGTGGAGGTTAGAAGGAATAACCTATTTAGAATATGGAACAGGTATTGAAAGTGAAGTTCTTTATAATGGAACAGTTACTCTTTTAAAATAGTAACAATATAAAAATCAATGAATAGAAGCCTTAAATAGATATTTTAAGTGTTTTTACTTAGTTGATTTATGTATATTTTTATTATACTTGCGGGACAAGTTAATAATATGTTAAAATTTTCTTTGCCAATAGCTTTATCACTGGCAATTTCAGTCACCTTCGGTCAAAATTATAATTTAAGTAATACCTACAAACCCTTATCCTGTAAAGGGGAGATACCATCTGATTTTTTCAAAACTTTTTCAGAAGAATTTGATAAAGATATTACAGAGCTAAGAGCAAGTGGAGATTCTCGTAAAGAAAAAAAAATCAAAGAAAAATTTTATTTAAGAGTAAACTTTGATTTAGATAACTTGCTGAATAGCGGTTATGTTTTGTTTGGTGATACGTTGTCTACTTATATTCAAAAGGTAGGAGACCGTGTGTTGTCATCAACTAAGCTGAACGAAAAAATTAGATTTTACATATTAAAGAGTAGTGAGGTTAATGCTTTTGCAACTGATAAAAACATTGTTTTTGTTACCGTTGGTTTATTATCGCAAGTAGAAAATGAAGCTCAGTTGGCTTATATATTAGCTCATGAGGCTTCACACATAATTTTTAAGCATAGTATTGAGCGATATGAAAGAAGTGTAAATGAAAAAAATAATGTAAGAAAAGGAAGAGAATCCTATGAAGGGCTAGTTGAAAAGCTGAGTGATTTTTCCCAAGAAAATGAATTTGAAGCAGACCGTAATGCACTTAAAATAATCAAAGAAGTTGGATATAATGAAAAGGCTAGTGTTGAATCGATGTATGTTTTAAAATATTCTCATTTACCTTTCGATGACGTTAAGTTTAATACAGATTATTTCAATACAAAAAACTTTACTGTTGCAGATTCTCTTTTTAAACCTATTAAAGAGGAAACTGAAGAAGAAATTGAATCAGGAATAGAATATAGAACTCACCCAGAGATTGACGATAGAATTACCGAGTTAAGGGATCGTTTAACTGATAAGCCTGGAAAAACATTTTTATTATCGGAAAGTGATTTTAACAGTATTCAAGAAATAGCAAGGATGGAAAACCTAAGATTAAACTTGCAAAGTAGGAGTTTAATTAGGGTAGTATATGAAGGAGCACTATTAGAAAAAAAGTATCCAAATAATCAATACGTTAAGGATTGTATTTCTAAAGCTGTTTATGGTATAGCAAAACTAAAAGTAACTGGTAATTCAGATAAATTTGATGAAGGTCTGATAGAGGATTATACAGAATACTATAAATTATATCAATTCTTTTATGATCGTTTAGATAAAGACAACGCGATGGCATTAAGTGTTTTGCATTTGTCAAAAGCAAGTCTTGATGACAATGAAAGAAAAGCTTTTATAAAAGATCTTGCTTCAAAATTTAAGTCTAAATACAGTATTACTTATAACGATTTTTATGATTGGACTCCAAAAATAGACTCAGTTAATGAGGCAATTGACACGACAAAATCATTATCAAAAGTTGAAAAGCTTGAACTTAAGAACAAGAAAGAAATAGTTGAGACTAATTCATTTGTTTACGCTGCTTTAAAAGAAAGTGTAAATGATTCACTAACAAAATTAGTTTTTGAGGAAGTTCAAGCCTACAGAGATACTGGAGATGACGGGGTAATAAGCCTTGATGGAATGTCATATGATGAGAGGTTAAAGTTTTTAAATAAATACAATAAAAAAAATAAAGTAGGTATCGATTCTTTACTTGTTCTAGAGCCAACAGTATTTTACATAAAAAACAATGTGAAAAAATCGCTGCTAGCATCTGAAAAGAAAAAACAAGTATTCGAAAAAAACCTTCGAACAAACCTTTCAAAAACAAACCTTAAAATTAAGTATATCTCTCGCTACGGTTTAGATACTCTTGATATTTCAGAATACAACGCAACTATGCTTATTAAAGAAACGTTGATGGAAATATTTGATGCAGAATCAGATGAAATTCTACCCCTTACCAAAAATCGATTGAATGATTTGCCTTCAGCTTATCAGGGATATAAAAATATTCTTATTAGTGGGTTTTATTCAGAAAAGGAAACTTTATATGAAGATCCAACATGGACACTAAATGTCGTTAAATATATATTTTTGGCTGTATATAACCCCTTAACAGTACCTGCTGCAATAGCTACAGGTTATGGTAAATCAAGATGGAATTATTACTATTTAAGTATTTATGACGTTGAAAATGACTATACAATTTTTATAGATGAGCGTGTCACTAAGGGAGCTACAAGTAGTCAAACTCAAAGCAATGTATTAAGCCACACATTATCACCATTAAAATAAATTTAAAACATGAAATTACTGACCACACATTCTCTCATCTTTACTTTTATTTTCTTTTTATCATTTAATAGTAATAGTCAATCTATATCAAAAAAAATATCAACATTTACAATAAATACATCTTTTAAACCAAGCCCTTTGTATGGATTGAGTCTAGGATACACTCTTTATGATGAGGACCCTAGCCTTGCTCCATTTGTAACCTTAGAGTTAGATTATAAAATTAAACTATCTAGAAAAGTAGCATTTGGGATTATCTACACCAGAAGTTCACATAGTTTAGCACCAGAGGATAATGGATCAATACCAAAGTTTGCTCTTAATGAATTTGGAGGAAGCATAAATTATTATCTAAGGGGCAATTTTGCTCCAGTAGGTAACTACTTTAGTTTTTTTATGAAATACTCTAATGCTTCAATAGAAGGTATTAGAGGATATAAGAATAATCAATTCATAGATGGAGACTATAAACACAATGCTTTAGCATTTGGAGTTTCATGGAATGGCATGTGGTTTTTTACAGATAATTCTCCTTTATACCTAAACTATGGATTTGGTTTTGCCTACAGAGATTATACTTCTGATCATTATTTTAATGAAAAAAAAACAGACGAATTTTACAATGTTGCATTTCAATTAGCAATAAGAGAGTCTGTTTTTGCTAATGTTGGCTTAGGAGTCTGGTTTTAAAATCAATTTTAATGAATAATTTTTTATATACACTAGTACTAGTCGTCTTTTTTAGTTTTTCAGGGTTTCAGCAAGCTCAAAACTTATCTGATAACTATAAACCTCTTACTTGTAAAGGCGCGTTAAGCACTGATTTGTCAACCGACTATATGGTTTTGGCTAATAAAGAAATTGATATTGCTCAATCAAAAGGAATGTTAATTACTGCAGATGTGAGAGATTTCTTTGTTGGTAATAATGCCGATCTAAATAATTTGTTTTTTAGTGGTAAAGTACTTTTTGGAGATGAAGTAACAAAGTATGTACAATCTGTTGGGAACCGAATTTTAGAAAAAAATGACATTAAAAGAGATATTAGGTTTTATGTTTTAAAATCAAGTGAGGTAAATGCATTTGCAAATCAAAATAATATCATTTTTATAACTATTGGCTTGCTTACTCAGTTAGAAAATGAAAGTCAGTTAGCGTTTGTACTTGGTCATGAAATCACCCATATTGTTAAAGATCACAGTATTGTTGGCTATCAGCATACACAGGATAAAAGTAGAGACTTTGCTAATGGTTTATCTACTTATGATGACCTTGTACAAAATTTGAGTGATTATTCTCAAGAAAATGAGCTTGAATCAGATAAAATGGGGTTGGAATTAATCAATAAAGCTGGTTATACTTCATCAAGTTCTGTAGGTGTAATTAAAGTGCTAAAGTATGGATTACTCCCTTACGATGAACAAGTATTTGATCGTTCGTTCTTCAATACGAGTAACTTTACTCTCGAAGAATCCAACTTTGCTAAAAATATTGAAGTAGTTCCTGATAAAGAGAGTGATTTTGAAACGCACCCGGAAGAAAACGAACGAATTAATAAGCTAGAAAAAATGATAAAAGCTGATAATGGAGAAGAATATATGATCTCTAAAGATCAGTTTTTATACATCCGTGATCTGGCAAGGTTCGAAAACCTTAAGGTTAATCTTTTAAAGAAAGAATTTATTCGATCATTATATGAATCCTACTTGTTACAACAAACATATCCTAACAATGAGTTTGTTAAAGATGTTCAAGCTAAATCAATATATGGTATTGCTAAAGTTATGAATTCTATTGATGAAGACATACTCGAAGAGTCAATCACCAAAGAATTATCTGTTAGTGAATACTATAATTTATATAGTCTACATTATTATAACCTAGAAGACAAAGAGCAGTTAGCCTTAGCCATATCTTATTTAGCACACCAAAATGATAGTGACTATAATAAGTATATTGAAGATCTAATTGTTGATTTGAAAACTGAACATGAAGTTGTTTATAGTGATTTTAAATGGGCAATTGATAAAGACAAAAAGAAAGAAGAAAAGGAGGAAGTTGATGAATCAAAATTAAGTAAAGTAGAAAAGCTAGAAAAACTCTCCTCAGAATCAGTAGAAAAAGAGAATAGCATGATGGTAGCTGCTCTAGCAGCAAGTACAAAGAATAAGGATGTACTAGACTTATTTATTGATGTCCAAGATAGGAAGATTGACAAGGAATCAAAGTCAAATAAAAAATCTAATTTAACTAGCGCTGCAGAAAAAAAAGAAAGAAGAAAGAAAAATAGAAAGTTATCCCTTTCTGTTGATTCCCTTTCTCTAATAGATCCCTTCTTTTATTCGGATAAAAAGTCACTTGAACAAACGTTAGTTGGAAGTCGTAAACGAAAATCTGAATTTGTGGCCATGTTTAAGGATCAAATGGATGATATGGATATTTACGTAAAATCTTACACCAAAGAAGACATTTCAATAGGTAATATAGATGACTTCAATGATCATGTAGTAAAGCGAGAGTATTTAAAAGAGTTCTTTGATTCAAAAGACTTCGACATGATACCATTGTTTAAAGAAGAACTTTTAGCCTCAATTAAAGACAACAACCAGCCTACTAAATTTATGTTAACAGGTGCTGTTTCCTATAAAAATAATACACCAAATGCCACAGGGTTATTATTAGGTATTCTTAATCCAGTAATGGGGATAATGGCAGTAACAGTTCAAAATTCACATTTTTACAAAAGTAATTATTATTACCTAGCTCTTTATGATATTGAAAAGGAAGATTTTGTCTTTTATGATGAATTGTATCTGGCGGGAAGACCAGACTATTTTAAAGAATTAAATATGTTACGAAATGTTTTGGAACCATTTAAATAAAATAATAGTATTGATATTGTTGGTGTGTTCATTATCGAGCACAGCACAATTTAACTTAGCTAAAAGAACGACTTTAGAGGCTCACTTAGGTGTTCGAGCACATGGATATTTATATTCTGATTTAGAAGAAGGTATTATACCAGAAAGATTTTTTAGTATCTACCCAGAAGTGCAAATTAAAACTAGAGTTTCCCGTAAAGTAGCTATAGGAGCTTTATACGGTTATAGTAAAAAGAAAGTATTACAAGCGGATCGATTTAGAGAAGTTGTGCCTTCTAGTGACCATACTATTTCATTAGTGGAGTATGGGGTTACATTAAGTTACTTTACTCAAGATAATTTCGCACCCATTGGGAATAATATATCATTTACCTACAAGCAATCAAATGCAACAATTGTAGATTTGGAAGTTTATGATATAAACACTAATACTACTACAAAAGCAGATGTAGTTAATAACACTTTTGCCTTAATACTATCGTATAACGGTATGCGTTTTCTTTCAAAAAAAGCACCTATCTATTTTCATTATAGTTTAGGGGTTGGATATCGGAATTTATATTCTGATGTAAGATTTGGAGGAAAGCTAATAGAAGAAGACGACAACACCGAAGTGGAAGACGCAGTATTACCCATCAGAGGACTATTATATAAAAAACAACTTTTTGAGGCTAAACTAGGTTTAGGATATTGGTTTTAAATCTTGTATTAATTTTAATACTTGCGGAATAACTAATTCATCCCCTTCATTGTTAATGATATAATCAGCTAATTGAATTTTCTTCTCTTGTGACCACTGGTTAGCCATGCGGCTTTCAACTGCCTCTCTAGTAGTTTGATCTCGATTAATTACACGCCTAATTCGCTCTTCTTTAGAAGCCGTTACAAGTATCGTTTTATCAAAATATTTGTCAGAGCCGGTTTCAAATAAAATAGCGGCTTCTTCAAAAACAATTGAACTATCTTGCCTTGTACACCAAAGTTTGAAATCTCTTTTAACAGCTGGATGAACGAGCGAATTTAATTTTTCTAACGCCTTTTTATCTTTAAAAACAATAGATGCAAGTTTTTGACGATCAATAGTTCCATTAGATGAATAGATGTCTTCACCAAACACTTTTTTTATTGAAGAAACAAGCTCACTATCCTTAACCATGAGTTCTTTGGCTCTGGTATCAGCAATATAAACAGGATAACCTAACGCTTGGAATATTTTGGCTACAGTAGATTTTCCCGAGCCAATACCACCTGTTAGTCCAACTTTAATCATTTTAATAATGATTGAACTATCGCTTAGATTGTATGTGCTCGTTAAAGTTACTAATAAGTGCAGTTTTCTCTACTCTCATGGTTGCTCCACTTTCTACTTTAATAGTAACCGTTGAATCACTCATAGAAGTGATTTTACCGTGTATTCCTCCAATAGTAACAACTGCTGAACCTACAGCTAATGCTTCTCGGTATTGCTTTTGTTCTTTTTGCTTTTTTAACTGCGGACGAATAAAGAAGAAGTAAAAAACTAGAATAATAGCAACTATAAATAAAATATTTGATAGTCCACCACCGCCCATAGCTGATTGTAATAGTATATAAGATGTATTCATTTTCTTTTTTGTTTAATTTTTTTGTATTTCAGGTCCAACCACTGTTCCTTCTATAAAAGCTTGAACCGAAGTTGGGTTAGTATTTGCTTTAATATCGATAGATTTTTTTACAATTCCTACTCGATTTTCACTGTTAAACACAACGTCAATCTGTCCTTTTTCACCTGGCTTTATAGGTTTTTTAGGCCAGTTTTTAGGAATAGTACAGCCACAAGATCCATTAACAGATCCTATCACTAATGTGCCCTTCCCTGTGTTAGTAAAAACAAAAGTATGTTTAACCACATCACCTTCTATAACCGTACCAAAGTTATAGGTTTGCTCATCAAATGTGATTTCAGGAGGATATTCTTGATCGATAATTTCTGCGTAATTATCATCAGTTATTGTTTTACCACCACAAGAAATAACTGACAGGAAAAATGTTGCGTAAAGAAAATATCTCATGTGCTTAGAAAAATAATTGGTTCGTAATGTACTTTTTATTTTGTTCATAGCAGTAGGTATACCTATTTATTTCAACCCAATTGGGTTTACTTGATGCTTTTGTTTATTAAGCCTCTTCCAGCTTTATTGATTCTTCCTGATTGTTTTAATTCGTTAAATACTTTGTCCAATAATCCGTTGATGAACTGTTTACTTTTAGGAGTACTATAAAACTTTGATATTTCAATGTACTCGTTAAGTGTAACTTTAATTGGGATTGAAGGGAAGTCAAGAGCTTCTGTGATTGCCATTTGCATCAAAATTAAATCTGATTTTGCAAAACGGTCCAAGTCCCAATTTTCGGCTTGTGTATGAATCAATTTGGAACATTCTTCTTCATTTGCTAAGGTTCTCCTAAATAACTTTTTAGCAAAAGCTAAATCTTCTTCTCCTTTATATAAAGGGCGAAGTTTATAATGGGAATCAGTATCTGCTCCAATACCATCAATAGTAGAGGATATAGAAGAAAGTATGGTTTCTAAATCATCATTCCAATAGATACTTTTGTCCTCTAAAATGTCATAGAGTAATTCGTTTAAAGCAATATGATTTTTAAATATCCAAATTAAAAACTGTTTGTCCTCGTGTAAGCTATCCATCCCACTATTCATATACTCACGATACTCATCCGAAGCTTTAACACCTTGCCAAATTTGTTTAATAATATTAAAATCAGCCTCAGTTTCCCACCTTATTTTTCTCTTCTTAATGAAGTTGTTTAATTCAAGATTTTCTTCAAGAACACCAAACACCTTGTTTTCTACAAACTTCATGTTTGGATTTAACTCATCTTCAGTAGGGAAGTTTTTATTTTTCGCATCTTCAATTTTTTGAAGAGCAAAATCTCTTATTTCCTTGAATATAGTTAGGTAAGTAAGATAAAGCTCATGCGTCTTATCTAAATTAAATACCAGTTCTTTTTCTCCAATATGAACTTCTGTTTTATGAGAAAAAATATAGGCATAAACAGTTTGAAAAACCTTAATTCGAATATGTCTTCTTGTTAGCACTAATAAGAAAGTTTAATTTTCCCGATTTGTTCAATACGTTCTTCAGCAAGTTTATTTGCAGCCAAATAGGTAGGAACACTGTCCTTTTCAGCCTTATCGAATATATTTAATGTAGTATCATAGATGTTTTCGGTTAATCCCATCACATGATTTTTATCGTAACCAATTAATTCTGAGTAACAATTAATAACTCCACCTGCATTAATCAAATAATCAGGAGCATAAATAATGTCACGGTCAATTAAATCTTGACCATGTTTTGATTCAATTTTTAATTGGTTGTTAGCTGCTCCAGCAATAATTTTGCATTTTAATCGATCAATCGTGTCATCATTAATCGTAGCTCCCAAAGCACAAGGCGAATAGATATCTACATCTAAGTCATAGATTTCATCAATTCCAACAATGTCTACTGGATACTCTTTTGAAATTCGTTCTAGCGTAGGCTCATATATGTCGGTTACATACACATTTGCACCTTCGTTAACTAAATGCTGAATAAGATATTCTCCAACATGTCCAGCTCCTTGAACGGCAACCTTTCTTTTTCCTAATGAATCGCTCCCGTATGCTTTTTTAGCAGCTGCTTTCATCCCCATGTAAACACCATAAGCGGTTAGGGGAGAAGGGTCACCACTAGTTCCAGGTAATCCAGTAACGTGTTTGGTTTCTAAACCAACCCAGGTCATTTCTTTTGGAGATACACCAACATCTTCTGCAGTAATGTATTTTCCATTTAGACTATTTACAAATTTCCCAAACCTTCTAAAGAGGGCTTCTGATTTATCTTTTCTGGAATCTCCAATAATAACAGCTTTACCGCCTCCTAAGTTTAATCCAGAAATAGAAGACTTGTATGTCATTCCTCTTGATAAACGTAAAACATCAGTAAGTGCTTCTTCTTCAGAGTTGTAATTCCACATTCTTGTACCTCCTAAACTAGGGCCAAGAACTGTGTTGTGAATAGCTATTATAGCTTTTAAACCAGTCGATTTGTCATTACAAAAAACAACTTGCTCGTGCCCCATCTCTTCCATTTTAGAAAGCAAAAATCCATGTTTTTGGGCTTTTTCTTCAACTATATTTTCCATATGGTAAGAACTAACTATGTCAAATTAGATAGCTAAAATACTATAATTATTATGGATTAAATTGATTTTGAAAGAATATTTAGTATTCGAATTATTACTAGGTTGGTATACTTCATTAATTGAATTGATTTAAAAGATATTAGTAAATGAAGGGCTCATTAAAATTTAAATAAATATCTCGTTACACCAATACGAAATGTTACACGATTAAACCAAATGCTGTAGTTAATATCATTTCCACCAACAACAGAAGTTTGTGATCCGTTTGTTTTTAGATTATATTGGTTCACTTCAAAAAAGTAATTCATTTTTCTACTTGTTTTAAGGGTTAAGCCTAAACCAGCTTCAAGCATATAGCTACTATTTATTTCATTGAGGTTTTCATTTACTGAGTTATTGTAAGAACCATATCCAGCTGCAACTTTTGCGTACGGCATCAACCAACCATTAACAAAAAAGTATTTACCAGATAAGTAAACAGGAGTGCTTGTAACCATTACTGTTTCTTCAGAATTATTTATGGGAAGTAATAGCTGATTTCCGTGAGCACCTGTACCAATAGCAATTTCAAACCCTTTGGGAAAGCGATAACCTAATTCACCATTCAAACTTGCATGATTTTTTCTCCATCCATAAGAGCCTGTTACTATTAATCCTTGTTCAAAATTATTGCTTCTTTGAAAGATAGGTCCTTTTGGTTCATAATCTAAGTCGTCTAGCTGGCTAACTAAATGAAAATTAATGAATAAAAGACATGCTGTAAGTATAGTAAAAGTTTTCATAGTATATGATTTCATAATAGAAAATACAAATACTATGCCATAGATGAATTAAGTTTAGTACAAGTAAATTGAAACACCTATTCGGTATAATAAAAACTCACTATATGTGCGGTAAATAAACTCGTTGCCATTACTCAAGGTATGTCTTCCTCTTAGGCGCATTACATGTTGATTTGCTTCAAAGAATATTGAGAAAGTTTCTTTGGGTGTAATCATAATTCCTAATCCTACCTCAGCAAAATCAGAGCCGTTGGTGTTACTATCTAGATAGTTGTCATTAACTAAAGAGGAGAAACCAATACCAGCTCCTGCTCTTATATAGGGTGAAACCGGACCATCAAAAAAAGTATATTTTATTCCTGCGTTTAAATGGGCATTGAAAAAATGTGCATTCCTGTCTAAATTACTTAAAGGTATCTTGGTAATATTGTACATTAAACCAAAACCCATGTAGGGCTCTAATCCTTTATTGAACCTGTAAGATATTGTTGCCATATCCAGTTGAAAGTTACGCTTATTAAAGGCAAAAGAAGCATTGAAAATTGGTCCTGGAGTAAAGTTGTTTTTTGAAAATAGGCGTTTGCGATCTTTAAACTCTAAATCTGGTAAATCTTGGGCAATAGAATAAAGACTAAAAAAGGAGAAATAAAGTAAAAAATAACGCTTTAGCATAGACAAGAAATTTGTTTATGTAAAGCAAATATCAAGCCAGATTTACTTGCCAAAAACAAAGCCAAACCTTAACATCAAACGGTTGAGCCAGATGTCAAATTCTGTTATAGGAGCTACTCCTTGATTGGTATTTACATTGTCAGTAAAAGTGCCGTTAATCTTCATGTTATACTGCGTTAATTCTACATACCACTTTGTTCTACTTTTAGATGAAAATGTGTAACCTAGTCCAAATTCAAGTACTGCGCTATTCTTAATAGTGGTATTCCCAGCAAAGTTTGGAATTGAGTTGCTTGCATGACCAACAGAAGCTTTCACGTAAGGTCTTCTTAACGATGTTTGAAGTGGATAATATTTTATTAAACCAGAAACGGTAAATGAACTAACGTCAAGCCACACCCAGTTTGTAATAGCAGAAAAATCTACGAAATTTAAATGTGATCCTATATTCATGCCATATTCTATGCCGTGAAAATTTGGGGTATAGGTCACAGAAAGATTGCTGCTAACATGATTAATACCAGAAGTAGCTTCCAGTCCAAATAGAAAACCTTTTTTGTAATTAAACTTACCATTAGAAAAAAGATAGATTTCTTCTGGCAGATATGCTTTCAGTGCATCGTATTTACTAAAGCTTAATACAGTTTTATTATATAAAGTTAAATGGTAAGCTGTATCAGAAACAAATAATTGTCCTTTAACTGTATTGTCTCCTGGTAAATGGAATATAGCTCCATTAGGGATTTGACTAAAAGAAACAAATTTGGCTCCCATAAGGAGCCAAATAAGTAATATAAATTGTTTTTTCAAGGCAAATAGTTATGGTAAATCAACGTTACTTAACTCAACTAGTGTATTAGTGTTTGGGTTAAACTGATATTGCTTTAAACCTGAGTTACCAGTTACTAAAATTACATCATTTAGAGAAGGGTGCTTTAATACATCGTATGCCTTAATTGAAGTATAAGTTACCAGTTTTACAGGGTTTGATGCATTTGTTACATCTAGTATGCTAATTCCATTATTTCCTTCACCAACAAATAAGTGATTATCTAACATGGTCATACCGTAAGGACTAGCCATTGTTACATCTCCAATTTTCGTTGGGTTATTTTTATTTGTAATATCTATTACCTCTAAAAGGTTTACAAATCCATTACACCCATCAGCCTGTACAGATCTTAAAGTTAAATAAGCAATGTTTCCATTAGGTAATACAGGGTCACAAGAAACTTCGTGTGTATATCTACCGCTAACAGTAGGAGAACTTGGGTTACTATTATTAACTACAATCATAGAAGATTTCGTTCCAACATATAAGTAGTCGCCTTCCTCGTAAATAGTTTCAATATCTGATCCAATTTCTTGCTCATTTACTTTAGACATGCTACCACCATTTTCTTGGAAAGTATATAGTTCTTCTCCACCAACAACATAAACATGAGAATTATCTAAAGCTATCTTGTTAATTGTTCCTTTTTCTTTTCTTCCACTACCAATGAATGATGAAGGAACTTCGCTTACCGGTATTAATTTATCTTGATAATCATAGTACAGCTTATTGTTTTGTCTTAACATTTCCTCTTCTGGACTATTTAATTTAAACTCTTCAGTTACTACCTCATAAGTGAATCCCATTAAAATTCTTCCTTGATTATCTTTAATAGGAGTTCCAAAAGCATTATCTAATCTAGATTCAACTACTGGATTTGCTAAATCAGAAATATTGATTTTAACTAAATCATAATGTGAAATTGCGTATATCTGATTTCCATGTACATAAAACTCATTAGTGTAAGGTAAGTCAATAAATGAAACATTTACAGGATTACTCGGATTTGAGTTGTCAAAAACGTGTATTCCTTTATTTGGTTCACCAATTAATAAAACTGCATTTCCAAAATAAATTTTACCAGCTTTCTGAATGTTTTTAGCTGGAGCAGCAACTGCAGTATTTCTTACTTCATTAATATCTGCATATTGGGCCGTAGCTTTATTGTAGGTATGCGTTATAGTACCACTGTTTTTATTACAAGATGCTAATAAAATAGCGGCTGATGCGAGGTAGATAAAGTTCTTCTTCATTTTTTTTAAAATTTAATTCTTTGATACAGTTTGTAAAACAACTACCATGCCAAAGTCTAGTTTTTTGAATGTTTTTTTAACAGATAATTAACTAACGTAAATCATTATTAAAAAGTATTCTATTCATATACAATTTACTAAAAAAACATTAGCTATTTGATTTTTAGTAAGAAGAATTAAGATCTTATATTTCTGAAATGTCCTCTTGTTTAATCCAACCTTCGGAGGATCCAAAACGAATATTTATCCAGCCATCTTTTTCTCCAAGTAAAACAACTTTGCTGCCAGCGTGTAATACTCTAATGCTTTCTGAGCTATAGTCGGCAGAAGATTTAATTGTACTTGCTGTTACCATAACAATTCCAGAAAAGCTATTTTTAGATATATAGTATTTGATGCTAGCTAAACCTGTAAAAACAAGAAATAAACTTAAAAATATAAATGCTTTAGCATTAGCCAATTTGTATAAAAACATGTTAGTAATTAAGGGTTTAACCACACGAGCAATAACAAAAAATAATAAACTTAAAACTCCTAATATTGCCCAGAAGTCAAAGGTGTAGCCCACAAAAGATGATATCCAGTTAAAAAAGCCAGCTCTAGTTTTTTCGGGTTTGTCGGTAATACGCTCTTGCGCTAGTTGGATATTATTATTTATTTTTTCTGATAGGGGAGAAGCTACTTTTTTTGCTTTTTCATAATAAAGTATAGCACGTGCATAATCATGAAGTTGAAAAGCAGTATTACCAGCATTATAATAAATCTCTTTTGAATCATATCCCTGCTCTAATAGCGTTTTAAAAAGCTCGTCTGCTTGTCGATAATTGGTAGAATCGTAAGCATTAATCGCTTCGTTAAAAGTGTTTTCTGGGCTAAACGTTTGACCAAAAACATTAAGCGATAAAATAAGAATAAATGATATGTTTAGTAATATGTTCATTTTAAGCACTAATTTCCTGATCTATTCTTTCGATTGTTTGAATGCATTTATCATAAGTATTTTCACTAGCGTCAACAGAAAATGGTGCGAATTGAGCCATTTCACAGTTTTCTATCAAGGCAATAAGTTCTTTTGCAGAAGATTTGTTAACACGCTTTGCAATTAGCTGGTTTTGTATAGCTTGTTTAGATAGTTCAGCAGTTTGAATGCCTATCTTATTTTCAAGATACTTATAGATGCAGTTCAAGGTAATGCTGTAAAATTTATCTGTTTGATTTTGATCTAAAGCTGTTTTAGCTTGTTCAAATTGTTGTAAAGCAACTTTTTTTGCTCTTTTTTTTCTGTTTTCTTCTGTGTCAGCAGTTGCGTTAGAAATTTTTGTTCGTACAAACACAAAGGCAAACATTCCTAGAATTATTCCTCCAATAGATACATAGTAAAGTGGCGATAAGAAAAAAGCTTTCTTTTTATTATCAAAGGTTGTTGATGTTTCAAGATTAGCTAATGATAAACGACTTTCATTCTTTTCAGAGCTTATTATATTTTGATTATTATCTTCATCAATTGAACCATCTTGTTTTAATACAGTTATTACAAAACGATCAGTGCTTAATGTTATATATTCTTTTTTATTTGGGTTAAAGTAAGTGAATTCGATTGGATCAATAACATATTTTCCAGAATGTCTAGGGATTAACAAATAAGAGGTGGTTTGACTACCAGATACTCCACCACCAGATACACTAATATTGTCTTTTATTTGAGGATCATAAGCTTCAAAATCTGAAGGAAATTGAACATCAAAACCACTCAGTTGCTTTAAATTACCACTTCCTTGAACAATTAGCTTTAAGTCTATCGATTCATCTACTTTAACAGTATCTTTTGATAAATTACCCTTAAATATATATGAACCAACCTGATTATTGAATGAAGATGGAGCAGGTTGAGGTAATTCTTTTACTTGAATTGTCCCTCCATTACTAGTGATTTCTTTTTTTACTCCAGGACTAAAGAATGATCGGTTAATGATGCCTGTTACACTAAATGGCTTAATTGTTAAAGCTCCAGATTTTTGAGGAAATAACACTTCTTTTTTTAGCGTGTACACTTGGTATTGTTTACCATCCAAAATCTCAGTTTTAGGTACTAGTTGCTGTGGAAGTTCAATATTCTCTGCCCAAAAGTTTTCCTGTGTAGGAAAGTCATAATCATTTAATGAATTGATAGGTAGATTTCTAGAGTATATTTTATAAGAAGCTACTATTTGTTCTCCTGGATAAACATTTTGTTTAGAGAATGTGATTTTAGCAAAAAAGTCTTCATCGGTAATTTGTTGAGGTTGCTGTCTTGTATTGCCAAAAAAATCATCGAAATCATCGAAAGGACTTCTTCTTCGCTGTTTTTGTTTAATTAATTTACCTTGAACAACAGTTAGTTGAACCGATTTAGATTCGTAAGTAGCATTTCCGATTTTAAGTTTTGCTCCCGGAATTAAAAAAGTACCAGTTTGTTTTGGCTGGAGAGTATAAGTAAATGACTTTTCCATGCTCTGAGTCATTTTACCATTAACTATGTTTATGCTTGAGCTAGAGCTTTGAAATGGACCACTAACAACATTAAAATCTTTAAACGTTGGCTGTATGAAACTACCATCCTTATTGGTTGAGTAAGTAACATTAAATACATCTTCAATACCAATTTTTGAGTAACTCACCTTAGTGTTAAAGTCTACTTGAGCATAAAAACTTACACTCACGATGCAAAGTAAAAAGTACAATATGTATTTATTCAAAATCACTCGTATGCATTTGTTTTAACCAAAAGTATTGGCTTCTATTTTTACTTGCAAAAAAGAGGGGGCGTTTTTAACAAAATTTAATTTTTCCGTTTAGGCTCTGCAAAGAAGTAATAATCACTATTTTCTTCATAAACCTTAATAAAGTCACCTTTGCTTAATGCATTTTTCTTTTTTAACCAATTATCTAGAAGGTATAAATTATATTGAGAAGACTCGAAAAAATCATAAACATCAGTAGGTGAAGTATTATAATATTCACTAGCACCTAAGCCACATTCAAATAAAATTGAGGGAGTATATTTTTCGATGGTTTTTTTAGCACCCTCTAAAACTTTCAGTTCAGCACCTTCAACATCAATTTTAATAAAAGATACTGGAGATGTTATTATATTATCCAAGCGTTCTACGCTAACATTAATTTCTTCTATTTCAGGGTTTTTAGTGGCATATTTCCTGTTTTTTAAACCACTGTAGGCAGGAGCATTTTTAACATATTGGAAACTAGTTGATCCCGTTTCGTTTGAAAGGGCATAATTAAGGATGTGATGATATGAATATTTGTTTTTTAGGCACTGGTAAAATGATGGAATTGGTTCAAAACCGTAATGCTTTTCAGAAGATTCACTAATAAATAAGTCTAAAATTTCGCCTTTATGACACCCTACATCAACACAAACATCTCCCTCCTTAACCGATGTTTTTATCACTTCTCGAGTTAATCGATCATACTTGATGTTTTTTGTTACATCAAGTTTCAGGTTAATAAAGATATTTCTTAAAACTTCTTTCATCTAAGGGCTACAAAGTTAATTTTATTCGTAAATCTATCAAGTAAAACTGTAGGGCAACTTTGCATTAAAACAAAAAAATGAAATTTTTAAAATCCGAAGTTTGGTTTATAGCGTTTATATCATGAAGCAAAAAATATATTTGTTATCTTCGCTTCCGGAAGTGAAAAAACAACAAGCAGACATATTAAAGCTGGTATCCTTGTTAAAGCAAGGCAACCAAAAGGCTGTATCTAAACTTTATGATGCTTACAGTGAAGCTCTTTATGGGGTGATCTATAAGATAGTAGGCAGAGAAGATGTGGCACAGGATATTCTGCAAGATACTTTCGTTACCATCTGGAAGAAAATTAAAGCTTACGATGAAACAAAAGGTAGTTTTTTTACGTGGATGATGAATATTGCTCGTAATAAATCAATTGATCAAATTAGAAAGAATAAACGAATTAATGATGGTCAAGATAGATTTAAAAATGAGTTGAAGAATGGAAGTGGAGAAAGTAGTATTAATATTAATACCATTGGGTTAAAAGAGTTAACCAAGGAAATTGATAAAGACCGATTAGATATATTAGAGTTGGTTTATTTTAAAGGTTATACGCAAAAAGAAGTTTCCGAAGAGTTAGAAATACCTCTAGGAACTGTTAAGACACGTGTAAGATTAGGGTTGAAGGAATTAAGAAAGTTTTTTTAGTTTAATTTTTGGATATAAAAGAATACATATCATCTGGAATACTTGAAACTTATGTTTTAGGAGAAGCTACTGAGCAGGAAAGGGCAGAGGTGGAGCAAATGGCAGCTAAGCATCCTGAAGTAAGTCAAGAAATTGCTAAAATAGAACAGCAAATGGAAGCTTATGCGTTTAGTATTAGTAAACCAATGCCAGTTGATTTGAAAGCAAAAGTTTTGACTAAAATTAAAGAGACTAAACAAGATAAATCTTCATTGAAAGTGGTAAAAAATAGTAGTTCAAAAAAAGCATCGAAAAAATCAGGAGGATTAGTCTACAAGCTTAGTTTGGCTGCCTCAGTTCTTATATTATTAGGTGTTGGGTTTCTTTTTTACATGGAAATGGAAAAAGTGAAAGAGTTAAACAATGAATTAGCTGAAACTAAGAAAACTTATAAAAAGGAAGCTGAAGCTAATGCAACTAAGTTTAAAGAAGTTGAAGCTGAATTGGCAATTTTAACAGATAAGCAAAGATTAATCATGGGAGAATCTACCATCAAAACCTTGTTGGTGCCTACTGATTTTCGTCCAGAAGCTAAGGCTGAGATATACTGGGAGCCTAAAGAAAATAAAGCTTTATTGGTCAGAAAGGATTTGCCAGGACTAAAAGAAGATCAAGATTATCAGTTATGGGCAATTGTGGATGGAAAACCACTTGATTTAGGAACGTTTGATATGTCAAGTGATCAATCAGAAATCGTTCGCGTTGAAATGACTAAAGTAGACGCATTTGGTATTACTGTTGAACCTAAAGGTGGAAGTCCAGAACCTAGCCTAGAGCAACTGGTTGTTATAGGGAATGTTTAATAATCATTTTAGTTAGGTATTAACGCTTTTTTATAGCGTTAAATTTATTCTTTTGATATTGCTTTTAGATCATTCTGTTCTTAATTGCAAATCCATCCTGTTTTCAATACCTTTGTAGTAATTATAATCATTTAATATTTATATATGACTACAGATACACTTACTTCAGAAAGTTTAATACAAATAGAAGATCAATACGGGGCTCACAATTACCATCCATTGCCTGTTGTATTATCCAAAGGAGAGGGAGTGTATGTATGGGATGTAGAAGGAAAAAAATATTTTGATTTTTTATCAGCCTATTCAGCAGTTAATCAAGGTCATTGCCATCCAAGAATTATTGGAGCTCTAGAAAAGCAAGCTAGGAGGTTAACATTAACCTCACGAGCATTTTATAACGACAAACTTGGAGAGTTTGAAAAGTTTGCTTCAGAGTTATTTGGTTTTGATAAACTTCTTCCTATGAATACAGGAGCTGAAGCTGTTGAAACTGCTCTTAAAATTGCTCGTAGATGGGGATACGAAAAGAAAGGTATAGCTGAAAATGAAGCACAGATTATTGTTTGTAAGAATAACTTCCATGGAAGAACTACAACTATTATTTCTTTTTCTAATGATCCTGTTGCAAGAAAAAATTTCGGGCCTTATACCAATGGCTTTATAAAAATTGAATACGATAATATCGCTGATTTAGAAGATGCCATTGCTAATAATAAGAATGTAGTAGCCTTTATGGCCGAGCCAATTCAAGGTGAGGCAGGAGTTTATGTTCCTCAAGAAGGATATTTAGCTAAAGCAAAACAAATTTGCGAGGAAAACAACGTTCTTTTCATCGCAGATGAAGTACAAACAGGTATTGCCAGAACGGGTAAGTTATTAGCTACTTGTGGAAACTGTTCTTGTAATGTTAGCTGTGAAAAGAAGCCAGAAGTTAAACCTGATATTTTAATATTGGGTAAAGCAATAAGTGGAGGAGTGTATCCAGTATCAGGAGTTTTAGCTAATAATGATATTATGAATGTAATTACTCCTGGATCTCATGGTTCTACTTTTGGAGGTAATCCACTGGCTGCAGTTGTAGCTATTGAGGCTTTAAAAGTTATTCAAGATGAGAAATTAGCAGAGAATGCAGCTCGTTTAGGAGAAATATTTAGAAGTGAACTTAATGCATTTATTGAAACCTGCGATTTAGTCAAATTAGTAAGAGGTAAAGGACTACTTAATGCTATTGTAATTAATGACAGCGAAGAAAGTGATACAGCTTGGAATATCTGTTTAAAACTAAGAGATAACGGTTTATTAGCTAAACCAACTCATGGAAACATTATTCGTTTTGCTCCACCTCTTGTAATGACAGAGGATGAGTTAATGGAATGTATAGCTATTATTAAAAACACGCTTTCTTCTTTCTAAATCATTGAAAGAAGACTTTCTACATTATTGTTGGAAATTTAAAAAATTCTCTTCACTAGTTTTTGAATTGACTACTGGAGAGAATTTACATATTATTAGTTTTGGTATTCATAATCATGATCAAGGCCCAGATTTTTTAAATGCAGAAATTGAAATAGAAGGCATTAAATGGATTGGTAATATTGAAATCCATGTGAATTCTTCGGATTGGAACAATCATAATCATCATCACGACTCGAAGTATAATAATGTCATTTTACACGTTGTGTTTAATCATAATAAAGACATCATCAATTCAAATGGAAGTCAAATCCCAACTTTAGAGCTTAAAAACTATATAGATAGTTCACTCATTGATTCTTATAATGAGTTTATTAAACCTAGCTTACCTTGTGCTTCATTTTTACCAGAGATAGATCATTTAACTTTGCTTCAGTTTAAAGATAGATTTTTTGTAGAGCGTTTAGATTATAAGTCAAAGCTAGTTAACGAACTTTTAATAGAGAATAATGGTGACTGGCTAGAAACTTTTTTTCAGTTGTTAGCCAAGTCTTTTGGAATTAAAGTAAATCAACAAGCTTTTTTAGAGTTATCACAAACTGTATCCATAAAAATAGTGCAAAGATTAGGAGATGAATTCAAAACTGAAGCTGTTTTATTGGGTAATTCAGGATTGCTAAATGTTTCTTCTGATGATAGCTATATTAAAGATTTACAAAAAGAATATAATTATCAAAAGGGGAAATTTTCGTTTTACTGTATGCCCTATGATACATGGAAATTTTCTAAAATGCGACCATCTAACTTTCCTACAATAAGAATTGTTCAATTAGCAAAACTAATTACTTCTTCTCAAAATTTACTTGATGACTTGGTGATATCAAAGCCCAGCTATGAAAAGATATTTTCTAGATTAAATATAGTTATTGAAGAAGGGTATTGGTTAGATCATTATACAATAGATAATATAAGTAAGCCAGCCCCTAAAAGTATAGGTAAACAGATGGTAAATTCAATAATTATCAATACAATCGTGCCCTTTGCATATTGGTACGGCAAGCTAAATAAAGTTGAGTATTTAAATTGGATAGACTCAGTAATGGAAGAGATTAGCTATGAAAATAATAAGGTTACTCGTTTGTTTTCACAGATACAGTTAGAACATGCTAAAGATTCACAAGCAGTAATACATTGTTACAATACGATGTGCATAAACAAAAAATGTTTGGATTGTGTTATAGGATCAAACATATTAAGAAAAAAGCAAGATCAATAAGCCGGGTTCTGTATACGCTAAGCGTACTCTATCATTTATCTAGGTTAGCAATCGCTCACTAACTCAATCAACCTACCCGCTAAAATAAGGCGAGCAGCCCTCAATTTTTAGCCTATTTGGTCTTTCAACTCATAAGGTTTACCCATTAATTATGTTACCATAATTAATTGTGAGCTCTTACCTCACATTTTCACCCTTACCACGCCAAAGGAGTGGCGGTAATTTTCTGTGGCACTTTCTGTCGTTTATATGAAACGCCTTCCCGTTAGGAAGTATGATGCTCTGTGTTGCCCGGACTTTCCTCTTGCTAGAAAAACTAACAAGCGATAGAGTAATCTTGCTTAATTAAATATATGTGTAAAATTCTTCTGGGAATTATAAACGGATAGTTACATCTCCAACATAAGGATCTACACCTGGAATCCCTAAATCAATTACGTAAAAATAAGTTCCTGAAGGTAAGTAGTCGCTACCTAATACAACGTTAGCTCCTTTGTTAATATTTGCTTTACCAACAAAAACATTATTTACGTTATCATATCCTTCCATTTCGTATACGATATTACCGTAACGATTGAATATTTGTACTTTGTTTTCAGGGAAGTAATCTATATTCTCGATATCCCAAAAATCGTTAAGACCATTCATATCCTCTGGTGTTAAGAATTGAGGAATTTGAACCATATCTTTCACATCAGATAAAATAAAACCATCATGAACAAAATCATCAACACTTTCTTTAGAAACTTTCATGTCTACATTAGAAAATGAGGCTGGTAAGGGATCTGTGTTATTTACAATAGCAAACAATGCATCCTCCCAAGAAGGAGTTCCATTTTGCCATGAAGTAGAAGAATCTTGCCACTGAGCCATAGTTTCAAAGTCTCCGTCATTGCTTTCATAGTACATGCTAATATCAACTGGAGTTGCACCAGATAGTCTATAAATGTTGTGATAATAATTATCATTTAAATTATCTAAAACATCAGATTTAGCTGATCTATCATAAGCTCCGTTGTATCCTGACATAGAAATACCGAAATCATTAGATGCATCAATACCAGCTAAACGAACCGCATATTCATTTACATTAGCATCGTTGGGTCTAAGAGAAACTGGACGGTAATTTCCTGCACCAGTTATGTTTTGCGATCCTACAGGATACCAGTATAAAGAATCATAGGAAGTAACTCTTGAGAAATAACCTCCTTGAAAATCACTAGAAATGTAACCATCAGCAAAAGTTAATGAACTAGGCAGAGGATTTCTTAAACGCATGTTGTTACCCCAAGTTTCTAGTTGATCATTTCTTAGATCCAATAGATTAGTAACTTCTGAATTAACTTGAAGTTCTTTACGGCCGTAGTTCCCATCTAAAATTAGCGTATAAAATTCAGTAAGGTCGAGTCCTCCAATAACCTGACTAGGACCGTTGAGAATAACATCTCCAGGTCTGCCATTGATTAAAGCAGTGTTTCCTCCGTTGTTAGTCCAATCGCCACCAACGTATATTTGTCCAGAGTTTTCAATTGTTCCTCCAGTCTCATTTGTAAGGTATGCTTCAGAATAAACTATTGCCCCTGCATCAACAACAACAGCTGCTCCATCAATAGTTATTTGTGCTTGAGTACCTATTGCTAAGGCTACACCAATGCTTGTTAAAATAAAACGTTTCATAATACGGTCAGTATAATTTAGATACAAGATACAAACTTTTCGCCTCTTGTTCAAACAATTATACGTGTTATTGCGTAAAAAAGTTCTCAAAAAATTGATGTTAAAAAATATGCAGACCATTATATTTACACCATGAAACGAATTACAGAAACAGAATCCCTGCATATAAATCTTGAAAACAAGTCTGTTAACGAGTTGTTGTTAGGTATAAATCAAGAAGACAAGAAGGTTGCGTTAGCAGTAGAAAAAGAAATAACGTCTATTGAAAACCTAGTTAATCAAATTGTTAAAAAGATGAAAGCTGGCGGAAGATTATTTTATCTTGGAGCTGGAACAAGTGGTCGGTTAGGTGTGGTTGATGCATCTGAGTGTCCTCCTACTTTTGGTGTTGAACATGGTTTAGTTGTTGGGATTATGGCTGGAGGAGATCAAGCAATTAGAAAAGCTGTTGAATTTGCAGAAGATGATATCAATCAAGGGTGGAAAGATCTTCAGGGGTATAACATCACAAAAAATGATGTTGTTATTGGAATTGCAGCATCAGGAACTACTCCGTATGTTATTGGTGCATTAGAGAAATGCAACATTGAGGGAATAATCACAGGAGGAATTACCTGTAATCCAGGTAGTCCATTAAGTCAAGTTGCTAGCTATCCTATTGTTCCAATCGTAGGACCAGAATTTGTTACAGGAAGCACTAGAATGAAGTCTGGGACTGCTCAAAAATTAGTGCTTAATATGATCTCTACAACTGTAATGATTAAACTTGGGAAAGTGAAGGGTAATCGTATGGTGGATATGCAGTTAAGTAATGATAAGTTAGTGGATAGAGGAACTAAAATGGTTCAAGACCAAACAGGACTTTCTTATGAAAAATCAAAAGAGTTGCTATTGAAGTTTGGTAGTGTTAGAAAGGCTGTTGAGAGTTTGTAAATTATAATACAGTTTTTATTGTTTTCTATGTATTTAAAGTTAAAAGCACTTACTCTTTTTAAAGCGTTCTCCAATTAATAGCGTATGTTTTTATGACCTAAGCGAATTAATCACTAATTTTTCGTGCTATCATTAGTCCGTCTCTAATAGGGAACAGTATGTTTTCTACTCTAGGGTCATTTTGGACCTTTTCATTAAATGCTACTAATGCTTTAGTATCAGGATCAGTGTTAGCTTCCTCTGTTGTTACTTTTCCGCTCCACAATACATTGTCAGCTATAAAGTATCCTCCTTTTGATAGCTTATTAAATGTCAAATCAAAATAGTTGCTATAGTTTGTTTTATCAGCATCAATAAAAATTAAATCAAATGTTTCGTTTAGTGAGGGAATAATTTGAGTTGCATCGCCTACTACCATCTCAATTTGACTATCATAACCAGCTTTTTTGAAATAGGATTTGGCCATAGTTTCTAACTCTTCATTTTTATCGATTGTAATGAGTTTTCCATCTTTTTGCAATCCTTCGGCCATACAAATTGCAGAGTAGCCTGTATAAGTGCCAATTTCTAAAATATTTTTTGGCTTTATCATGTTGGAAAACATATTTAATGCTTTTCCTTGTAGGTGTCCGCTAAGCATCCTTGGGATAAGCACTTTTAAATGAGTTTCGCGATTTAATTCCTTTAAAACATCAGATTCTTCTGATGTGTGATTTTCGCTGTATTTTTCTATTTCTTTTGGTAAAAATTCCATCTTAAATTAGTTATTTGATAAATCTTTTCATACTCATAATATACCCTAAATGTAAACCTTCATGAAAATCATTGAAAGAAATGGCATCGTGGATTGTATTTAAGGCGACACCGAGCGTATTAGTATATGATTGGTAGGAAGTGAAAATTCCTGATTGTAAATCTTTTTCGAATTGAGTGATTGTTTCTTTAGCTAAAAGTTCAATTTCTTTTTTATCTGCTTCCGTGTAGGTTTTAGAAGGAACTGTCCCTTTTTTATATTCTTCTATAAAATTAACAGGTATAGTCATTTCTAAGCCAGAAAGTTTATAGCATAATAACTGTTGTGTCACAACTATATGTCCGTAATTCCAAAGTAAATTATTTTTAAACCCGGTCGGGATGTAATTAAGTTGCGCTAACGAATATTGGTTTATTATTAACGAGAAGTTTTCGCGTGTTTTTTTTAGGATATCTATATCAATCATAAGTATTTAGTTGACATCAGCTAAAATCACAGAAATAAATAAGCTGAAATAAGTTATTTGAGACCAGACCTTATCTTTTTTAAGACTAAAATAGTTGCGGTTAAAAGAATAAAGTAGGATGGAAATCAAAAAAAAGCTGAAAGGTATAATAATGTCTAAAATATCATAAGTACCATCAGTGATGGCTAAGTATTGTAATATTTCTAGAATAACAATAAAGCTTAAAGGGGCTAAAAAAAATAGCAAACGCAACTTTTGAATATTAAAAGAGATTAATGTGAGGCTAAACACCCATAATCCAGCAGGCAAATTATAAATAATAATATCATTTTTGATCCAATGAAACGATTGATGAATATGTAGAAATTCTTTTGCTAATGTTCCAGATGGTCTAAAAAATAAAGCAATCAAACAACAAAATAGGAAGGGAGCAAAAATGCCGAAATAATATTTAAAAGGACTGTATGTTAAAGCCCTTGTCATTTACGAGAACCAAATATTTTACTGCCAACTCTAATCATTGTACTTCCTTCTTTGATAGCTATATCATAATCGCCACTCATTCCCATAGATAACGTATCTATATGAGGCCATTTATTCTTTTTTAGTAAATCGAACACTTGTTTTAAGTTACGAAATTCTTCTTGGACTTGATTTGTATTATTAGTGAAAGTAGCCATGCCCATAATACCTTTTATATGGACGTGCTTAAGATTTAATTCATTTATTTTTTCTGCTAGTTCAATGGCATCATTAGGTAAAAAACCATATTTGCTTTCTTCTTCCGCAATATGAAATTGGATTAAGCAATCAATAACTCTATTGTTTTTCTCAGCTTCTTTATTAATAACCTTTAGAAGTTTTATTGAGTCAACAGAATGTATTAATGAAATAAAAGGAGCAATGTATTTCGTTTTTTTTGATTGTAGATGACCAATCATGTGCCACTCAATATCTTTAGGTAATGCTTCGTGCTTGTCTACTACCTCTTGAACCCTGTTTTCCCCAAAGGTGCGAACACCAGCGTTGTATGCTTCTAACAACTGTTCAGTGGGCTTTGTTTTTGATACAGCTACTAAAGTAACATCATTTGGAATGCTAGATTTTATCTGTTGATATGCCTTTTCAATGTCCAAGCTAAGTTAATTTTTATCAAATTGAATGTTATAGAGTTGGTGATAGTACCCCTCTTTTTTTAATAACTCGTCATGAGAACCTTGCTCAATAATTTCTCCTTTATCTAAAACAATGATTTTATCAGCGTTTTTTATTGTTGATAAACGATGTGCAATAACAATAGAAGTCCTTCCTTTTGTTAATTTGTTGATAGCATTTTGAATGAGTTCTTCCGTTTCAGTGTCAATGGATGATGTGGCCTCATCTAGTATTAAAATCTTTGGGTTAAAAACATAAGCTCGTAAAAAAGATAATAATTGCCTTTGACCAGTACTTAGCACACTTCCTCTTTCTTTAACATCAAAATCATAATCACCAGGAAGTTTGGATATGAAATCGTGTACGCCTACAATTTTAGCAGCCTCAATAACATCATCTTTTGTAATATCCTTGTTGTATAACGTAATATTGTTATAAATACTGTCAGAAAAGAGAAAAACATCTTGTAAAACAACTGAAATAGAGTTTCTAATAGAATCAATAGAGTAGGAGCGGATATCTTTCCCATCTACTAAAACTTCTCCTTTTTGAAACTCATAAAACCGCCCTAGAATATTAATGATAGTAGATTTACCAGCACCAGTAGCACCTACAAAAGCAATAGTTTCTCCTTCTTTTATGTCAAAAGAAACATCTTTTAATACATACTCAGGTTCGTTGTAAGCAAAACTTACATGTTTAAAAGATAATTCCCCTTTGAAATCTTTAACAAGCGTTGCTTCTCCATCATCGTGTATTGTTTGCTCGTCATCAAGCACACCAAATATATTTTTTGAACGAACAATTCCTCTTTGTAGTACGTTGAACTTATCTGCTAACATACGTATAGGACGATAAAGCATTTGAACCCATAAAATAAATGTAAACAATTGACCTCCACTTACTTCGTCAACAGGGTTGTCAATTAGTTGATAAGTAGCATAAAAAATAATAAATGCGATTGATATACTGCTTAATATCTCTACGATAGGAAAAAAGATAGAGTATGCCCAAACTGTTCTAATATGAGCATTTCTATGTTCTCGATTTATCTCAGTAAACTTTTTGTATTCGATAGATTCTCTGGTAAAAAGTTGTACCAAATTCATACCAATAATTCGCTCTTGAACGAAAGTGTTAAGTCTTGAAACCTGTTTACTTTCCGTTTGATAAGCCTTTTTTATAGCATTTTTAAAAACCTTTGTTGCGTATAACAGCAAAGGTATTGGTATGAGTACGAGTAGTGAAAATTTCCAGTTTAATACAAACATGAAAACTATCACAACCACTAGCATGAGTATGTCTCCAATGATATTGATAATACCATCTGAAAATATTTGGGCAAAAGCTTCTGTGTCTGAAACCAATCGCGTAACAACTCTTCCTATTGGATTTTTGTCGAAATATTGTGTTTTGAAACTTTGGAGTTTACTAAAAAGCTTTCTACGTATATCTTGAATGATAACCTGTCCTAAGAAGTTAGAATAATAAACAACAACGAACCTTAAAGCAGCTTCAAAAATTAAAGTAACGAGTGCTACAATTGTCCAATACAAAAAGCCATTTTCTGAAGTGAAATAGGTGTTGTCTATAGAGTTTAGTAGATGATTACTATCAACAAACGTTGAACTCATGATGTACTTATCTACCATAAAACCTATAATCAAAGGTCGTACGGTTGGGATCAAAGCTAAAACGATTGTACTTATTAAAGTAAATACAAAAATACCTTTATGAGGCCCAATAAATGATAATATCCGTTTAAAATCTTTCAATGGTTAAGCTAAAGCTTTGATAATGTCTTGTTTTGTTATGATTTGACGCTGGTCTTCATTTGTTTTAACTATAACAGCTCCATTTTCTTTGTTGATGAGTTTAGAAATGTCTTCTATGCTTGTAGTAGTGTTAACTTCAGGAAAAGGAGGATTCATAATCGATGATATAACTTCTTTTCTCTTATCTGGATGCTCAAATAAAAAGCTAAAAATTTTTGATTCATTAACTGAACCTATAATTTTTCCGTCTTCGATAACAGGCATTTGAGAGATATCAAAATTTGTCATTCTTTCAATCGCACTTTGTATGGTGTCATTCGAATCTATTGTTATTAATTTATCATTGGCATGTTGCATGATGTCAATGGCAGAGGATGGTTTAGTATCAATAAAACCTCGATCTCGCATCCAATCATCATTAAAAAATTTACCAACATATCTACTTCCATGATCGTGAAACAAAACTACTACAACATCCCCTTCTTTAAATTTATCTTTCAATTGCTTTATTCCGCATATAGCTGCACCTGCTGAATTTCCAACAAATATACCTTCTTCTTTCGCTAGCTTTCGAGTGTAAATAGCTGCGTCTTTATCGGTCACTTTCTCAAAATGATCAATAATATCAAAATCAACATTTTTAGGTAAAATGTCTTCTCCAATACCTTCGGTTATGTATGGGTAGATTTCATTTTCATCAAAAACACCCGTTTCGTGGTATTTTTTGAATACAGAACCATAGGTGTCTATACCTATAATTTGAATATTAGGATTTTTCTCCTTTAAGTATTTGCCAACTCCAGAAATAGTTCCTCCAGTACCTACACCAACAACAAAATGTGTTATTTTACCTTCTGTTTGTTCCCATATTTCAGGACCAGTACTTTCATAATGAGCAGCTCTGTTAGATAAATTGTCATATTGGTTCACATACCATGAATTAGGAATCTCAGTCGAAAGTCTTTTAGATACAGAGTAATATGATCTAGGATCTTCTGGTTCTACAGCAGTTGGACAAACCACTACTTCAGCTCCAACAGCCCTTAAGATATCCATTTTCTCTTTGGATTGCTTGTCGCTTAAAACACAAATAAGTTTATATCCTTTAATGATGCATGCTAAAGCAAGTCCCATTCCTGTGTTTCCAGATGTTCCTTCGATAACCGTACCTCCTGGTTTTAATAAACCAGCTTTTTCTGCATCTTCAATCATACGAACAGCCATACGATCTTTTACAGAGTTACCAGGATTAGTAGTTTCTACTTTAGCTAATATAGTTGCTGATGTGCCACCATGTAGCTTGTTAATTTTAACTAAGGGAGTATTCCCTATGGTTTCTAAGATATTATTGTAGTACTTCATAGATTAATTTTCAAAGTGTTATCATAAATCAAGCTTAAAAAATAGAGCTTTAATGTAAAATAATTCATCTATTTTATGCCTATGAGTATGACAACTTCTAACCAAAGATACAAGTAAAGCCGATAGTATCAAACCAGATCAGAAGTCAAAAGTTATAAACCGAAAAAAAACAAAAAAAACTTTAACAAGATTTAGGAATAAACTTTCAAATCTTTACTTTTACTCAATAATTTTCGAGTAAAACTCTATGGGTAAAACAATACGTATTCGAAAAGGTCTGAATATCAATATTAAAGGACAGGCCAAGGAAGATATAGTAGAAACATCGTTGCCAACTAAGTTTGCAATAAAGCCAGAAGACTTTCCTGGTTTAATTCCAAAACTAGTAGCAAAAGAAGGTGAATTAGTTAAAGTTGGTTCTGTCTTATTCTATGATAAAGGAAGAGAAGAAATAAAATTCACTTCTCCTGTATCTGGTAAGGTTTCAGCGATAGTGCGAGGGGCTAAAAGAAAGATTCTAGCAATTGAGTTGGAATCAGATGGAGCTTTCACTCCTGTTTCTTTTGATACAAATAAAGACATTAAGGAATTGTTGCTTTCGTCTGGAATGTGGACATTTATAAAACAAAGACCACTAGATAAAATTGCAAATCCAGCAGTAGCACCCAAAGCTATATTTGTTACAGGATTTAATTCCGCTCCTTTAGCTCCTAACTACGAGTTTCTACTTAAAGGAAAAGAAAAAGAAATTCAAAAAGGAATTGAAGCACTAAAAACACTTACTAAAGGTAAAGTTCATGTTACTGTTGAACATGCTAACGGAAGTGCAGGAGTTTTTTCAAAGGTTTCTGGGATTGAATTGCATAAAATAGCAGGTAAACATCCTAAAGGGAATGTAGGTACTCAAATTCATCATATAGACCCTGTCAATAAGGGGGAGACTGTTTATACATTAAATGCACTAGATGTTGCTAGAATTGGAGATTTCATACTGACAGGTCAAACTAATTTTGATCGAGTATTACCTGTTACAGGTTCAGAAGTTAGTGCCCCACAATATGTGAAAACTAAAGTTGGTGCTCAAATGAGTTCAATTATTAGTGGAAATGTATCATCAAATCATGTAAGAATTATATCAGGAAATGTGCTTACAGGTAAAACATCTAGTGAAGATGATTACCTCGGTTATTACAGCGATCAAGTTACTGTTATTCCAGAGGGTGATAAACATAAGTTTTTTATTACTGAAGGTTGGTTAGCACCAGGCTTCAATAAGTTAAGTGCGAATCCAGTGTTTCCATCTGCTTTATTCAAGAATAAAAAGTTTGATGTAGACACGAACACAAATGGAGAAGAAAGAGCATTTGTAATGTCGGGTCACTATGAAAAAGTTTTTCCATTTGATATCTATCCAGTTCAATTGTTAAAAGCAATTATAACAAATGATATTGACGGAATGGAAAATTTAGGTATATATGAAGTAGCTCCTGAAGATTTTGCTTTATGTGAGTTTGTATGTGTGTCTAAAATCAATTCTCAGCAAATCGTTAGAGAAGGGTTAGCAGTAGTTGAAAAAGAATGTATGTAATTTATTAGGAAAGTATTATGATAAAAGGACTAAGAAGAGTATTTGATCATTTATACAAAACGGTTGATCATAAATATCACCCGGTAGTAGAATCGTTTGATACAATTCATTTTACACCAAATTTGATTACAAAATCTGGTTCTCATATCCGTGATGCAGCGGATTTAAAAAGAACGATGATGTTTGTGATTTTTGCGATGATTCCATGCTTATTATTTGGAATGTGGAACGTTGGAGATCAACATGTACAAGCAGCAATGGCTAATGGTGCTGAACTTGAAGGGTGGATTTTACCAACCTTCGGCAGTGGTTTCTGGGGCAAATTCTTATATGGAGCTTCTGGAGTGTTACCGCTTGTAATTGTATCATATGTTGTTGGTTTAGCGGTAGAATTCGTTTTTGGAATTATTAAAGGGCACTCATTACACGAGGGATATTTAGTTTCAGGTTTATTAATTCCTTTAATCATGCCAATCGAAGTTCCTCTATGGCAAGTAGCAATAGCTGTTATCTTTGCAGTTGTAGTAGCTAAAGAGGTTTTTGGAGGTACAGGAATGAATGTGATTAATGTGGCCTTGACAGCTAGAGCATTTATCTTCTTTGCTCATCCAAATTCAATGATTGGAGACAAGGTTTGGGTAGATGGTTTCTCAGGTGAAACTTCATTAGGTAAATTAGCAACTAAAATAAATGATTCCGCAGCTCTCGAGCAATTTTCAAATGATACTTTTATGAGTACAATCTTGGGGGTTGAAGCAGGATCAATAGGAGAAACCTCTGTTGTGGCAATTTTATTAGGAGCAGCATTTCTTCTGATCACAGGTGTTGGAAGTTGGAGAATAATGTTGTCATTCTTTTTAGGTGGACTTTCATTAGCTTACATCTTCAACTTAGTAGGGCCAGGTATTGATAACTACTACATGCAGTTGAACCCTTTCCATTTATTATTCCTTGGAAGTTTCATGTTTGGAATGGTATTCATGGTAACAGATCCTGTATCAGCTGCTCAAACTAATACTGGAAAATATATTTATGGCTTTTTAGCAGGTTTCTTATCCATCTTAATAAGAGTATTAAACCCAGCTTACCCTGAGGGAGTTATGTTAGGTATTTTAATCGCTAATGTATTTGCTCCAACAATCGATCACTATGTGATTCAAGCGAACATTAATAAAAGAAAAAAACGTGCAAAATTAGCTGCTACAGCAGCATAAACTATTACAATAATGAATAAAGAAGGTAACGTTTATACGATCATATTTGCTTCTATTATGGTAATTATAGTAGGAGGTTTGTTAGCTTTCATAGCTTCGTCACTTAGACCAGCTCAAATTGGTAACGTTAAGAACGAAAAAATGAGAAATATTCTTGAGGCTATTGATCCATCATTTGAAGGAGATGAATTGGCAGCAATGAAAAGAAAGGAAGTAGAAAAACTATTTTCTCAACATGTGAAGAAAAGAATCATTCTTAACGCAAAAGGAGAGGTTGTATCTGAGCTCAATAGTGAAGACCCAATTGAAAAAGGAAATGAAAAAGATGCTTTTAATCTTAACCCTAGAGATCAATACGCAAAGATTTCTAATATTAAAAAGGAATGCGAAGGTGATGATGAGTGTGTAACCCAAAAGTTAATTGAACAAGAAATTCATGCTCCAATGTTTGTTTGTGAACTTAAAGGAAAGAAAATTTATGTCGCTCATTTCAGTGGAAAAGGTTTATGGGATGATATTTGGGGATATGCAGGTATAAAACCAACAAGAAATATTAATGCAGCGGTGTTTGACCATAAAGCTGAAACGCCAGGTTTAGGATCAAAAATTACAGAAGATTGGTTTCAAAATCAATTTATTGGTAAAACCATGGCAAATAAGAAAGATGAGTATAAGCCAATTAGTGTAAAAAAGCCCGGTTTAGAAACAAACAAATACGAAGTGAATGGAATTAGTGGGGCTACTTTTACAGGTAATGGTGTAGCTGAAATGATGGCTAGGGCCTTGAAAGCAACACATAACTACATGGAAAAAAATGTAGAGCCAGTTGAATCTCCATACAAGGCAGAAGAAACAGAAAAAAGTTTGTCTGTAAACTCAGATAATATTCAAGGATTTTCGTTATCAGGAGGTTATACCCTTAAAGGAGATACTTTATTGTGGGGAGATGGAACTTATGCTGTTGTAACATACGTTGACGAAAACAGATTGTTAGTTAAAGAAGAAGGAAAAGAATTTACAACGGTTTACACAAAGTAAAAAGAATTTAATTGAAACAAAATGGCTGAAAGAGAAGCATTATTTTCGAAAAAAAATAAAAAGTTGATCACAGATCCGATCAATTTTAACAACCCTGTTACCATACAAGTATTAGGTATCTGTTCTGCACTTGCAGTAACTGTACAGATGGACAATGCTATAATTATGTCGTTAGCCGTTATTTTTGTAATGGTTATTGGAAACTTGGTTGTGTCTTTAATGAGAAATATCATACCAAGTAGGATTAAGATTATTGTACAGTTAGTTATTGTAGCATCACTGGTTATTATAGTTGATCAGGTTCTGCAGGCTTATGTGTATTCTGTATCTAAGCAATTATCCGTTTTTGTAGGATTGATTATTACAAACTGTATTATCATGGGACGTTTAGAGGCTTATGCGTTAGGTAACAAGCCATGGGGCTCTATTCTGGATGGTTTAGGTAACGGTTTAGGTTATGGGTTGGTTCTATTAGTGGTTGCTTTCTTTAAAGAAGTTTTTGGTTCTGGAACTTTAACTATTCCAGGTTTAGGCAAAATGACTGTAATACCACCAGCAGTTTACGAGGCAGGTTATGAGAATAACGGATTAATGTTATTGCCTCCATCATCACTAATTATTGTTGCTATTTATATATGGGTACAAAAGAGTAAAAACCCAGAATTAATAGAAGATCACTAATAAATAATTAAAAGTTTAAATAAAGTATAATGGAATTATTAAATCTATTTATTAAAAGTGCTTTTGCTGAGAACATGGTATTTACCTTCTTCTTTGGTATGTGTTCTTACTTGGCAGTATCTAAAACTGTAAAAACGGCAGTAGGTTTAGGAGCAGCGGTAATATTTGTATTATTAATTACAGTTCCCGTTAACTATTGGTTGAACTACTATATCTTATCTGATGGAGCATTGTCTTGGTTGGGAGATAAAGAAGGTATTGGGTTATTACCTCAAGCAGAAGCGAGTGCAATCAATTTAAGTTTCTTAAGTTTTATCATGTTTATTGCTGTGATTGCAGCCATGGTTCAACTTGTGGAGATGGTAGTTGAAAAATTTGCACCAGCACTTTACGGTGCACTTGGTATTTTCTTACCATTAATAGCAGTAAACTGTGCTATTCTTGGGGGGTCTTTATTTATGCAACAAAAAAACTTTCCTAATGGAGGTTATGCTGCTGTCTATGGACTAGGTTCTGGTTTTGGATGGTTTTTAGCTATTGTTTTAATTGCAGCTATTAGAGAGAAAATTAGATATTCAAACGTACCAGGTCCACTTCGAGGAGTAGGTATGGCATTTATTTTAACAGGTTTAATGGGACTAGCGTTCCTTGGATTTTTAGGATTTTAAAAAAAAAAACTATAAAGTAAAAACTATCGTATGGAAGTTATTTTAACCATTGCATTTTTCTTATTTGTAATCCTTTTATTGGTGGCATTGCTTTTATTTGTTAAGGCAAAACTATCACCATCTGGGAAAATTAAAATCTCCATTAATGGAGGTGAAAGAGAACTTGAGGTTGATGGAGGAAACACCTTGTTAAACACATTAGGAGCTGAGGGAATATTTTTACCTTCTGCTTGTGGTGGTGGTGGAACTTGTATTCAATGTATTTGTCAAGTACATGAAGGCGGAGGTTCTATTTTACCAACTGAAGAACCACACTTTTCAAGAAAGGAAATTGCCACAAATCATCGTCTTGGTTGCCAAGTTAAGGTGAAAGAAGACATGGAAATTGAAATCGAGGAAGAAATTCTAGGTATAAAAGAATGGGAAGCAACTGTAGTTTCAAATTATAATGTTGCAACTTATATCAAAGAGTTTGTTGTGGAAATTCCTGAGGATATGGATTATAAGGCTGGTGGATACATTCAAATTAAGATACCACCATGCGAAGTTAAATATTCTGAAATGGATGTTACAGCACATCCTAAAGATCATCCAGGTGAACCTAAAAAGTTTGAAGATGATTGGGCTAATGGACCATTCGCTATTAGAGGGTTAGTAATGAAAAACCCAGAAGAAGTTGTAAGAGCTTATTCAATGGCTTCTTACCCTGCAGAAGGTAGAAACGTAATGTTAAACGTGCGTGTGGCTACACCACCTTTTGATAGAAAAGCTGGTACTTGGATGAATGTTAATCCTGGTATTGCTTCGTCTTATATTTTTAACCTCAAACCAGGTGATAAGTGTACTATTTCTGGTCCTTATGGTGAATTCTTCATTAACCACTCAGATGCTGAGATGCTGTATATTGGTGGAGGTGCCGGAATGGCTCCAATGAGATCTCATTTATATGAGCTTTTTAAAACATTAAAAACGGATAGAAAAGTAACGTATTGGTATGGAGGACGTTCTAAAGCAGAACTTTTTTACATTCACTACTTTAGAGAGCTAGAAGAAAACTTTCCTAATTTTAAGTTTTATATGGTTCTTTCTGATGCAAAACCTGAAGATAATTGGGTTCCTAAAAAAGATATCCATGATGAAAAAGGGGATGGATTTGTTGGATTTGTACATAATGCAGTAATTAATGAATATCTTGAAAAGCATGATGCTCCAGAAGATTTAGAAGTTTATTTTTGTGGACCTCCTTTGATGAATCAAGCAGTTGTAAAAATGTGTGATGATTGGGGAATTCCAGACGAGAATGTACGTTTCGATGATTTCGGAGGTTAGTCTATAATATAATTTTAAAAGTCAGCATTTGCTGGCTTTTTTAGTTTAATGACCATTTGTAAAATGTCTATAAGGTTCATTTATTCTCTCATTTTCCTATATACTTTAGGCTTAAATACACTCTTTGGACAAGATTATGAAGAGATATATAACCTAACATCACAAAAAATTGATTTTTATTGGTCATTACGTACAGGTAAAAAAGAAATAAAAGATAATGTTCTAAAATACATAGACACTGTTAGTAATACTGAAAAGTTATCTCCTCAAGAAAAACACCTACTTCAATTAAATGCAAAAGCAGAAATTGAGTTTATTTTTTCAAATAAAAATGAAGCTCATAAACTACTTTTAGAAGCAGTAGTCTACTCTGATAAGAATAAACTAAACCCTTTAAGTATGGTGAACATTTACCAATTACTATTTGGGATTAATGTTTCTATATTCAACTTAGATAAAGCAAAATTATACTCAGACAAACTCAACCAAAATTTTGATTTATACTCATCAGGTAGGTACAAGTTTGCAGCTTGTAAATCAAGAGAAATTTTGGGAAGATTATCTAACGATACTACACTTGTATTGAAAGCTTTTAAGCAAAGAGCTTCTATTGATATTACAGACTCGTCACTTTATTACGATGTACAACTTGACAAGTTTATATTTTTAAATAATAAGGACTCTGTTTCAAAATATACTCATTTAGCTTTTAGAACTACAGATTCAAGTATTTTAATGACTAGATATATGAGGCTTCTTAAATTTTATTCCCAAAATGAAGAGAATGACTCAGCTTATAAATATGCTTCACTTTTGCTAAATGATGAATATGCTAAACAGGTTGTTAAATATCAAGAAAAGTCTTTAGAAAAGCTCATAGAAGTAAAAATTGAAAGAGGAGATACATCCAAGTTAAAACAGCTCCAATCTAAGTTAAAAGACTTAAAAAAAGGTATATCCAAAAAACAAGCAATCGATATCGCTAACAGAGAAACAAAATATAATAATAGCACTAATACAATACCGTTTTGGTTTTATCTAGTATTGACTATTTTTATTTCAATAGTTTTAGGAGTGATTTTCTTCAAGTCTAATAAGAAAATAGAGAAAGAAGAGTTTAAAAGGTATATAATCCCTAATGAACATGAGGAAAAAATTAAAGAAGCTCTAAATAAATTGAAAGCCGATTACTTCTATCTAAATAGAAATATATCTTTAACTAGTCTTGGAGAAAAATATGGAATTATTAACGTAAATTATATCAGTAAATATATTAGTAACAACTTCTCTGACAGCTTTCCTAATTGGATCGCTAAACTTCGATTAAATTATTTTTTAACTCATAGAGAAGAGTTTAGAGATTGTGATGAAGATGAAGTTTCTTTTAAGTTAGGTTTTGGGTCAGTTAGAACCTTTAGAAAGCATCTTAAGCTAAATGGTTATGAAACTTTTGATTCCTTATCAAGGAAATAATTTTTTTTCAAAATAATCACCTGAAAATCAACCAATTGTTTTTTTTTGTGATGATTGGCTTTTATGGGCTATAATCATTATTTTTATAGAACTTCATATTTATATCATTCGTGAAATAAGTGGTGAATTACAATAATTTAAACATAATGTCTTATGAAAACATGGTTGTCGTTAATTGCTATTAGTTTTTTTAATTTTGCTGTAATTGCTCAAAATATTGGTGTAGGTACAACAACCCCTACCAACTTTTTTCATGTGAGCCCTTCTGGGCCAGGTAATCCTGTAAGAATCGAAGGGTTGCAAATTACAAATAATGAGAGAGATATATTAATAACTGATGCATCTAATGGAGAATTAAAATATATTCCTATTAATCAATTAGCCGATAGTATAGCTGCTAGCATAGGGGGGCTTTTTACAGACAATCAAAACATAGACAGTATAACTCTTAATGGAACAACATTAACAGTTTATATAGAATCTGGTTTGAGTTCATCTGTCAACCTACAATCATTAATTGATTCTGCTGTAGCCAATACACCATCTGGAGGCGATGACAATCAAAATTTAACCGTGCTTGGAGGTACACCTACGTCAAGTGTAATAGATATTGAAGATGGAGATAGTATTATCATCCAGGCAGGATCAAACATAAATCTGTCAGAAAGTGGTAATACAATTACTATCTCTTCTACTGGTGATGGTACTGGAACTGACGATCAAAATTTAGATAGTTTAACATTAAATGGAACAATATTGACAGGCTATATCGAATCTGGTGCTAGTGCTTCTATCGATTTACAGCCAATTATCGACAGTGCATCAAATAGTGCAGGTAATGCATGGTTGATAAACGGAAACTCTAATACAAATTCAACTGTAAACTTTTTAGGAACTACTAACAATGAAGAGTTAGTTTTTAGAACAAACAACGTTTTTTCAGGAATCATAGGTCTTGGATCAAACGGTAATTTATATCTCGGACAAAGAGCTAATTTTTCACAAAGTGGAACAGGAGGTTCTCGTAATATAGGTATAGGATATGAGGCTTTGCATGGCCCAACAACAGGATTAGGAAATATTGCTTTAGGTAGATTTGCCTTAAGAAATAGTGCAGGAGGTAGCAGTAACATAGCTATAGGACTAAATGCAATGTATGAAAATGCAGGAGGAAGTGATAATATTGCAATAGGAGAAAATGTTTTATATAATATAGGTGTTTCAGGTGGGGGAGCATCTAGGAATGTAGCTATTGGTAATGGAGCAATGATTAATACTGGAACAGGTGGTGGTGGACCGATAAGAAACGTTGCTATTGGTCAAGATGCTTTCCCTGATTTAGGAATTGGGGGTGCTGGCCCTATCGGATCCACTGGAGTAGGAGGACAAGTTGTAGCTACAGGTAACCCAAGTAACGCTATGGCCTTAGGTTATCAAGCAACAGTGAATGCTTCTAATCAGGTAAGGGTTGGAAATGCTTCTGTTTCTTCAATTGGAGGTTTTGCCAACTGGAGTAATGTTTCAGATGTTAGATTTAAGAGAAATATAAATGAAAATGTACCAGGATTAGAGTTTATTCTAGGATTAAAACCAGTTACTTATACATTAGATATTGATAAAATTAACCAGCATTTAGGAGTAGAAGATGCCTTTGATAACAAGGAAAAGAAAAAACAAATTCAGTCGGGTTTCTTAGCACAAGATGTTGAAGACTTAGCTCAAAAAATAGGTTATGACTTTAGCGGTATCGATAAACCTCAAAATGAACATGGGCACTACGGTTTAAAATACGCTGAGTTTGTAGTTCCTTTAGTAAAAGCAATGCAGGAGCAACAAGAAGAAATACAAAATTTGAAGAAAAAACTAGCCGAACAAGAAGCTATATTTAAGGCAGAATTAGATGAAATAAAGTTGTTGATTAAAGAAAAAGAATAGTAACTTGTAGTTCATTGATATAAAAAATTATAGACGTTTTCAAATTTTCATCTTCCTTTACTAATAATAGATTTATCTATGTTGAGAATCCCTATTTTAATTACCATAATATTATTACTAACTCATAATGGACATACACAGTATGGATTTGGTACAAACACACCAAATAGTAATGCTGTAGTTCATTTTACTTCTTCTGATAGTACAAAAGGAGTTTTATTACCTGTTACAACAACAGCAAAACTTCCTATAGCAGCTAATGCTTTAAAAGGAATGGTAGTATATAATTTAGACGAAAACTGCTTTCAGTTGTGCAATGGAACTAATTGGAAATGTTTAACAATCAATGATAGCAGTGAATGGGTGGATGGTAGTTTGGTAGGATTAACAGCTGGTAATATTTATGCACGACAGTCACTAACACGAGGAGATACAGTAACTATTGATACTAATGGTAAATTTGGAATTGGAACTAATACTCCTTTACAAAATTTAGAGGTTTCAGGAACAGGAACAGTGGTAGCTCATGTTATGACTAAGGATTCAACAGCGTCAGATAGAGCTGTGTTTGGAATCAAAAGAGGAACCAAACTTTGGGATTTAGGAATAAATACTCAGTTAAATAATAATAATAATTTAAACTTCAGAGAAGGAGCAATCATACGATTTACCATGGCAGAAGGAGGAAATGTGGGGGTTGGTACTAATGCTCCTACTTTTCGTTTAGATGTAGATTCAGCTATTAATGCAGGTTACCATTACTACCAAAAGGGAGAAAGAATAGTAACTGCTATACCTAATAATACAGCTATAGCAAGCGGTAATGTTGCTGTTGGAGTAAATACCTTAAGAAATGTTTCAGGTATATTAAATACAGCAGTTGGTAATTTAACATTAGATAGCAATACAACTGGTAATTTAAATACCGCAATTGGAGCAAGCTCATTAAGATCTAATTTAACAGGATCATTTAATACCGGGGTTGGATATAATACGTTAACTAGTAATAGTTCAGGTGATGATAATACAGCAATGGGAAGAAGTGCATTATCTCAAAATACTATCGGAGATTCAAATACTGCTGTTGGTGTTGTTTCGTTAGGAGATAATATTAATGGTAGACTAAATGTCGCTTTAGGAACTGGAGCTCTAGCAAATAATATTAGTGGAAATGGAAACACTTCAGTTGGTACAGATGCACTTCGTTCATCACTTAACGGGAATAATAATATAGCTATAGGAGTAGATGCTGGGGATAACCTATCTGCTGGTGACAATAATATTATTATTGGTTCTAATATCGACTTTCCAAGTAATACTAACAGCTATCAGTTAAATATAGGAAATATTATATATGGGACAGATATAGATGGTTCAGGTAGCACATTATCGACAGGAAATATTGGAATAGGGACGACCACTCCATCAGCAAAATTAGATGTTGAAAATATAGTAGATGGTGATACATCTGAAATTACAACAGAGTTAAACACATATACAACTGGTGCTACCCTAACGCAAAATAGAAGCCATACACCACTTTCAATAACTTATACAGCTAATAACGTTGTAGGTGCTCAAACCAATGGTCAAAGGCACACAGTTTTAGGAATTAATAGCCGAGTAACAGCTTCTGGTACCACAAGAGGATATAGCTATTCTAGTTTGTTTGGTCGTACCATTCATAATTCATCTGGAGATATGACAGATATGTTTGGATCATATAGCTTAGCTGAAACTCAAAATGCAGCAACGAGCTCAGGAAATATTGATAACTTAAGAGGTATCTATGGAGGAGCCACCATAAACTCAGGTAGTACTGGAGTTGTAAACAGTGCAGTTGGTGTCAGGGCCAATGCTTTGAATAACAATAATAATAATACGCTAAATAACTTAACAGGTACATCTAGTCAGGCTAACAATGATAATGGAGGAACTGTTATAAATGCTTACGGAAGTAACAACCTTGTTTTCAATAACGATGCAAGTACAATTTCTAATGCTTATGGAAATTATTCACGAATTATTCAAGACGATGCAGGAGGTACCATAAACAACTCCTATGGTTACTATTCATATATTGATCATGATGCAGGTACTTCAACAAATGGTTATTTATTTAGAGGTGATTATGATGGTATACATACGAATAAATGGGGAATTTATTTAACAGGTGAAGATTCTTCTTACTTGTCAGGTTCACTAGGAATTGGGACGACAAATATTACAGAAAAGCTGGATGTTAATGGAAATATAAGAGCCAGCGGTAATTTTATTTCTGGAGCTACAACTTTAACTGTACCTGATTATGTTTTTGAAAAATATTACAAAGGAGAGTCTAAACTTAAAAAAGATTATACCTTTTTAAGCCTTGAGGAAATTGAGAGCTTTACTCGTGAAAACGGTCACTTACCAGGTGTTACTTCTGCTGGCGAGGTAAAGAGTAAAAATCAATTTAATATAACACAATCCTCACTAACCAATCTAGAAAAAATAGAGGAACTTTATTTGCACGTAATTGAAGTGAATAAATCAAATAAAAGCTTGATCGAGCAAAACAAAAAGCAACAAGAGTTAATCAACTTATTACTTGAGCAAAATCAATCATTAAATAAGAGAGTAGAAGCTTTAGAAAATAAAGAATAATTATCGGATAACATTTACATGTCCGATCAGTTTTTGGTTAGTGCTATTAACATCCGAATAAGTAATCTTCCATACATAAGTGTCCATCTTTACTTTTTCACCTTTGAAGTTGCCATTCCAGCCAACAGCTATATCTTCAGTTTCAAAAATTAACTGTCCCCAGCGATTATAAATACTCATTTCAAACTTGGTTAGGTCTAAAGCATTCACTTTAAAAACATCATTAACGCCATCACCATCAGGAGTAAAAGAATTAGGTACATAAATAACTCCATCTAAACTTATTGTAACACTGTCTCTAGCAATACAACCATAATGATCCAATATATTAGCATAAAACGTGGTAGTAGCTTCTGGAAAAGCAGCTGTGTTTTCACAACTTAAACAATTCAAGTAAGCAGACGAATCCCAAAAGAATGAACCACCACTGTGTGTTGCACCTAAGGTTACATCTTGCCCATAGATAATAATTTTATCTTCTCCAGCATCTATTGTAGGTATAGGAAAGTAGCTAATTGAAGTATTTGCAGTATCTGTACATCCCAACGAGTCTGTAACGATTACATAATACTCTTGGGGTTGATAAGGAAAACCTAAAGTAGAATCATTTAATGGACTTGCTAAATTATTTTTTGGAAACCAGTTATAACCAACTCCACCAGATGCAGTTAACAAAAAGGTGTCGTTATAACAAATAGTTAGAGGTGGAGATGCTATAGCAGTAGGTTTAATGATCTCAACTGTTACGTTATCAGTTACGGTTCCACATGCGTTTGTAAAATCTACAGAATAGGTAGTTGTTTGTTGAGGAGTAGCAATAACATTATTTCCTGCATTAGTATCTAATGTTGAACTAGGGTTCCATAGATATGACCGTGCTCCACCAGCAAGTAAAGGCATACTTTCTCCATTACACATGGCTGTGTCATTGGTTAACGTATTGATGGGTAATGTTTGGTCAACTGCTATGTAAACCGAATCCATTGTAGGGCAACCATCAGGTGTTATTATACTAACATAATATTGTGTACTCTGATTAGGAAAAGCCCCAGTGGAGCCATTATTTGGTTGAGTAACAAAGTTAGCAGGACTCCATGTATAAGTACCACCACCAGTAGCAGTTATAGGAACTGTATCTCCTAAGCAAACAATCGTATCTGCTGTTGCGGAAGTAGTAATGTCGAAAATGCCTATGGTTACTTCAGCAGTATCAGCCCCACATTGATCGGAAACAATTACTTGGTAGGTTGTATTAGTTGTACCTGGAGAGGCTACTGGATTAGCTATAGTAGCATCACTCAAAGAATTAGCAGGAGACCACAAATAAGATGTTCCACCAGAAGCATTTAACTGTATTGTTTCATTTGGACAAATGAAAGTTGTTGGTGTTACTTGTGCTTGTATTGGGTTGTACAACTCAATAGTAATAGTATTTGAGTCTGGTAAAACACATCCTGTGGAATCAGAAACAACAAGCTTAACTTGATAAGTTCCTCCAGAGGCATAAGCATGAGTAGGTTCAAAATCTGTAGAAGTATTACCATCTCCAAAGTCCCAGAAATAGGTGTTTCCACCATTACTTTGATTATCAAAAGTTACAGGAGCAGGCCAACAATAAAAAGCTTGAGGAGTACTTGCAATAGCATAAACAATTTCTACATTGAATTTAAATATAGCTAAGTTACATCCAGTACTGTTATTCGTATTTGACCAAACACCAGCAGTGGTTGGAAAATCAGAGTTACCTCCACACCCAGCACAAACCGCTTGATAAACATTCCCATCTTTATCAAACCTACTGGTTCCTCCATCAACATGTTCAGAAGATGTACCTCCACCAAAGAAGGTTCCATATAGTAGATTTTGTGCATCTCTTGAAAGCACCATCAAGTAAAAATCATCACCATCAGTTGTTGCTTGAAAGGCATCATTAGTAACAGGTAGTCCAGAAGTTGTACTCGTTGGTATATTTCCTGTATTTGAGGAACCTCCCCAACCACATACATATACCAATCCACAATCATTTACTAAAAAGGCGGTCAATGAAATATCAATATTCCCCGAACTTCTTCCAAAAACAGTACTCCATTCCATCGTAGTAATAGTATTGTCAAATTTTTGAATAAACTGACCACTGTTAGGATTATTATATTTACCTGGTGTAACAGGCATACTACCCCTTGATTGCCCCACTACATATACATCGTCATAAATATCTACTTGAATTAAAAACGTTTGATCATAGGCTCCAGTACCTATATGTCGTGAGGTTAATAGACTTCCATTAGGATCATACTTGGCAATATATCCATCAACTCCACCATTTCCACTAGTTGAAGCACTTGGTAAGCTAACGCTTGTTGAACCTCCAGTAACAAAAATATTATTACTACCATCCAGTTGTATACCATAACCACTTTCACTACCTGTACTACCAAAGTAAGTACCCCATAAGATGTTACTTAAATTAGCGTTCATTTTAAAAAATACGGCATCTACATTTCCAGCAAGTGAAGAACCATCAGTTACTGGGAAATTGGATGAAGTTGAGCTTGTACTGATATAACAATTATCATTATTGTCCACTATAATTTCTCCCCTAAACCAATCACCATAATTCATGGTTAAACCTGAAGGATTTAAAGTGCCATCGTCCCCTGATCCACCAACATATGTAGAACTTAGCATTGTTGTTCCTGTAGCATTTAGTTTACTTATGAATATATCTGTACCATTAGGATGCTCAATAGCTGCTCCAGCAATTCCAATATTTCCCCCTCCATTAAATGTACCGTCATAAGCACCTGCAGTTGTTGGAAAATTAGATGATCCAGTAGAACCAAAAATATACAGTTCGTAATTATCGTTCACAACTAAACTTTGAGGAGTTTCTGCCAGAGAACCTCCTATGTAAGTAGAGTATATGAGTGCTCCTCCATTTGCATTAAATTTACTGATACCTACATCAGGGTGAGCTAATCCGTAAATCGAAGTTCCTGAACCATTAAAAGTAACATCATAAGCTCCAGAGGTTGTAGGATAACCTGTTCCAAAAATAGTTCCAGCAGCATATGTATTTCCATCGATATCATAAGTTGCCGTTGAACCAAAATTGTTGGCTGTTGACCCTGTATAGGTTGAAAATATAAGAATAGGGTCTATAATTAAAGGGTGATTTTTATCGTAACCTTCGGGAAATTCAAAAGAAACTTCATTTCTATTAAGAACGAAATTGCACGAAACTGTTACTTTTTGACCATCAATTTCTTGATAAGCAACAGGTTTTTGTTCAATAACATCGGATATGGATGTTTTTACCACTAACATCCCATGTTTTATTTTCAGTTTATCAGCTCCCTCATAATCCAAAATGATCTTTGTGGGATCTCCACTAGGTTGGATGATAAAGTCGTATTTTAAATTTCCATCTTGTTCGTAGATACTAAAATCGATGTTGTCATAAACATTCTGATAATATAATTCGTGGTATGCTCTAACATTAGAAGCCCACTTGGAAGAATCATTTCCAATAAAGTAGTTCTCATAAGAAATTGAAGCATGTTTTTTTGAAATGGATGGATTTTTATTTGCTCCCTTAAATTTCATTTTCAACCCATGCGCTTTAATTTTCTTAGGAAACTTTTTTCTAGTTCCAACATGTAGTTCACTAATAAATGAACGATCTACAAAGTGGTAAGTTAATCCTGTTTTTTCCAAAAAAAGTGCTCCTTGTTGTAAATCGACTTTAAATTCACAGTTTGGATGCCATTGACCTTTGTTTTCTTTAAATAAATATGCAGGGAATAAAGCTTCTTCATTATGGTCGTGCATATGATCATGCTGACTATTGAGAGGGAGGAAATTCAACATCCATGCACTAAACAAAATTATATGTAATTTATTAATCATATACTACCAATAATATAACGCAACAATTAAGCCAAGGATGCCTTTTTAAGTAAAAAAATAACCTTTATTTTTATTGTTAATTATTATAAGGGTGTTTCACTTAAATGTACGATTAAATACGTGGAAATTTTAACAAACCAATCTGTTTTTCAATACAATACTTTTGGAATAGATGTAAAAACAAAATATTTAGCTTCTTTTAAAAATATTGAAGAGTTAAAAGAGTTGCTGCAAAGCCCACTAATTCAAGAGGAGAAAAAACTTATTATTGGAGGAGGAAGCAATGTTTTGTTTACAAAGAATTATGAGGGCGTAATTTTAGTCAATAAAATTACTGGTATTGATATAGTTGAGGAAAACGAAGAGCATGTTTTAGTTAAAGTTGGAGCGGGTGAAAATTGGCATGAATTTGTTATGTGGTCTATCAATAATCAATATGCAGGAATTGAAAACCTATCATTAATACCTGGGAGTGTTGGTGCTAGCCCGATGCAAAATATTGGAGCTTATGGTGTAGAAATTAAAGATGTGTTCCATCAATTAGAAGCAGTAGAAATAAAAACAGGCAATACTCAAGTTTTTAATCACAAAGAATGTGCTTTTGGTTACCGTGAAAGTGTGTTTAAAAATGTACTTAAAGATCAGTTTGTTATTACTTCAGTGACCTACAAGCTAAATAAGAAACCAGTTTATAACATTTCTTATGGAGCAATTAAACAGCAATTAGAAGAAAACAATGTGGAAGATTTAAGCATAAAGGAAGTAGCTAATGCTGTTATTCAAATAAGACAAAGTAAACTACCCGATCCTCAAAAAATTGGAAATGCAGGTAGTTTTTTTAAAAATCCTATAGTATCCCAAGCTAAATTTGAAGAGTTAAAACAGAAATTTCCAGAAATAGCTCATTACCTATTACCAGATAGTACAGTCAAACTCGCTGCAGGCTGGTTAATTGATAATTTGGGATGGAAAGGAAAAAGGGTTAACAATCATGGTGTTCATAGCAAACAAGCATTGGTTCTTGTTAATTACGGAGGAAGCAGTGGAGAAGATATATATAATCTTTCAGAAGATATCATTGCTTCAGTAAAGGAAGCTTATGGAGTAGAGTTAGAACGAGAAGTTAATATTTACTAAATATGATTTTACCAATAGTTTATGCAGGGAATATCGAATACTTTTCGTTATTACTTAATAGTGAATCACCGATATTTTTAGATGGTTATGAGCATTTTGTCAAACAAACTTATCGTAATAGAACAGAAATTTACGGAGCAAATGGGAAATTGTCTTTAATTATACCATTAATTAAACGTAACAAACGTACTCCAATGAATGAGGTGCTCATAGATTATAGTCAAAATTGGCAAAAATTACATTGGAAATCGTTTGAATCAGCTTATCGTTCTTCAGCTTATTTTGAGTATTATGAACATCAATTGATTGCATTTTACAAAGAAAAAAAGTATCAAAAATTAGTTGATTTTAATTTAGCCTTGCTCGAAAGAATATTGACGTTATTAAAACAAGAGGTAAATATAGGTTTCACAACAAGCTATACTGAAGTAGAGGGAACTGATTATCGTAAAGAAATAAATCCCAAAAACTCAAAAACCAAAAACTATCCTAAAAAGGATTATTTTCAGGTATTTGATTCGAGACATGGGTTTATACCTAACCTTTCAATTTTTGATTTATTATTTAATGAGGGACCTAATGCTATAAATATGATTAATCATGGAAAAAATTAGAGTAGGAGGAGTACCAGAGCATTTTAATTTGCCTTGGCATTTAGCAATAGAGAATAATTTATTCGCTAGCCAAGGATTAGAGATTGAGTGGGTTGTTTTTAAAGGGGGAACAGGAGCGATGACTCAAGCCCTTAGAAATAATGAGATTGATGTTTGTATTTTGCTTACCGAAGGTATTGTAGCAGATATTGTTAATAGTAACCCAAGTAAAATCATCGGGCAGTATATCAAAACTCCTCTTATTTGGGGAGTATTTTCGGGGGCTAAAAACCCAATTAGTCACTACGGAGAGATATATAAGAAGCAATATGCAATTAGTAGGTATGGTTCTGGGTCACATCTAATGCCACAGGTAGATGCTTTTAATAAAGGTCTTAGATTAAATGATGATCAATTTACTATTATCAAAAACTTAGACGGTGCATTGAAATCATTAAGTAATATAGAAACAGATGTTTTTTATTGGGAAAAGTATACTACAAAACCGTATGTTGATCAGGGTATTTTAAAACATTTAGGTGATTACGTAACACCTTGGCCGTGCTTTATGATTACAGCTACTGATGATGCAATAGCAACAAAAGAAGATGCTTTATCCAAAATGTTAGATGTTATTTATTTTACCACTAAACAGTTTATGAGTGCTGTTAATACGATTGAAGAAGTTTCAAAAAGATACAATCAGAAAATTGAAGACGTTGAGAATTGGTTTTATAGTACCGAATGGGCAATTGATAGAAAAGTAAGTACTAAAATGGTCGACAATGTACTTTACACATTAAAAAAAGCGGGAATTATTGAACAAACTGTACCAATTAAAGAAATTCTTAAACTTGTTTAACAATCAAAAAGTGTTAAGGAAAGTTACATGCATAAAAAAAGACCATCTGGAAGATGGTCTTTTTTTGTATATGAATAATTATTAATTAGTCTAATCTAAATTCTACTCTTCTGTTTCTGGCTCTACCTTCTTCTGTATCATTAGTAGCTACAGGCATTGTTTCTCCATACCCTTTCTTCGTTAATCTGCTAGCATCAATACCTTGATCTGTAATGTATTTAACAACTGAAGCGGCTCTGTCTTCTGATAATTTTTGATTGTAAGCATCTTCTCCTTGGCTATCGGTATGTCCTCTAACTTCAAATTTTACAGTAGGGAATCTTTTCATGAAAGCAACTACTTCATTCAACTCATCATAAGATGATGTTTTAATCACAGCTTTATCTAATTCAAAATATAAATTTTCAATTTCAAAAACTTCTCCTCTATATAATTCAATGTCATCCTCAGTCATTTTTGACCAATAAACAGAACTAGATCTATAATCAACATCTTCTTGATCAAATGCTTTCCATTTACCTGTTTGATGATCAACTATCATTGGAATCCAACCAAAAGCAACAGCTCCCATAAAGAAATCTCCTGCTACATATTTTGGCTGTATACGCCCTTCTAATTCAAATTTGTTAGGTAAATATCCTCTTTTCGTATATTTTACATCGTAAGTTTCTCTTGAATCTAATTCTAAAGTTACCGGAGTAACACCTTTGTATTCTCCATTTATATATAAATAAGCTTCTTTTGGTTCAACAGAAGCAAAAGTAATTTCCTGTGTAAATTCCTTTCTTACTAATGTAGCACAACTAGTAAATACAAGCGTAGCTAATGATAATGTAATAATTTTTTTCATTGATTTAATATTTAAAGACTTATCTATCTAATATAGAAGACCCTTTTGTTAAAGCTTTCTTTTTTTGACTCGACAAAATTAGCTAAAAAAAAGAATCTTCAAAAAGAATGGATTTTTAATTAAATTTGATTTATGACAAAACAAATGTTGATAAGCTTAACTTCGTTAGTGTTTTTTTGTTCATTAACTAACAAAAGCATAGGTCAAGAAGAATCAAAAAGATTGAGATTGGGCTTAACAATGGGCGCATTTTTGCCCTCTAAGGCTTATGCACGCTTCTTAGATGGGTCTCATCCTAATGGAGTAAATCGTGTTTTAACAGACCCTAATATCCGTCCTCAACTCGAAGAGCTGTTTGGATATGAAATTATTAATTGGACATATCCAGGTAACATGCGGTATGACATCAACTTATATTTAGGAGGGCACTTTTCATTAAGAATGGATGAGGATTTTTCATTTATTATGAATGTGAACTTGATGAAAACAAGTGTGAATCAAGTTTTACTTATTTCGTTAAACAATCCTCAAAACATAGGAGGGACATTTGAACAAGCCATGATTAATGCAGTAGAACAACGATTTGATTTAATGTTGGGTTTAGAAAATGAATTTGGAGATTATCAAGGCATTGAATTTTATGCAGCTGGAGGCGGACTGTTTAATTATAATCAATTAGAAAGGCATCAGCTTGTAATAAGAAATTCTTTAAGGTATGACATCATGAGGCCTCAATTTATTGGAGGACAAGGCCAAAGACAGCGATATAACGGTTACGGTTATGGTTTTTTTGCTAACCTTGGTTTGAGATACCCCGTTAGTCAAAAATTTACTTTGGATTTAGGAGTTGAAGTAAACCTAACTCAAAACAAACAGTATGTAAGCGATTTAGTTGAAAATACAGGTTATCCAACAGCTTGGGCCGAAGAAGCTGGAGGATTTAAGTTAAATGGAGGAGCTTATTTACGAATGATTTGGAATTAATACATTTTTATGAAACATAATTTAAGTGACATTACTAGCTTAATTAAAGATAGAAGAACCATCTATCCAGAGCAATATACAGAACGGAAAGTCCATCGAGAAATAGTTGAAGATGTACTAAAAAATGCTATTTGGGCACCAACTCATGGAAAAACTGAACCTTGGAGGTTTCAAGTGTTTTTATCCGAAGATTCTAGAGAAAAACTATCCGAATTTCAATCAAAGTGGTATAACGATAATACTACCGAAGAAACTTTCAATCAAATGAAATTCAATAAATTAAAAAACAGACCATTGATGTCATCGGTAGTTATTGCTGTTAATATGATTCCTGATCCCAAAGGTAGAATTAGTGAAATTGACGAGATTTCAGCTGTTTCATGTGCTGTGCAAAACATGTATTTAACGGCTACTGCTTACGGAATAGGGGGCTTTTGGGCAACACCAAAAATTATTTACACAGATGAATTTAAGGCGTTTTTAGGTATTGAAAAAAACGATAAATGTTTAGGATTGTTTTACATGGGATATCCTTCCATTGATTGGCCTAAAGGACATAGAAAACCGATTGAGTACGTTACCCAATGGCAATAATTGACTATTTACCTAATTATAAAGAGCATCCCACAAAGGATCATTATTTAATCTTTTCCTTTACCAAAAGGCAAACTGCTGCTACGTTTGAAGATAATCTTAATCAGAATAATATACCTTTTGAAAAGGATGAAGACGAGCATGGAGTTGAAGAAGTGTTTTTTTATGCTATTAGAACCTATTACAGGAAAGAGGCTGTTAAACAAAACTTATTAGCGCTAGCCAAACATAGGAAGCCTCTAATAGCCAATAAAATATTAAAGTACGTTATACTAGCTATATTCTTTTTACTACTTTTGGGCGTAATTGTAGGAGCTATTAGTAAAAGTTAATTACCCCATTATGAATACACCTATTGAACTATTAGAAGTAACTTCAGAATTAGGAGCAGGCACTAGAGGCGCAGCATTAGGAGTAGGCGCACTAAAAGTAGCTGCATATAATCAAAAGTCTGATTTTTTTAGTAGATACCCTATCGTACATGTTAGGGATTTTAATGAGTTTTTATTTCAACCGTACACCACAAAAAATGCTATTCGTATAGAGCATATCCTCAAAGAGTTTGTACAAATTTCAGGATCTGTTTGTTCTACGATGGAAAGAGGTATGTTTCCATTTTTATTATCAGGAGACCATAGTACTGCTGCAGCAACTATTGGAGGAATCAAAAAGTATAATCCAACCTTGCGTTTAGGGGTTGTTTGGATTGATGCTCACGCAGATATTCATTCTCCTTATACTTCTCCAAGCGGAAATGTTCATGGTATGCCTTTAGGTATTGCTACGCAAATAGATAACCTAGATAAAAAAATTAATGATATCACTCCAGAAACAAAAGATTATTGGGAAAAGCTTAAGAAGATTGGAGGGAGAGAACCAAATGTTAAACCAGAAGATATTGTTTATGTTGGAGTTAGAGATACTGAAGCTCCAGAAGATTACTTAATAAAAAAGCATAACATAAAGCTTATCTCTGTTGATGAAGTAAAAAAATCAACCACAGCATCAATAGTAGAACAAATAACCAATTATTTAACTGATTGCGATTTAATTTATATTTCGTTTGATGTGGATTCAATGGATCCTAATGAAGTTTCTCACGGTACAGGTACACCAGTTGAAAATGGACTACCATTAAACAAAACACAAAGTCTTTTAAACCAGTTAGTAGCAAATGAAAAAGTATGTTGTTTCGAAATTGTAGAGATCAACCCTTGTTTGGACAACAAACGAAATAAAATGGCAGAAACTGCGTTTAACATAGTCGATTCGGTAGCTAGAATCATAGAAACTAAGTCAAATACTTACAACCTTTCTTAGTTTTTACCGTATAAGCTAAAAAAAGAGATTTGTGATGAAAGAATTTGTATTCCGAGTATTGATAGATACTGTTGATGATACAGACGTTTTTAGAGATATAAGTATTCGATCAACTGATACCTTTGAATTATTACACAGAGCTATAATTAATGCTTTTTCGTTTGAAGGAGGTCAAATGGCTTCTTTTTACATGAGTGATGAGGAGTGGAATAAAGGTGATGAGATTGGTTTACTAGATATGAGCGGGGAAGATACTGGTTTCCAATTGATGGAACAAACCATTATTGGTGATAAAGTAGAAGAAATAGGTCAAAAACTAATCTATGTTTACGATTTCTTAAATATGTGGTGCTTTTATGTAGAGCTAAATAAAATTAACGAAGTCTCCTCAGAAAAATTATATCCTAACTTAGAATTATCTTTTGGTAAAGCACCTCAAGAATCATCAAAGAGTATCATGGATGATATTGATTTTCCTACTATCGATGAAGATGATTATGGCATTGAAGATGAATTTGATGAATGGGAATCACACCAGTTCGAAAATATTGATGATTTAGACATCTGATCCGTTTAAGGTTTAATTTATTCCTTAAAATAAAACAAGTGCATCACTTCTAGTTTCTTTTTATATACTTGTTTTATAACTAGCCAATAATGAAAAAATTATTTTACTCTCTTATTTTAATACTATTTATTTTTTCAGCTTATAGTCAAGAAAACTATCTGAAAGGAGAAGTTTTAGTTATGCTTAACAAGGATGTTAAAGCAACAACTTTTATAGAAAGTTTGAATCAAGAAACTTCATACGATTTTTCTTTAGTAGAAAACCTATCTAAAAATTTAAATATTGCTAGAATGTCATTTGATGTAGCTTATTCAAATGATGAAGTATTAGATTATTTATTTAAACAGGAAGAAGTTATAAATGTTCAAAATAATCATACAAATGTAGTGTTGCGAGATAGCTGTATAAACGACAGTTTATTTGCTTCCAATCAATGGGCATTGGAAAATACAGGGCAAACAGGCGGAACAATCGATGCTGATATTGATGCTTGTGAAGCTTGGAGTTTTTATGCACCTGACGATCAACCAGATTCTACAGCTTTAGGAGATGAGATTGTAGTAGCAGTGATTGATGCAGGATTTGACTTAAATCATTCGGAACTTAACTTTTACACAAACAATCAAGAAGTACCAGGCGATAGTATAGATAATGACGGGAATGGTTTTATAGATGACGTAAGTGGATGGAATTTTTATTCTGGCTCAGGTAATGTTACACCTGTTGCTCATGGTATGCATGTAAGTGGTATTGTTGGAGCAAAAGCAAATAATGGTACAGGGGTTTCAGGAGTTGCTCCAGGTGTTAAAATTTTACCTGTTCAAGGATCTTCAACACTTGAGTCTATTGTTATTCAATCGTACGATTATGTACTCACGATGAGAAAGTTATATGATTCCACCGATGGAGCAAAAGGAGCATATGTTGTTGTTACTAATTCTTCCTTTGGTGTTGATTTTGCTTTTGAAAGTGATGTCCCTCTTTGGTGTGCATTTTATGATAGCTTGGGGAAAGCAGGGATACTAAATGTTGGAGCTACAGCTAATGCTAATAGAGATGTTGATTATTTAGGAGACATTCCCTCTCAATGTTCTAGTGATTATTTGATTATGGCTACTACTACAAACAATAATGATATGAAAACAGCAGGAGCAGCCTTTGGTGACACTACCATTGACATTGGAGCTCCAGGAGTTGCTATTTTGTCAACGGGAGTTTCTAATGGTTTTTATACTTCATCTGGCACATCAATGGCAGCACCATTTGTTGCTGGTGCAATTTCTTTCATGTATGCAGCAGCTTGCGAAAATTTCATTAATAGCTATCAGCTTAATCCAGACAGTGTAGCATTAGCTGTTAAAGATTTTATTTTGAATAATGGTGACCTCAATACCTCCTTAGAAGGAATTACCTCTTCAGAATCTAGATTAAATGTATACGAATCAGTTAATGCATTGATGAGTAGTGGTTATTGTGTATTTACAGATATAGATGAAACTAAGCATAAATTCAGTTTAAAGTTATATCCCAACCCAAATCAAGGACAGTTTACTTTAGAATTAACTTCTCTTGATCAAGAAAGTAAATATGTAACGATTTACAATAGTTTAGGAGAGGTTGTGTATAATGAAAGTACATCTAACAAGTCAATATCTATAGATTTACAGCAGAAACCATCAGGTGTTTATTTTTTATCTGTACAAAATAATCAAGGTAAAATATATTCTACTACCTTTATAGTAGAATGATTAAACTTGTTCAATTAGGAATAGCTAGTTTATTAATCATTTTTTTATTTAATCTATTCACTCCCAGTGGTATTTGGTTGAATTTTAAAATGAATCAGTCATTCATTGCTAAAAATCTTTGTGTAAAAAAAGAGATTAAAGAAAACACATGTAAAGGAAAGTGTCATCTTAAAAAAGAGCTAGAAAAAGTTCAAACACAAGAAAATCATCAAGATAAAGAGCCTTCTTTCCCAGTAAATACGTTAGATCATTTATTTAATCAAACGGTTGAAAAGTTTAACTTTTTAATTGTGAGAAGAATAAATTCTCACCACAATAAGACCTTTAACATACTTAAAGGTTTTACCCAAATCACAAATCCACCACCGCAAGTTTAACTGTTTATAGAAAAGCTGTAGAAGCAGTATAAATAAAAATTAACAGTTAAAAAATCATAAAATGAGCAACTCTATTTTGGTTGTGTTCGTTTGTATGTGTGTAGAGCTAATGGCTTGTGATATATGCAATATGGACATCAACCTGATACCAGAGAATAATAAAAATACACTTTCGCTTACTTACAGAAGTAGATTTACTTCGGGAAGGTACAATGCATTTGGTACAATGATGGAAAGTCCGTACCGTATGTTTATGCACACAGGGCCACAGTCAAGAAATCATTACAATAAAACGGTGAATGAAGTATTTGAAGTGTATACATTAAGTGGAAATTATTTCGTTTCTGAGCGTTTAAATATAAATGTCCGTTTGCCATTCTCTCATAATGTACAGTATATGGATAACCAAAAAACGGTGGAAACACATGGTGTTGGTGATCTAATTTTATTGGGTAATTATGAAATAATCAATACCAAAAGAATAGAAAATTCTCTAACTTCTTTTCGTTGGACAATAGGAGGAGGTGTTAAACTTCCTCTAGGAAAATGGAACCATAAAAAGGAAGAAGAATTTCTTGATATTGATTTACAAAACGGAACAGGTAGCACCGATGCAATACTTACTTCTGAATATACGTTGAGGTATAATAAAGTAGGAATGTTAGTTTCAACTAATGTTAAATTCAACACAACAAATAGCAGAGGCTATAAGTATGGTAATTCATGGAATCAGCAACTAACATTATTTTACTTACAAAAAATAGGTAAAATAAACGTAATGCCTCATTTGGCTTTGTATCATGAAATAGCAAGGCAAGATGTTGAAAATAAGCAGCTATTGTTACAAAGTGGAGGGGAGGTAATGCTTGCTTCTGGTGGACTAAATTTGTATTTTAATAAAATAAGAATTGATTTTACCTACCAACACGGTGTAAGAAATAATTTAAACGGAATCACACAATTAAACACAACACATCGATGGTTAACAGGACTTGTTTACTATCTAAATTAAAAATAAAGCCCATCAGGGAATTAAATAAAGACTTTAAGAATTAAATTTTAATAAAATGAAAACAATAAATAAATTTTTAGGAATAGCACTTTTACTTAGTTTGTTTATTATAGGGTGTAAAAAAGAAAAAGCAGATGATCCTAAGGATGAACATGATCATCACCATTCTGATGGAACAGGAACAGTTTCATTGGCAACTACTTTTAAGGTAGGAACAAATCCTTATTCAACAGATTCAACTTACACGAATGGATTTGGAGATGATTATAAATTTACATTTGTTCGTATCTATCTATCAGGATTTAATTTAACGGATCATGATTCTGTTGAGCAAGCATTACCAAATCAGTACCTATTGGTTGATCCTCAAACAAGTTCTTATGGCTTAGGAACAATAGATGCTGGTCATTACCATGATTTCAACTTAACGATAGGTATTGATAGTGCTACTAACCATTCAGATCCTAATACATATCCTATTGAAAGCCCATTATATCCACAATCACCAGCTATGCATTGGTCTTGGAACTCTGGATATATCTTTTACAAGTTAGAAGGAGTTGCTGATACTAACAATGATGGTACATTCGAAACTACTTTTTCTTATCATATAGGAATGGATGCGCTTAAACGTCAAGTATCTAAAACTATTCATAAAGACGTGATGAAAGATCAAGATAACCCAATTCAAGTAACTATTGATTTAGGAAAATTCTTGACAAATGTTGATTTTGAAACCGAGAGAACTACGCATACAATGAATGATATGCCTTTGGCTACAAAAATTGCAGATAACGCTGTTACAGCTATTGAGATACAATAATTAAAAATGTCACACAGGAATAAATATGTATTATTTTGTATTCTTGTGTGGCTATTTTCTTGTTCACAACCGAAGAAAGATGTAAAAGATAAGCCACATACATTTCACATCCCTGTAGGTTTTAAGCATCCAGATCTTTTAGGTGTTGATAGCATAACTGATTTTAAAGTTAAGATTGGAAAGCGTATGTTTTTTGATAAAAACCTATCAAGTACAAAAGAGCTTTCGTGTGCATCTTGTCATATTCCTAGTCAGGCTTTTTCGGATACGATAGCCATTAGTGATGGTGTTTTGGGTAGAAAGGGATTTAGAAATGCTCCTAGTTTGGCAAATGTAGCCTACCAACCAGTTATGTTTGTTGATGGAGGATCTCCAACGATAGAAATGCAAGTTGTAGCACCAATTACTGATTCGAACGAAATGAATATGGACTATTTAGAAGCTATTAACTATTTGGCAAATGATTCTATTTATCGTTCATGGAGTATGGTTGCTTATGGGAGAGTTCCTGATGCTTATGTGTTTACGCGTTCGATAGCAGCATATCAACGGACATTACTGTCGGGAGATGCTAAGTATGATCAAGTAGTGCAAGGGGATGCTTCCTTTACAGAAGAAGAGCAGAGAGGTTATGACCTGTTTTTCAGTGATAAAACGAATTGTAGTAGTTGCCATTCGGGCAATTTATTTACGAATTACACGTATCAAAATATAGGGTTGTACACTACTTATAGTGATTCAGGCAGAATGAGAATCACATTAAATGAAGAAGATAGGGGAAAGTTTAAAGTTCCATCACTTAGAAACGTAGCATTAACATATCCATATATGCATGATGGATCAAAGGCAACTTTAGAGGAAGTAGTTTCGTTTTTTGATAGAGGAGGAAAAGATCATCCCAACAAAAGTGAATTAATTAAACCACTGCATTTAACAGAACAAGAACAAAAAGATATTGTATCATTTTTGCATACATTAACAGATAAAAAATTTATAGAAAGACATGCGGTTAATTATTAACATATTAGTAGCACTGTTGGCTGTTTTTATGTTTAGTTGTAAAGAAAAAGAAGACAACATTACTCAAACAACTAAACAACCTCAAGGCTATACACCAACGCCTTATCAGCTAAACTTGCCACAGCATTTTCCACAGATGCCTTTACCAATGGATAATCCATTAACAGAAGAAGGAGTGGAGCTTGGAAGGTATTTATTCTACGAAAAGAAATTGTCAGGAGATAATACCATGTCATGTGGTTCTTGTCATAAGCCAGATGCTGGATTTTCTGATGATCGACAATTTAGTATAGGAATTGACGGAATGCAAGGTAATAGACAAGCAATGCCTATTGTAAATTTAGGGTATGCACAAAAATTCTTTTGGGACGGTCGATCTAACTCATTAACCGAACAGGCTTTGGAACCGGTTAGAGATCCTATTGAATTTCATGAAAATTGGGTAAATGCAGTAAGTGAGTTGCAAGCGGACCCATTGTATCCGCCTATGTTTGAGAAGGCTTTTGGAACTTCTACGATAGATTCAATTTTAGTGGCAAAGGCAATAGCTCAATTCGAATTAACGATGATTTCTGGAAATTCTAAATTTGATCAATGGATTAAGAGGGAAGTAGCTTTTACAACGGATGAGTTGAATGGATATAATCTTTTTAACGCTTTAGGAGGAGGAGATTGTTTACACTGTCATGGCGGTACATTAACAACAGATCATAGTTTTCAAAATAATGGTTTAGATGAGTTTCTTACAGATTTAGGTTTGGGAGCAGTAACTGGAGATCCGTCCGATAATGGGAAGTTTAAAGTCCCATCATTAAGAAATATAGCTTTAACAGCACCGTATATGCATGATGGAAGATTTAACACGTTGGACGAAGTGATTGATTTTTACAGCACGGGAGTTCACGCTAATTCACCTAACATTAGTCCAAACATGGAGTTTGCTGCTGATGGAGGGGTTAACTTAACTCCTCAAGAAAAGGTTGAGTTAAAAGCCTTCTTGTTAACGTTAACCGATACAAGTTTTATCAATAATCCAGACTTTCAAGATCCGCATTAAAGACTTTGCTTGATGCTTTCTATTTGTTTAATGTGATGGTTGATATGGTGCGCCATAAACGAAAGCGTCTGCTTAATATTTAAATAGCCAACTCTTGGATGTTTAAACAATTGCTTTTTATGAGCACTTTTTGGAAGCTTTTCGATGACTGATAAAAACCTTTTTCGAGTTTCTTCCCATCGCTGTGTTAATTCTTCAAATGATTCGGTGTTGGGAGGGCTTGAAACTACTTTAGGAGCTTTAAACTTTTTATCAGACTTTAAATTTTTGTTTAGTTGATAGCTCATAAAGCTATTTTTGATACCAGTATTCTTTAATTCATCTAACTCTTGAGACTTCTTGTGAATGTATTTGCTAATGCCAGTTTCAGAATCAATAAGGTGTGCTACAACTTGAGTTAATGACCACTCATCCTCACTAGGTTTCTTAGTGAGTTTATCTTTGTCAATACCTTTTATAAGATTGATTATTTCTTCTTTAGATTGGTTGAAAAGTGCTAGTTCTTTTTCCATAATTTTTATGTTATAGCTCGATTACATTTAAGTTGTAGTCAAATGGGGTAAATCTTTTTAGAAGTAAATCTATTAAATCTTCATCATAGTAGTTTAGTAGATTATCATGTCGTTCTTGGGGAGTATCATCAGGAAAGAGAGTGTCTTTAATCGAAGATAATTGATTAACTAACGTCTCATTGTTTTTCTTTTCAGCTCTAATAGCTTTAGATTTTATTTGCTGAATTGCATTTTGTGCCTTTTTTAGCTCTGCAATAACCGTTTTCTCTAAAGAGAAATCAATATTAACTACTTTTTCTTTAGCCAAAGAGAATACTTCCTCTAGTCCTTTTATCTCTTCATCAAAGGTTATTTCAGAGTTTTCAACGATATACTTTTTAATTAAAGCATCTTTATCTAAGAAAATATCTTCTGGAGAAATACCTGTTTTTTCTATCTTTTTTTGAATGTAAGAAGGAATCAATAAACCAAAATTTCTTGGGATTACTATTGGATAAGGAATTTTATATAAATCAAACGTAGGTTTTAATTGAAGCCAGTAACTTATTTCTCCTGGTCCGCCAATATAAGCTATGTTAGGAAGAATTGTTTCCTGATAAACTGGACGTAACACAACATTCGGACTAAAACGTTCAGGGTTGTTCTCTAATTCCTTTAAAATTTCAGACTCTGAAAATGTTAGGTCTGTATTCAGTACTTTATACAAATCATCTTCAAATATAATTCGCTCTCTAATGTTTCCTTTTAAATAAAAGAGATTAATTTCTCTTGGGTGTACAAGTGTTTTATGGTCTAATTCATCTAGCTTATGGGAAGCTTCATTTACTTTCTCAACACTTTCTCTTTTTAGAAGTTCATTCTTGAAAATGGGGAGCATTAGCTTTTTGAGATCTTTACTATCTCCATCAATGACTACTATTCCTTTACTTTCAAATAAGTGATAAACTAGCTTTTGTGTTGCTTCAGTAAGTGTTGCTGAGTTTTCGTAAATGGCTATTAGTTTTGAAACTTCTGTAGGAATTTCTCTATAGCTATCTTTTATTTCATCTAAAAAAGGAGCAATATCAGAAAGGTTAAACCTTCCAACAGCTCCAGTTTGATCTGTATTCCAAGTGATTTTTTTCCCGAATAGGTAAACATGATCAACTTCCTCTTTATCATGATCTTCACTGGCCATCCAAAATACCGGAACAAAGTTTTTGTCGGGATATTCTGCACTTAGTTTTTTAGCAAGATTAATGGTGCTAATAATTTTAAATACAAAATATAGAGGACCTCCGAACACCCCTAACTGATGACCAGTTGTTACAGTATACGTATTAGACTTTTCAAGTAGGTTAATGTTTTTAATTACTGAAGGGTGAGTTGAAGAGGTTTGTTTTTTTAAAGCTTCAATAAGCTCTTTGCGATAAATAAAATCCCTAGAGATGTTTTTAAAGGAAGAGAGTTTTGGAGTGTTTGTATAGAGCTGTTTTAATTCAGGTTTCTCAGCAATATAGTCTTCAACCAACGTTGGAAGATGATTAGTTATGTCTTTAGAAATTTCAATCATAATTTGGTATCGTAAACCAATCCATCGATTATATATTCATAAATGGAGTGGTTACCTTTTAAATTTGGGGTTTGAAAACAGCTTGTAATGTATTTAGGTTGATTCAAATATTCTCGATCAATCATTTCTACGATGGTGTTGTAGTATTTTGTTGAGGTTTTTCCAATTAATAGAGGCTCTAAATCATAACCCGACTTCCACTTGTGATAAATTTCGGTAAATCCAGCTAGGTATAGGTAGTCCTTTGTAAAACCACCACCTCTAAAAACACGAGCAACTAAATTGAATGTTTCTCTTTTATCTTCTTTGTAATCGTTAAGAATGGTGTTGTAAACTTCAACAAAATCAGCACCTAAACACATCATATCTATCGCAATAACTCGAAGGGCTAAGGTTCTTAATCGTCTTAATGTAATGTTTCCTGATAAATATTCAGCTAATACGGCCAGTCCTTCTTGGGTTTTTGTATTAACGGGTAAACCAAGATTAAATACTTTTAGAGGTTGATCAATAGAGTTCATGGTTGTAACCATATGCACGCCTATTTCATGGTGAACTAAATAATTTAACTCTTTGATAGAAAACTTAGAGTTTCTCTTTATTAAAACCTTTTTTTCACTATTAATAACCATTACATCAGAGGCCATATCTGAAGTAACTCCAATTTTAGATCCTTTAAAACCATAATCCTTAAAGCTTCTTTGAAAAGCTTCTTTGGCTTCCTTAACACCTACTTGAAGGTTAACTGTTTTGTCAGATGGAATAGGAGGTAGACTAAGTAAATACTTGGCGTTACGTAAATCGTTTTCCGAAGGTCTGCCAAAATAACGAAACGAATTATATAAAAAGCGCTCTTTACCAATGGTAGCTAAAAGATCCGTTTTATCTGCAAAAGAATCTATAACTCCTTCATACATTTTTTGTATGGAAACATCTTCAATTTTTTGAAGGTCTATACTATAAAGCTCTTTCTTAATCTTATATGGATCAATAGGTATAGGCTTGTAATGGAAGCTAGGATTAACTAACCCCTTATTTTTATAAAAGATTTTCTCTTCTTTGTCTAAGTTAATAGGGTTTATAGCGTTTAATAGTTCAAATTTATTTAATAGGGTATGTAGTTGCTTATCAATCGCAAACAAATCAGAATCTATTTCACGATCTAGTAACCTACTTCTAGTTCGAACACCAACGTTCGCTTTTTCCCTTATGAATAATGTAGCATTATTAAGAATAGCTTTCTTTAATTGACGTGTAAGGTATTTTATTTCTGTAGGGTAAACATCTCCTGTTAATTCATCACAAAATATCTTTTTAACTTCTGTTGCTAATACTAGTGTTTTGTCGAAGTTTTCAGTAATAAATTGTAAGTTATAACCTCTTCCAAAGAATGTATCATTAATACCTGAATAACTCTCTATTTCTCTAAATTGAATTTTGTTTAGCTCTTCATTAAAGTGTTCAACATATTTACCGAATTTTTCTTTGTTGATTTTTTCAGCACCAATGTTAAAAACAGGAACTTCTCTATCCCAACGCTTGTAATTGTAAGTATGCATGTCATATACAATGCAAGCATCAAACTTTTTTTCTAATTGTTTAATTAAAGCATGAGTTACTTTATAATAATTTTGATGTTTTTTTAATGAAGTTTTAACTTCTTGCTTCGTAAGTGCTCTCTTCCAAACCTTTTTACCCCAAGCCTCTTTATATACACAGTTTTCAGGATCACGATTGAGATCATACTCGAACCGAGAATCATTTCCTACCAAAGTAATTGGCATAGAAGCAATGAAATCATCGGTGTAAGGGTCTTCTTCGTACCACCTGTCATATTCGCTGTGTAAACATTTTTCAACTAACTCATCTCTTAAATGATGGCCAGCATGAATTGCCGTGCAAACATATGGAACGTATCGATTAATTTTTATAGAAAAAGATCCATCATTTGCAGTGGCTTCAAATGTTTCCTCTTTGTTAATTTTATCGATTATACGTGCTACAGATAATTTCTCCATGTATCTTATAGATCCTTCTTAGTTTTTAAATCCTTGTGCTACTTTTTCTTCTATGTAGTCAATTACGTGTTGTTGAATTGGTATATCTAAATTCCAGTTGATTTCAACTAAACCTCCTGGGCTTAATACATTTACTTCTATTAATTTACCTTCGATAATGTCTAAACCAGAGAAATAAATACCATCCTCAACTAATTTGTCACCAATTTTCTCACACAACTTGATATCGTGTTTTGTTAACTCATATTTTTCGGCCGTTCCCCCTGAAGATATGTTACTACGAGCTTCTCCTTTAGCAGGAACTCTACGTATAGCACCAAGTGGTTTATTACCAAGCATAATAACTCTAATGTCACCTTTTTCAGCACCTTCAACATAATCTTGAAGAATAACATAGTTACTTGTATGTCTGTCTTGTCCATGAATATAAAAGTCTAGTAATGAGTTAACATTCTGCATAGCAGATTTTTCCATAACTATTACACCTTTTCCTCCAAAGCCATTTAAGGGCTTCATAATCATTTTATCTCCATCGTGATTTTCAATAATGCTTCTTAAATACTTTTTATTTTTTGAAACATAAGTTGTAGGAATAAACTCTTTTTTAGGATCATAATAAGAGGCTGTATATATTTTATTGTTGGCTTCTCTTAATCCACGAATACTGTTTATCAAAAAAACATCATCTGCGATAGAGTCTAAAAAATTTAATACTAGAGGGTCCAATGGAGGGTCATCTCTCATCATAATAACATCACAATCTCCTAATACGATTAATTTTTCTTTAAACTCAGCAGTTTTAAAAAATTTCTGAGGGCTTTTGGGTATTTTTTGACCCTTTTTTAATTTGTTCGCAAACCCTTTGGTTTGTGAATCCTGTATTACTAATTGATCAGTTTGAAGTGTGTAAACTTCATGTCCTCTTTTCGCTGCCTCATGAATGAGTAACAGAGTAGAATCAATAGTATAATCCATAGATTTCCATGGATACATAATAAAACAAATTTTCATGGACAGATTAGTTTAAGGTTTAAGGTTATTTATATGTACTAATCTGATAAAAAAACGGCTATTAAAAAAGCATTTTTGAAAAAAAAATGAAATGATATGTAAATTAAATTAACTAAGGTATATTTGATAGATAGACCTATTTATTTCTTGCTATGATAAAGTATAAAACCGATCTTTCTGATGATCAGCTTTTAACTATGTATAAAAGCCTGCTTCTTCCTAGACTAATTGAAGAGAAAATGCTCATTTATCTTCGACAAGGAAAAATTTCAAAATGGTTTTCGGGGTATGGGCAAGAGGCAATTTCTGTAGGAACTACATTGGCAATGAATAAAGAAGAGTATATATTGCCAATGCATAGAAATTTGGGAGTATTTACGTCAAGAGGCATTGAGTTAAAACAACTTTTTTGTCAGTTTCAAGGTAAGCTAGCTGGTTTTACTAAGGGAAGGGATCGTTCGTTCCATTTTGGTAGTCAAGAGCATAAGATTGTAGGAATGATTTCTCATTTAGGACCACAGTTAGGCATTGCTGACGGTATTGCATTGGGGAACTTGTTAAAAAAAAATAATCAATCTACTTTAGTTTTTACGGGTGATGGAGGTGCAAGTGAAGGAGATTTTCATGAGGCGTTAAAT
>CATLPG010000012.1 GCA_950054195.1 uncultured Saccharospirillaceae bacterium
ATTACAATATTGGTTTGAGCCTTTTAGTATCACTTACTCGCTTTTTAAAACTGTTTTTTTTGCTTTTTTTATTGCTGCCATTCCTGCTTTTTATGGTTATTATGTTCGTCCAAGTGGAGGTGCATTGGAGGTTGGTAGCGCTGGAACACGATCTGTAGTGGTAACAAGTGTTGTTATTTTATTATTAAACCTATTAATCACTTATTTCTTGCTCTTATGATCGAGATTAAGAACATATCTAAGAGTTTTAACGGGGTTCAAATTCTTAAAGACATTTCCTTTACTTTCCATAAAGGAAAAACAAACCTGATTATAGGTCAAAGTGGTTCTGGTAAATCAGTGCTTACAAAATGCATTGTTGGTTTACATGAAGTGGATAAGGGGCAGGTAATTTATGGTGATAGAGTGTTTTCTTCAATGGATAAAAGTGAGCGTAAAAATATCAGACAAGAGATTGGTATGCTTTTTCAAGGTAGTGCTTTGTTTGATTCGTTAAGCGTAGAAGAAAACGTAATGTTTCCTCTCACTGTTTTTTCTGACATGAGTAAGGAAGAAATGCTGGATAGAGCTAATTTTTGCTTAAAAAGAGTAAACCTCAATAATAAAAATAAATTGTACCCATCTGAAATTAGTGGAGGGATGCAAAAAAGAGTTGCTATTGCTCGAGCAATAGCTATGAAGCCAAAATATTTGTTTTGTGATGAACCAAACTCTGGGTTAGATCCTAAAACATCCATTGTAATTGATAACTTGATTTATGAAATTACTAAAGAGTATGATATCACAACTGTAGTTATTACGCATGATATGAACTCGGTGATGGAAATAGGAGAAAATATCATGTATATCCATAAAGGACAAAAATGGTGGGAAGGTGATAATAAAACAATTATTACTACTGATAATAAAGAAATTGATGAGTTTGTTTATGCCTCAAAATTTATGCAAACACTTCGAAATAAATTGTAATTAATGGTTAAATCCGTATTGTTAAATATTTTTGAAGGACAAGATCTCCTTGGTATTCCAATTTTTGATCAAGATCTATATAAGTTGGCATTGCTAACAGCTATCAATTTAGTTGTTTCATTTATCTTGATTCGTGTTATTTATTATCCTCATAGTGAAAAGAATAGGCAATATCTATTTGCCTTTATTCTAATTAGTACCATGGTGTTCTTTTTAGCGTTTGCGTTAAAATCATTCAAGTTTAATGTTGGGATAGCATTAGGTCTGTTTGCTGTTTTTGGTATTGTTCGTTTTCGTACTTCTCCAATGCCTATTAAGGAGATGTCGTATTTGTTTACTATTATGGGGGTCTCGCTAATTAATGCTTTATCAAACAAGTTAAGTTTGGCAGAGGTGTTTATTATTGATGGGATTATTCTGGTAACATGTTACTTAATGGAGGTGTTTGTTTCGCTTTCAAACCCAACAGCACCCAAAAAAATTACAGGTTTAGAGTATAAGGATATTGTGTACGGTTGGTTGGAAAATGTTAAGCCCCAAAACCGCGAAGCTTTATTAGAAGATTTAAAAGAAAAAACAGGTTTAGATATTAAGCGTGTAGAAACGAAAGATATTGATCTACGAAGAGGAGAAGCTGTTTTAAGAGTGTTTTACACGGCTGTTGATGGGTATTAGATATTAATTCCCCCTTTTGGCTTTGTTGTTTTTTACAAAAAGAGTATTTAGTATAAAAAAATAGGTGTGTGCCTCAGGTACTAAAACATTTTATTTGTCTCTTTGACAAACCCAAAAATTTCTTCGTTGCCAACTTTATTTTCTGCTGAGGTCTTAAATATTCTAGGTAAAAACTCCCAGGATTCATATAGTTTAGAAGAATAAGCTTTAACATTTTTTTGTAGCTGACTACTGCTTAACTTATCTATTTTTGTAAATGTAATTACAAAAGGAATTTGATTTTCACCTAGCCAAGTCATAAAATCTAAGTCGATTTTTTGCGGTTTATGCCTACAGTCAATTAGTAGAAAAACACACATCAAGTTTTCGCGAGAACGTAAATAATTCCTCGTGAAATTTTCCCATTTACGCTTTACGTGTAACGGGGTTTTTGTATACCCATACCCAGGAAGATCAACCAAGTACCATTCGTCATCAATCATAAAGTGGTTAATTAACTGTGTTTTCCCTGGTGTACTAGAAGTCTTTGCTAATCGCTTGTTGTTGCATAAGCAATTAATCAATGATGATTTGCCAACGTTACTTCTTCCAATAAAGGCATATTCTGGCTTATTCGGCTCAGGTAGATATTTTAGGTCGGTGTTGCTTACAACAAATTCGGCCTTTTTGGCGAACATCATTAGTTGTATTTAGAGATCCATTCGTCTAACTTCTCGTTAAATTCTTCTGGATGTTCCATCATGGGGGCATGCCCACATTTGTCAATCCATTTTAACGTAGAATCAGGAATCAATTCATGAAACTTATCAGCCACATCTGGAGGAGTAATATTATCATTTTTTCCCCAAATTAAAAGTGTAGGCATTTTAAAGCTAGGAAGATCTTCTTCCATGTTATGTTTAATTGCTGATTTAGCAATACGGAGGATGTTAATGAGCGATTGTCTGTTATTTACTAAAGCATGGCATTGATCTACTAATTCATCAGTAACAAATTTTTGATCGTAGAACGTGACAGAAATGCGCTTTCTTAAAAATTCTTTATCGTCTTTTCTTGGGTAATCACTTCCAAAAGCTTTTTCGTAAAGACCAGAACTTCCAGTTAAAATTAATGTTTTAACTTTTTCTGGGTTTCTATTGGCGTAAACTAGAGCAACATGTCCTCCTAATGAATTACCTAGTAGATTAATGTCCTCTAACTTGAAGTGATTGATGAAATCCTCAATGTAATTTGCAAAAGCACCAACTCCAACTTTTAATTTGGTTTTGTATAAAGGCATTATTGGAGTGATCACACGGTATCTATTAGAGAAGTGTGCAATTGTTTGCTCAAAGTTTGATAATTCACCAAATAAACCATGTAGAAGCATCAAAACAGGTCCTTCCCCTTTCTCAGCATATTCGAACTTTCCGTCTATAATTATATCGCTCATTGCTACTGTGTCGTGTAATTTAAAGAAAGCAAATATACGAATTTGTTCATACTTCCAAATTATCCGTTTTTCTTCATCAAAGTAATCCCATTTTACCTAAAGTTAACAATGTTATGTTAAGAAATATGGGACGGTCTCCCACCGTCTTTTAGTGCCTTTTTTTATTAGTATTTTTCAGGATTTTCAAGGTTTTTAATAAAAAACAAAACTTTTTGTGTTTACTTTACGTTATAAAGTTATCCACAATGTGGTAAATTGTGGAAGAATGTGGGATTTATTAAATATCTTTGCACATTAAGATGTCTTATTTAGGAGAATACATATGCAAATTGGACGCAAAAGGTCGTCTTACTGTCCCAGCTGGCTTAAAAAAGCAGTTGGAGAATGACGGGAAGGAGGGTTTTGTGCTCAATCGAGGATTTGAAGGGTGTTTGGGATTGTATCCTCTGAAAGATTGGCAAAAAGTTTCGGAGAGGTTGAACAAGCTTAACCTGTTTGTGACTAAAAATCGAGCGTTTGTTAGGAAGTTCCAGAATGGAGCTACTCAGTTAGATATGGATGGTAACGGAAGAGTTTTGTTGCCGAAAGATCTAATGTCGTTCGCAGGAATAACCAAAGAAGTGGTTTTGTTTGCTTATGCGGATAGAATTGAAATTTGGGATAAAAAGCGATACGATGAAGTGATGAGTGAGGAGATGGATGATTTTGCTGATTTAGCAGAAGACGTGATGGGTAAGGATATCGATGAGTAGTGAAGTTTATCATATCCCTGTTCTTTTAAATAGTTCAGTTGATGGATTAAATATTAATCCAGATGGATCGTATGTGGATGTAACTTTTGGAGGTGGAGGTCATTCCAAAGAAATTTTATCAAGACTTTCAAGTAAGGGAAGGTTGTTTGCTTTTGATCAAGATGCAGACGCTCAAAAAAACTTAATCGAAGATGATCGGTTTTTTTTCATTTCTCAAAATTTCCAGTTTATTAAAAACTACTTGATGCTCTACGGGGTAACCCAAGTGGATGGTGTTTTAGCTGATCTTGGAGTTTCTTCTCATCAATTCAATCAGGCAGAAAGAGGATTTTCTATTCGTTTTGAAGGTGATCTAGATATGAGAATGAATCAAGATCAAGAGTTCTCGGCTAAAACATTAGTAAATCAAGCTGAGTTTGATCGGTTGGCTGATGTGTTGCGCTTGTATGGGGAGTTAAAAAGTCCTGGTAAAGTGGCGAATGCTATTATCAATGCTCGTAACGAAAGAAGTATCGAAACAACGGGTCGATTAGTGGAAGTGTTGAGTGGGTTGGAAAAACCAAGTAAAAGAAATCAGTTTTTAGCTCAGGTTTTTCAAGCAATTCGAATAGAGGTTAACCAAGAGATGAAAGTGTTGCAGGATTTTCTTGAATCAACAGTTGATTTAATTAAGCCGGGAGGTAGACTTTCTGTAATAAGTTATCATTCGCTAGAGGATCGTTTAGTGAAAACCTTTGTGAAGAAAGGCAAGTTTAAAGGTGAGCTTGAGAAAGATTTTTACGGAAACCCAATTCGTCCATTCAAAGAAGTTAACAGAAAAGTTATCGTTCCAACTGAACAAGAGATTAAAGAAAATACAAGGGCTCGAAGTGCTAAACTTCGAGTTGCTGAAAAAATATAGATGGAGAAAAGAGAGAAAATAAACTTGTTTAAACCAATTAATGACCTGCTGTCAGGGAATTTTTTTGGTAAACAATTTATGATTAAAAACATCTCTTATGTGGGGTATCTAGGGTTACTTGTTTTAGTGTATATCTGGTATGGGTATTATGCTGATGGAGTAATGAAAAGAGCAAGCTATTTGGAGGATATGGAAGAGTTAAACTCTGAATTGCATGCCTCTATAAAAGAATTAAACCAAGTGAGTTTACAATCTAATATTGTGAACTACACAAAAGAACTAGGATTAGAGGAGTTGAAAGAGGCTCCTGTGAAAATTGAAGTAAAAGAAGTTGAGTAAAAAGACGAAGAACATATCAGGTCGAATTTATTTAGTGTATTTCGGTATACTGGCTTTTTCTGTGGCTATACTCATCAAAATGTTTAATACACAAATCACAGTTGATGCAAAAAAAGATAATGTGATTAGTGCAATATCTGAAGTTGAAATTTATGCTTCAAGAGGAAACATTTTTGCTGATGATGTGGAGAAGAGTGCTTTAGCTATTTCTGTCCCAATTTATGATTTACGTATGGATGTAACTGTGCCGAAAGATGAGCTTTTTAAAGAAAAGGTAGATTCTTTAGGGATAGTTTTGTCGAAGGTGGTTGGTGAAAAATCGGCTTCAGAATATAAGTCAGCTCTTATACAGGCTAGAAATAACAAAAGGCAGTACTTTTTGTTAGCTAGAAAGCTATCGTATGACCAAATGAAAGCATTGGAAGATGCTCCAATTCTAAGAAAAGGAAGATTTAAAGGAGGAAGGTTGTTAGAAAAGAGTACGAGAAGACAACATCCTTTTGGTGTGCTAGCCGAGCGTACAGTTGGTTACTATAATGCGCAAGATACTGTTGTTGGTTTAGAGGGAGCTTATAAAAAATATTTAAAAGGCACTAACGGTTTGCAGTATAAAAAGAATGTTGGGGGAGGTGAAAAAATACCAATTAGCGATGATTATTTAGTAGAGCCGAAAAATGGAATGGACATTTATACAACTATTGATGTTAACCTTCAAGATGTGGCTGAACGTTCGCTAATGAAGCAATTGCAAGAACAAAATGCAGCACATGGGTGTGCAGTTTTAATGGAAGTGAAAACAGGAAAGATCAAGGCAATTGCTAACCTGTCTAAAGATAAAAACGGAGAGTATAGAGAAACATACAATCATGCGATAGGTAGAGCAACTGAGCCAGGTTCCACATTTAAGCTTCCTTCGTTAATGGTGGCATTAGAAGATGGAAAGATTAAGCTAGATGAATTGGTGGATACCCGTGATGGAACAATCAAGTACTATGACAGAGTAATGCGTGATGCACATGAAGGAGGTGATGGGGTTATTCCAGTTTCAAAAGGTTTTGCTATTTCTTCAAATGTATTGACATCTCAAGTTTTGGTTAATGGGTACAAGAAGAATCCGCAACAGTTTGTTGATGGCTTAAGAAGAATGGGGTTGGGACAAAAGCTTGGTATAGAAATTAAAGGAGAAGGAGAGCCATACATTAAAGATCGTAACGATTCAACTTGGTCTGGGGTTACGCTTCCTTGGATGTCTATTGGTTACGAAACAAAATTTACACCTCTTCAGCTTTTAACATTTTACAATGCTGTAGCAAACAATGGCAAAATGGTAAAACCTATGCTCGTTAAAGAAATTCGAGATGGGGCAGAAGTTGTAGAATCTTTTGAGCCAGAGGTTATCAAAGAACAAATTTGTTCGCCATCTACCATTAAAAAGGCACGGTTCTTATTGGAGCTAGTAGTAGAAGAAGGTACTGGTCAAAATTTGAAAAACAGTCAGTTTAAGATTGCGGGCAAAACAGGCACAACACAGTTGGCTTATGGTTCTACAGGATATGGTTCGGTTTCAGGAGTACGTCACCAAGCATCTTTCTGCGGATATTTCCCGGCAGATAATCCTAAATACTCATGTATAGTTGTTGTAGCAGCACCAACGAAAAGTATTTATGGAAACGTGGTTTCTGGAACAGTGTTTAAAGATATTGCTGATCGTGTATATGCACTAGATGAAGAGATGGCTCGAGAGAAAAAAGTATTAGCAGATTTGAAAATGCCAGCCTCTAAATCGGGTTATGTGAAAGATTTAGCAGGAATTTTTGAGTTTATGGGGGTTAAATTAACCTATGGAAATGGCGGAAGTGATTGGGGAGTAACAGAAGCCCATGACAAAGAAGTGGTAGTGAAAAAATATCAAGCGAGTGATATGCCTTTAGTAAAAGGAATGGGGTTGAGGGATGCTCTAGCAGTTTTAGAGAATAAAGGATATCACGTGAAAGTTGAGGGGAGAGGAGTTGTGAAAGATCAAGCGTTAGTAAGTAATAAAGTTGTAAAAATCATTTTATCATAAGTGAAACTGTTAAAAGACATATTATATAAGGTTTCGATTCAAGGAGTGGTTGGTTCAACCAGTTCTTCTGTTGAAAGCATTGCTTTTGACTCTCGTGAAGTGGGTAGAAGATCACTTTTTGTTGCAATTAAAGGGTTAGCTGTTGATGGACATGAGTATATCAGTAAGGCTATCGAGTCGGGAGCAACAGCAATTATTTGTGAAGTGCTTCCAGATGATATACAATCGGGAGTAACGTATGTGCAAGTAGATGATTCTGGAAAAGCATTAGGCATTGTTTCTTCTAATTTCTATGATAACCCTTCTTCTAAATTAAAACTGGTAGGTGTTACTGGAACAAACGGTAAAACGACTGTAACAACCTTGTTATATAACTTATTTAAACATTTAGGATATCCGACTGGATTAATCTCAACGGTAGTTAATCGTATTGATGATAAAGAGGTTAAGGCAACCCATACAACTCCAAATGCGCTAGCATTAAATCAATTATTGAGTAAAATGGTGGAAGAAGGTTGCGAGTACTGCTTTATGGAGGTTAGTTCTCATGCACTGGTGCAAGGAAGAGTTGAAGGAATTGATTTTGCAGGGGGTGTGTTTACAAACATTTCTCACGACCACTTAGATTATCACAAAACATTTAAAGAATACATTGCAGCCAAAAAGCTATTGTTTGATGGATTATCTTCTGATGCATTTGCAATTGTAAATGTAGACGATAAAAACGGACCAATTATGGTTCAAAATTGCAAAGCAGAGCAAATTAGTTATGCATTAAAAACAGGGGCAGATTTCAAAACAAAAGTAATCGAAAACCAATTTTCTGGTTTGCAGTTAAATGTGAATGGTCTTGATTTATGGGTAAAACTAATAGGAGATTTTAATGCCTACAATGTTACAGCAGTTTATGCTGTAGCTAGTCAGTTTTTAGATGATCAATTAGAGATTCTTGCTGCCTTAAGCAGCCTAGAGAGCGTAGAGGGAAGATTTGAGTATATGACCTCTGATAATAATGTAATTGGAATTGTTGATTATGCTCACACGCCAGATGCACTTAAAAACGTCCTCAAAACAATTGGAAACATCCGTACAGGAAACGAACAAGTAATTACGCTTGTTGGTTGTGGAGGAGATAGAGACAAAACAAAACGTCCGCTAATGGCTGATGTTGCTTGTCTATTAAGTGATCGAGTGATTTTAACATCTGACAATCCAAGATCGGAAGATCCTGATCAGATTATCGCTGAAATGAAAAAAGGAGTGTCGCCAGCAGATTTTAAAAAGGTATTAGCAATTACAAATAGAGAAGAGGCGATAAAAACAGCGGCTGCACTAGCTGAATCGGGCGATATCATTTTAGTTGCAGGAAAAGGACATGAAAACTATCAAGAAATCAAAGGAGAGCGCTTCCCTTTTGATGATATGGAAATACTTACAAACTCATTTAAACTACTAAATAATTAATGTTATACCACCTATTCACATATCTAAATGAAATGGATTTTCCTGGAGCTGGATTGTTTCAATACATCTCTTTTAGGTCTGCAATGGCGTTCATTGTTTCGCTATTGGTTAGCCTAGTTTTTGGGAAAAGGTTAATTGCTTTTTTACATAAAAAACAAGTAGGAGAAACAGTTCGTGATCTTGGTTTAGACGGACAAAAAGAAAAAGAAGGAACTCCAACAATGGGTGGAATAATAATCCTAGGAGCTATACTTATTCCTGCTTTACTATTTGCTGATTTAACCAATGTGTATATAATTACGATGCTTATTACTACTGTGTTTTTAGGTTTAATAGGCTTTTTGGATGATTACATCAAAGTATTTAAGAAAAACAAAAAAGGATTATCAGGGAAATTTAAGATCATCGGTCAAGTTGGAGTTGGTTTGCTTGTTGGAGCAATTTTATTCTTTAATCCTAATGTTACCATTAAAGAAAAAGTAGAAAATCAATATGTTGAAGGATTTTCTGAAAAGATAGGCGAAGAAATAAAAGAAATTGATCCAGTTGAAGGAGAAAATTATACATGGGTTGAGCATCACTCAACTAAAACGACTATCCCATTTATTAAAAACAATGAGTTTAATTACAAGTGGCTAATTAATTTCTTAGGCAAAGATGCTAGCAAATGGGCATGGATCATTTTTATTCCATTTGTAATCATTATTGTTACTGCAGTTTCCAATGGAGCAAATATGACGGATGGACTGGATGGGCTGGCTACAGGTACATCAGCCATTATTGGGATTACACTACTCATTTTTGCTTATGTATCAGGGAATATCATTTTTTCTGACTACCTCAATATCATGTTTATACCCAGCTCAGGAGAGCTAGTAATTTTTATGAGTGCTTTTGTGGGAGCTTGTATCGGTTTCTTATGGTACAACTCGTATCCTGCTCAGGTTTTTATGGGCGATACAGGAAGTTTGGCAATAGGTGGAATTATAGCAGTTTTTGCTATTGCTATTCGTAAAGAGTTATTGATTCCTGTTATCTGTGGAATCTTCTTAGTTGAGAATTTATCAGTAATGATGCAGGTTGCTTACTTCAAGTACACCAAGAAAAAATATGGAGAGGGTAGAAGAATATTCTTGATGTCACCACTCCATCATCATTATCAAAAGAAAGGAATTCATGAAGCTAAGATCGTAGCAAGATTTTGGATTGTAGGAATACTCCTAGCAGTAGTTTCAATAGTTACATTAAAGTTGAGATAATAAATATGTCAATGAATAAAAACATAGTAATATTAGGATCTGGCGAAAGCGGGGTTGGAGCTGCTGTGCTTGCTAAAAAGCAAGGCTTTGATGTTTTTGTTTCTGACAAAGGAAAAATAAAAGATGCTTATAAAAATACACTCATTGAAAATGGCATTGAGTGGGAAGAAGGAACGCATACGCTTGATCGAATACTAAAAGCTTCTGAAGTGATCAAGAGTCCAGGTATTCCTGATCAAATAGATTTAATTCAATTGCTGCTTGAAAAGCAAATTCCAGTAATCTCTGAAATTGAATTTGCTGGGAGATATACAGATGCTAAAATCATAGGTATTACTGGGAGCAATGGAAAAACTACTACGACTATGCTTACTTATCACATATTAAGGAAAGCTGGGTTGAATGTAGGTTTGGCAGGTAATGTAGGGGATAGTTTTGCTTTGCAAGTAGCAAACAAACACTACGATTACTATGTGCTAGAATTAAGTAGCTTCCAATTGGATGGAATCAAAGATTTTAAATCTGATATAGCTATTCTCTTAAACATATCCGAAGATCATTTAGATAGGTACGAATACAAAATGGAGAACTACATAAACTCCAAATTTAGAATAACAAACAACCAAACGAAGGAAGACTATTTTATCTACTGCTCAGATAATGAGTTGATAACCGATAAGCTCAAAACATTAAATATCGAAGCTCAACAACTACCATTTTCTATAGAGAAGGAAGTGGAGAAAGGAGCCTTTTTAAAAGACGAAAAAATACACATCAACCTAAATAACCAAACGCTGAATATGTCAATACACGAATTAGCACTTAACGGGAAGCACAACATTTACAATTCCATGGCATCAGGAATTGCAGCCCGAATTTTAGACTTACGAAAAGAAGTCGTAAGAGAAAGCCTATCCGATTTCCAAAATGTAGAACATCGCCTAGAACATGTTGCTTTTATTAATGGAGTAGAGTTTATTAATGATTCTAAAGCAACAAATGTCAATGCAGCTTGGTATGCCTTAGAAAGTATGACAAAGCCAGTTATTTGGATTGCAGGAGGAGTAGATAAAGGAAACGATTATGAAGAGTTACTTCCGCTTGTAAAAGGCAAAGTAAAAGCAATTGTTTGTTTAGGTACAGATAATGAAAAAATTATCAAAGCTTTTGATGGTGTAGTAAATGTATACGAAGCTAGAACAGCTATGGAAGCAGTTAAGCTTAGCTACAAAATAGCGGCTAAAAACGAAGCGGTTTTGTTATCTCCTGCTTGTGCTAGTTTTGACTTGTTCGAAAACTACGAAGACAGAGGATACCAATTCAAAAATGCTGTTAGAGAACTATAAAATTTAAATGAAGAACTAGAAGTGGAACTTATAAATAAATATCTAAAAGGAGACCGAGTGGTTTGGATAGTAACCTTGTTACTTTCCCTACTGTCTGTCCTTATTGTTTATAGTTCAACTTCTCAATTGTCCTATAGATTTAAAGGAGGAAATACGGAAGCGTATTTATTTAAACATTTTATCATCTTATTGCTGGGCTTTTTAGTAATGGTGTATGTTCATCGCCTAAACTATAAGTTCTTTTCCCGATTGTCACAAATTGGTGTTATTATTTCAGCGGTTTTATTATTTGTGACGTTGTTTATGGGAACAAGCGTTAACTCGGCATCTCGTTGGTTTATGGGGTTTCAACCTTCTGATTTAGCTAAAATAACATTGATTGTTTACTTAGCAAGACAACTCACTTTGTACAAGCAAGAGTTTACCATTTTTAAAAATTTTGCTATTAGAATTTTGGTGCCGATTGCGGTTATTTGTGGGTTAATTTTACCTGCCGATTTTTCCACTTCAGCAATGCTATTTGTGGATTGCTTAGTACTGGTGTTTATTGCCAATATTCCTCTTAAGTTTATAGGGATAACGTTAGGTACGGCTTTTTTAGCGCTTATGCTGTTAATATCAATCTCTAAGGTTGCTCCAGGTGTCTTACCTAGGTTGGATACTTGGGTAAGTAGGATTGAGGCTTTCATAGGAATAGGAGATAAAGAGAAGTCAGCGGATAGAAATTACCAGTCTGATTTGGCAAATGCAGCTATTGCAAATGGAGGTTTGTTCGGCAATGGACCAGGAAAAGGAAAAACAAAACATATTTTACCATCGGCTTGGGCAGATTTTATTTTTGTGTCTTTCATTGAAGAATATGGCTCCCTATTTGGAGGACTAACCCTCATTTTATTATATCTGGTGATTCTCTATCGAGTCATAAGAATTTCTGTTTCGTCCGAAAATCAATTTGCGCGCTTAATGGTTTTTGGATTAGGATTTAGTATTGTTTTTCAAGCATTCCTAAACATGGGGGTTGGCGTTAATATTTTGCCCGTAACTGGTCAGCCCTTACCGCTAGTGAGTATGGGAGGTACATCCATTTTATTTACAGCAGTGGCCATTGGAATGATTTTAAGCGTGAGTACAGAAGTGTACAAAGAAGAGGAAGAAGTTAAAACAAATAAAGTGAAGCATGCAGCAGTATAGAGTGATCATAAGTGGAGGTGGTACTGGCGGACATATATATCCTGCCATTGCTATTGCGAATGCAATTAAAGAAGCTCAACCCAATGCTGAGATTTTATTTGTAGGAGCAAACGGTAAAATGGAAATGGAAAAAGTTCCAAAAGCTGGCTATAAAATTGTAGGATTAGATATTGTTGGCTTACAGCGTAAGCTTACGCTAAAGAATTTAGCTTTTCCTTTTAAACTAATGAAGAGCTTAAGTAAGGCAAAGAAAATTGTAAAGGATTTCAATCCTGATATTGCTATAGGTGTTGGAGGTTACGCGAGTGGTCCACTTTTAAGAAAAGCTGGAGGATTAAATGTTCCAACCATGTTACAGGAACAAAACTCATATCCTGGATTAACGAATAGACTATTAGCAAAAAAAGCAATGAAAATTTGTGTTGCATACGACAACATGGATCGCTTTTTTGATGCTGAGAAGATTGTTTTCACTGGAAACCCAGTGAGAAAAACAATTACTGATATCAGTGGAAAAAAAGAAGCTGGCAGGAAACATTTTGGTCTTGATGAAGAGACAAAAACACTACTCGTGTTAGGAGGGAGTTTAGGTGCACGAACAGTCAACGAGAGTATAAAATCAGCCTTAAAAGGATTCCAAGAAAATGGAATTCAAGTGTTGTGGCAAACAGGTAAAGGATACATCGAAAATGTAAAAGCATTTATCCAAGAGCATGGATTTACTAATGTAAAGGCATTTGATTTTATATATGAAATGGATTTAGCTTATGCATCTGCGGATGTAGTTGTTTCAAGAGCTGGGGCGTTATCTATATCTGAGCTTTGTGTTACAGGAAAAGCATCAGTGTTGGTTCCGTCTCCAAATGTATCGGAAGACCATCAAACAAAAAATGCCATGGCATTAGTTAATCAGGATGCAGCAATTTTAGTAAAAGATGATGAAGCGATAGAAACTATAGAAGGCACAGTTGTTGATTTATTCAATGATAACGATAGAATAATAAAATTGAGTTCAAACATAGCAAGCTTTGGACGACCAAATGCAGCGGAAGCAATAGCGAACGAAGCATTTAAACTAATGAGAAATTAAAAAAGTGGATATTAACTTAAATAAGGTTTATCATGTCTATTTCCTCGGAATCGGAGGGATAGGAATGAGTGCGCTTGCACGATACTTCCTCTCTCAACGAATTACCGTTTCTGGATATGATTTAACGCCTTCTTCCATGACCAAAGCATTGGAGCAAGAAGGAGCCGATATCCATTACCGTGAAGCAATTGAATTAATTCCTCCTAAAATCACGCAAGAAAAGGAATTTTCATTAGTTATTTATACACCAGCAATACCAAAACAGCACAAGGAGTTGGTATGGCTTAAAAATGAAGGGTGTAGAGTGCTTAAACGATCTGAAGCACTAGGGTTAATATCCAAGCAGTTTAAAACCATTGCTGTTTCTGGAACACATGGTAAAACAACTACGTCTTCCATGATTGCTCATGTATTAAATCAATCTAGCGTAGGAACAAATGCATTTTTAGGTGGTGTTTCAACAAACCTAGGGAGTAACATTTTATTAAATGAAAAATCACCTTACGTTGTAGTAGAAGCAGATGAGTTTGATCGATCGTTTTTAACCTTATCTCCTTACATTACTGTTACAACATCTACAGATGCAGATCACCTAGATATTTATGGTAATCACAAAGAGTTATTAGGTGCATTTCAGCAATTTGTTAAGCAAACGGCAGCTGATGGTTTATTTATTAGCCATGAATCAGTTGATTTAACAGGCGACAACCAATTAAAATATGGGTTGAAGAATGGAGACATTCACGTAGCCGATATTAAAGTGGAAGACGGTCATTTTGTATTTACCGCTAAAACAACTACCTCTCAAATAGAAAACATCCAGTTTGGGGTAAGTGGTTTGCACAATGTGGAGAATGCATTAGCTACAATAGGAGTTTGTCAGGCTGTAGGTGTGAGTGATAAAGAAATCAAAAAGGGGTTAGAGTCTTACAAAGGAGTAAAGAGAAGATTTGAGTATCACATCCAAACTCCAGAAAAGATTTTTATCGATGATTATGCACATCATCCACGAGAGATAAACGCCTTAATATCTTCTGTTAGAGAGTTGTTCCCAGATAAAAAGATTACGGGTGTTTTTCAACCGCACCTGTACAGTAGAACAAAGGATTTTGCAGATGATTTTGCAAAGGAATTAAGCAAGTTAGATCAAACCATTTTACTGGATATTTATCCAGCGAGAGAATTGCCCATTGAAGGAGTAGATAGTGAATGGTTAAGAAGTAAATTAACGAATAAATCAAAGTTAATCAGTAAAGAAGAATTGGTTAATGATTTAGTGAATGATAAAAACGAAGTGGTTTTAACTATTGGTGCAGGAGATATTGACCGATTAGTTGAACCGATTAAAGAAGCATTGTTAAAACAACACGCTATAGAAAAATGAAAAAGGTTTTAAACATAGGACTTTGGAGTGCTTTTGTTGTGAGCATTTTTGTGTTGTTCAGCTTTACTGAAACAAACAAAAATCAAGCGGTATGTCATGCTTTTGATGTAGCAGTAGATTGGGACAAAGGAAATCAGTTTGTAACTCAAAAAATGATTAAAACCTTAATCAATCGAATGGGATACAAAGAGGAAGAAACGATCATGGATGAAATCGACTCAAAAGCGATCGAAAGTAAGATTAATGATATGGCTTCGGTTGAGCATGTTTCGGTGTTTAAAGATATGAATGGGACACTAAAAGTAACGATTCAACAACGTAAGCCAATTGCAAGAGTTATTAATAAAAATGGATCATCCTTTTATATAGATGACAAAGGCAAACCAATGCCTATTGTAGAAAATTACACAGCAAGAGTAGTTGTGATTAATGGAAATTTAAACGAAAAGAATACGTTCTCAGTAGAAGACATTAAAGCAAATGACTCGTTACAAAAGCTGTATCAATTAGACGATCTCTATGATTTTGTTTCTTACTACAGAAAAGACGATTTTTTTAAAGCTCAAATTGAACAAATATATAGAGAAGACAATGGGGAGTATATATTAATCCCCAAGGTTGGTAACCAAGAAATTGTGTTTGGAAAACTTACCGAAGTTGAAAGAAAATTAGATAATTATAAAAAGTGGTTTTTACATGGTATTAACCCAGAGAATTTAAACTTATACAAAACAATAAACCTTAAGTACAAAGGTCAAATAGTGTGCACAAAAAACTAAGCAAATGGATACATCACAAATTGTAGTCGGACTAGACATTGGAACCACCAAAATTGCCTGCCTTGTTGGAAGAAAAAACGAGAATGGAAAAATAGAGATTATTGCTATGGGTAAATCCGAATCAGTAGGAGTTACACGAGGAGTTGTTTCTAACATCGAAAAAACAGTACAATCTATTCGTGCTGCTGTTCAAGAAGCTGAGCAAAAAGCAGGGATTGAAATTAATGTGGTTAATGTAGGTATCGCAGGGCAGCATATCAAAAGTTTACAGCATAGAGGAATGATTACTCGTGGTAGACACGAAGATGAAATTTCTCAACAAGACATCGATAATTTAATCGATGATATGTATAAGTTGGTCATGATGCCAGGAGAGGAAATCATTCATGTATTGCCTCAAGAATATATCGTAGATAGAGAGCAAGGTATTAAAGATCCTATTGGTATGGCAGGGGTTCAGTTAGAAGCCAATTTCCATATCATTACAGGTCAAATTTCTGCTGCTAAAAACATTTACAGATGTGTAGAAAAAGCAGGTTTAGAAGTTGCCGATATTATCCTAGAACCTCTTGCTTCTTCTGATGCAGTGCTTAGTTATGAAGAAAAAGAAGCAGGTGTAGCTTTGGTTGATATAGGTGGTGGAACAACCGATATAGCTATTTTTCAAGATGGAATTATCCGTCATACCGCAGTTATCCCTTTTGGAGGTAACGTTATATCCGAGGATATTAAAGAAGGATGTACCATTATTAAAAGACAAGCAGAGTTATTAAAAACAAAGTTTGGATCTGCTTTGGCTAGCGAAAGTCAAGAAAATGAAATTGTTTGTATTCCAGGTTTAAGAGGTAGAGAACCTAAAGAAATATCTGTTAAGAACTTAGCACATATCATCCAAGCACGTATGGAAGAGATTATTGAGCATGTTCATTATGAAATCAGAAACTCGGGATATGAGAAAAAGATGATCGCTGGTATTGTAGTAACCGGTGGTGGGTCTATGCTCAAGCATTTACCTCAATTGTTCGAATATGTAACAGGGATGAGCACACGTATCGGTTATCCTAACGAACACTTAGCGATGGGAACAAAAGAAAATATTACTAGTCCGTTGTTTGCAACAGGTATCGGTTTAGTAATGAAAGGCTTTGAAAAACAAGCAAAAGAAGTTAGAAAAGAAACCGAAACAATTAGAACAACTAGAAACATTAACCTGAAAGGAAACTTTTTCGATAAAATAAGAAGTTTCTTCGAAGAGGATGTGCAGTAATTATAGTAGTTAGTACCGAGTTGATAGTCCTTAGTTAAATATTTTGCTAAGAACTAGCTGCTTAAAACTCATAACCAATAACTAATTACTAAGGACTAAAAACTAAAAAACAAAACAACTAAAACAACCAACAATTATGGAATTTAACATGCCAAACAAAGACAAAACCAACATCATTAAGGTGATTGGCGTAGGTGGAGGAGGTAGCAATGCCGTAAATTACATGTATGAGATGGGGATCGAAGATGTAGATTTTATCATCTGTAACACTGATAAACAAGCATTAGATACAAGTCCAATACCAATGAAGCTTCAATTAGGAGCTACTTTAACAGGAGGAAGAGGAGCAGGAGCTATTCCTGACGTAGGAAGAAATGCGGCAATCGAAAACATGGATGAAATCAAAGATTTTTTATCCGATAACACTAATATGGTTTTCATTACTGCTGGAATGGGTGGTGGAACTGGTACAGGAGCTGCACCAGTAATCGCTAAAACGGCAAAAGAAATGGGCGTTCTTACCGTAGGTATTGTAACGGTGCCGTTTACTTTTGAAGGTAGAAGAAGAAAAGATCAAGCTGATGAAGGTATCAAGGCGATGAGAGAAGCTGTAGATACGTTATTAGTTATTAATAATGATAAATTAAGAGAAATCCACGGGAATTTAACATTAAGAAATGCCTTTTCTCAAGCAGATCAAGTATTAGCTTCTGCTGCTAAAGGTATTGCTGAGGTAATCTCTAAAATCGGATTCATCAACGTTGATTTTAACGATGTAAATACCGTGATGAAAGATAGTGGAGTTGCTATTATGGGTACTTCAACTGCTGAAGGTGATAACAGAGCAATTGAAGCTACTGAAAGAGCGTTGTCTTCTCCGTTATTAAACGATAATGATATTTATGGAGCAAAGCAAATCTTACTAAACATCACATTTGGTGACGCTGAATTAACGATGGATGAGATGAGTACAATTACTGATTTTATTCAAGATGCAGCGGGTGGACATGCTGATATTATCATGGGACAAGGCTATGATGAAACGTTAGGAAATAATATTTGTGTTACAGTTATTGCAACAGGTTTTAAAACAAATCCTGATACAGGAGTAGCACCAGAAGAAGCTCCTAAAACGTTTCATAACTTAGAAGAGCCAAAAGAAATTTTAGCTCCAGTTACTAGTCCAACAGGTTTTGCTAGCAAAAAGCAAGAGCCAGTTGAGGAAAATAAAGAATCGTTTGAGCCTTACTTAAAAGCAGAAGACGCTGAAATTAATGAAGAGCCTCATAATGAATTCTCTAAGGAGACAGAATTTATTTTTAACGATTCTCAAGCAAGTTTAGATTTTGAAGTTACCAATTCTGAAGCTCCATTAGAGATACAAAACGAAGTGGAAGTTGAGGAAGCTGAAGAAGAAAAAGAAGAGGAAGTTATTCGTTATAACTTAGAAGATGATTACGATACAGAAGAATCTGAAGATGTAAATGCGAATACTTCTACTGAGCTAACAAAAGAAGAGCAGCAAAAAATGGCTGATGAGCGTTTTGAACGAATCAAAGAGTTAACAGTGAAGTTGAGAACCCCTTTTGGATTAAGCGACTTAGAAAATGAGCCAGCTTACAAAAGAAGAAAAATTAACCTGGAAGATGTTCCTCATTCAGCAGATAGCAATGTATCAAAGTATACACTTTCTGAAGAGAAAAATGCGGATGGTTCAAAATCAACTGGATTAAAAAGCAACAACTCTTTTTTACACGATAACGTTGATTAATGATTATTTTTGGAGAAGGGTATTATCTAATATCTATCATCCAAAAATCTAAAATCTAAATAGAATGAGTTTAACAGCACAAATAACAAACGATATCAAGGCTGCAATGAAAGCCAAAGATAGAGACAAGTTAGATGCCTTAAGAGCAATTAAATCAGCCTTAATGTTAGAAGCAACCAAAGATGGAAGTGGAGGCGTTAGCGAAGAAGCTGAATTAAAAATATTACAAAAGCTTTTAAAGCAAAGAAAAGAAGCAGGAGACCTTTACATACAAGAAGGTAGAGAAGACCTAGCGGAAGATGAAATAAAGCAGGCAAAAGTCATTGAAGCCTATCTGCCAGCTCAAATGAGCGAAGAGGAAGTAACAGAAGTAGTAAAGGCTACTGTAGCTCAATTAGGAGCAAGCGGACCAGCAGATATGGGTAAAGTGATGGGACCTGTTATGGGAAAATTATCGGGGAAAGCCGATGGAAAGTTAATTTCCAAAATAGTAAAAGAAACCTTGGCAGGTTAATCTTTACGTTGAATTGTTTTTAGTTGAAAATCCCTACCAGTTTTGGTGGGGATTTTTGTTTTTATAGTAATTGATATCGAGCTCAGTTTTATTTTATACGAACATCACGCGATAATAAAATTAAGGGGGACGATAAATAACTCATGCTCATCGATAGAAAAATTCAAGTATAGTTGATGATACAAAAACACTAATTTCAAGGTATAGAGAAAGTAAATGTTTGGTCAAAAACATTGAATAAAATAAGTGCAAAGTCTTTAATAGGGGAAGATAACTGTACTTTAGTTAAAACTCCTAACCAAAACTGGTTGGGAGTTTTTATTTTAGCTAATATTTAGTTGAGTTTTTCATATTTTTATCAATCAATATGGATCAAAACAAAACAAATAAAAACAGAAGGTTTCAACTGTTCTTAATCTTTCTTCCTTTAGTCATTGCATTAGTTTTACTTGGTCTCAATGGAAACTTATTCAAAATTAATACGGTAATAATTGTACTTTTCTACACTACCTGTATGCTACCAATTATATATTTAAAAATTTTAGATTGGAGTTTTAGATTGGAGAACGAAAAACTATACCTAAACCATGTTTTTAAAAAAACTAAAATAGTAAGTGTAAAAGATGTATTTGTGTCAAAGGTACCATATGTATCCGATATGCTTAAAATTTATAGATTAAGCCTCAAGAATGAGAGAGTATTGGTCGATTTTTCTGGTTTTTCCTTTAATTCGCTTAAAAAGAAATACGAGTTAGATATGCTTTTTGAAAATACAGATAAGGTATGTTTCGATGATTTTTTTGAAATTGTAAGTAACTGATTGTGGCTACCCTAACCCATTCAACTTATCAATAATAGTAAGTAGCTCTTCATTCTTTACCTCATCAATTATTTTTCCATCATCACGACTAAACGTATCGTTAAAATTTGGTAAAGAGAACGTGCCAACTACTTCAGCGGCATCTCTTGGGAAACGATCCTTGGCTATACTTAAAGAGCTTTGTGCACCTCTTCCTCCAGGTGAGGTCGATAGAATAAAAACCTTTTTACCATCAAATACTTTGTTACGGTCTTTTATTCTTGAAACCCAATCGTACATGCTTTTAAAGGCTGCGGTATAATTCCCATTATGCTCTGCCATGGAAACGAGAATTAAATCAGCAGAAGACAATTTTTTAGCAAAAGCTAAGGCGTTTTCGTGTATGCCGTTTTCCTTTTCTAAATCAATACCATAGGTAGGCAGCTGATAATCATTTAAATCGAGTAGTTCTGTGTTGTGTTTATCGCCAAATAAGGATAGCGCATAAGTAACTAATGCTTTGTTAATTGAGTTTTTACTGTTACTGCCTGCAAAGCCAATGATTTTCATAAATAAAATTTTATTTCAAATGATTTTAAAAGTATTTACTATAAGTTGCAAGTCATGCAATGACCATTTCTGGGATTTCGCCTTCAACGATGAGTTTACCTGCTGTAGCTTGTTTAATTTCTTCAACGGTAACACCAGGAGCATGCTCTAATAATACAAAAGCCTGCTTTTCATGATCTACTTCTAAAACGGCTAGGTTTGTTACAATTTTAGTTACACACCCAACACCAGTTAATGGCAATGTACATGCTTCCAAAAGTTTAGAGTCACCTCTTTTATTGGTGTGCATCATAGCTACAATAATATTCTCAGCAGAAGCTACTAAATCCATTGCACCTCCCATTCCTTTTACCATTTTTCCTGGGATTTTCCAATTTGCAATATCTCCATTTTGAGCTACCTCCATTGCTCCTAAAACAGTAAGTTGTACATGCTGTCCTCTAATCATCGAAAAGCTTGTTGCAGAATCGAAAAAAGATGCTCCAGGCAATGCAGTAATGGTTTGCTTACCGGCATTAATTAAATCAGCATCTTCTGTGCCTGCTTTTGGAAAAGGTCCCATGCCTAAAATGCCATTTTCAGATTGGAATTCAACAGAAATTCCATTGGGAATATAATTCGCAACAAGTGTAGGTATACCAATTCCAAGGTTCACATACCATCCGTCTTGTAATTCTTGTGCAATTCGTTTTGCAATGCCGTTTTTATCTAAACTCATAGTTAATGTAACAATTGATCAATTTTAATAATGTATCAATGGTTTAATTAATAAATACTGATGAAATTAAACACATCAACAAGACTAATGTAGTAATTAAATTACATCTTTCTTTTACTACTACTTAGTATCTTGTATATAATTAAACTAATTTCTTCGGCCATTAATTTAAGATCTTTATCAAAGGCATATGACATACTGTGTTCGCAAAGGGTAAGCCAGTACTTTGTTTCTTCTATTTCCTTAGCTGAAATTTTCACTTTATGAATAAAATCAGCTTTACTTTCTGCATTTTGAGCTTCATGCATATTTGCTCCTACTGATGTAGCAGACCTTAAAAGTTGTCTAGCTATTATATGTTTTTTGTCTTGTTCTAGTTGTTCTGTATACCTTATAATTGCTAATGAAAATTGTATGGTTTTATTTAATATGATATTGTCTTTCATATATTAATGTAACAATGAATTAATGAGTTAATAAAGCAATTGAGTAGAGCATTAATTAGTAGCAAAACATTGCTACATTAATACATTAGAACATTGATTAATTAAAACTACGAAGTAGTTAACTGTTCAATTCTTTTCTCGTAGTTAGTGCCCTTAAATATGCGTTGTATAAATATTCCAGGCGTGTGTATTTGTCCTGGGTCAAGCTCTCCTGGTTCAACTAACTCTTCAACTTCTGCAATGGTAATTTTACCTGCCATAGCCATTAATGGATTGAAGTTTCTTGCAGTGCCTTTAAAAATCAAGTTTCCTGCTGTGTCTCCTTTCCATGCTTTAACAATTGCAAAGTCTGCATCAAAAGCATGTTCAAGAATATGTGGTTTTCCATTAAATACACGAACTTCTTTTCCTTCTGCTACTTCGGTTCCATAACCTGCTGGAGTAAAAAAAGCTGGAATTCCAGCACCAGCAGCTCTACAACGTTCTGCTAAAGTACCTTGTGGTATTAAATCTACTTCAAGTTCGGCATTGAGCATTTGGCGTTCAAACTCTTCGTTTTCGCCAACATAAGAAGAAATCATTTTTTTGATTTGACGCTTTTGCAATAACAATCCCAACCCAAAATCATCAACACCAGCATTGTTTGAGATACAAGTTAAGTTGATAATGTTTGTTTCTGTTAAAGCGGTAATGCAGTTTTCTGGAATACCACATAAACCAAAACCACCTAACATGAGTGTCATGCCACTTTCAATTCCTTTTATTGCTTCTTGTGCGTTTGCTACTACTTTATTTATTGCCATATAATAAAATTAAAATCCATCGTCTAACCCTGATTTTATTAGGTCATTAGCATCAATAGGTTCATTATCCTTGACGTTATTACAATTGTCAAGCGTATTTACATAATTATCAGGAGCTTTAAAATCATCCGTTGAAATATCTAACTCTTTGTCTTCATACACTTTGTTCATGTAATACCCCCAAATAGGTAATGACATATTAGCCCCTTGACCATAGTATGTATCTGAGCCTTTATTATACCCATCAAAGCGTACAGCTTTATCTTCACAACCTGTCCATACTCCTGTTACTAACTCTGGGGTTAAGCCTAAAAACCATCCGTCTGTATTATCATTGGTAGTACCAGTTTTACCTGCAATAGGAAATTTTAAACCACCATAAGGTCTGTAATCTTTACCAGCTCTTAATCGCATGGATGTACCACCAACATATGGTCTACCATTTTTATTTTTCATGGTTGGATGACGAACACCATCTACTACACCTTTCATCATTTTAACGGTAGTGTAAGCCGTAAAAGGATCAAACACTTGAGCAGTTTTAGGTTCGTATTCGTAGATTAAATTTCCATTTTTATCTTCTACACGAGTAATAAATACAGGTTCAACATAAATTCCATTATTAGCAAATACACTAATACCTCCAACCATATGGTAGAGCGATATATCAAATACACCAAGCGCTAAAGATGGGTAAGGTTCCATAGTTCCTTTTGGAACTCCTGCTTTTTCCACATTATCAATTACATTTTGAGGGCGAATTCTATCAATAACATATGCAGTAACATTATTCATAGATGCTGCTAAGGCAAATTTAAAAGACACATCTTCACCGTTCATCTTCATCCCAGCATTTTGAGGACACCATTGGTCGGTACGGTTTCCTTTTGGTACGTCTACACAATATTGAATGTTAGGTACTTCATCACAAGGTGCTATTACTCCTTCTTGAATGGCTGTCGCATAAACAAATGGCTTAAAGGTAGAACCTACTTGTCGTTTTCCTTTTTTTACCATGTCGTATTGGAAATACTTAAAGTTTGGTCCGCCAACCCAAGCTTTGATGTGTCCTGTTCTTGGATCCATTGACATTAAAGACGACCGCAAAAAGCGTTTATGGTATTTAATCGCATCCATTGGAGAAAGAACAGTGTCTTTTTCATAATTCTCACTATCCCAAGAGAAGACTTGCGTAGGCTCGGGTGTATTAAATATTTTGTCTATTTCTTTAGCTGTTCTAACTGGTTCAATATGTTTTGAGTTATAGTTACAAACATAGCTTTTCGTTCCATCAATCTTTTTCACAGTTGTTCCAGAGCGTTCACAAACGGTACAAATGGATCCTACAAGCTTTTTATAAAGCATGGTTTGTTTTTTTGCTTGATTTAATATGCTTTCAACTGCTTCTTCTTTAATTCTGTTACTAAAAGGGGGGCGTTTGGTGTATCTACCGTTTTTTGCATCAATAAAACGATCCAAATCTTTTTGTAGCTCATTCCCTAGGTGTTCTTCTACAGCCCATTCTGCATATTTTTGCATACGAGAATCCAAGGTGGTATGGATTCTTAATCCATCGGCATATAAATCATACTTACGATCTTCTTTTTTGTTATAGCAGATATACTCACCATCTTCATTTTTCATTTCTAGGATATCAGCTAATTTACTTCTTAGCATTTCTCTAAAGTAGGGTGCAACACCAGATTTATGATCTACTCGTGTATATTTTAACCCTAGCGGTAATTCTCTTATTGAATCGTATTCCTGCTGATTTATAAAGCCATTTTTTTTCATTTGGCTAAGCACTACCATTCTACGGTGTGTTACTGTATCCTCTCTACGAATAGGATTGAACAAGGAAGGATTTTTTGCCATCCCAACCAACATAGCTGCCTCGTGTAAATCTAAATCCTTTTGACTTTTATTAAAATAAACCCTAGCAGCTGAATTAATACCGACTGCATTGTTTAAGAAGTCTAATTGATTAAGGTACATAGCAATTATTTCTTCTTTCGTGTATCTTTTTTCGATACGCGTAGCAATAATCCATTCACCAAGTTTTTGCTTGATTCTCTCAATAATACTACTACTTCTTCTGTGAAAAAGCATTTTAGCTAACTGTTGAGTAAGTGTACTTCCTCCTCCTCCAGATCCCATTTTAGCTACTGCTCTAGCAAGTGCCTCGGCATCAACACCTGCGTGATCGTAAAAACGCTCATCTTCGGTAGCTACTAACGCTTTAACTAAATGTGGAGATAACTCATAATATTCAACATTTGTTCTGTTTTCTCTAAAATAGTTTCCAATTACTTCGCCATCAGCAGTAAATATTTGGGTAGCCAAATTACTCTTGGGGTTTTCTAGTTCTTCAAGGCTTGGTAAAGAAGTAAGGCTGATGATAAATAAAGTTATCCCAAGGGCTACAAATGGGCCAACAAAAAACAGCCAAATGAGTTTAACAAGGCGTTTTTTTCTTTTTGGTTCTTTGGTATTTTTTTTCTTTGTGTTACTCACTTGTTTCTAAAATTTTAAATCCAATGTTAGCAATATGATCAAGGTTTTTTTGTCTCATTCCATGAATGACAGCAAATTCATAGGTTCCTTTTAAAGGAAAACGTTTTTTTCTGCTAAATAGCATGCTGTTATCAATAATACTTCCAGAAATTGTTTTTCCTAGCCATCTACCGTTTGGTTTAGCGAGTATAAATTCAGCCGTATCAGTTAATGATTTTCCGTTAGGAAATTTTAATTTATAATCGATAAAAATATTACTGTAGGAGTAGGTAGAAAGGTTTCTTAAATTAAAATAAAAGTCATAAAGCTGATTGGTATCCTCAATTTCAAAAGAAAATCGAGCAGTGTCGGTTAGCTCCCATGTATTATTGGCTAATGTTTTGTTTTCTTCAAAAAAAGGAGATTTACCCATGCAGGAAATAAGCATGCTTGTCAATAAAAAAATAGTGGCTATGTAACTAAGCTTACTTTTGATCATTGGTGTTATTCTTTCTGTTTCTATTATTGTTATTACGCCTCTTGTTTTTTGAATTATTTGGCTTGTTACCAGAATTGTTAGGCGTACTTTTTGAGTTGTTAGGTTTATTAGATGTGTTTTTAGGACCTTTCTGTTTGTTTTTAGAATTGTGAGGTTTATTTTTTCTCTTTCCTTTCCCCTTGTTCTTTTTAAACTTATCATCAAAACGACTCAAACTATCTTGCCCAACTACGCTATCAAATGTAGAAGCTTCTTCAACAACCTCTTCGACAACAGCAAAATCTTTTAAGCTTTGTGGTTTTTTACCACTTTTATTCATTTTAATGATTTCGTGCACTCGGTCAACTTCTAGACCGATAATATCCATCATATCGTTTTTGTCCTTCACTCCATACCACATCATGCGTTTAAACACATCCGTTTTAATGTGTCGAGCATAGCCTGTTTCTGTTTGAAGTTGAACATTGGTGTTTGGGAACGTTTTTATTTGTTCCATGTAGGCATCAAGTTCAAAGTTTAAGCAACATTTAAGTTTTCCACACTGTCCAGCTAGTTTTTGAGGGTTTATGGAAAGTTGTTGGTAACGAGCTGCATTAGTATTTACACTTCTGAAGTCGGTTAACCAAGTAGAGCAGCATAATTCTCTGCCACAAGAACCAATTCCTCCGAGTTTACCTGCTTCTTGACGCATTCCTATTTGACGCATTTCAACACGGATACCAAATTCAGTAGCATATTGCTTGATGAGCTCACGAAAATCTACACGATCATTAGCGGTATAGTAAAAGGTTGCTTTTGTATTGTCGCCTTGAAATTCGATGTCACTAATTTTCATTTCTAAACCAAGCTTAATGGCAATGGTTCTTGCTCTCGGCATGATTTCTTTTTCACGCTTACGAGCATAGTGCCATTTTTCGAGGTCTTCTTCTTTGGCTTTTCGATAAATGGTTCTAAGATTTTTGGTGTCTTTTACCTTTTTACGGGTTAATTGAAGTTTTACTAATTCTCCAATCAAAGAAATTACACCAACATCGTGTCCCGATGTACCTTGAACACAAACTACTTCGCCTTGCTGAAGTGGTAAGTTTTTATCGTTTTTGAAATATTCCTTTCTATCATTTTTAAAACGAACCTCTACTATATTGTAAATGCGCTGTCCCGATGGTAAATCCATGTTTGAAAGCCAATCGAAAACAGAAAGTTTATTGCAACCACCAGTACCGCACGACCCGTTACTTTTACAGCCATTAGGTACTCCTGATTTATTATTTGAACAAGTTGAACAACTCATATATTATTTAAAGAATTTTAACGTGTGATTTGTTGTAGACACACTAACCTTAAAGATACTTTTTTTCGGTCAAAGAATGAAGTTTTAGGTGTATAAACAAAAAAGGCTCCCAAACAGGAGCCTTTTTTGTTTAAATATTTTGGAACTTTTACTTAGCTAATTGTTTTTTAACTAGTTCTGAAACATCTTTGCCTCCATCAAAGTATAAAATACTACCAGCACTCGTATCAAAAATGTAAGTATATCCGTTTTCTTTACCTACAACTTGGATCGCTTCTTTTACTTTATTAATCATTGGATCAAGTAATTCAATTTCTTTCTTTTGAATTTTTTCTTGAGCACTTTGTTGAAATTTTTGGATGTTTTGTTGTAAATCCATCAAATCATTCTCTCTTGATTTTCTAATCTCTGGAGTTAATGTAGCAGCATCTCTTTCGTATTTCGCGTATTGCTCTTGAAAATTTTGCTGTAACGTCATTAATTCTTTCTCCTTTTGTTGACCGTAAGATTCCATTTCTTTTTGAGCTGCAATGTACTCAGGTAATTCTTTTAATACTTCTTGTGCATTTAAGTGTCCATACTTTTGCGAAAATCCTACTGACGCAAGGAAAGTAACAGCTGCTATTAAAATAATTTTTTTCATGATCTTTTTCGTTTTAGGTTTATTGTTTTGATTAGTAGCCAAGGTCCTTTAAAATACGTTTACTCTTATCGTATTTACTATCGGCATATAAAATATTTGTTTGATTTGCTTTGTCAAAAATAAAGGCATAGTTCGAAGTTTTTGCTAGGTCCTTAATTGCTTTATATACTTTGTTTTGTATAGGTTCAATAAGCTCTTTTCTTTTTTTATAAAGTTCGCCTTTAACTCCAAACTTCTCCTTTTGAAAAGTTTTTAAATCTTCTTGTAATTTTTGTATTTCCTGTTCTCTTTTTTTTCTCATATCAGCAGAAAGTAATACTTGCTCCGCTTGGTAATCTCTTACTTTATTGTCTAAGTCTCTTTTCTTTTGCTCAGCATCCTTTTGCCACTTCTCTGATAATTGATCCAGCTCTTTTTGTGCTTCTTTAAATTCTGGTATGTTATCTAAAATATACTTAGTATCCACAAAAGCATACTTTTGCGAAATGGCTAACAATGTAAAAGAACAAAGGATTAGACTTAAAACAATTTTTTTCATTTAACTGGTTTGTAGATTTGCAAATTTACTATTTAATACTAAAACTCGAAGAATTTATTGTTTTTGGTTAAAATGATAACAAAAGATTAAGTAAAAAAATGTTAAAAATTAAAGTTCTCCAATATTCATACCAAGTGTAAAGTTAAATCTACCAACTGGTTTGTAGTTCGAATTATGTATTAGTGGAGTGTACCCTCTGTCTCCAGGAGATAATGGATCAAACGCCCATCCATAATCTAAACCAATTAAACCAAACATTGGTAAAAATAATTTAAGACCAACTCCGGCACCTCTTTTTACTTGGAAAGGATTAAACTCCCTGTATGAGTTCCATGAGTTTCCTGCTTCTCCCCATGCCAATGCATAAATTGTAGCGTTAGGATTTAAAGAGATTGGAAACCTTAATTCTGTTTTATATTTAACGATTAAAGCATCTCCAGCAGTAGATGACACCGCTTGATCTTCATAAGCTCTTAATGCAATATATTCTCTACCTGCTAATCTAAATCCTGTTAAACCGCTTCCTCCATAATAAAAACGTTCAAATGGGGAGATTCCCTTCGCTTTACTCCAAGAGTTTAATAAACCTACTCCCATACTAGCATGGAATACAAATGGGTTTTTGCTTTCATTTAATTTTGTATACCAATCGGTTACAAATTTAATTTTGTTGTATTCTACCCATTTAAATTTTTCCTGACTTGATAAGCCTGAGTAATCATCTTTACCGTCAAGTAAAGAGTATGGTAACGTTGTTTTAAATGTTAGTGTAATATTTGAACCGTTTGTTGGGTAAATTGGACTACCGTCAGTCGAGTTTCTTGATACAACTACTTTTGCACTTAAGTTATTGGCAAAACCGTTAGAAAAGTCTTCTACAATTTCACCGTAATTTCTTAATGTGTAGTACTCGTACCCTAATTCGCCATAAAGCGTAAAATAATCATCTGGTACTTTTAAACGTTTACCTAAACCAACAGAAGTTCCAAGTACATCAAACAGTCCTACGTTAGGATCACTACGTTTCCCCGCAGAGGTTTTTTGAAGTGTGTAATAAGCGTTTGCAGTAAAGTTAGTAGGTCGTTTGCCTCCAAACCAAGGCTCAGAGAACGTGAAACTCAATGATTGAAAGAATAAGTTTGCTGATCCACGAATACTAAGTGTTTGTCCGTCTCCAGCAGGTATTGGAGCCCAAGCATCTCTTTTGAGCATGTCTTTAGAACTAAAGTTTGTGAATCTCAATCCTAATGATCCAACAAATTGTCCAGCTCCCCAACCTCCTGATAGTTCAATTTGATCAGATGGTTTTTCAGCTACAGTATATTCAATGTCTACGGTTCCTTCTGCAGGATTTGGTTTTGGATTCACTCCCATAGCAGCTGGATCAAAATAACCTAATTGTGATAATTCTCTTTGTGTTCTAATGATATCACTACGGTTAAATAGTTGCCCTGGTTTTGTTCTAATCTCTCTTAGAATAACATGGTCTTTTGTTTTTGTATTTCCGTTAACAGTAACTTTATTTATTGTTGCTTGTTTTCCTTCGTAGATAAAAATATCGATATCAATAGAGTCATTTTCAACGGTACGTTCAATTGGGTTTAATTGGAAAAATAAATACCCTTGATCCATATAGAGAGAAGAAATATCCAACGAAGTTTGACTCATATATAATTTGGACTCAAACTTCTCTCGGTTGTATAAATCTCCTTTTTCGATGCCTAAAATAGTATCTAATTGTCCTGTTCTGTATTTGGTATTACCAATCCAGTTGATGTCTCTAAAGTAATACCTGTTTCCTTCTTCTATTTCAATGTTAATCGTTATTGTACCATCGTCATTTTTAACGATTTCGTCTTTAACAATTCTAGCATCACGCATTGCTTCGGCATTGTATTTAGCGATAACATTTTGCTTGTCATCTTCGTACTTATCTTTGATGAACTTGGATTTCTTCCATATTCTCCACCATTTTTTTTCCTTGGTGTCTTTTAGTTTTCTTTTAAACTTCGCATCAGAAACTACTTTCTTTTCTTTACCAAGAATATATTTTAAAACTCCCTTTCTTGGTACTTTAGCATCATTACCAATAACATTAATCTCCTTTATTTTTACTTTGTTCTTTTTGTCAATAATGATTGTAAGCTTTTCGCTGTTGTTCATTGAGGTGTCAATCTCTCTACGAATATCAACCTCGGTGTTTAAAAAGCCTTTGTCAACAAAAAAGTCTCTACTAATATATTTTACTCTATCAATAGTCGCATCAGTAATTATTTTTCCCATGTAAAGGTCAAGATTTTCTCTGATTGACTTAGCTTGAGACTTTGTAGTTCCTAGTATTTTGTATTTAGATAATCTTTTTCTTTCTTTTAAAACTACTTTAAGGAATATCGTGTTCCCTGTAACTTTTTCTTTGTAAATCTGTACGTCAGAAAATAGGTTTTGATCCCATAGTTTTCTAACAGCTTGTGTAATATCATCGCCAGGAATGGTAATTGTTTTTCCTCTTCGTAATCCAGATAAAGCTAAGATTCGCTCACTGTCATATGAATAAACACCATCAACCACTATGCCACCTATTTCATAGTCTTTTGGAGTTTCGTAGCTTACGTTGCTTGAGTTTAAGCTAAATTGACTACCTCCGCCACCAAAGCCTCCTTGGGATAAGGCTACTTGAGAAAATATAATCAATAATAATAGTTGAACGTGTTTTATCATTTATTGTAGGTTTCTTGTAAACTGTTTTGTGAACGTTACAAAATTAGGGTTGTTTCTTTAGGTTAATTTGTTCTCCAGTTTTACCAAATCTTCTTTCTCTACTTTGGAAACATTCAATGGCTTCAAAAAAGTTTTCTTCGGTAAAATCTGGCCATAAAATATCCGAAAAATAGAATTCAGCATAGGCAATTTGCCAAAGTAAAAAGTTGCTTATTCGTTGTTCTCCACTCGTTCTAATAACTAGTTCAGGATCTGGAATTCCACTGGTTGTTAAGTAAGAACTAAATAAATTTTCGTTTATTTCTTCTTTAACTATTTTCCCATCGTCTATATCGTTTAATAATCCATGAACAGCATGAAGAATTTCCCATCTAGCACTGTAGCTAAGCGCTAATGTTAACACGATTCCAGTATTATTTTTTGTATAATCTATAGCTTCTAATAAGGCTTTTTGAGCTAAGTTAGGAAGTGCTTCTACATTACCTATCACATTTATAACAACGTTATTTTTATGTAGTTCTTCTACTTCGTTAGTAATTGTTTGAACAAATAAACTCATTAAACCATCAACTTCATCTTTTGGTCTGTTCCAGTTTTCAGTTGAGAAAGTATATAGTGTTAGGTAATTAACATGTGCTCTTTGAGCTGCTTTAAGAGCTCTTCGCACAGATTCAACCCCAGAGTGATGACCGTATAACCTGTCTTCACCTTGACCTTTTGCCCATCTTCCATTACCATCCATGATAATAGCAACATGGTTTGGCGTATTTGAAGTGTCTATTTTATCTAAGATTGAACTCATAGCGATGCGAATATCTGATATTTTTTTTTTCTAGTAAAGTATTGAAACTAACAATTGATATCATTTAACAGTTTTTAACCGCTTTATATCATGTGCTATTTTTTATAAAAGTCTTCTAATGATTTGTTTGTTGATACATCAAAGTGTTTGTCTAGTTGGTTACAATCTTCTTCTGAAACACCAATAATTTGTTTAAGGTATACCAGTGTGTCTTGAAAGTCTACAGCCATTTTAATTGTTTTACTTTTGTTTGATATGTGGTATATCTTTGGAGAGGAGTCAACTTTACTTTGACTAAAATTAACATCCCCTTCTTTTACTAGTATAGCTAACGAATCATAACCAAAATTGGTTTTTTCCATTAGGCACTTTATGTGTTTGCTTTCATTAAGTGGAAACTCAAAAATGGCAGATTTAACTCGGTTTGCTGGTAGCCAACCACTACATGTTCTATTTCCAAAAAAGAAATAAACTAGTAAACAGCCAAACCCAACACCAACAGCGTAGTATTTTAAACGATTAATAAAGTTCATTAGCCGATTATTTCAATTTGATTTTTATCTAAAAGTGGCAGTCCTTTGTACTTTCTAATAAGTTGAGCAATAGTAACTACATCGCCTTGGCAGTACGTTTTAATTTTCTCAAGGTTTTTTTCTTCGTAGTAGGTATAAGCAACTTTAGAGCCATCTAACTCATTTTTAGGAGAAGGAATTTCAAAGACATGCGCTAACAGTTCTAAAGACGTGAAATGTTTATAGTCGCCAAAACGCCAAAGCTCCATTGTGTCTAAATGTGGAACTTCCCAAGGTTTTTTGCCCGCTAGGCTTAATTGTTTTGGTAGAGGCAATCCATTAATAAGGTTTCTTCTACCGAGAAAAGGGAAGTCAAATTCCTTTCCATTATGGGCACATAAAATATAATTGTCCTTGAGTGTTTTGTTAAGAAGAGAATTAAAAGCTAATAGTATTTCTTTTTCGTCATCTCCGTAAAAAGATTTAACCCTAAGTTTAACATCTTTTTTTTCTTGATAGATATAACCAGCAGATATACAAACGATTTTACCAAACTCAGCATAAATTCCTGCTTTTTGGTAAGCTTCTTCTGCAGATACTTCTTGATAGCGTTGAATATATTTTGATTTTTTATCCCAAAGATTTGCTGTTTCGTTATCTAGCTTACTGTAGTCATAAACTAAAGGGACGGTTTCAACATCTAAAAAGATGATTTTACTTATATCAATATGCTCTAACATCTCTAATTATATTGTGCTTGGTAGTATTCTTTGTAAGCTCCAGAAGTTACATTGTTTAACCATTTTTCATTTTCTAGGTACCAATCAACCGTTTTTTCTAAGCCCTCTTCAAATGTTATGCTAGGTTCCCAGCCAAGTTCATTTTTTATTTTTGTAGCATCAATTGCATATCTCATATCATGTCCAGCACGATCTTTTACAAAAGTTATTAGCTTTTCTGATGTTCCTTTTTCTCTGTTAAGTTTTTTGTCCATAACAGTACACAATTGGTAAACCAAATCAATGTTTTTCCACTCGTTATGTCCACCGATGTTGTAAGTTTCTCCTATTATTCCTTTATGGAAAACATCATCAATAGCTCTAGCATGATCATTAACCCAAAGCCAATCTCTAATGTTGTCGCCTTTTCCATAGATAGGCAGAGGTTTATTGTTTTTTATATTATTAATCATAAGAGGAATCAACTTCTCTGGGAATTGATGCGATCCATAATTATTTGAGCAGTTAGAAAGCTTTACTGGTAAGCCATAAGTGTGGTAGTAAGCCCTTACTAAATGATCTGAGCTAGCTTTTGATGCAGAATATGGACTTCTAGGGTCGTAGTTAGTTGTTTCTAAGAAATAACCAGTGTCTCCTAATGAACCATAAACCTCATCTGTTGAAACATGATAAAAAATATTGTTATCATAATTATCTCCCCAAATCGATCGAGCTGCATTAAGAAGGTTTACTGTTCCTACTATATTTGTCATAATAAACTCCAGCGGATTAGTGATTGAACGATCCACATGAGATTCAGCAGCTAAATGGATTACTGCATCAAATTGCTCTTTTTTAAATAAACTAGTTATAAAGTCTTCATTCGTAATATCTCCTTTGATAAAATGATAGTTAGAAGATTGTTCTATATCAGTAAGATTTTCTAAATTGCCCGCATAGGTTAATTTATCTAGATTGTAAATTGTATAATCTGGATACTTGTTTAAAAATAACCTCACAACATGAGAGCCAATAAAACCTGCCCCGCCAGTTATTAATATTTTCATGCTCTAAAAAAGAATTAATTCACAGCCAAGTTACTAAAATTAAAAATAGGCAGTGTTTCGAATTCTTATGAAATTTAGGTTTAGATGTTGCTTTTTGATCAAAATATACAAGTAAATTAAGTTGTCAGACAACCATTTTATCTTCTTGAACGTATGTTGGTTACAATAAATCAGCAATATAGTTAGCTTTTTAATATATTTGCTGCGATTAACCTATAGAAATGATTAAAAAGACAATACGCGTTTTTTCTTTTTTGATGTTGTTTACATTGCCTTTCTACTCTCAAGAAAGTACGGATATAAAAAGCTTGCCTCTTACAGATGGCAGTAAGATTATCTGTGAAACATATGATCTTTCTATAGTACCTCCAGCTGGTTTTAGACATTTAGAGGGCTATTGTTCCTTTATAAGTGAAGAAACTGGGGTTTCAATTAGTGCTGTTAAAAGGGACGATATATCTATTGATACTTATTTACAATATCTAGAAAAAGGTGAATTAACGAATGCGAAATTGATAGAGAAAAAAGAATTAGACAATGGTTGGTTATTTTGCTTTGAATTTTTGTTAGAAGATAAACCAGTGGAACGCTTAATGTACATCACTGGTAATAAAGAAATGGTGATTTATTCTATGGCTAATTACAGAAAAAGAGATCGTTTCAAGTTTTATTCTATGCTTAAAAAAGCATTGGTTTCAGTCAAGTATTAAGTAAAGCGAGTGAGGAAGTTTTTTACAGTAATAGCATTTTTTCTTACGTTCAGTAACTTATCAGTTTACAGTCAGTTTACTACATTAAATGACCCTGTAACATTTTCAACAACTGATCAAAACATGTTTGGGTTAACACCATTTTCATTAAACACAGAAATATCACTGTTTAACCAGTCATGGAACAGGGGATTCGGTCCTTCAAACAATATTAATAGTACAATTATTGGTAAGTACGGGTATGATCTTAGTGCAGGAACACAAGGTAATATAGAGATAAGATATTACTCCAGAAATTGGGACGATGGTAGTATTGATGTTGATTATCCAGTTAATATTCAAACTCAATATCCTTCTGCTAATACCATTGATAGAGGTTCTACTATTCAAATAAAAACAGATTATACTGTTGATCCAACTGCAAATATGGTAACAACATTTCCACAAGTTGGTAATGTAGGGTTAGAGTTAAGGTATACCATGAGGTTTTACATAGATGTAATGCTTTGTTTTGTAGGATGTACGGATGATTTTGGATTTGATGAAACAGTAAGTGATGTTGTAACTATTTTTGATGCATCAGCAGCTGGTTTAAAATATCCCTGTTTGGATAATCTCCCTGCATCTTTTTATTGTACTGATCCATTTTTGCCTGTTATGCAAGATTTTGGTTATGGACTATCTGGAACCTTTGATTTGCCAAATGTTAGTACTACTTCTACCATTGGTCCAGACAAATGCTTGTATGCCGAGGGGGAAGATCAATACGCTACATTACAATTGGAGATATTTGACCTGCTTTCAAACATACCCTTTCCAGCATTTAGAGCCTTAGGTTTATTGTCAGGAGGAGGTTGCATAGGGTCAAGTAATATATTGCAAGCATGTATTAATTATACTATTTTTTCAGCTTATTTTGAGGCTGGTATGTTCAATAAGCAAGAATTTTCATTTTGTCCAGAAATATACACAACTTATAGTTTCTCTATGCCACTGAGATACACAGTAACTGATCCAAACACAGGTTCAATAATTACTGGACCAGTAACTAGTGATACAGTGCGTGTTCGTGTGGGAGACGATATTAACCTTGATTATCCTTGTAATAGGGATTATATAGATGTTACAACAGAACATCAAATTGAAAATGAATTTAGTAACAGAACCTATGATGAGATTCGTTTTATATTTGGTATGGAGGCTCTGTCCTTTCAAGTAACTGTTGATGGTTTTGGTATAGGTGAGAACGATGATGATGCTGGAGCAACAAACGAAGGGAATGTGCTAGATATAGGTCCTTTATATGATCCACCAGATATTCCTTTAGGATCTTTTGAAGGCTTTGAGTGGTTTAATGATTCTTTTGAACTACCAGGTTTTACTAGAGTTCCTGGTCAAGGATTTAGGTTAGATGCTAGAGAATACAAAGCTGTTGCTCTAGGAGGTAGAGATATAGATTGTTATGGCGATATGGATGGAGGAATGGATGTTCAAATCACTAATGGTGTAACTCCTTTTACTTTTAATTGGAGTGATGGGAATACTACAACAGGCTCATCAAGAAGTGTATCATATAATAATTTACCAGCAGGCAATGGTTATGTTGTTATAGAGGATGCAAACAATTGTTATTCCTATGCTTCTTACACCGTAAAAGGGCCAAAAGATGCAGTAAGAATATCATCAGAAACAGTAGAGCCCGTTACTTGTAATGGAGCCAACGATGGAAAAATTACTATTGAAGTTCATGGAGGTACACCTGGCTACACGTATAGCTGGACAACCGCTTCAGGAGGAAAATCAGTATCTAATGTTGCGGGCGGTAATGAAACTGTAACAGTAACAGATACGAAAGGTTGTCAGGCGTCAAAAACAATTGAAATGCCAGAGCCTGCAATTTTGGGTGTTCAATTTGATGTTACTGATGTTACTTGTTTTGGAGATTCTAACGGGGTTGTAATAGTAGTGCCACAGGGAGGAACAGCTCCTTACACTTATTCATGGTCAAATGGATCAACAGGTCAAACAAGTATAAACTGGAGTGCAGGAACACACTCATTAGATTTAACTGACGCTAATGGCTGTTTCAATACATTTACATTTACAGTTGGAGGTCCAGCACAACCAGTTGCTATTACAGAAACGATTAATGATATAACTTGCTTTGGATTTGATGACGGAAGTGTTTCTGTGAGCGTTACAGGAGGAACAGCTCCTTACACGTATCAGTGGAGTGATAGTAATTTTAATCAACACTTAAGCGTTGGGACTTCAGCAACTAATCTTTACCCATCACGATGGAATTTATCTGTTACAGATGATAACGGATGTATAACCTTCGCAAATTACGATGTAAATGAACCAGCAGCATTAGATTTTACAGACACAGTTATAAACGTGTCTTGTTTTGGAGGTTCATATGGAGGTATTGATATTTCACCGTATGGGGGTGTAGTTCCTTACAATTATAACTGGAGTAATGGAGTTACTAGTCAAGATAATTTAAATGTTTCAGCAGGAAACTACAGTGTTACATTAACCGATAATAACGGGTGTACACGAAGTAGAAGTTATACTATTACACAACCACTAGAAAGGTTAACTAATGTTAGTCAACAAGAAAATATATCTTGTAAAGATGCAGATGACGGAACTTTATCAGTATCACCAAGAGGAGGAACAGCTCCTTATAGTTATTTATGGAATACGGGCGATACAACTTATGGAATAGATAGTTTAGCTCCTGGTAACTACAGTGTAACTATAACAGATGCACTCGGATGTCAATTAACAGAGTCTTTCTTGATAACAGAACCTGATTCGTTAATAGTAACCAGTATTATGGATAGTGTGAGGTGTCATTCCTTTTCTGATGGGAGATTAACAGCTATTGTATCAGGAGGAACAATGCCATATATTGTTGCATTTGGAGATTCCAACTATTCTAGATTTAATACGGATAATAGTTTAGTGTTTGATAGTTTGCCAGCTGCACACTATTATATTTCAGCAACTGATGCCAATGGTTGTATCTATTTGCATGCTGTTGAGGTGTTAGAGCCAGATACGCTGCTATGGGAGATTGACTCAACCGATGTAAGTTGTTTTGGAGGAAGTGATGGGGCAGCAGATTTATTGGTAACAGGAGGAGTTAAGCCTTATTTTTATCAATGGAAAGATACACTCGATATGGTTATTTCAACAAATGAAGATTTAACCAATGTCTCTGCAGGGCATTACACTGTTCAAGTTACAGATTTTAATAGTTGTGTTATTGATGGTTATGTTACTATTCTTCAGCCAGATTCTATTCAAATTTTTGATACGGCATACAGTACCACCTGTTTAGAAAATAATGATGGTAAAATAGAAATAGAAGTGATAGGTGGAGTTGGAGGTTATACGTATCAATGGTCTAATGGAGAGGTGAGTCAAAATATTATGGACTTGGCTTCGGGGACTTATACTGTTGAAGTTAGAGATTTTAATAATTGCCCTCAATATGATACGGTATTTGTGCCAAAATCACTCGTTGATTGTATTGATCCTCCTAATGCGTTTACACCTGATGGTGATGGTTATAACGATACTTGGGTAATTGATAATATCCAAAACTACGAAGGAGCTAGAATTACTATTTTTAATAAATGGGGGAAGATACTATATGAGAGTGATCAAAGTTACGAACCATGGGATGGAAGAGTAAATGGAAAAGCACTACCTTCGGCAACTTATTATTATTATATCGATTTAAATCGAGATGGTAGAATTTATAAAGGTCCATTAACCATTGTAAAACCTAATAAATGAGAATAGTAGTATTAATCATATCATTATTGCTTACTGGTTTTAGTAGCTTGTTGGCTTGTCCGGTTATTTCAATTTCTGGCTCTGATGTAAATTGTTTTTTAGGATCTAATGGTTCTGCAAGCGCTACTATCACTGGTCCTAATGCTCCCTTTTCGGTTACTTGGTCAACGGGGGCTACAGCATCTGTAGGTAATGGAGGAAGTACATCTATTTCAGGCTTGTCAGCAGGAGTATACACACTATATGTTGTCGATGGTTTGGGGTGCACATCAACCCATGTAGTTTCAATTGAGGAACCAGATCCTGTTGCAGGAGTAATTAGTAACACGAAAGATGTTAGTTGTTTTGGTGGAAACGATGGAATGATCGATTTAACCCCACTAGGAGGTAATGGAAGTTATTCATATAGTTGGACGAATGGTTCAACGAGTCAAGACCCTTCTAGTTTAAGTGCAGGTACGCATACCGTAACAATTACAGATGGTAATGGGTGTACATCAAATGCAATTTCAGCTATTTTAGGAGAACCAGCAGCACCCTTAACTTCAACAATAGCAGGAGAGGATGCCAAATGTAATGGGGCTTCTGATGGATCGGTAGATTTATCTCCAACTGGAGGAACTTCTCCGTATACTTTTTTATGGAGTAATGGAGCTTTCACAGAAGATTTATCGAATGTCCCAGCTGGTACTTACTCTGTAACTATCACAGATAATAATGGGTGTACAGCAACTAATAGCATTACGATTAACCAACCAACAGGTATAACATCTACCTTAACTAAAACAGATGTTTCATGTTTCGAGGGTAGTGATGGGACAGTTACTGCTAGTGTATCTGGTGGAACGCCAACCTATACATATATATGGGCTAATGCTAGTTCAACGCTGGTTTCAACAAGTATGAACTTACCAAGCGTTGCAGCTAGTACTTATTTTTTAACAGTTACAGATGCTAACGGGTGTACACATACTGATAATATTATCGTTAATGAGCCATCTAAATTAGAGATTGATACTATTATTGTTACCGATGTTTTATGTCATGGTGAAAGTACTGGAGCTATAGATATAGAAATTGTAGGAGGGACACCTAGTTATACGGTTAGTTGGAGTAATTCTGCTATCACGGAAGATATCTCAAGTTTGTCTACTGGATGGTACTATGTAAATGTTGTTGACGCAAATGGATGTACAACTAACGATAGTGCATTTGTGGATCAACCATTAGAACCTTTATATTCCTACCATAGCTTTGAAGAACCATCGTGTTATAAGTTCACAGATGGACAACTACAACTTGTTGTGGAAGGAGGAACTTTTCCTTATCAGCATACATGGAATAGAGGAGATACCGTTTTAACACTGTTTGATTTAGCTGCTGGTCAGTATATTTGTAGAACAACAGATAAAAATGGCTGTATTTTACTAGATACAATTGATGTAGGGGAGCCAGATTCTATTCAAATATTGGATTCAATTATCGATGTAACTTGTTTTGATTTATCAGATGGTATCATTGATATTACAGTTGTTGGTGGAACAGCTGACTATGAGTTCTATTGGGATAATTCAACGTATGAGTTGAGCGTTCATGATGAAGATTTAATCGGATATCCATCGGATATGTACAAGGTTAAAGTGATTGATTCTAATTTTTGTGAAGCCACACGTGCCATATTCCTACCAGAACCGCCACTAATGGTGGGAAAGTTATTGGTTCAAGACATTACATGTTTTGGTTTCGATGACGGAATAATGGAAGCAGTAGTTACAGGTGGAAATCCAGGAGGATACTTTTACAATTGGAGTAATGGAGAAACGGATTCTATTATTGATTCTTTAGGTCCAGGGGAATATGATGTTACAGTTACTGATATCAAAGGTTGCTCTGTATATATGTTTGATACTATTTTTGAACCAGACCCAATAGTTATCGATGCAATTATTTATGAATTAACATGCAAAGATATTGCTGATGCAGCAATTGAGGTTTTTCCTACTGGTGGAAATGGTGGCTTCAGTTACATGTGGTGGTATCAAGGCAGAAATACTCCAAGAATAGAAAATTTACCGTTTGGAGAGTATTCAATTACAGTTACAGATAGTGTAGGGTGCATGAAAGATAGTTCATATCTAGTGCCAAAATCTGAAGTGCCTTGTATTACTCCTCCTTCTGCGTTTACACCCGAAGGGGATGGTTATAATGATACATGGGTGTTAGAAAACATCAATTGGTATCCTGATGCTGTGATACAAGTTTTTAATAAGTGGGGAAATCGAGTGTTTAATTCAGTTGGTTATCAATCTGAGTTTGATGGAACGTATTTAGGAAATAAATTACCTGCAGGGACTTATTATTACAGAATAGAATTAATTGATAATGCTGTTTACACAGGACCAGTTACAATAGTTAGATAAAGAAGAATGAAGAGAGTTGTATTTATAGCGTTTACGTTTATGATCATTAATCAAAGCTTTGCTCAGCAATTGCCACTGCAAAGTCAATACATGGTCAATAAGTTTTATTTAAATCCTGCTTTTGCAGGAATGCAAGAAGGTCTTCCTATTCACTTAGGAGTAAGAAGACAATGGTTTGGAATAAAAGAAGCTCCAGTTACACAATATGTTTCTACCAATACAGCCATAGCAGATGGTTTTGGGATAGGGATGAATATTTATAATGAGGCAACTGGACCAACTAGAAGAACAGGAGTTAGTCTAGGGGCTGCTTATCAATTACCTCTTGGAGGTTTTGGTGTAGTGGAAAGAAGGTTGTCATTTGGGTTGAATTTTATGCTAAATCAACATGCGTTAGATAAAACAAAATTAGAAACCTACTTACCTGATGATCCTACGATACAGGCTGCCTATAGCAATCAGTTATTGCCTGATGCTTCTTTTGGAGTAGTTTACGATCACGAAGAGAAGTTTTTTGGTAGTATATCTATTGTTAACTTGCTACAAACTAGAAGTGATATTTTAAATATACCTAATGAGGTAAGAAATAACTTTGTAAGAAATTATTATTTGATGGCTGGAGGAATCATTCCTGCAGGAGATGATGTTCAAATAAGACCATCTGTATTAGTTCGAAGCATCGAAACATTAACGACTCAAGTTGATGTTAATGTTAGAGCAATTTATCAAGATACTTATTGGTTTGGGTTATCCTATCGTTTACAAGATGCAATTGTTGCAATGGCAGGAATTAATTTTGAGAATTTTGGATTTGGGTATTCTTACGACTACACTACATCATTAGTTGGAACGTTTAGTTCTGGCTCACACGAACTAAGAATTACCTATCGTATGCCTTCAATAATTGATGGTAATAAAGCTTCTAAATCGTTAGGTTTCTAGTAGAAACTTATGAAGAGTTTATTGTTTTCAATCATATTATTATCAAGTGTTTGTGGTGTGGGGCAAGTTACATCCAGCAAATTTGATTCCCTACCTATAACAACTGGTTTGCCAGTTGAGGTAAATGGTTTACAAATAACTCCGCCAGCAGGATATGCTTATCTACCAAACATTCATTCGTTTATTAACCATTTGTCACAAACATCCATCAGTATACAAAAAGATAGTGCTAGAAGTCTAGATAGTTTCATACCATACCTCGAAAATGAATACAAGAATACTAAAGGCACTACAGAGTTACTGGGCTATGAAAAACTAGATACAGGATATTTAGTTACCTTTGCTATGGACATACAGGGCATACCTATAGAACGTGTGATGTACATTTTCCAAAATAAAGGAGTTATGATTTCTGTTATGGCAAATTATAAGCAACAAAGTAAAGACAAGCACCGTAACATTTTGGTAAAGGCCATAACATCTGTAAAACCAATTTAAAGTATTTGATAAAAAAACTACTACATATTGTATTAATCCTCCAGTTGTCAGTTTGTTACACTCAGTTTACTAGGGTAACGGATCATGTGGTGTTTGATTCGTATAATCAAAATATGTTTGGAGTTAATGGATTTAATCTCAATACTGAGATTCCAATCTTTAATACCGCTTGGAATGAAGGACCTGTTGCAGATAGCGCTATTATAACAACGTACTTTGGAGATTATGGTTATCGATTTTCTGGATTTACCAATGGTTCAATGGGAGCTAGGTTTTATTCTCGTAATTGGGATGACGGTTCAATTGATGTTTTTTATCCAGTAGATATAGATGTAGCATACCCAGCTCATGGTACTTATGTGAGAGGGGATACAGTCGATATTTTAACTGATTATACAGTAGATCCAACAGCAAGCATAACAACACGATTTCCACAGTCGGGAAATATAGGTTTAGAGTATGACTATGATTTAAATTTTGGATTGAATACCGAAATATGCTTCGGAGGATGTATTAATCCAGTTTCGTTTAATCAATCGTTTCAAGATACTATCACTATTTTTGATGTAAATGCACAACGCGCAAAGTATATATGTCCTGATAGTTTAAATACAAGTTGGTATTGTGAGCAACCGTTATTGCCCTATTCTTTTAGTTTTCCTATTGGTATAAGCGGAACGCTAGATTTACCAAACGTTCAAACAGTATCTACCATTGGTGTAGATAATTGTTTGTATGCAGAAGGAGAAGACGTTTATGCTACAATTAGTCTGGAAGTATTTAAGTTACTATCTAATTTGCCGATTCCCTATGCTTCTTGGTTAAACGCTTTGAATTCTGATACTACTTGTGTACGACCAGAGCCCCCAGTTAGGCAGTTTAATCTATGTTTTGCTTATACAGTAGCAACTGCTGCTTTTAATATGCAAGTAATTAATAAACAGGAAATCTCTTTTTGTCCTCAAATTTATACCACATTTACTTTTCCTAAAGATGTAGATTATTTAGTAGTAAATCCTGATTTGGGTAATTCAATTGTTGAAGGACCAAATACGAATGACTCAGTTACTGTAGAAGTTGGAAATACATTACGGATCGTAACAGGGTGTGATGACACCTTATCCGTAGGAACGTTGCATGACTTAACGAATGTTTTATCTAACAAAACTTATGACTCAATTGCGTTTGATTTTACTTTTCAAGCTTTATCGGCAACAATTGAGTTAAGAGGTTTTGGTGCAGGAGAAAATCCTGATGATTCTTCTAATGTAGATAGTCGTTTTTGGACGTTTGGACCATTGGTAAATACGGTATTTCCATTAGGGTCAGTTCCTGGGATTACTTGGTACAATAATTCTTGGGAAATGCCGGGATTTGATTCAGTTCCAGGATCATCTTATGGATTAGTTCCTATGGATTTTTATGTTGAAACGGAAGAAGAAACGCCTGTAAGTTGCTATGGAGATTCAAATGCTAAAATGTGGGTAAAAGTGTTTAATGGTAACTCACCGTATGAACTAAGTTGGAGTAATGGTAGCCTAGATACCTTGATAGGAGATAGTATGATAAAAGGAGGTTTTAATGCAGGAAACCATACGGTTAATGTTACTGATGAATTAGGTTGTACAACCTCTCATAGTTTTGATGTTCAACAACCAGATTCCTTGAGTTTAATTTCAGTTTCTAATATTGTTTCGTGTTATGGAGGTAATGATGGAGGAGTTAATATAGAAGTCTCAGGAGGGGTTCCACCATATTCATATTTATGGTCGAATGGAGAAGTAACCGAAGATGTAGGGAATTTAGATTATGGTGTTCATGCTGTTGAAGTAACTGATAGTAGGTTTTGTTCACTGATAGATTCATTTTTTGTTGATCAAACAGATTCAATGATTATTGAGAAGGAAATAACACCTATTTCTTGTGTGGATAATGAAGATGGAGCAATCTCTATTTATGTTACAGGAGGAAATGGTGGTTACAGTTATTTATGGTCTACAGGTGAGGTAACTGATATGATCTATGATTTACCAGCTGGACAATATAATCTTGAGGTGACTGACTTTAAAGGTTGTCAAAAATACGACACATTAATCATCAACTCTTCTATAGCAGATTGTATTCAGCCGCCTAATGCATTTACTCCAGATGGAGACGGTATCAACGATACTTGGGTATTAGAGAATATTGAAAATTACCCAAAAGCTGAAATCATGATTTTTAATCACTGGGGTAAATTGGTTTACCAATCAAAAGACCAACCATACACAGGTTGGAATGGTACAACGTTCAATGGTAAAGCGTTACCAGAAGCAACCTACTACTATGTAATAGATTTACATAATGGTAAGCCTAGGTATTCAGGAGCAATTACTATTGTACTTCCGTAAGTTTTCCTTTTAGGATAACTTTTTCTATACAATTCTCTCCAAAAGAATAAGGGATATAATCAACAGAAGAAATAGGTTTTGTAATAATTAAATTGGCTGTTTTACCAACCGTTATTGATCCTAATTCATTTTCTAAGTTCATAGCGAAAGCACCATTAATTGTTGTAGCATTGATTGCTTCTGCTGGCAGTAGTCTTTGTTTGATGCAAGCCAACGATAATGCAAAAGGAACATTCCCGGAAGGAGTAGAGCCGGGATTAAAATCGGTAGCAATAGCTAAAGCACCATTGTTTTCTATAATCTTTCTTACAGGAGCGTATGGAATTCCCAAAAAGAAAGAACATGAAGGAAGAATTGTTCCAATGGTATTGCTTTCAGATAAATCGATAATGTCTTGTTCTGTCATTTCCTCCAAATGATCTACAGATAGTGCTTTATGATTAATAGCAGCTTGTACCCCCCCAATGCTTGTAAATTGATTTACATGAACTTTAGGTGTTAAACCGTAGGAAGCTCCAACTTCTAGTAAATAAGTCATTTCATCTACCGTGAAATAGTTCGTTTCACAAAAAACATCGATATAGTCGGCTAATTTTTCTTTAGCTACAGTTGGTATAATTTCTTTAGCAATCAATTCAATATAACCATCCCTGTTTGATTTGTATTCATTTGGAATAGCATGGGCGGCCAAAAGTGTAGCTTTTATAGTGGTGTTAGTATGCTTTTTTAATTCTTTAATTACTTCTAGCATTTTAAGTTCACTTTCTACCGATAAACCATAGCCACTTTTTATTTCAAGAGCTCCAGTGCCAGTCCTATTAACTGTTTCAATTCTTTTAAGGGCAGAGGCAACTAAATCTTCTTTGCTTGTTTCTCTTAGTCTTTTAGCTGAATTAAGAATTCCACCTCCACGGTTTGCAATTTCTTGATAGGTTAATCCATTAATTCTATCAACAAATTCTTTTTCTCTACTTGTAGCATAAACAATGTGTGTATGAGAATCACACCAAGTTGGTAAAACGAATCTATCAGAAGCCTCAATTTCATAATCAAAGTCTTGAGAAAATAAATTACCCATTTCACCAAAAGCAGCTATTTTATCATTTTCGATTATCAGATAAGCATTTTCTAGTTGGTTTAAAGTTGCTAATTCTTTCCCTCTTAGTGGAGAATGTATTTTTTCTTCAAGTATTCCAGTTAAGCCTTTGATATTTTTTATAAGTGTTTTCATTGGATGTGAATGCTTTTTTATAGTTGATAGGTTGTTTTGATCAATTGTGTACAATTAAAAACCTGCATTCATTAAAGGTAAAAATTTAAAAACGATCAATAAATATTAGTTTTTGGGGATAAGTGTATATTTGCAACAAATAACTCTATTATGGCATTAAAGTGTGGTATTGTAGGATTACCAAATGTTGGAAAATCTACCTTGTTTAATTGTTTGTCTAACGCCAAGGCTCAGTCGGCTAACTTTCCGTTTTGTACTATCGAACCTAACCTAGGAACTATTACTGTTCCAGATAGTCGATTAACAAAATTAGAAGAGCTTGTTCATCCAGAAAAAGTTGTGCCAACAACGATAGAAATTGTTGATATAGCAGGTTTAGTAAAGGGAGCCAGTAAAGGAGAAGGATTAGGAAATCAATTTTTGGCCAATATTAGAGAAACAGATGCGATCATTCATGTATTAAGATGTTTTGAAAATGATAACATCGTTCATGTAGATGGTTCTGTAAACCCTGTGAGGGATAAAGAAGTTATTGATACCGAATTACAATTAAAAGATCTTGAAACGGTTGAGAATAAATTAAAATCGTTGGTTAGAGCTGCTAAATCTGGAGATAAGGCGATTGTTCGACAAGTAGATTTATTAAATGAATTAAAAGCAAAACTAGAAGAAGGAAAATCTGCAAGAGAAGTACAGCCAGAAGGAGAAGAAATTGAAAAATTTTATAAAGGGCTACAACTTTTAACAGCAAAGCCTATCCTTTATGTGTGCAATGTTGATGAAGCTTCAGCTAAGGAAGGTAATGCATACGTAGAAAAGGTAAGAGAGGCTGTTAAAAATGAAGATGCTGAGATTTTAGTTCTTGCTGTTGCTGTAGAAGCTGATATTGCTGAACTGGATTCATACGAAGAAAAACAAATGTTTTTAGAAGATTTAGGTTTAGATGAGCCTGGAGTAAGTAAATTAATCGTTAGCGCATATAAATTATTAAATCTTCAAACATACTTTACTGCAGGTGTTAAAGAAGTTAGAGCCTGGACAGTTAAAGTTGGAGCTACAGCTCCTCAAGCAGCAGGTGTAATACATACTGATTTCGAAAAAGGATTTATACGAGCTGAAGTTATCAAGTACAATGATTTTGTTTCTTTAGGATCAGAATCAAAAGTAAAAGAAGCGGGTAAACTAGGTGTAGAAGGAAAAGAGTATGTCGTAGAGGATGGTGATATCATGCATTTTAGATTTAATGTGTAAATGAAAAGGCTTGGATGTCCCAAGCCTTTTTTATTCCTTATCTAGTAGAGCAATATCCCTTGTGTTTTTTTGAACGGCTATAGATGAAAAAATACTCATAAGGTAAGCAATTCCAAAAAAGCCTTTTTCACTTAATGGTAAATCGTTATTCCATAATCCTATAACTAGTAGTAGAATAGCAGAAATAATAGAGAACCAACTGATACCATAGTAAATATCTGTTACAGGAATCCCTTCTAATCGGTCACGAACTGATTTTTGAACCGATACAGAGGCAAATAATCCAAACAATAATATCGTTAAGTAAAACCCTTTTTGATAAAGAGGGAAAGTTTCAGCATTGTATAAGCCTATACAATAGGATACAATTCCTACAAGTAATGCTGTCCACGAAGCTCCAATAAATGCACCCGTTGGTCTTTTTGGATCTTTTAAGTTTACATCTGTTTTTTTGTTTGTTGATTGATTTTCATTTTTTAAAGTTTCCATATGATTTGTTTTAAATGATTATCCAAATGTATGGAGGGGAAAAGCTCTTTGAAACCTAATAATGCTATATTTGTGATGGGTTAATATTTTATATTAAATTTTAAACTATTGATTATTAATAATTAAAAATATTATTTAGTTATGAGTATTTTTATTAATTGTTTGTCTTCTGAAGAGAAAAAAGAGTTTCTTATATACTTGCAAACAAGGAATAAAAGCTTAGTATCTCCTAACATTAAGTATGTAAGAGCAATTTACAAGGGGGAAACAGAACATTCAATTAAAGACGAATTATATGCTTCAAATGATGCTGCTTTTCGAGCATTAAAAAAAAGAGTTGCAGACGCATTGATCGATTTTATTGCTGAAAACACCTTTAAAAATGAAATCAGCGAAGATTTAGAAACAATAAAATACTTGAGTGTTTCTCAGCGCTTATTTAAACAAGGTTTAACAAAGCATGGGTTTAAAATATTAAAGAAAGCCGAATTAAAAGCGTTAGAGATCGATCAGTATACAATTTTATCAGAAGTTTACCACTCATACATTACCTATGCCCCCTTAAAAGAGTCGCCCTATACGCTTGACGATTTGCTTGTTTTGATAGAAGAAAATCAAAAAAAACTTTTGGTGGAAGAACGCTTTAATTTGGTAAGCTCGTACCTCAAAATAAAACTCAAAAATTACAATGAAGGTATTCTAGAAGATTTATTGAGTGATGCCTTTAATAAGTTTGATGTTAGCGTAGATGATGTATTCTCTTATCGATCATTACATAGTTTAAGCCAAATCATTAACTATGGAGCTTTGGTAACGAATGATTATCATTCAGCAGCATTGTTTTTAGAGAACTCATTAATTCAAACAATAGCAAGTAAAACATACCATTCCCGATATGATGAACGCTTAGGAGATATTTATTTTGTTTTAGCAAAACTATATTTCAGATCAAAAGCATTTAAAAAATCAAATCAATTTGTAGAGAAGTCTTTAAAGTATGCTAATAACATAAATCGTGATAGAATTCATAAGTTGCTAGTTTTAAAAGCACAAAATTTAAATTACTTGAATAAGCCAAACGAAGCAATTGAGTTATTAGAAGAAGTAATAAACAATGCAAAAAAATGGAGTGACGATTTACTGCATGTCAATTTATCACTAATAGTATTTCATTTCCAGCAAGGGAATTTTAAAGCAGTAGCCAAGTTGTTTGCTCATTTTTATCGAACAGAAAAGTACTATGAAAATCAAATGGGAGTCAATTGGACAGCCTCTAAAAGTTTAATAGAAATATTATTACATATAGAGTTAGAAAACATTGATTATGTAGCAGCAAGAATAAAAAGTTTTAAACGTAGGTATAAGAAATACTTGTCAGTAATTGATGATGGAAATCCAGTTGTTTATTTACAGTTTATTGAGCATTATTTAAATAACCCTCAGGATACAACCACTGATAAATTTAAGCAAAAAGTAGAAGCATCTTTCTCCTGGGAAAATGAGGCTGCTTTTGACGTTTTTCAAATCGCTTTTTATGCGTGGCTCAAAGCAAAAATGGAAAATATAAGCCTGTATGATATGACGCTTCAGTTGGTTAATAATTAAGCTAAATACATATGTAGGATAGATTTTGTAACTTCAATGCTTAACAGAGCTATTAATTAATGATTAAGACTAAGTTATATTTTTTTACAATAGGTGCCTTAGCAATTTTATTGACTTCCTTTCAATACAGTCAAGATGATTCTGTGAAACTGCGGACAGTAATGAAAACAATTAAGAGTGAAGCAGATGAAGTAAGGAAAACACTTTTAGAAGGTAAATCAAAAAACTTCGATTATACTTATCATAAGCAAATATTAACAGCTAACACGAGAAATAAAAAAGCTTCTAATCCTTATTTTAAAACAAGAGCAGAAAACTACTTGCAAAAATTAGAAAAGTATAATGAAGCAAAGGATAAGAAGAAAAGCTTTAATCAGCTTATTGATGCATGTATCAGTTGTCATGATTACGCATCAAAAATTTATATTGGTAGGATAAAAAAATTATACATCAATGAATAATGATGTAATAGACGACTTTAAAGACTCTAAACGTCCGCCAAAAACAAAGTTTAAACGAGTTATGGATATGAGCTTTTACTTAATTATGGCTCTTTTTATGATCGGTTTAATATTCGGACTGTTGGGTTTTCACTCTCTTAATGATAAAATAATACTTGCGTGCATTGGCTTAGGCCTAACTTGGATGCTGGTAGAAATGTATAGGAGGTTTATCTATACAAAAAAATAAAATTACTTAATAATCACACATCGCTTTCATAAACAGTGGTTATTTTATTTATGATTTTGAAAAACGTAATAATCTTCTTTCTGTAAAAATAATTATCAGAAAACTTCCTGAAACTATAGAACAAAGAGCTATGAGAATTTGAGTTGTATCTGTTAACTCAGTCATAAATGGTAATACACTAAGTATAAGTAAAGCACACCCAAAAATAAAAGTTAACCTACCTGAATATGTTTGGGCAATTTTCCAATGTTCAATGCTTTTCTTAGATCTTGGTGTTCTATATCTAAACCAATTATTAATCTCTTTTGGAGGAAATTTACTTAGCCAAATTCCCAAAATAAGAAATACGACTCCACAAATACCTTCTATAATGGTAAGTGGATAATTTTTAAGTAGCTCCATTATTTCTTAGCAGGATCAAAAGGTAATCGACCCAATAACAAATCGAAATACATTTTGAAATCGCTAATTAATGACCAAAAAGGATATTTGAAAGTAGCAGGCTTATTTTGCTCATAAAAGAAGTGACCTACCCATGCAAAACCATAACCGGCAACAGGGATAAACCAACATAACCACCATTTTCCTGTTACTATAGCTAAAATCAAAATAGCAAAAACAAGCGATGTTCCAGCGAAGTGAAGCTTTCTACAAGTAGCATCGCTATGCTCAGTTAAGTAAAATGGATAAAATTCTGCTAGTGTTTTAAAACGCTCTTCTGCCATGATTAAATATCTTATCTTTATGTAAAAATAATAAGTTTTTAGATCAATTGGGTAAAAGAGAAGAAAATATCGTCACATTGAAAGATGCAATTAAACAAATGTTAAGCGTTTACAAGATAGATGGTAAAATGGATGAACTCTCTATTGAAAAAGAATGGAGCGAATTACTCGGGCCAATGATTGCTAAACGAACAAGACGAATTCAATTAAAAAATCGAATCTTACATGTGCAAATAGAGTCCTCTGTTTTAAGGCATGAATTGCTATTCGCTAAAAGAAAGATCGTTCAAGATTTAAATGCACGAGTGGGTAAAAAACTTATTGACGAGCTAAAGCTTTATTAGCCCTTCGCTTTAACCACTCGTTTAGTCCAATCAATGCTATAATAATTACTGTTCCAACGTAAAAGAAAGGAGACATTTTTTCACTTTCTCCAAATATCACAGCTCCTAAAATAATAGCGTAAACAATTTCTAGATTTATCGCAAGGTTAACTGTAAAAGGAGTAAGTTTTTTCATTACTTCCACACTTAAAACAAAAGGAACTGCTGTACAAACAATTCCTAATACTCCGAGGTAAATGCCATCACTTAATGTAACATCGAATATTCCTTCAGTTTGATTGAAAAGAAAGAGAGCAACAGTTACCCAAATGCTTGCAAAAATAAGCTCAAGCCAAGAAATCGTTACTGCATTCGTCCTCCTAATCAGTTTTCCATTCCATGTAGAAAAAATAGATGCTGTTAATGCTGCTGAACAACCAAAAAAGATACCCCACCATTCATTTTCAACTTGACCAGATTCTTTCCAAGTAATTAACCCAATAGCGATTATAATTAATAACCCTATTAAGCACTCTCTCCAATCCAACTTACGCCTAAAAAACAAAGGTTCAATAATAGCAGTAAACAAAGTTCCACTAGAAATAGCAATCATAGTAATAGCTATATTGGCAATTTTTATTCCAGCAAAAAATAAAATCCAATGTAGACCAACTATACAGCCAACAATAACTAATTCACCAAAAATCTGTCTATTTAAACTTAAAGGCTTTTTTCTAAGTAATACAAAAAGTGTTAACGATATACTTACAATTATAAGTCTCCACCAAACCAATGAGATAGATTCAAAACTAATCAGTTTTCCCAAAATGGCAGTGAACCCAAAAAGGAAAACAATGATGTGTAGTACTATGAGTGCAGTTTTGTGGTTCATCATTCTTAAAACTGCACAAATCTAGTTATAAAACTATTTCCCCCTTATCAATCGATAAAAATCATTCAATTGATATCCCAATCCAAAATAAACTTCTACACCGGGTGATTGCATCACATCAACAATTGGTGATTGGTAATAATCATAATTCAATTTCAGGAAGAAATGGAAATATTTGTTTGCATAATAATTATATCCAACTACTGTGTTTACCTTTGGCTGCATATCTTTTACAGCTCTTTGCCCAACAGTACCAGCTCCTAAACCAACATAAAAATCATGATTTTTAAAGAAGAAATGCCGGTTAAGGATCATTCCAGTACTAAAAGCTCTTTGATTGTTATCTGTTGAGGTTAACAAAAGGGTGCTTTGCCCAACAATACCCCAAACTTGTTGCTCATGAAATTCGATATCAAATAAAGCATGTGCTTGTTTATTTTGTGATACTCCAAAACCTTGCTTGGCAGTTATTAATCGTTGTTGGCTATATAATGGTTGTAAACCAATGCCTATGATAAGGATGATAAGTCTCATAACTTGATGAATTTAAAGTGATTTAAAAAAATGTTACTTCGAGTGGATTTTCGAAGAAAATTTGTGTCGAGAAGTGTTTGTTTAGTATATCCGGTAAATTATTATGGCTTCTTGACCCAAAAAACATAATTTAAACTGGCGGTAACCAATACATGCCCTTCCAAGGAAAGTCCTTTAGAAGCTACAGGAGTAGCATGATGATCCTTAGGAGGAGTAAAAGAAATCGTTTCGTTTCCATTGTCCACATACCGAAATGTTTCTAATGAATTACCTATATGAAACATGTATTGAGCAGATAATCCAATATTTAGTTTGTCGGTTAAGTTAAACCGATTTCCAAAGCCAATTTGTACAGCCATGCTCTTTCTTTCCTGAGAAGAATTGTTTTCATCATATAATTGTATCATGGCATAATCAAAACAATGACCAGCAAGTAAAAAAGGAGAATTTTTTTTGTGCATGTCGTTAAGATGAAACATCACCGACCAACCAATATGATAGGTTCTTCGAAAACCATTACCAGATAAATTGGTTTTAATATAATCAGCAAACCACTCGTTGTTTAAACGATTGTTGAGTGAAAACCTAAACTGACCACCAGTACCAATGCCAAGCTTAGAGTCATGCTCAAAAAGACTAAGGGTACTTCTCGTACCAAGCTCAAAAGTTACGGATGGTTTATTGTCTGTGTTTTCTTGGCTAATAAAGTAAAAGGGAAGGGCAATGCATACCACTAGCAACGAGGTTTTCATATTCATTCATTTTTTTGTTTGAATAGTCCTTAATCATTGCTTTAGGTTAAGATTAGTTAATAGATAACCATCTTTTTTCTGTTTTTATTGTATCATTCATGAATGAATGTGGAAATTAAATATCTTTATAAACAATGAAATTTTTATATCCACAATTTCTATGGGCGTTATTCGCTATCGCTATACCTATAATTATACACTTGTTTAATTTTAGGAGGTTTAAACGTGTCTATTTTTCTAATGTAGCCCTTTTGAAACAAGTTGATCTCGAAACGAAGAAAAGCTCAAAAGTTCGACACCTGTTAGTTTTACTTGCTAGAATTTTGGCTATTACATGCTTAGTGCTCGCTTTTGCTCAACCTTACTTTCCCGAAAAAGAAGAAATACAAACAGCAGGAAAACAACAAGTATCAATTTATTTGGATAATTCCTTTAGTATGAATGCCACTACTCCTGATGGAGAAATGATTTACTTAGCTAAAAAACAAGCAGAGGAAATAGTCAATCAATTTAAGCCATCGGATGAATTTCAATTGCTAACAAATGATTTTGAAGGAAAACACCAACGATTTGTATCCAGAGAAGAATTTTTAGAGCTTTTGGAAGAAGTTCAATTCTCTCCTTATCCAAGAGGTATAAAAGATGTTTATCAAAAGCAAAAAGAACTTTTTAAGCGTAATACCAATGGGAATAGTAATTATTTTTGGCTAAGTGATTTTCAAAAAAGCAACCTAAAGCAATCCAATTGGAAAGTTGATTCTTCTGATCGAGTAAAAGCTATTCAGTTTAAATCCAATAACAACACCAACGTTTATATTGATTCGGTATGGTTTGAGTCGCCTATCAGACAGATAAACAAAGAGGAAAAAGCACAAATTCGTTTAGTTAATCAGTCAGATGAAAACTTGCAAGTTCGTTTAGAATTATTAATAAATGATGAAACAAAAGGATTTAATAATGTAACGATCGAAGCTGGACAGGAAATTGAAACAGCACTATCTTTCATTGAACGATCTACGGGAGTTAAACATGTGAAAGTTAAAATCTCTGATTACCCAGATCCTGATGTATACTTTGATGACGAATATTATTTTAGTTACCTATTAGCGAAAGAATCTTATGTACTTCGTATCAAAGGGAACGATGCTAAAAACTATATTCCTCAACTATTCTTTAATGATCCATTTTTTAAGTTAGAGGAGAACGATATCAATCAAGTAAATTATGGAGATTTGCAGAAATACAATTTTGTTTTTCTAGATGGAGTTAATGATGTTTCTTCTGGGCTTAGAGCAGAGTTGTTAAAGTTTGTTGAAGCTGGCGGAAGCATAGCTTTTTTCCCAGGAAACGATGTCAAGAAGGAATCTGTCAATGAGTTTTTACTTCAATTTAATGTAGGTCAGTTGGCAAGTAAAAAAGAAGAATCCATCAAAGTGGGAAAAATCAACATGTCAAGTACGCATTATCAAAAAGTATTTGAAAAAAATCCCGATAATATTGATTTACCATTGGTATCCACCTATTACATTATAAACGAATCTTCAAGTAGTAAATCAGAAGAACTATTAGGGTTAAAAAATGGAGCTCCCTTTTTGTCCAAATTTACTTATGGTAGTGGAACAGTTTATGTAAGTGCTTCCCCATTGGATGAAACGAGAACCAATTTTCCAAAGCATGCTATTTTTGTGCCAACAATTCTTCGTATGGTTGAATTAAGTGGAGCAGATTACCCTTTAGCTTATCCATTAAGTAATTCACCAATCACCATTAATGACAATAACTATCAACTAGAAAAACTCTCGGTTAGGGATAAGCAGAATACATTCTCATTCATTCCAGAAGCACAAAGAGGAAGAGGAGATATAAGTTTGTTTATTAATGATCAAGTCAAAAAAGCCGGTAATTTTGAGCTAATTTACCAAGAAGAACCCATCTTTGCCTTTGGTTTAAACTATAATCGAAAAGAAAGTGATTTATCTGTTTATTCGGATAATGACCTAGAAAATAAATTGGGAGAGATCGGAGCTTCATTACTAACTGTTTCTTCTGATACAGATATAATCAAAGGAAGTATAGACGTTGGAAATGATAAATGGTGGCGATGGTTGATCTGGTTAACACTTTTATTTATTCTTATTGAAATATTACTAATACGTTTTCTTAAATGATCGAAATACTCTACGAAGATAACCATCTAATAGCCGTAAATAAACGTCCATCTGATTTAGTTCAAGGGGATAAAACAGGCGACCAACCGTTGGTTGAAAAGGTGAAAGCCTACATAAAAGAAAAATATAACAAACCGGGAGATGTTTTTACTGGTGTTATTCATCGCATCGACCGACCAACAAGTGGTGTTGTGGTATTTGCCAAAACGAGTAAGGCACTTGCTCGTATGAATAAGCTCTTTCAAGAAAAAAAAGTGCAAAAAGTATACTGGGCAGTTGTAGCCCCAGCCCCAAAGCAACCAGAAGGTGAATTAGTAGATTTTTTAGTAAGAAACGCAAAGCTGAACAAATCATTCGCTTATCCTAACCCTGGAAGAAATGGAAAACGGTCCGAGCTAACATACAAAGTGATTGGTGCAGGAGATAATTATTCCTATTTAGAGATCGTTCCCAAAACAGGTCGTCATCATCAAATACGCGTGCAATTAAGTCATATGGGAAACCCCATAAAAGGTGATTTAAAGTATGGCGCTAGAAGAAGCAACAAGGATGGTTCTATACATTTACATGCCCGATCCATTAATTTTTCACATCCTGTAACAAAGGAATCTATTACAATTGTAGCCCCTCCACCAAAAGAAGTGATTTGGGAGGATGTTGTGGCTAAACAATTGACGAAATAAGATTTTTCTTTATCAACACACCCTTTGTTAAAGAATTCATAAGGATTACCCACCAACACAATCAAATCTTGTATTTTTGAGTTACCTTAAATAGGATACACCCATTATGTTTATACGATTAGCACATATTCTTTTATTTTCTTCCATTGGTTTGGTTTCTGTTAACCCTTCTACTTACAAGGCTGAAGAGGAAAGGAACGATCAAAAAGAAGAACCAAAAGAGCTACGTCCTCCATTTTTGGAGAGTAATACACACCAGTGGGCAGATTCTATCCTAGATTCATTAACACTCGATCAAAAAATTGGTCAGCTGTTTATGGTGGCAGCTTATTCAAATAAAGATCAAGCGCATGTCAATGAAATAAAGAAACTAGTTAAAGATTACGAGATTGGCGGACTAATCTTTATGCAAGGAACACCCGAGAAGCAAATTGAACTCAACAATACCTACCAATCATTAGCAAATATTCCTTTAATGATTGCGATTGATGGAGAATGGGGATTACCTATGCGTTTAAAAAACACACACTTGTTTCCTAAACAAATGACCATGGGAGCAGTTCAATACGACTCGCTTATTTACAACATGGGGAAAGAAATGGCACTTCATTGTAAACGAATGGGAATACACGTCAATTTTGCACCAGTAATTGATGTAAATAACAATCCTAAAAACCCAATTATCAATTATCGATCGTTTGGAGAAGATCGCGATAACGTAGCAAACAAAGGCATTGCCTACATGAAAGGGATGCAACATCAAGGAGTTTTGGCCTGTGGAAAGCATTTTCCTGGTCATGGAGATACAGATACCGATTCACACAAAGCATTACCAGTAATCAAGCATGATAAAAAGCGTTTAGATTCTATCGAGCTTTATCCGTTTAAAAAGTTAACTCAAGCAGGTTTAGGCAGTATGATGGTTGCTCACCTTTACATTCCAGCGTATGATTCTACGAAGAATACAGCTACAACCTTATCTAAAAATGTAGTAACAACTTTACTCCGAGATTCTCTAAAATTTGAAGGGCTGGCTTTCACAGATGCCTTAAATATGAAAGGGGTGAGTGCTTATTTTGAGCCAGGAGTTGTAGATGTAAAAGCATTAGTTGCAGGAAACGATGTGTTGTTGTTTTCAGAAGATGTGCCAACCGCCATTAAAGAAATTAAGAAAGCCCTCGAAACAGGCGAAGTTACCGAAGAGCAAATTACACAAACATGTAAGAGAATTCTATATGCTAAGCAATGGCTAAAGGTTAATAACGATAAGATATCAGTAAAAAACATCAAAAACGATCTAAATCCAGCATCTTCTGATCGCGTAAATCGGTTACTTTATGAAAATTCACTAACCCTAGTTAAAAACGAAGAAAACTTATTGCCGCTTAAAAACTTAGACAAGAATAAAGTACTTTGTGTAACACTAGGGGGAACAAAAAATAATGTACTCCATGAAAGCTTAAGTCGTTATGGTAAAGTAGATCTACTTGAATTAAATAAAAAAGGAATCGTAGGTAAAGTACCTGAACTACAAAAAAAGTTTTATAACTACGGAACTATCATTATAAGTGTTCACCAAACACGAATGAACGGAAGTTATGGAATAACATCCGAAGTAATAAAATTTATAGAGCAAGTGGCTCAAAAAAATAAAGTCATTTTAAATTTCCCAACAAATCCTTATGCTTTAGCCAAGTTTGATAGCACCAAAAACATTAAGAGTATCATTGTTTCGTATGAGGATAATTCGTTTACACAAGATGCAGTCGCTCAATTGATCTTCGGAGGAATTTCAGCAAAAGGAAAATTACCCGTAACAGCCTCATCGGAGTTTGCATTAGGAACAGGGTTAAATACTGAAAAAGTACGATTATCATATACGGATCCTTCCTTTTTAGAAATGAACCTTGATAGCTTAGCTAAGATTGATGAGCTGGTCGAAAAAAGCATTACCGATAGTATTTTTCCGGGTTGTCAAATATTAGTGGCACGGAAAGGACAAGTTGTTTACAACAAAGCTTTTGGATACCATACGTACAACAAAAAAAACGAGGTTTCCCTAACAGATTTATATGATATTGCTTCCGTAACTAAGGTGGCAGTTACTACGCCAATTATCATGAAAACGCATGAGGAAGGTAGCATTACCTTAAATCATACGCTTCATGATTTTTTACCAGATGTAGTTGATTCTACAGATTACGAGAAAGTCATTATTAGTGATATGTTGGCACATCAAGCAAGGTTTACCCCTTGGATACCGTTTTACACTTCTACAATGACTGATGGAAAGCTAAATCCTCGTTTTTATAAGTCAACTAAAACAAGCTTTTACAATACAGAGGTTGCAAAAGATATTTATATATTTAAAAACTATAAAAAGGCAATCTTAAAACGTATTGTTGACACTAAACTTCGATCTCAAAAAAAATATAAATACAGCGATATTGGCTACTATTTCTTAAAAGAAATCATCGAAAGAGAAACAAAAGCTACGTTAGATAGAGTAATTGATAGCATGTACTTTAAAGAATTGGGAATGGATTATACCTTATACAATCCTAAGCAGTCATATAAATTGAGTCAAATTGTTCCAACCGAAGATGATCAAATTTTCAGAAAACAACTAGTGCATGGCTATGTTCACGATCAGGGTGCGGCAATGATGGGAGGTGTTGGCGGCCATGCAGGATTGTTTTCAAATGCAAATGATTTAGCGAAGCTTTGTCAAATGTATCTCAACGGAGGAACGTATGGAGGAACAAAATTTTTGAACGATACTACCATAAAAAAGTTTACTACAGCCAATCATAAAAACAACGATAACAGAAGAGGCTATGGTTTTGATAAACCGCTTGAAAATCTAGATGGAGGACCAACTTCTAAATATGTTTCACTAGCTAGTTATGGTCACTCAGGATTTACAGGGACAAGAATTTGGATTGATCCAAAGGAAGAACTCATCTATATCTTTCTTTCTAATCGTGTGCATCCCGATGCTGAAAACTGGAAGTTGGTTCGAGAAAATATCCGAACAAGAATTGAAGAAATCATTTATCGATCGTTTAAAGCAAGGGCTTCATGAACATTCCTTCAAAAGTTGTAGAGCAAGCAGTCGAAGAATTTGCAACACTTCCCAGTATTGGTAAAAGAAGTGCGTTACGTTTTGTTTTACATTTGTTAAAGCAGGATCCTAGTGACTTGGAAGATTTAGCTCAAGCTATTCTTAAACTAAAAAACGACATCATCTACTGTAAAAGTTGTTCAAATATTTCTGATAAAGAAATTTGTGATATTTGTGCAAACCTCGAAAGAGATCATCAAACCATTTGTGTGGTAGAAGACGTTCGAGATGTAATGGCACTAGAAAATACCTATCAATATAAAGGGTTGTATCATGTTTTAGGAGGCATAATCTCTCCAATGGATGGTGTTGGTCCGCAAGATTTAAAGATCGAAGAACTCATTACTCGAATAAAAACACAAAACATCAAAGAAATAATTTTTGCTTTAAGCGCAACTATGGAAGGGGATACAACCAACTTCTATATCTATAAAAGACTAAAAGACTTTGATGTAAAAGCAACAGTACTATCTAGAGGAGTAGCAGTTGGCGATGAACTTTCTTATGCAGATGAAGTTACCCTCGGAAATTCAATAAAAAACAGAACCGTTTTTGAAATCTAGGGAATTGTCCATAACTTGATACTAGCGAAGTTAGAATTTTTTGGTTCGTTTTTTCATCAAGGAAAAAATGAATGTTAATTTTAGTTACAGTGCTATCGTACTTTAAAAAAGATTTTTAATCTAAATCAACTATGAACAAAATAACCGAATTATTTAATATACAATACCCCATTATCCAAGCCGGTATGATTTGGTGCAGTGGTTGGGAATTAGCCAGTGCGGTGAGTAATGCTGGTGGATTAGGAATTATTGGTTCTGGGTCGATGTATCCCGAAGTTTTAAGAGAACATATTATTAAGTGTAAACAAGCTACTGATAAACCGTTTGCCGTAAATTTACCGATGCTTTACCCGGATATTGACAAGCATATTGAGTCAATCATCGAATTAGAAGTTCCCATTGTGTTTACTTCTGCAGGTAATCCAAAAACGTGGACAAAACATCTACAAGATCACGGAATTAAAGTGGTGCATGTAGTTTCTAGTCTAAAATTTGCACTAAAATCACAAGAAGCTGGAGTAGATGCAGTTGTAGCAGAAGGTTTTGAGGCAGGCGGACACAACGGTAGAGACGAAACAACAACCATGTGTTTAATTCCAATAGTAAAAGAACACATAAAAATTCCTTTAATAGCAGCAGGAGGTGTTGGTACAGGAAGAACGATGTTAGCTGCCATGGCACTCGGAGCTGATGGCGTGCAAATTGGTAGTAGATTCGTAGCGAGTGAAGAATCAAGTGCCCACCAAAACTTCAAACAAGCTGTTATTGAAGCAAAAGAAGGAAGCACACAGCTCACACTAAAGGAACTTACCCCAGTAAGATTAATAAAGAATGACTTTTATAATCAAGTAGAAGAAGCCTATCTAAAACAAGCTTCTGTTGATGATTTAAAAAAACTTTTAGGAAGAGGAAGAGCTAAAAAAGGGATGTTCGAAGGTGATTTAGCAGAAGGTGAACTTGAAATTGGTCAAATTTCGGGTCTAATACACGAAATAAAACCTGCTGGAGATATTGTAAAAGAAATAGTAGCTGAGTTTAATCAAGCCAAAAAAGCATTGGCTAACCTAAGTGACCTATAATGACTGCAGAACAATTTTATCAAGCTGCTCAAGAAGCCATCGAAAAAGAAAACTATACTCGAGCGGTTGAACTACTAACAAAAGCAATTGAACAGGCACCATCCAATGCAAACTATTATAGTCATAGAGGTGTTTGTTATTTTCATTTAAAAGAGATGGATAAATCACTTGCAGATATGGATAAATCAGTAGAGCTTGATCCTGAATATGGTTATCGCTATTCGAGTAGAGCTTATATTAAAGCAGCTAAAGGTGATTTACAAGCAGCAGTTGATGACTATCAAAAAGCAGTCGATTTAGATCCTGAGGATTCCGTTAGTTACAATAACCTCGGATTGGTTCAAGAGAAAATGGGCTATGAAAGTAAGGCTAGGAGTAATTTTGAAAAAGCAGACAAACTAGCGGAATTACTCGAAGGAACAGGCGTTGATTCGAGCGAAAAAATAGAGCCTAGAAACATTCAGCAAGAAATAAACGAAGAAAAGAAAGAACAAACATTTAGTAAAATTTTTAAATCCGTTTTTACCGATAAGCAAACATTCAAAGAATTTATACAGTTTATTAAGAGAGGATTTAAAAGTAAATAGTTAGCTTTTCAAACATATGGAAGCTTTAGGACTAATACATAATGATGTGACCGATGAAAGAGGTTCAATTATATAAATATAACGAAGAAAAATTTGAAGCAAACACAGCGTTTACGCTTCAAGATTTTGAAAAGGAAAACTTTAAAGAAGAAGGCTATAATGTGTGGTGGATGAATCTTCATGGGTTAAAAGACAAAGCGTTTGTTACCAAAACCTTTGATTATTTTAATATCCATCGATTAACGCGTGAAGATATTTTAGAACTTTATGAACGTCCTAAAGCAGAAGCTTACGATACATATTTGTTTGTAACTCTAAAAGCTGTTTATTTAGAAAAAATAGGACTTAAAACAGAGCAAATAAGTTTTATTGTTTCTGATAATGTATTGGTAAGTTACCAAGAAAGAGTAGGGGATCTTTACCAAGAAATAAGAAATCGTATTGAAAATAACCTTGGCGTAGTGCGTAAAAGGGGAGTAGATTATCTTTTATACCTATTATTTGATGCAACATTAAGAGGTTATCACACAGCATTAGAAGCCTTACAGGAAGAAATCGATCAAATGGAAGCTACTATGGATGTGAGCGGTAATATCGATTATCTCAAGATGATTAATTATAAGCGCGACCAATTAAAAACACTAAAAAAATCGGTTATACCTGTTCGTGACCAAATCAATAAGTTATTAGGAAATATCGATACATTTATTGATGTTAGCAACCACCCATATTTCAATGATATTAAAGACCAAGTGTTATACCTTATCGATGAAATCGACTCTGAACGTGCAGATTTAGAATCATTAACAAACTTATATTTTGCTTCTCAATCTCAAAGGAGCAATGAGATCATGCAGTTTTTAACAATAACCGCTGCTATATTTATACCCATTACCTTTATTGCTGGTGTTTATGGAATGAATTTTAAACACATTCCCGAACTAGAAGCAGAAAATGGATACTATATTTTTTGGGCTGTTATTTTAATAACGGTTATCTTGTTAGTTCTTTATTTCAAAAAGAAGAAGTGGCTGTAGGTTGACACTTCTTTTTATAGGATTCCTTTTTACCATCGTAAATGAAAAAATAGGAGCCTACAGAATAATTGGTCATATCTACAAATTGATCTCTACCTTCCTCGATTAATTTTCCGTAAGTGTCGAAGAGTTGATAATTACAAACTTTTTTTAGATTATGGAATGTTTTTGATTCTCCAGGCTTTCCTACTAATTGCTCGAATCTAGGTAGCTGTCTAATGGTGTCTCCCTCTTTGTTAAGTGTATAAGCTTTGTTACTTTGACCAGTTAAAGCAAAAGAAGCTAAAATTAACCCACAGGTAATGGTTCCTTTAATCATGCGTTTTTTTTCTTTTTGTTTTGTATTTAACGGATAGTTATAAATAATATTATAGAGAGGGTTGAATAACATTGATTTTAATAACTCAATAAATATATCTACATTGAAGTATACTAATACCATTTTAATAATGAGTGATTTAGAAAATGAAAGATGGTCTGCTAGGAAGTTACAGGAAATTACTGGCTACAAAAGCTGGGAATCGGTAGAAGGCTTAATTACAAAAACTGTTCAGTTTTTACTAAAGTTAGAAATACCCTTTTACGACAATATCAAACATATTGATGGTGAAGAAGATGATTTCCATTTAAGTAAATTTTCGGTTTTTGTTTTTTTACTGCTAGCCGACTCTAAAAAAGCATCAGTATCTCAAGCAAGAAAGGATTTTGCTCATAAATATCCATACGTTAGTGAAGTTATTCCTTATTTAAAATCTATCAGAAGGGTAGAACTAAGAGAAGAATTATCCTTTTGTAATAAAAAGCTAACGCAAGCTATTGCTTCAGCAGCGGGTAAGGCAAATTACTCTAAAATAATCAATGCTAAATATCGTTCGTTGTATCACATGGATCACAGAGAATTAATGAATCAACGATCCATTCCTAAAGAAGATTCAGTATTTGACTATATGGGAGAGTATGAATTAACACTCCATATTCTACTTATTCGATTAACATTGTCGATCATAAAAAAAGAAGAGGTGAAAAGCATCAATAAAATTGAAAAAATCATTTTAAAGACCGGAGAAGAATGTAGAGAACTAACAAAAAACAATTTACATGTTTATCCAGAGCATATTGTTCCTCAAGTAGAACTTAGGCACGCAATTGCTCGCGTAAAAGATTTTTATCATTTAAACTTTTAATGGAAAATATCTAATCGATCTGCATCTAATTTTAGCGCAATAAAAATCATGATACTAAAGGCAAGCAACGATGAGCCTCCATAGCTGAAAAAGGGCAATGGAATACCAATAACAGGAGCAACTCCCATTACCATTCCAACATTAATTGTAAAATGTAAGAAGATTATACAAGCAACCGCGTAAATATATGTTCGGGAAAAAACAGACCGCTGTCGTTCAGCTAATATGATTAAACGAATGATAAAGAAAGTAAGAAGAGAAAATAAAACAAGTCCTCCCAAGAATCCCCATTCTTCAGCCAATGTACAAAAGATAAAATCAGTGCTTTGTTCGGGGACATGGTTAAATGTACTATTGGCCAATGTAGCAGATTTATACCCTTTTCCTGCAAATTCACCTGATCCTATGGCAGATAATGCTTGCGTAATATTATAGCCATCCTTTTTAGGATCTTCTAATAACCCCAGCGTTATTTTAATTCTTCTTATTTGATAGTTTTCGGGAATCATTTTAAAACCAGTTACAGCTCCCCAAACAAGTAACATAGCACCAGCTGATATTAAGGCAGTTCTAAACATTATTTTGCCTCTGTATCTTTTATAAACAAAAATGGTAGTTGCATAAATGATTATTCCTGTCAAAATACCTAGCACACTAATAATAACCCACTTGGAGTGTACATCAATACTAAACATATTAAATGTAGTATCACTAAAAATAAGAGCCGTAGTTACTACTCCAATGTATAACAAGCCAATTAAAATAATGTTACCGACAACACCTTCTCTATAAAGAACTAAAATAAACGAGGAGAAAACTAACACTGTTCCTAAGTCAGGTTGAAGCATAATAAGCACAATAGGAATGAAAATGATAGCTGCTAGATATAACTGCGTTTCTTTTTTCCTAACGTTCACGTTAATATCGGATAAACGATTAGCAATCATTAAAGCAACCGCAATTTTCATAAATTCAGCAGGTTGAATACCAAAGCTTCCTACACCAAACCATGCTTTTGCACCATTCCGTTCTTGTCCTATAACTAAAACTAATAGTAGTAGCGTTAAGCAAATACCATAAAATACTATGGCATTTTTTTTAATGAAATCTGGCTCCAGTAAAAAAATGAGAACTCCAACAATTAAGGATATTCCCCCCCACATAATTTGTCTGCCATAGGAACCATTTAAAGAAAATATATTCGGGTAATCAGGATCAAACGAAGACGAATAAATGTTTAAAATTCCAAAAATCACCAACACTAAATAAGTGATGAATGCAACTTTATCTATATTGTTATAAAGTTTAATCATAGCTTGGAATTAAATTGGCGTCCAAAATTCGTTGCTCTTTCCATTTATCTTTAATGGTATCAGTCAAATATTTTTCGATCATTAAACTAGCCGTAGGAGCAGCCCAAGTTCCTCCAAAACCTGCATTTTCAATAAATACAGCAATCGCTATTTGAGGATTATCTTTTGGAGCAAATGCAATAAACACCGAGTGATCCTTACCGTGAGGATTTTGAGCAGTACCTGTTTTACCACAAACGGCAATGCTATCTATTCGAGCCAATCTAGCAGTACCTCCAACGCCTTCAACCACTTGTTGCATAGCATCAGCTATCATTGGAAAATATGCTTGATTTACTTTGGCATAGTTCTTTTTTGTATAAATAGAATCAATAGGCTCCGTACTAAATCTTTTAACTAAATGAGGATAATAATAATAACCCCTATTAGCAAAAACTGCAGCTAAATTAGCCATTTGAATAGGTGTTATAAGCATTTCTCCTTGTCCAATACTAATTGAATTACATGTACGGTAATTCCATTTCATGCCCTTGTACATTTTATCGTAGTACTTCGGACCAGGAATGCTGCCTTTATTCATGTATGGGACATCCGTTTTTAAGTCAGATCCTAAACCAAAAGAATGAACATATTCTTTCCATTTTTTTAAGGAATTCCAGCTCTTTTCGTGAATATCTTTTCCGTCAGTTTTGAAAGCCATTAATCCTAAGGTTTGGAAAAAATAAGGATTACAGGAGTATTTAATTGCTTCTGGTAAACTATTAGCCATAGGGTGGTTGTGGCAACCTACTAACCCTTTATTGCATGGGAGACCTGTGTTGATGTTGATAGCACCCATTTCTAAAGAAATAAGTCCTTGAACCATTTTAAAAATAGATCCTGGAGGATATTGTGATAGAAGTGGACGATTAATTAGTGGTTTTGTAGAGTCATTTCTAAAAAGAGCTGTGTAGTTTTTTCCTACTTGCTCACCAGTGAGTAAGTTAGGATCAAAATTAGGGGCAGATATCATTGCTAAGATTTCCCCTGTCTTAGGCTCAATAGCTACTATACTTCCAATTTTATTTTGCATGAGCTCTTCTCCATACAATTGAAGCTTTTTGTCAATAGTAGTTGTTATGTTTTGCCCAGCAGATGCAGAATCAGGGGAAAAAACTTCTTTAAAATTTC
>CATLPG010000013.1 GCA_950054195.1 uncultured Saccharospirillaceae bacterium
TCAAGCCATTGACCATTAGAAATGAGTTTATTGGAAATTTCAAATTCGTGTAGATATACCTTGTGTTGTCCCAATTCGTTGTCATAACAAAAACCATCTCCCTGATGCCCAATCGTATAGACACCCTCATCCATGTGGATCCAATGTTGTGTAGGGACAGGTCTAAGGTTGTTGTAGGAGGCCTCGTATTTAGGTAGTAGTGGATTATTGCCAAAGATGTATTTAATATCGGTATGTAGAAGTTCTTGATGTTGCTTTTCGTGATGAATCCCAATTTCTAGAACTTCTTCCAGCTCTTGAGAGATTTCATTTTCATTTAAAAATTCAACTAAAGCTTCCGTAACGTATTTTCGATATTCGTAAATTCTATTTACGGTAGGTCGCGATAAATTGCCACGATTTGTACGTACTACTTTTTCACCAACACTTTCGTAATAACTGTTAAATACATAAGCAAACTGCTCATCAAAAATCTGATAGTTCTCTTGATGTTTTTTTAAAATGAATTCTTCAAAAAACCATGTAGTATGTCCTAAATGCCATTTAGGAGGAGAAACCTCTATGATGGGTTGTGCTACAAACTCTTCATCTGTTAAATGCTGACAAAGTTCTGTTGTTTTTCTTCTTGTTTCTTTGTAAAGTGCTAATAACTTCTGCTTATCAATCATGTACTTCTATAGAATCAATCGTTACCTCACCTGCTATCGTTCGATGAACAGGACACCGAGAGGAAATGTCCAATAACTTGGCTTTTTGCTCTTCGGATAAATTTCCGACAAACTTAAGTTTTTTCTTGAAATAATCCTTTTTTACTCGCTTGCCATTGACTATTTCTTCTTTTTTTTCATTAGAAATACGAACAAAAACTTCTTTTAGATCCCACTCTTTTCTTTCAGCGTATAATTTTAATGTCATTACTGTGCATGCTCCTAATGAGGCATTCAATAAATCATAGGGAGCAAATCCCATATCTTTACCGCCAGCCGATTTAGGCTCGTCCGCTATCAAAGAATGTTCATTTGAAAAAATACTAGAAGTGAAACCATCATTTAAGTTTAGGTGTATTAGTATTTCTTTCTCTTCTAATGTCACTTCAGTTTGTAATTCTTCGAAGGGTACGTAACGTTGTGCCCAACTTGCTATTACATCTGCTGCGTAGATAGCATCTTCTTTATTAGACAATATATGATCTGCCCCATCAAGAGATATAAAGCTTTTTGGATGAAAAGCTGCCTGATAAATTTCTGCCGCATTCTCAATCTCTACAATCGTATCTTGAGGTGAATGTAAGATCAATAAAGGTTTTTTCAGATTGTGAATGATATTTGTTAAATCTCTATTTTCAATATCTTCTAAGAATTGTTTTTTAAGCTGAAATGGTCTCCCTCCTACATTCACTTCAGCAACTCCTTTTTCTTTAATTTGCTCAATCTGATGCTCAAACATATGCTTAACGTGTGATGGAGTTGATGGCGATCCAATGGTAACAATTGCTTTTACATCAGGAAGATCAGCAGTAGCCGCTAAAACAGCAGCTCCTCCTAGCGAATGACCAATCAATAACTCAGGTTTTTTATATTTCTGGGCTAAGTAATCATAAACAAACTTTATGTCTTTTATGTTATGGGTGAAATTAGTATCAGAAAACTCTCCATCACTTTTACCCAGTCCTGCAAAATCAAAACGAAGCACAGCAATTCCTTTTTCTGTTAAGGTTTTACTTATATGCCGCGCAATACCCAAGTTTTTTGTGCAAGTAAAGCAATGTGCAAAGATGGCTAAATGACGTATTTTACCACTAACAGGAATATGTAACTTAGCGTGTAACTCGTTATCTCCTGCGGGTATATTTAGTTCTGTTGTATTCATTTTTTTCCTGTCTAAATCTGTGATCGCTACCTATCCCTCTATTTGAACTCCTTTCCAAAAGGCCACACGGTTTTTAATCCCTTTAGCTAATTCAGATACTTCTGGGTAATACCATGCAGCATCAATATTTTCTTTACCATCTACTTCGAGCGTGTAGTAGGAAGCTTCTCCTTTCCAAGCACAAGTCGTATGCGTATTAGTTGGTTTAAAAAATTCTTTTTTTATTGATTCGTGCGGAAAATAATGATTATTCTCCACTACTACTGTGTTTTCACTTTCAGCTATTACTTGACCGTTCCAAATTGCTTTTTTCATTCCTATTTATGTTTAGATTTTAATCGCCCTTTATCGTTATACCTTACAGTAACAAATATAACTTCATTTTAAGATACCATTTTCAAAAGAAAAAATTATCCTCTAACCTTTATTTTACATGAACGTTCAAAAGTTCTTGATTGATTTATAACGCTTTTAACCAAAAGAGGACTGATAATCATTACTTTTGATCTATTATGTATCTATTTTGAAATCAATAATCATATGAAAAACTTACTGACACTACTTTTCATCGGTTTAGCCATAAACACAGAAGCCCAAACTGGCTTTAAAGTTGATGAAGCAAACTCAAATAGAACGCCAGATGCCTCAGCAATCTTTGATGCAGAAGCGACTACAAAAGGTATTTTAATCCCTCAGCTTTCGCTAACAGCTACAAACTTAGCTACACCAGTAACAACACCTTCAAACAGTTTATTAATCTTTAATACTGCTACGACTGGTACTGGTGCAACAGCAGTTACTCCAGGCTATTACTACTGGGACACATTAACAGATGAATGGATTCGCCTATTCGATCCTACAAATAATGTAGTAACTATTGATAGTGCTGAATGGGTTGATGGAAGTATTGTTGGATTAACTCCTGGAGATATTTATGCAAGAAAAGCACTACTAAATAATGACACCACTGTTATTAAAGGAAGTGGTGCTTATAGTGGCTCTATAGGTATCGGGGTCCCTAATCCAACAGCACGCTTACATGTTCGAGGAAACTCTAAGTTTATTGGAAATGGAGGGGTTGTACTTTCCACAAGAAATGATGCAGGCGACAAAGGGTTAGACATCTCGAATGGTTCTGCTTACATAGATTTCACTAGTAGTGCCAACAGATGGTTTATTAACAGGCTTGCTCCTACCCGCTTAGATATAAACAAAGGAGGAGGGTCAGTTAATATTGGGAAATCGTTAGGAACCTACCCAGCCGTTTTAGTGGTTAGAGGTAGAACTGATGATGCATCTGATAATGCCTTTATGGTTACAGATAGTAATGATTTTCCAACTCAAGCTTTACTCACTGTTCGTAATGATGGATTTGTTGGTATTGGAACTGCTACACCTTTAAATAAATTTTATGTTGAAAACGATGAAGATGCAACAAAAGATTCATCCTTTATAATTACTGAACAAGGTAGAGTTGGAATTGGTTTTGATAATCCAACGCTTGGTACATTACAAGTTAGACAAAAATCTGATAATTCAAATGATGGTATAACAGTTACTAATGCAGCTTCATCTACAGGGTTAAGATTATGGGTTGATGCCTCTAATAAAGGAAGAATTGATGCTGCTGCGACTGGAGCTGCAGATTTAATTTTAAACACGGGTGGTGGAGAAATTGGTATTGGAACTACTAATCCTCAAGGTAAATTTCATATTGAAAATGATCAGGATGCCACAAAAGATTCTGTTTTTATCGTAAGAAACAATGGGCATGTTGGATTAGGTACGGTATCTCCTACCTCTAAATTAGATATTGAAGCTCCAAGCCAAGATTTTGGTGCTTTGGAAATAACTACACCAAATACATCTACTTCTTTTTATGAAGATGCAGACTTAGCTAATTATTTAAATATTAGAAAAGTTACTGGAAAAGGAATGGTATTTACTGTTAGAGCAGATAGACCTAATCTAGTTGTTAAAGATACTCTGGATGGAGTAATTGGTATGGGAACTTTAATGCCTGAAAACAACTTGTACCTTTATGTTGGTAGCATGGGTAGTAGTGCAGAAAAAGGACTTACAATCGAAGCTCATGGTAATTCTGGAACTGGAAGAGGTGTACAAATACAATTTAAAACAGGGACATCAGGTTTAAATTCTCAAAAATCAGGGGCGATAAAAGTAACTAGGTATAATGCAGGCTCTGGGACTGACATGTCTTTTTACACTAGAAATGATGCTGGAGACTCTACACAAGCTATGCTTATAGATGATAATGGAAATATTGGTATTGGAAGTTCTACTCCGCTAGGCAAACTTCATGTTGGCAATGATCAAGACGGTAACTATGATTCAGTTTTTGTTGTTGCTACAAATGGAAAAGTTGGTGTTGGAACTATTTCACCTACAGGTCAGCTTACTGCCAATGAAAGTATTCCTGGATTTGCTAACCAATTACGATTAGAGAACGATAGTTCGGATGTTAACACAGCATGGAGGATAAGAATTCCGGGTAACGGAACTGGTAGAGATGGCTCTCTTGAGTTTGTTACTGGAGCAGCTAGTCCTAATTTGGTTATAGAAGCGGGTGGTAATGTTGGTATTGGATTAACTAATCCAACAGAAGCTTTAGAAGTTGTTGGTAATGTTAGGGCAAGTGGTAATTTTATTTCTGGTGGTGTTACTATGAATGTTCCTGATTATGTTTTTGAAACCTATTATAAGGAAAAATCTTCTTTAAATGAAGACTATACATTCAAATCTTTAGAGGAAATTGAAGCTTACACGAAAGAGAACAACCATTTGCCAGGCATTCCATCTGCAAATGAGATAAAAGAAAAAGATCAATTTGATCTTACACAATCCTCATTAAATAACTTAGAGAAAATAGAAGAAATCTTTCTACACCTTATTATACTCAACAAGGAAAACATCTCACTTAAAGAAGAAGTTAAATTATTAAAGAAAGAAAACGAGAAAGTTAAAACACTCAAACAAGAAATTAAAAACATAAAAAAGGTATTAGAAGAGCTTCAAAAGAATGACTAATTTTTGTTTCTTTAGACTCAATTAATTATTACCAATGGCTTTAGAAAAAGGCAATAAAAAACTTATCCGAGCCTGGATGATGTATGACTGGGCTAACTCTGTTTATCCACTTGTTATTTCTACAGCCATTTTCCCCTTGTTTTATGCCGGACTTACTCGCATGCCAGATATTGGTAAAGAAGTGATCATTGAGGGCAATCAACAGATTGTTGTAAACTTTTTAGGATGGGAAGTTATCAATACGTCACTTATTTTTTATGCTGGTGCGTTTGGATATCTATTAGTTTCACTTTTAAGTCCATTTTTATCTGGTATTGCTGATTATATGGGCAGAAAAAAGCCCTTTTTACGTTTTTTTGCATATCTAGGCTCTTTATCCTGCATGGGCTTTTACTTTTTTAGCGGAGAAGCGCTTCACTGGGGAATATTGCTCTACCTACTTGCCTTAATTGGGTTTTGTGGTAGTTTGGTTTTTTATAATGCCTATCTACCCGAAATTGCAGAAAAAGAAGATCAAGACCGAGTAAGTTCAGGAGGCTTTTCACTCGGTTACATTGGTAGTGTTATTTTACTAATTCTTTGCTTAGTTTTAATTAAAGGTCATGGACTTTTTGGTATTGAAGGCGAAGAAGAAATTGCTGAATACGGGTGGTTTGCAACGAGACTATCCTTTGTATTAGTTGGACTTTGGTGGTTTGGCTTCAGCCATATTTTTCTCTCAAAAATAAAAGAGAACAAAAACAAAATAAACCTCTCTAAAGATGTTCTTTTTAGTGGATTTAAAGAATTAGAAAAGGTTTGGAAAAGTCTCAAACAAAATAAACAGTTAAAACGCTTTTTAATTGCTTTTTTCACCTTTAGCATGGGGGTTCAAACAGTAATTATGGTTGCATCATATTTTGCTGAAAAAGAGATTCTTTGGGAAAGTGATGGTCAAAAAAGCACTGGAATGATTGTAAGTATATTGCTTATTCAGCTGGTTGCTGTTCTTGGAGCATTTTTAGCCTCTAAACTATCCAGCAAAATAGGAAATATAAGAACACTTCAAATTATTAATGTAGGCTGGGCTACACTTTCAATTATTGCCTTTTTTATTGAAAGTCCGACAAGTTTCTATATTACAGCTTCTTTTGTAGGTTTAGTTTTAGGAGGCATACAATCAATAGCTCGTTCTGCCTACTCCAAATTTTTACCACAAACGGATGATACGTCTTCTTACTTTAGCTTTTATGATGTTTCTGAAAAAGTTGGAATTGTACTAGGAATGGTTATGTTTGCTTACCTTGAGCAAGAGTTTGGAAGTATGAGGTATTCTGTACTTTTATTGGCTTCATTCTTTATTTTAGGGTTTGTTTTACTGGCTTTTGTACCAAAGAGAAAGTAATATCTAGAATAGAAGTCAGACTCAACTGCATATCAAAAATCTAACGATATTATAGGGTGTCTATTGATTTATAAATATGTGATATTTTTGAACCTTTTAGGTTCTGATAAAAATCTACAATTTATTTTGATAAAAGTCATACCTACTAAAGGTATTACTGTAAGAACATTCTTATCTTAATTGGCAATTAAACATTCATATGGCAATTTTAGGAAATATCATTAAAGGAGTAATTAATTTAAAAGACTCACTCTCTTCTGAAACAGATCATGTAGAAGCACAGAAACAAGTATTAAAAACTCTTTTAAGTACTGCTAAAGAAACAAAGTTTGGTAGATATTATGATTTTGAGTCCATTTTAAATTCAGATGATATTCAAAAATCATTTGTATCCAATATTCCTTATTTTGATTACCATTCACTCAGTAAAGACTGGTGGCATAAAATACAAGATGGAGAAACAGATGTCACCTGGCCAGGTAAACCTTCCTATTTTGCTCTAAGTTCTGGTACAACTGGAAAAACAAGTAAAAGAATTCCTGTTACCGATGATATGCTTTCTGCTATAAAGGATGCTGGTGTTAAACAAGTTTTCTCTTTAAGCCACTTTGATCTAGAACCTGATTTTTTTGAAAAAGAAATTATGATGCTGGGAAGCTCAACAGATTTAAAACAGAATAATGATTTTTTAGAAGGTGAAATAAGTGGTATAACCGCTAGCAATATCCCGTTCTGGTTTAAGGGATATTATAAACCGGGAGAAGACATAGCAAAAATTGATAATTGGGATGAACGAATACAACACATAGCTGAAAATGCTAAAAAATGGGATATTGGTGCTTTGAGTGGTATTCCTTCTTGGATAGAGTTAATGCTTGAAAAAGTTATTGCTTATCATAACTTAGAAAACATTCATGACATTTGGCCTAATTTATCGGTTTATACTTCTGGAGGAGTAGCTTTTAGTCCCTATGCAAAAAGCTTTAAGGCTTTATTAGGTAAACCTGTTACGGTTATTGATACGTATTTAGCTTCTGAAGGTTATTTAGCGACACAAATAAGACCAGAAACTGACGCTATGCAACTAAACACAAACAATGGAGTTTATTTTGAATTCATACCCTTTAAAGCAGAATATATAAAAGAAGATGGTTCCATAGTACAAACAACCCCATCCCTAACCTTAGAAGAAGTAGAGGCTGAAACTGATTATATACTTATTATTAGTACAGTTAGCGGAGCTTGGAGGTATTTAATTGGTGATACAATAAAGTTTACTGATATAGAAAAAGCTGAAATAAAAATAACTGGAAGAACAAAGTTTTTCTTAAACACTGTTGGTTCTCAACTCTCTGTTAATAAGATGGACGATGCAATGAAATTTTTAGAAGATACGTTTGCTACACAAATTACAGAGTATACAGTTTGTGCAAAACGTTTAGATGATGGAGAATTTTACCACTGTTGGTACATTGGTTCAAACAAAGAGATTTCTGAAAAAGAAACGGCTAATACGCTCGATGAGTTCTTAAAAGAAGCAAATAAAAACTATAAAGTTGCCAGAAGCAAAGCACTGGAAGGTGTTAAAGTAGAAATAATTCCCCCTCAAACCTTCTATGATTGGAACGAAAGAAACAAGAAAAAAGGAGGACAAGTTAAAATGGAACGCGTTATGAACGAAGAAAAATTTGCTGAGTGGGAAAAATTTGTTAAAAACAAATAATATATCTATTACTGATAAATGGTGAAAGTGATTTTTTTAAACTAATATGAGTTTTTATTTAAATCAGGTTTAATATATACTTTTCAATTTCTTCGGGCTTTGTTGTTGGTTTAAATCGCTTAACAACCTCTCCTTTTCTGTTTATTAAAAACTTTTCAAAATTCCATCTTATTTTATTCCCGTGTTCTTCAACATTATAAACCCTAAGAAATTTATAAAGATCAATGGCTTCTTCTCCATTTACGTTACTCTTTTCAAATAATTGGAAAGTAACTCCATGATTTTTTTTACACACTGCCTCCATTTCTTCATTTGAGTTTGGCTCTTGTCCCATAAATTGGTTACAAGGGACTCCTAACACTTTTAAACCTTTACTTTCGTATTTTTCATGAAGGGATTGAAGTCCTTCAAATTGAGGTGTTAACCCGCATTTTGTAGCAGTATTTACTAATAATACAACGTTTCCTTTATAAGCATCCATTTTAACTGGGCTTCCATCTGGTTTGTTCATTGTAAAATCGTAAAAGCTTTTTTCTTGAAGATTAGCTTCTTCTTTTGATACTGAGGTTGATTTACAGGAAGCAAATAAAAGTATGAGACTAGCACAAAGTAGTTTTTTGTTCATTTCCAAATGATTTTGTTTTTTAAAGATAAATGATTAAACGCATTAAATAACGTTTCAAAAAAAATTTACACCAGTTGTTTTTAAATTAAACAACTCAACTGAAAGTTGACAAACTCGATAACTACTGCTCCCCTCTCGAGAGGGGCTGGGGGTGTGTTTCTTCAAAAGTATTAATGTAGTTTTCTATTTCTCTCAAAACATTATCTAAATCGTTAAGCACCTGTTGATCTGAAAACCTTAACACTCGTAAACCTACTTTACTCAATGCTGATTCTTTTAACTTATCTTTTTTCTTTACTTCATCTAACTGATGAGAATAACCATCAACCTCGATAACTAATTGTAGCTCGTAACAATAAAAATCAACGATATAATCCAACAAAGGCTTTTGACGATGAAAGTCGTAACCCTTTATTTGTTTTCTCTTTAACTTTTGCCAAAGGGTTATTTCTGATTTTGTAGCATTATTTCTTAATTGCCGAGCAAGTTCTTTCAGTTTAGGGTTATATGGTATTATTTTTCTGTTCATCTTCACTCCCCTCTTGAGAGGGGCTGGGGGTGTGTTTTTTCAAAAGTAACAAAATAAGGATTATTTAAATAATATTACACACCCCTATATCCCCTCTCAAGAGGGGACTTTTATCTAACAACTTGCCCAAATGAATAAAAGTAGTCGATAATTATTTTATTAAATAATAGATAAAAGCTATGAAAACTATCAACGTTGAAAATATGGTAAGCAATGAATATAAGTTAGTTCTATCTATTTGATTTTTGTGTATTTTGGTAAATTCTTCAAATTTCGATGAAATTTCACTTTCTATTCTACTCTTTTCCATCATCCTATATTCTATAAATAATAATAGACAGAGATTAACTAATGGAATAAAAACTGTAAATAAAGGAGTATTATCATTTAACTTAAAAAGAGCAAAAAAAGCGACAATAAAAATATTATTCAATGAGAATAATTTATTATGAATCCTATCAAAATATTTCAAAATATTATTTTTCCCTTCTTGTTCTATGATTTTTATTTTATCGTTTATCTCTTTTAATTCATCATCATCCATCAAATCTAACTTCTTCCAATCTACTTTATTTTGATCTTCCATTTTAATGGTTAATATAAATTATTCAAGAACGTAACCACTTTTAACCTAAACCACCTCCCCAAACAAATCAAAATAATCAGCTGAGTTGATTTTTACATTGGCAAAATCTCCAATACGAACATGGTTAGCTTCGTTAATTTTAACCAACACTTCATTATCGACTTCAGGAGAATCAAATTCCGTGCGTCCATAGAAATAATCACCCTCCGCTCGGTCAAAAAGAACTTTAAACGTCTTCCCTATTTTTTCTTGGTTTAGCTCATAGGAAATACCTGATTGAATATCCATAATAGTTTCTGCCCGTTCTTTTTTGACTTCATCTGGAACATCGTCTTCGAAATTATAGGCATGTGTATTTTCTTCGTGTGAGTAGGTAAAACATCCTAATCGATCAAAGCGAATATCTTGTACCCAATCGATCATTTCTTTAAAATCTTGTTCGGTTTCTCCTGGATAACCAGCAATTAACGTTGTTCTTAAGGCAACATCAGGAACTTTATCTCTTATTTTTTGAACCAATTCATAGGTTTTCTCCTTTGTAATCCCTCTACGCATGGCTTTTAACATTTTTGTTGAAGCATGCTGCAAAGGCATATCCAAATAATTACACACATTTGGATGATCTTTCATTACATCTAATACATCCATTGGGAAACCGCTCGGGTAAGCGTAATGCAAGCGAATCCAATCAATACCGTTTACATCAGCAAGCTTTTCTAACAATTCTGCTAAATTTCTTTTCTTGTATAGATCAAGTCCGTAGTAAGTTAAATCTTGTGCAATAAGCATTAATTCTTTAACTCCTTGACTAGCTAAACTCTTTGCATTATCTACTAGCTGTTCGATTGGCGTTGATTTATGTCCGCCTCTCATCAATGGAATAGCACAAAATGAACATGGACGGTCACATCCTTCAGCAATTTTAAAATAGGCGTAATGACTTGGAGTTGTTAAGATCCGTTCTCCAAGAAGCTCTTTTTTATAATCAGCTCGTAATGTTTTCAGAATATTAGGTAACTCTCTAGTTCCAAAAAATGCATCTACTTGAGGAATTTCTTGCTTTAAATCTTCCCGGTAACGTTCGCTTAAACAGCCTGTAACATACACTTTATCAACTCTCCCCTCATCCTTTGCATCTGCGTAAGCCAAAATCGTATTTACTGATTCTTCTTTAGCATTATCAATAAACCCACAGGTATTTATAATAACAATTGCTGAATCTTCCTCATTCGATTCGTGTACAACATCGAACTTATTCGCTTTAAGTTGAGCCATAAGTAACTCAGAGTCAAACACATTTTTAGAGCAACCTAGTGTTACTACATTTATTTTATTTTTTTTAAGTGTTTTCGTCTTCATTACTTTGTGTTATTTATACATACAAAAGTAATGAAAATGATTGGTGTGATGCTAAACGTTGGTAATTATAGATGAAGAACTATCTTTTCTTATAAAAGCATGAATAAATATTTAAATCCCATTATTTTTGTGTTTCCAAACCTAAATCAATGACAGAATTAATTCATCAATCCTTAAGTAAACTATACAATCAAGATATCCCTTTAAACCTAATTCAAGTTCAAAAAACCAGAAAAGAATTTGAAGGAGATTTAACTTTAGTTGTTTTCCCTTTACTTAGAACTAGTAAAAAATCACCAGAGGAAACAGCCAATCAAATTGGGACTTATTTGAGTGAAACAATTGATGAAATCATTGATTTTAATGTTGTCAAGGGCTTCTTGAATCTGTCTATTAATGATACGTATTGGTTGAATGAGTTTAAGCAAGTAACTAATCAAACTACTTATGGTTATGGTAAGCGAACAGGAGAAACCTATATCGTTGAATACTCCTCCCCTAATACCAATAAACCTTTACATCTAGGTCATTTAAGAAATATATTTTTAGGATATGCTGTTGCTAACATCTTAGATGCTAGTGGTCATGATGTAGTGAAAACTCAAATCATTAATGATAGAGGAATCCATATCTGTAAATCAATGATTGCTTGGCAAAAATTTGGAGAAGGAGAAACTCCTCAATCATCAGGTTTAAAAGGAGATAAATTAGCTGGGAAATACTATGTTGCTTTTGATAAAGCTTACAAAAAACAAATTGATGAATTAGTAAGCACAGGTCTTTCAGAAGAGGAAGCGAAAAAACAAGCTCCTATCCTACTCGAAGCTCAAGAAATGTTACGAAAATGGGAAGCTAAAGATCCCGAAGTATATGCTTTATGGCAAAAAATGAACGGCTGGGTATACGAAGGCTTTGATGTTACTTATAATACCATGGGAGTTAACTTTGATAAACTTTACTATGAAAGTGACACCTATTTACTAGGGAAGGATATTGTGGAAAAAGGGTTAGCAGAAGGTATTTTTTATCAAAAAGAAGATCAATCTATTTGGTGCGACCTTAGTGACCATAAAATGGATGACAAATTACTTTTGAGAAGTGATGGTACTTCTGTTTACATGACGCAAGACATTGGTACTGCCGTTGAGCGTTTCAAAGACTATCCTTCAACCAAAGGAATGGTTTATACGGTAGGAAATGAGCAAGATCATCATTTTAAGGTATTATTTACAATCCTTAAAAAGTTAGGGTATGATTTTGCAAAAAACTGTTTCCACTTATCCTATGGAATGGTTGATTTACCTACTGGTAAAATGAAATCAAGAGAAGGGACAGTAGTTGATGCTGATGATATCATGGCAGAGATCACTTCAGATGCTAAAGAAATGACGCAAGAGCGAGGTCATTTAGATGGATTATCGGACGAGGATAGAAACAACTTGTATCACACGATTGGAGTTGGGGGATTAAAATACTTTTTATTAAAAGTTGATCCTAAAAAACGTATTTTATTTGACCCAGCAGAGTCTATTGATCTGAATGGAAATACTGCCCCTTTTATACAATATGGTTATGCGCGTATTCAGTCGATACTCAGAAAAGAGCAGCCAACAAATGACATTACAAGCACTGGTTTAACGCCAGAAGAAAAAGAGTTAATCACCATTATGCTTGATTACCCAGAGGTTATTCAAGAGGCTGCTAAAAGCTATAATCCTTCTATTGTTTGTAATTATGCGTTTGATTTGGTGAAAACGTTCAACTCGTTTTATCAATCTACCTCTATTTTGGGAGAAGAAGATCAAGCAGTTAAAAACACTAGGCTATTAATTACAAAAGAAGTTGCTAAAACAGTTAAATCTGCTATGGATTTACTGGGGATTGATGTTCCTAATCAGATGTAATATGTAATGAAATTACCTACTGGTATTCCAAGCTTTGATCTTCCTCAAGAAGCTGACGTTATTGGACGAAATATTCAAATAACAAAGCATTATGCTATTCTGTATCAGTTAAATCCTAAACTTCACAAATGGTGTGGAATGGCTGCATTTGCCTCTTTTCACGTGGGCAATCGTATGCAGCGTATTAATTGGGATGAAGCGGGAATTAGATCTTTTTCGGAGAGTTGTAACAAAATAAAGCGATCGCTTGAAGATAATTTTCAAATCATTCGAATTATCAACAACCAAATTTTTCAAGAATTGGGTTGGATGCATTTAGCTTTTCATCATATGAATTACGATGACTTTAATAAGTTATTAGTCGAAAAAGAAAAACACCAACTCATAATTAGAGCGTTTGATAAATTAAATCAAGTAAGAGAGCTTTTAGTTGCTTCGCCCAATGATCCATCCATCGATGAATTAATATGGAAGGCGAATGAACAAATACTTTGGCACGAACAAGTCATGGTTGTACAACCTTATTTTGATCAATTAAGCACCTTTTTTTCTGGAGCAATGTCATTCTTTGCTAGTTTCGATTATAAGGTTAACCATAGCAAAACCAAGCGTGCCTATCAGTCGAGATTTATCTTTTTTATGTTAATGAAAGGGATTAGAAACTTTCAACTTACTTACTTTTTACCAGATATTACAAACTTAGATCATCGTTGGGATTGGATCAGTAATGATATTCTAAAAAAATGGAAAAATACGGATGATCGACTGATCGCTAATGAGATTGAGTATCTGTTAAATTTCAATTCTATTTAAGAACCTAATAAATACTTATAATAAGCAGGAATTTCTCTAAACGTGGCATAAACATCTCGCCATTCGTAATAGTTTGGACTAAAACCATAAACTTGGTCTATTCCTGCTTGTTTCAAAGCTAGTTTTACTTCTAGTAACATGGAAAAATTGAGTAACAACCAAAACCGACTTACATTCGGGGAATTGTTTACTAAAATTTTGAGCAGTTAGCCTCGTATTATTGCCTTTGTTATCCACATAGATTTGATTTTCTGGAATATTTTTAGATACGAGATATACTTTCATTTTTGATCCTTCAAAGTGCCCCTCCTTACCCAATCCTCCACTAACAAATATAGATAGCATAGGATTTTCATTGAACAGCTCTATCGACTTATCTAAACGAGCTTTCAAACGATTAGATAATGTGCCATCTTCATTCACTTTTGAGCCTAAAACGATAATAAAAGAAGCATTTGTGCTTGGTTTATCATCATTAATACCATCAATTGTTATTACTAATGCATGAGCTAAACCAAATAGAAGAAATAGGGTTATGGAGTATTTTATTAATTTCTTCATCTAGCAATATTAATTAAGGGAATTCAGCTACAATTTCAGCTAGTTCATTATAACCATAAGTATCTATAGAAAAAGACTCTAGTCCTTTTCGTAATTTTTCTTGCTCCTCTTTTGAAAAGTCACTTGCAGTGGAATATTCAAGACTTAATGTGCCCTCGTATGATAATTTTGGATTTATACATAAGTCTATTATCCAGTTTCGTTTATCTTTCTTTGACTTTAACGAAAGATAAGCATCTACCAAACGCTCATATTCATCTAAATGCATCGATTTAGATCCTGATCTAGGTTTAGTTGTATAATAAGAATCAATCTCTTCAAATTTATCCAGAAAAAGAATATATTCTTCGTTTTCATGGAAATCCTTAAGTAAGAATATAGGATTTACACCATAGTTAATTCTTATTGTATCAACTAGCATTTCTCCTTTTAATACTTTGCTGACAACAAATGAAGCTTGTTTAGAGCAATATCCACAACCTATTGAGTTAGGGAACATATCCATTGATTTTGTTCTCAATTGCTTTCTTCTTATGCTATCAACATCCTCTATATATATTATTTTTCCTTTGACAATATAGTTTGATGCCTCTATCATATATTGAAGAGAATATCTTTTAATGCTAAATGAAAAGGATTCACTTACAAAAAGAAATGTGAATGAGAGTAAAATATATTTTAAAGAGTTGTTTTTTATCATTTACTATGTCAAAGATAAGTCTTTAAGCTTTAAATTGAAGAGTGTATATTTAGTTATAGTACTAATGATGGAATACCTATCTTAATTCTAAGAAAAAAGAAGTTCCCCAGTGACATGAGGAAAAATCTACCAAATATTTTCCAATATCTTTTTTAGAAAAAGATAAAGTTCTATCGTCTCCGGTCATATATGATATAGATTTATACGGATTCATTAATTTCAGACTATCATCCGCACTATAGAATGCTACTGAAGTTATAGTCCCTCCAATGGGAAATTTAACTGAAATAGAATCCAAACAATTATTACTCATATCAATCATTATGTCCTCTTTATTCTTAATTTGAAAGACTGAAACTACATAAGATTTAGGTTTGAAAACTATTTTTTCATTTTTAGCTGAATAATGGTCTGATCTAATCTTAATATAATGTTGTTCAAATTGTGTTTTGGGGTTAATTTTAATTTGAACATCTAAGGTAATGGGTTGTTTAGAGTTTAAAATAAACTCATTATCAATTGATACTTTTGAAGAGTCATGAAAAACTTGCAAATCATCAGAGCTTTTTGAAATAGCATGAATTTTTACTGGTCTTTTAGAGTCTGTATAAATTTCAATTCTCTTAGAGTATACATCTCCATTACAATTATTAGGAATTCCAAATTCAACAGAAGAAAACCAAACTGAGGTATAGTCCCAACCTTTACCTCTTAGAGAACATCTCACTGATAGAATTATGAGAAATGATATAATAGATACATATTTAAGCATCTATTTTTATTTACTTCTCCATCTCCTTAATCCACTTTTTAACTAGAGCAACTCCTTCTTCGTGGATGAGTGTTTTACCAACTTCTGGCATGGCAATGTTTGGTTCGCTGTTCTCCATACGATAAACCATAATCGACTCTTCTGGTTTGCCTGGCACAACATCAAATTTCAAATTCCCAGATCCTTGTCCGGCTGCTACTGGATGTTTATTAACACCTATTGCCTGTAGGTTTTCTTCATGATAATTTAAGTTTAATCCACTTGTTTTAGCAGAACCCTGGCTTCTATGACAATGTGCACAATTGGCTTGTAAATATGCACGTGCTAATTGATTCGTATTTCCGCTAGATGCTACTTTATAACTAGGGATCTTGTCTATCTCTGAAACTTCTCTTGTTTCGTTTAAAAAACCTTTTGCTTTCATATAAGCAATGTGATTTTCATTTCCTAGTGCAGCATTCGTTCCATTCAACTGCATTGGTGAAGGACCAATAGGCACTACCTTACCATTATTAATATGGCAGTTTTTGCACATGTTTACATTTGGTGTTGAATAGGTAAATGAAACAGGCTGAGCTTCTGGTGTCTTTTTAAACGTAACATCAATGTCTTTCCCAAGAATATATAAGTAAGCCTCTGTTTGTTCTTCGTTCCAGATATACGGAATTGTTTCCCATTTGTTAGTCTTCTCACTATGTACCAACAAACGAGTTTCTAAGAGTTTATCCTCATCTGAATCTGCTAATTGGTCGCCCTTGTAATAAAAGTTCTTAATAATAACCGTTCCAACTGGAAAATCTAGTATTTCATCATCTTCAACAACATTCATTGAAGTTCCCTCTGGCAAGTAAATAAAACGCTTTTTAGAGGTGTAATCAGAAAATAAAGGTGAGTTTAACTCGTAAGGAATCACTTGTTCACTTATTGGAATTAACTGATTTAATGGCTGCTTAAAAAAGCCGTATTCAGATAATTTCAACAAGCCCATATCGTAAGTATCTGTAGGGTACGGAGCTGCTAATAAGCCATTAATACTTTTACCACTAACTTGCTTCTCTTCTACTGTCTCTTCCTTGTTACTATCATTACAAGAAATGATGAGAACTAAAACTAAAAAAAGACTACTTACACTTAAATTTCGATACATCTGACGTTATATTTTCAAAATCATTTATCACATCCAGCATTAAAAATGACATATCTTCTGATACATCTTCTTTAAAACAAATAATGCTTGTATTTCCCACACCTTCTTCTTTGATTCCATCCCAAACCACATGACGATAAGTAAATGCACTTTTAAATAGCATGATTTCTCCAAACACATTGTTTAACGTTGGGAACCAATAAGAATTTTCATAGTTGTTTGATCCAATAGTCACATTTCTTGGATCTGGATCGTAGTTTTTATCGTTTTTATAATTTTCATTATGTCTACGGACACCAATAGCCTCACCATCTTCATTGTAAGAAGGATCGTTTTCTGCTTCATTTTTCCCTAGCTCATAGATCAATTTATAACTCAATACCGCAATACCTAATGTTTTATTATCAGTAAACGTATTATCATGAAAATTCACTTGATTAGTTGCTAAAACAATAGAACCTGTACCCGTTGGTACTTGTCCAACGATTGAACCTTTAGGAGCAAAACTCTTAATGTTATTATTATACACATTATTATTGTAAACCTCAATGTTTTTACCATATTGAGTAAGCATTGGTAAGTCGAAAATTAAAATTCCACTTACATTTTCGTATACCTCATTATTGAAAATCTTCACGTTTTTAGAGTTCTCACTTTCAATACCTGCTACATTATAAAATACTTCATTGTTACTAATAACCACACTATCCGATTGACCAACATAAATACCAGCATCCGAAGAACCTATAGATCGACAATGATCTATTACTATATTTTTACTTAATACAGGGTAAAAAGCATAAGCTCCATTTTTACTACTTACTTTTCCTGTCCAACTACTTTGTACGTACTGCATAATAATACCATCAGTATCCATAAATTTTATGTTATCTCCTTTGGCGTCTTCAACGGTTAAGTTTTCAATCGTTATATTTTTGCAGTTACTCACTCGTATCCCCTCTGCTCCTTTCTTTTGATCCTTAAAACTTAAAATGGTTTTGTCGATTCCTTTTCCTCGGATAATAATATTGCTTACGCCATCCAATGATAGGCTTTGCGATAGTTTGAAATGTCCCTCCTCTAATTCAATAACGCTGCTGTCTTTAGCTGTTAAAAATTTAGCTAGAATTTCATTTTCTTTGTTTTCGATGTAGTTTCTCTCAGGTGTGTAAGAGGGTGTTGGCTCTATCTTAATGATAAAATAGGATATAACAACAGTTGCAACTAACAGTAGTAGAACTACACCAATTCTCTTTAATGCTTTTTTCATAGGAAGGTTTTCACTTGTAATAAAGTTAATGTTGTAATTTTTTAGATGCAAATAAATAAACAGAATGCTTATCATTCTTTCACATTTGTTAATCAGACTGCTACACTCAATCAAAATACCCGTTCACTCATTCTATGTTTCAAACTTTATCATTTCATATTTAATTAGTGTAAACAAAATTTAAACACCATGAAAGCACTAAGAAAATTTAAGCGAGAAATAAGTACAAGTTTAGCCTTTAGTATGATCTTTTTTAGTTGTACATCTGCTACTACCCAACAAGAAAATCAACTCCTTGGACAACTCACTCCTCCACCTACAGAAAACACGATTAACATTGCTTTGTTATTAGATACGAGCAACAGTATGGATGGTTTAATTGAGCAAGCAAAATCACAACTTTGGAAAATTGTAGATGAACTTTCAGAAGCAAAAAAGCAAGAGCAAAAAGCAAAGCTTCAAATAGCACTGTATGAATATGGAAATGACCGACTAAACAGTGAAGTTGGTTATATTAGAAAGGTATTGGCTTTAACTTCTGATCTTGATGATATTTCAGAGCAACTTTTTGCACTTACTACTAATGGTGGAAGCGAATATTGCGGTTATGTAATTGAAACTGCTACAAACGAATTAGACTGGGGTAATGAACAACTAGGGTTAAATGCCATTTTCATTGCAGGAAATGAACCTTTTACTCAAGGACCAAAGAACTACCAAACTTCATGTAAAAATGCATTAAACAAAGGAATTACGATAAATACGATTTTTTGTGGAGGTTTTGAAGAAGGCATCTCCGGAAAATGGATGGATGGAGCGAAACTTACAGAGGGAAGTTACATGAATATTGACATGAACAAGGAAACTGTTTACATTGAAACTCCTTATGACGATGAAATTAACACCCTCAACAACAAACTCAATGATACTTATATTCCATTTGGATCGTTAGGGTACAGTAAAAAGAATAAACAATTATCTCAAGATGCTAATGCATTGAGTTATGGAGCTGCTAATAATGTAAAACGTACCATTTCCAAAAGCAAGCATGTATATATGAATTCTTCTTGGGATTTAGTAGATGCTAAAAAAGAAAACAACGTTCAAATTGAAAAAATCAAGGAAAAAGACTTACCTCAAGAAATGAAAGGGATGAGTTTGGAAGAAAAAAAGGTCTATGTTGATAACAAAGCAAAGGAAAGAAAAGCCATCCAAAATAAGATTAAAGAATTAGCTGAAAAGCGAAAAGCTTATGTAGCTGAAAAGCAAAAAGAATCTGGTGAAAATTTAAGTCTGGATGCCACTATGATTAAAGCCATAAAAAAACAAGCAACTGATAAAGGATTTACTTTCTAAAAGCTAGGAAATAAACTAGAGGTTTGAAAAATAATTATCTAGAAAGATTAACCGATTGGAAATCCAGCTATTAATATATTGCTTTTCTGCTTGAATATTAAAGTTGGAGTTCCATTTGGTGTTTTCTAATTCCTCTGCATTATAATTAGCTAATTGATTGAGGTTTGACTCAAACAATGCCTTTATTGTTGCTTCGCTAAATTGGTTGCTTCTTAACAGTTCCCAACGGTTCTTTACTTTATTCCTAAAATCATTAGTATTTAACTCTAACAAGCGACTAAACAAATTATTTTCATTTGTTTTATTATAACTACGAGTATAACCTTGACTAGTTCTCCCCCAAGTCGCATCTAAATCCCACAGTAATATTTTAAACTTTTGTGTTTGATCTTTCTTCAAGAAAAACCAATTTTTACCCAAATTATCATATCCATCACATAAGCTCATAAACAAATAGTAATCAATAGTATTATTGATATCCAATTGATCAAAGATTTTTTGATTAAACTCAGCATTACTTGCTGTTGTTATTAGCCTTGATAATTCATAAAAATCATCCCATGAATCTTTTTCAGATGGATCAGGATAAACTTGCTCCCAATCTGCCCAAAACTTACCACTTGGCATATTCGCTGGTAGTTCAAGGAACTTTGTGAAAGTACTATTATCAATTCCTTCGTGCATTGAGGAATTGTTAGACAAATTAAGATTTTCATCAGTATATATTTCTGACAACCGATAGAGTCCTAACGATTTGTTATTAACAAAAAGTTCAAGAAACTCTGACTCAATAGAAACACTTGACAAGCTACTCCACAACTCGAAACATACTTTATTTCTAACTTTTGATTTATCAGTAAAAAGAGCATCTAGAGCCCATTTATGGTTTGTTTCAAAATTAAAAAAACTAGAAGATGACACGTCTTTTAATGCTTTCGTTTGTAAAGGGGCAAAGCCATAAGATTTTTTATCGTTAAACACCGATGATTTACCTCGTATTTCAATTCCGATATACTTGTTGTAACTAGGAATGGGGTAATTAGCATAATTAACCGTTAATTTAGCTAATGATTTAGGATCATTTTTTATGTCATCATAGGTAACGACTCTAGCCAAAGTTAGGTTAGTAAAAATAAACTTCAAGTTAAGCGTTTTATCTAATAGTTTAACTTGTAGATCATAAGGTTTGTGATATTCAAGATCTCCAAATGAATTAACGTGATTATTTTGAAGACTAATTTGCTTATTAAACAATACTTCTGCTTCGTTTTGGAATTTAACTAATGCTTGAAAATTCTGAAGCTCATTGTTGGATATGGGATACTTTAGTAGATTTAAATCGTCATCGTAGAAACAATCTTTTCCATTTAAATTTAAAATTAAAGGAAGACTAAAACCAGGGGTTGGTTCACCATCTAGTATTACTGTTTTTTTCGTACAGCTTACTACTAAAAAGAGTGATAAAAATATGTATACAATCTTGCTCATCCTATAATTTGAATGTGTAATACACTCTAGTAAACATGAAATGTAATGGGTAAAGTGAGTTTAGTTCTCTTTCATAGCCAAAAGACAAATCAAATTGACCATACTTTGTTTCAATTTCGTCTCCTACTACAAACCTTAATTCACTGAAATAAGGTTTTCTGTAATATAAAATAGTTCTAAATATTTCTGTTGTGAAATATAGTTCATGATGATTCTTAAGTTTGTAAAACAATCCAACTCTATTTCTAATAGCTGATTTAGACTCACCTTTATTGGGTTGGGCAGTAAACAAGTTTTCATATGCCGTTTGATGCCTTAATCGATATCTAAATTTAAGGTGTTTGATCAGCTTCGTTCTATATTTGAAATCAAGGTTGTATCGCCAATTCTGTGATTGTGTTTCATCTCTTTTTTGATTGATATAATACCTTAATTCTCCTCCGATTCTAAACTCCTTATTGATTTTATAGGATAGTCCTATTTCCGAAATATATTTATCAAGTTCTGATAAACTTTCTTGAAATCGAATATCCTGACTTAAACTAAGATCAAGGTCTTTCGTGAGGTCATATTTTAATGTAGCCCCCATCCATGCTCCAACATCTTGCGTTGTTTTAATTTGCTGAGCATGCAAACACAGTATAGGTATCATTAGAATAAGTTGTACTACTATCTTCATCAGTCTTCCTCGTTGGGAATAACATTTATTTATCGGTTCAACACTTTATGTTTACAAGTAAAGTTAGGGATTAAAGTAGATTTAATGTTGATTTAACATTAAATTAATATAAAAAGGTGTTGTTTTAGAATTTAAAACAACATATAAAAACTTATCGCACGTTCATCCAGTAGGAAAATATTGCTGTAATAAAACTTGAGGATATCTTTATACGAGTAGCCTGTTTTGCTTTACTAATTGTGGTTCTCAAAACTCAATCGAAAGAGATTATTCATCCAGTCTGTTTTCCATTCTATTATCAATAAATAACTTACATGAATTTCTTTTTGATTAAATGTATAATAAAAAGACGTTTGTTTAGTTACTTTGCATCTGTATAGTTTCAATGATTTAGATCGCCTATTACTCTCTGGAAAAGTATCTATTTGCTCGAGTGATTTGGTTAATTTTTTCAAAAACTTTTTCTTAGAAGATTGAGACCATTCAACTTCTAAATATTTTAATAGTGACTCTAGTTTTTGTTCTGCTATTTTTGAGAAGATTACTTTCCTTTTCACTATTGATGTCTGCTAAGTATCTCTTCATAAGAAACAACTTCTCCATTTTGTATTTGACTCTTACCCAATTCTATACTTTTAATATCATCATCAGATAATTCATTAGCAAAATCATCTTCATTATTATTCAACACTTCTTCAATCTTTCTTAAAAGATCAATGTCTGTTGTGTTAAGTAACCTCTTTAGTAAGGTATCTCTATATTTTAGGTATTCTAGTGTTCCCATAGTACTAATATAAACGTAAATTACACATGAAATGTTTCTTTGTGTTCTTTTTTTAAATTTTTTAGTATAGATAATTTATATTGCATACAATTAAACATACTTCTTCACTTTGTCACTTTAGCTCAACTAAAATCGAATTTTATAATTGCATTGATTACCGAAGTCACAGACTTCTACTATTTATGCCCACAAGTTACACTATGGTTAAACTTGCGGGAACTAAGGATTCAAGAATTAGTAATTCTCATTAGTGTCTGGGTACATTTCATAATAATCATAACTAGATAGTTGCTCCCAGTGAAACTTAAATCCAGTATCTAATGTTTTTATTTCAAAATTTCTTTCCATATAAAATACATTATCTGGCAAACTAAAAAAGAGTATCATAATTCCTAAAAATATACCTGAAACAATCATGATGATCACAGTTATTAATCTCTTCAAGATTATTCTTTTAATAAAACGATGAAAGACATAGGTAACAATAAAGCAGAAAAGAAAATATGTAATAACATCTAATAGCAACTCTCCTATAAAATACTTGGAGCACATGGATGTATGCCAGCAAGGAGCACTGTAGGGTAAAGGAAAACCAATAAGAACCTCATGAAAATGTTCATTATTGACCTCAACAAACCACCATTTAGTAACTAACCCAAATGAAATTATCGTTAAAGGAAGAACCAGTTTCCAGGTTAATTGTTTCATTTCTTTGATTTTATAAATTACGTACTTACAAAATATTAATAATATATTACAGCCCTTACTTATTTACAGGTTAACGGCTTAATACACTGATAAACATCAAAATAAACACATATCTTTATTTATTTACGAGTTCTTCGAAGTAAAATAACCAATGTAAATAATATTAAGCATATAATTAGAATGTAAAACCATATGTTAGGATAAAAAGAAACGCCCAAATCTTCTGAATAAGGACGAAGATTATTATCTAACAAAGAGCCTCTTATAGTATCAGTATTCATTAATCTTAAATTGGTTTATATTATGACTTAAAACAACATATAAAAGCTTATCGCTTGCTCATCCAACAGAAAAATGTTGCTGTAATAAAATTTGAGGATATCTTTATACGAATAGCCTGTTTTGCTCATGGCAATGGCTCCTTCTTGGCAAAGTCCAACACCATGGCCAAAACCCTTTCCTGTTAATACCACTTTATCTCCAATATCTGTAACTGAGAAAAAAGTAGATTTTAACCTAAAAAAAGAACGAATTTCTGTGAGTTTGATATACTCTCCTCCTACTTGGTAATTCTTTTTTCGATTGACTCCTTGAGTAAAGTCTAAGGTTTGATTTTTAATTTCTTCTGGTGTTTTATTTAAACGATTAGATAAATAATCTACCCAATCATTTTTGTCAATGGTTTTCTTCCAATTTGCCTGACTCGATTTTCGGCAATGACTATCGTAAACAGGCTCTAAATTATCTAATCGTTTGCTCCACACATAATCAGTCGTAGATGTTCGTCCTCCACAATTAGAATGAAACAGTGTGTTAATGGAACTCAAATCTTGATTAATTATCACTTGTCCAACAGTAAAGTTTACTGCTCGTTCTATTTTTTCATCGTAGTTAATCCCCTTGTATACTTGACAGTGGGTATGATCACATAAATCAAATCCCTCTTCCTCATGCTTGTGCATAAATAAGGCGTACGTTCTACTTATTACCGCTTGCACTTTGTAATATTCTTCGTTGTAGCCATAACCAACCTCTCCTTTTACTGCTCCTTCCACATATTTTTCAAGATCAATTTCATTAACAACCTGTAAATGTCCAGCATAGGAATAAAAAATAATATCTCCCTTATACCTTCTTTCTTTTCCATAAGGAAATAGTTTCAAACTGTTTTCTGGGGAACGTCTGCTTAATCTAAACCATCTAAAGTTGCCGAGTAACTCATCGTTTTTAATTACTTGTACTTTATCTCCATTTACCTTTACAGTTAGCTTTTCTGATGATTCCTGCATAGTAGGAAATTGCATACTTTCGGAGAAAAGATCGTACCTCCCTATATTGTATTTCACCACAATACTTTTTACAGGGCTGCTTTCAAATAAGCCAATACGAATATCTTTTGCTAGTGTAACCTCAGCAATCAAAACAAACCATATAAAAAGACAAATACGCATTAATTGGTGAGGTAGTTAATCATTAATTCAGCTATTTTTTTAGAAGCTCCTCCTTTTCCTAGCTTTTTAGCTAAGAGATCGTAATTATTCAGCATTGCTTCTCTTGAACTACCTTCAATTATCTTGCCAAGCTCCTGCTCTAGGTTGGTAGAATTGAACTCATGTTGGATGAGTTCTTTTACAACTTCTTCATCCATAATTAAATTAACGAGAGAGATATACTCAATGTTTACCAGCCGTTTAGCTATGTGGTAAGATATTGCACTTCCCTTGTAACAAACCACTTGTGGTACATGAAACAAAGCTGTTTCTAGTGTTGCTGTACCCGAAGTAACCAATGCCGCATGTGAAAATGAGAGCAATTCATACGTTTTATTTAAAAGCAAGTGAACATCTTCGTTACCTTCAATAAAAGGAGCGTAAAAATCTTTGTCTTTTGAAGGTGCTCCTGCTATAACAAACTGGTATTGTGGAAATTTATTTTTCATTTCCAACATCACAGGAAGCTTTTTGTTGATTTCTTGTGTTCTACTACCTGGCAATAAGGCTATGATTGGTTTTTCAGATAAGTTATTTTCTGAATAAAATGATTCTTTCGCTGGAAGTTTATCTTTAATCGACTCTATCTCATCAAGCAAAGGGTGTCCCACAAAATCAACAGCATAATTATGTTTTTCGTAGAATGGCTTTTCAAATGGTAAAATAACAAACATTTTGTCTACCACTTCTTTAATAGTTTTAACTCTTCCTTCTTTCCAAGCCCAAACTTGTGGAGAAATATAGTAAAAGCAAGAGATATTGTGTTGTTTTAAAAATTTAGCAATCCGTAAATTAAACCCAGGATAATCAATCAATATCACAACATCTGGCTTGTAAGCAAGAATGTCTTCTTTACAGAGCTTGATATTACCCAAAATAGTTCGAAGGTTGGCAATCACTTCAATAAATCCCATAAAGGCCAAATCTCTGTAATGCTTTACGAGTTCTACTCCCTCTTGCTCCATACGATCGCCTCCCCAGCCTCTAGCCTTAAACTGAGGGTCAAGTTGCTTTAATTCTTTTATTAGATTAGATGCGTGTAAATCTCCTGAAGCTTCTCCAGAAATAATATAATACTTCATTTAAAAGTTATTTTCAAGAAAAACAAAGCGTATTACCCAAAAGAAAACTACAATGAGAGAACCTACCAAAATGCCTCTTGATAAAAATTCTCGCTTAGCTTTAAAAAAGTAACGTACGCCAAATAAGTTTACACCAGCACCAAGTAAAACAACAGATTGATAAATGCCTTCAGTTAAATACTTACCTGAGGCTAATAACACGATATTCACCAATAAAACAAGCAAAATAGGCATTGTAATACCTATGCCTATTCCTAACCATATGAATTTGTTGTTTTGCATAATTCAAATATACAATGATACTGGGCTAGTAGGGATTTTTTAACGTTTATTTGCTAACGGGAGGGTGTTAGTAGTGTTACTTAAAAAACCGATTGATATTGGTTGATACAGAGAAGTTGTGAGTCGTACCTGATAAGTGGTAGCATGCTACACTGTAGTTACATCTAAATTTTTTGATCCCAAACATTACTCCTGTAGAGAAACCAACCAACCCCGAACGAGCGGCAACAGCTAGTTCTCTTCGTGTGCGGTAATCAAAACCTAACTGAACATTAAAGCTTTTTGACAAGATGATTTCTGCTCCTAGGTTAACATGTCTTAATCCTTTTTCAAAAAAGCTAGGCTCTTTTGGTGGAAGTTCTTCAAATGTTTCTGGATCGAATTGTTTTTCTGCATTCGGATCATCATAGGTTAAATCCCATTTTTGAAGGTTTGTTAACGTTAATGATAACCTAAAAGGCGCATGTTTTAGTTTTTTTGTTAACCCTAACTTTGCTTCTGTTGGAAAAGTTGAATTTGAACTTTCTGTATAGTCGCTAAACTTGATACCAAAATTTGAAATAGATGCTCCAATAGCAAAGTCTGTTCGAGGGTTATAATAGGCTCCTGTTGCATCTAACGCTATCCCTGAAGCATTATAAGCATCATAAGTAGAATAAAAGATTTTTGCATTGGTACCAAAACTAAACAAGCTATCGAGTGATCGTCCATAACTTACTATCAAAGCATAGTCATTTACTGGTACATTTCCTAACTGATTTCCTATTTCATCTGCACGAATAATTCTACCGTAATTAGCAAACAACATACTCGCTGCAAACGTTCCTATTTTATCAAAATGATGTGCATAGGTTGTTAATCCGTAATTAATATCTGCCACGTAGTTTTGGTAATTAATTGATAAATCACCAGACATCGTAGAATCTAAAAAAGCTGGATTAGCAATAACATTGGAAACATCTTTATCGTAAAGTGAAATATTATGTCTTCCTAAGCCCATCAAACGAGCTGAAGGATTAAGATTTAAAAACTGAAAACCTCCATTTCCTCCTAACTGAGCAGTGCTGCTAAGAGAAAATAAAATAAGTAGAAGTAAAAAAGAAAACTTTGTTATTGACAAGCTCCTTCTGTATAATCTATTTGAGCGCATTCGGCAATTGATTTATTTGCATAAGTTTTGCCATTACATCCACAAACTGGTTCATATTCTTGAGTTGTTACACAATCCTTTGTATAAAACTCTTCACATTCGTCTTTGCTACAGCTAACTGAAACAATCGCTGAAAAAATGAATAAGGATAAAATGTTTGCTTTCATAGGCGCTAAATTAACGTTTATCTAATAGATATATTGTTTTAGATATCCGAAAATAAGAAAAATATTGAAGCTTGTCCTCCAATTCTTTACCTTTTACTTATTATTTCAAAGCTACTTTTAATACCTCTTTCATTTCATCTACATAATGAAATTCTAAATCTTTTATGTATCTAGAGTTGATATCATCAACATCTTTCTTGTTGCTTTTGCAAAGAACAATTTCTTTAATATTTGCTCGCTTGGCTGCTAATATTTTTTCTTTAATCCCCCCTACTGGTAATACTTTTCCTCTAAGCGTAATCTCACCAGTCATTGCGATTTTATCTTTTACTTTTTTATCAGTTAATAATGATGTTAATGCTGTTAACATGGTAATACCTGCTGATGGACCATCTTTTGGAGTTGCTCCTTCCGGTACGTGAATGTGTATGTTATTATCATCAATCTTCTTAACGTCAACACCTAATTCAAGTGCATGTGCCTTAATGTACTCTAGGGCAATAACTGCACTTTCTTTCATCACATCTCCTAAGTTACCTGTAAGCGTTAATTTTCCTTTTCCCGGTGACATGCTAGACTCGATAAATAGAATATCTCCACCAGTTTGTGTCCATGCTAAGCCTGTTACTACACCTGGAATATCAATTTTTTGATATTTATCTTTTGGATGTGATGGCCCAAGAATTTTTAACAACTGACTAGACTTAACAATCGTATCAAAATCTTCTTCAAAAGCAATTTGTTTTGCTCGGTAGCGAATAAGTTTTCCTATTCTCTTTTCTAATCCTCTAACCCCACTTTCGTTTGTGTAATTCTCGATAACCTCTTCAATAGTTTTGTCATTGATACTAAACTGAGACTCTTTTACACCTGTCTCTTTTAATTGCTTAGGAATAAGATACTTTTTAGCAATTTGAAGCTTTTCCTCAACGGTATATCCATTAATCGTTATGATTTCCATTCGATCCCTAAGTGGTGGTTGAATGGTGTTTAAATTGTTTGCCGTAGCAATGAATAAAACATTACTCAAATCATAATCCAGTTCTACAAAATTATCATTGAATGTGGTGTTTTGTTCTGGGTCAAGCACCTCTAGCAATGCTGAAGATGGATCTCCATGTCCGTCACGAGCTAATTTATCAATCTCATCCAATACAAATACGGGGTTAGATGTACCTGCCTTTTTTAAATTTTGGATAATTCTACCCGGCATTGCACCTATATACGTTTTTCTATGTCCTCGAATTTCTGCTTCATCACGTAAGCCACCGAGAGACATACGTACGTACTTTCTTCCTAAGGCTTCGGCAACAGACTTCCCTAAAGATGTTTTTCCCACACCTGGAGGTCCGTAAAGACAAATAATTGGTGCTTTTAAATTGTTTTTAAGTTTTAATACAGCCAAGTGTTCCAAAATTCGATCTTTAACCTTTTCTAAACCAAAATGATCCCTATCTAATACTTCTTGTGCTTTTTTGAGGTTAAAATTGTCCTTAGACATTTTTTTCCAAGGCAAATCAAGCAATAGCTCTAAATAATTTAATTGAACAGAATACTCAGCAACTTGGGGGTTCATTCGCTCAATCTTATGTAGCTCCTTATAAAATTGTTGTTTTACAGCCTTTCCCCATTTTTTCTTTTCAGCTTTTAGTTTAAGTTCTTCAATTTCTTGTTTTGTTGGATTATCACCCAACTCTTCTTGAATTTGACGCATCTGTTGATGCAAAAAGAAATCTCTTTGTTGGCGATCGATATCTGTTTTTACTTTCGATTGTATATCGTTTTTAATTTCTAACAATTGAAGCTCTTTAGATAAATGCTTCAAAACCATCTGAGCTCGTTCAGTAAGGTTTGTTTGTTCCAACATTTGTTGTTTTACCTCAACTTCTGCCTGCATGTTTGAAGAAATAAAGTTGATCATGAATGTTGGACTCTCGATATTTTTTATTGCGAAAGCAGCTTCAGAAGGAATATTTGGCGACTCCTTGATTATTTTAAGTGCCATGTCCTTAATAGATGAAAAAAGCGCATGAAAACGCTCATCTTGTTCATCTGGCTTAACATCTATGGATGTATTTATTATTGCTTTTAAATAAGGATCTTCTTGTGTAAATTCTTGAATCTCTAACCTTCTTTTTCCTTGAATAATTGCAGTAGTACTTCCATCTGGCATTTTTAAATGCCTTAAAATTTGACCTACTGTTCCTACTCTGTTTAAATCACTTGAAGAAGGATCCTCTACGGAAGAATCTTTTTGAGACACAACGCCAATAGTTTTATTTCCAGCGTAAGCTTCTTTAATCAACTTGATCGATTTATCTCTACCTACCGTGATAGGTATCACCACACCAGGAAATAAAACATTATTTCTTAAAGATAAGATGGGTAATTCATTAGGAATTTCTTCTTTGTTCATTTTATCTTCTTCTTCAATCGAAATTAAAGGAATAAACTCTGCATCCCCATCAACATCAGAAGCTAAAGAAGTAAAACTATCATTAAATATTTCTTTCATAATATAATTACTTGGACAATATGACAGTTACATAAATAAAACAATGTCATATTTTTCGTCAATTCATTTGATGGTAACCTAGCTAAAATGATTTGTTAAAGCGTTTTATACTTAAACGTTTTAATATATCGCTAACTTACATCTTTTATAAGTCAATTGATGTGCCAATTGGCTTATTCGGAAAAAATGACTGGTTTTAATTAAAGAAATGATAATATCTTTACATGATAGATGTATAACTAGTATTTCAAAAAATACTGTGAGGGCACATTAGTAAACTATGGATTCCTTAATATCAGAAATAAAAAAATGTACGTTATGCTCTTCTCATTTACCTCACGGAGCAAATCCAGTTTTCTCAGCAAACGGTAAGAGTAAAATAATAATTATTGGTCAAGCACCGGGTAGTGTAGTACACAAAACAGGTATTCCATGGGACGATAAAAGTGGAGATAGATTAAGAAATTGGTTAGGGGTTACTAAAGAACAGTTTTACAATGAGCATCTTTTTGCTCTTATTCCTATGGGATTTTGTTATCCTGGAAAAGGAAAAACAGGAGACTTACCTCCTAGAAAAGAATGCGCTCCAACATGGCATCATCAGTTATTTAATGAAATAGAGGATGTAAAGCTTATTTTATTAGTGGGGAGTTATGCTCAAAACTATTATTTGGGAAAAAGTAAAAAAAACAACTTAACGGAAACTGTAAAAAGCTTTCATGAGTATCTTCCTAAATATATCCCAATACCTCACCCATCTCCAAGAAACAACATTTGGTTGAAAAGGAACCCTTGGTTTGAAAATGAACTTGTCCCTACACTTAAAAGTATTGTTTCACCAATTTTAAGCTCATAAAAAAGGCTGCCTTATTAGACAGCCAGAACTATGAAATTAATGAGAGTTTTCTATAATAAATTATCTACACTATCAGATGAACTTGTTTTAGTTGTTTTTGTAGTTTCTTCTTGCCCACTAGTTTCATACTTGTGAGAAAAAGTCTCTTCTACATCTATACCAAATTTATCACTGTGCTCTTTCATCAACTCTTGATCTTGAGCTTTAAACTTAGCTGTAGCCTCAGCCATTGCAACTAATACTTTGTGAAGCTCAGACATACGTTTAGGATGTTTTTTGACACGCTCAATACGATCTTTTTCAGAACCTACTAATACTTTAGCCGCAATTTCTGTGATTTTTTGATCTGTTTTTGCTCCTGCATCTTCATAAATAGAAGCCGCTTCTTGAGCTGTTGCAGACTGTACTAATTGCAATCCAGATTCATAAGTAGTCACCCTTTCTTCTGTATCACTTTTTAACTGACCTATTAACTGTTTTAGGTTATTCTTAGTAACAGTTTGTGCTTCTAAGTGAACAACAATTTGATCAACAAAACGCTCTTTTGATTGAAAAATACCTAGCGCGATGTTGTACTTACCTTTCAACTCGGCTCTTAACTCTCTCATATCAGCAATTTTCTTTTCTTGCTCAGTATACTCTGGAGAATTGTTTTGTAATTCTGTAAGTGATTGCTCTTCAATTTTTAGTTTCCCTTCTAACTCCTCAAGCTCAGCTTTACGTTGTTTCATCGCTTCTGCTGCTTTTTCTTTAGTAGCAAAGGCTAGTTCTTTTCTATTTTTAAGTGCTTGAATTTGAACATCAACATCCTCAACCATATCTTCAATGATAGCTGTCATTCCTTGAACTTGGCTTATGATTCGGTGTAAAGACTCCTTTAAATCGGCATTTCTTAAACGATCCCTGTATGATTTGTTCGCTTTTGCTTCCGCCTCTTTTAGTTCTACTTTTCCTTCTTCAATATCTTTTTTTGCTCCATTAACTCTTGAATTTTTCAATCCGAAAAGAATATTCCAAGCATTAGACATTGACTCTGCATTTTTTAGACTAGTTTCAGCCTTTGCTAATTCAGCTTTTGCTTCTTCAACCCATTTGTGTTCTTCTGGATTTAGCTCTTGTAATTTGGCAAACTCTCCTCCACAATTATCAAGCATAGCTCTTAAGTGGAGCATCAACTCTTGTAAATCTTGCTCTGTCTCCTCTACATTACCATTAAGGCTTTTGAAGTTTGCATCTACGATGTCTTTAACGATTTCCTCTCCCGACTTAGAATCAGCAGCATTATCAATTTTGCTTTCAATATCATTCAAAGCAGATACATAATCTACCGACTTTTTCTTTTCAATTTTAGCCTTAAGCTCATTTACTTTTTTCTCATCTCCTAATTGAGAAAGTAAATCAAAATCATCCTTTGCCATTTTCTTTTGTTATTAATTGTAACTAAACTACTAAATATAAATAGAATTCTTATTCTTAATTGTTTATAGCCATATTTTAGATATGTAACCAGTTTAACTCTAAATTTAAATAATCAACTGATTTTAAATACTTTTAAGACAAAAAAAAGAGCTTTAGATGATCTAAAGCTCTCTCATTTGTTAATAAAATAGGTTATTTTGTAAATAACAACTCCCTAAATTTTGGTAACGCCCAAAGTTCGTCATCCACTGTAATTTCTAACTTGTTTATGTTATAACTAATTTCATCAAAAGCTCCTTTAACTTTATCGCAATAGGCAAAAGCTTTCTTCTCGATGTCTTCCATCACATTTGCTTTCTTTCGCTCTTCTAGCATAACATCTAATGCTTTCTTTAAAGCTCCCATTCTGGATGACAATTCTTCAATTACTGCCAACTGAGCAACTGCATGATCTTTAAACTTAGCTCCAAAGATTTCTTTTAACCCTGTAACATTTTTAATCAATCTATTTTGATATAAAACTGCTGAAGGTAATACATGATTCTTAGCCAAATCTTCAAGCATTCTGGCTTCAATTTGTATTTTCATGACGTATTTTTCCAATTCAATTTCGTGACGAGCCTCTAATTCAATTGGAGAAAAGATGCCTTCGTTTACAAATAAATCGATTGTTTCTTTAGTAGTATAAGCTGAAAGAGCTCTAGGCGTATCTTTTAAATTTGAAAGACCTCTTTTCTTAGCTTCTTTTACCCATTCTTCACCATATCCATTACCTTCAAAACGAATTGTTTTAGATTCTTTTATAATTTTTTGAAGTTGTTTAAGAATAGCTATATCCTTCTTTTCTCCTTTTTTGATTAAAGCATCAACATCCTTTTTAAATGCTTTCAGTTGCTTTGTCATAATTGTATTCAAAGCAATCATAGGTGTTGCACAGTTGGCTGCTGAACCTACTGCTCTAAACTCAAACTTATTACCAGTAAACGCAAAAGGAGAGGTACGGTTTCTATCGGTATTATCCATTAATAATTCCGGAATTTTACCAATATCTAGCTTTAAAGCTGTTTTTTCTTCTGGAGTCATGGATCCAGACTTTACATTTTTTTCGAGGTTATCTAACATTTCTGTTAGTTTTTCTCCTATAAAGACAGACATAATTGCTGGAGGAGCTTCATTTGCTCCTAAACGATGATCGTTACCTGCAGAAGCAATGCTAGCTCTTAATACATCTGCATGATCATAAATAGCCTTGATTGTATTTACAAAAAACGTTAAAAAGCGAATATTTTCTTTTGGATTTTTACCTGGTTGTAAAAGATTAACACCTGTATTTGTTCCTAAGGACCAGTTGTTATGTTTTCCTGATCCATTTAAACCGGCAAATGGCTTTTCATGAAGAAGAACCCTAAAGTTATGCTTAACAGCTACTTTATCCATCAAATCCATTAACAAAAGGTTATGATCATTTGCAAGGTTTGTCTCTTCAAAAATTGGTGCACACTCAAATTGATTAGGTGCTACCTCGTTATGTCTTGTTTTTACAGGAATTCCAAGCTCTAGCGCTTGTTTTTCGAAATCACGCATAAAGTGGCTCACTCTTTCTGGAATAGTTCCAAAATAGTGATCATCTAATTGTTGTCCTTTAGCAGGTGCTTGACCAAACAACGCTCTACCTGTCATCATTAAATCCGGACGTGCATTGTACAATGCAGTATCAATTAAGAAATATTCTTGTTCCCAACCAAGCGTAGCGTTTACTTTAGTGATATTCTTATCGAAATATTGACATACAGCTGTTGCAGCCTTATCTACAGCATTTAAAGCTTTTAGCAATGGCATTTTATTATCTAAAGCTTCTCCTGTGTAAGAAATAAAGATGGTTGGAATACATAATGTAGTTCCAATTACAAAAGCTGGCGAGGATGGATCCCAAGCAGTATATCCTCTCGCTTCAAAGGTGTTTCTAATACCTCCGTTTGGAAAACTAGAAGCATCTGGTTCTTGTTGAACTAGCATGTCTCCTCTAAATTTCTCGATTGCCCCTCCTCCATCAGTTGGTTCGAAAAACGCATCATGCTTTTCAGCAGTTGAACCTGTTAATGGCTGAAACCAATGCGTATAGTGGGTTACTCCCATACCTATCGCCCATTCTTTCATTGCAGCAGCTACTTGATCAGCTACTTGACGTTCAATACGATTACCCGAATCGATTGACTTTTGGACGCTTTTAAAAGCATCTCCTGGTAAATGTTGACGCATTTGCTTTTCTCCGAATACTTTTCTTCCAAAATAATCTGAGATTTTTTCATTACCAATAGGAATTTCTACTGGTTTTCTGTGAAAAAGTGTTCCTAGGGCTTCAAACCTAACTTTAGACATGGTGTTTTATTTGTTTTGATAACTATCAAACAAATATACCCTAAAAATCAGAGGGGTTAAACATTAAAAAACATATTTTTTTATCAACACCCCTTGTTAAATACATACATTTGACTAAAATTTTTAAAAATTCATCTTATTTTAATCCTATTATCTTTAAGTATATGAATATATTTTACGGAAATATTATCGATAAAAAGGGAACCTTAGCTTCTTCTGATATCATCCATGCAACTAAAGTGCTAAGAAAAAAGGAAGGAGATTCTATTTATATTACAAATGGTGAAGGAACCTTAGCTCAAGGAACTATTCAGCTAGTGAGCAAGAAAACAGTAGAGGTTTTAATTAATTCCACTAAAACATTCCCTAAGCCCAAAAAGCTACATATTGCAATAGCTCCCACTAAAAGTAATGATCGTTTTGAGTTCTTTCTCGAAAAAGCTACTGAAATAGGTATTTCTGAAATCACTCCTATTATTTGTTATCATTCGGAGAGAAAAAAAATTAATATTGAGCGTTATCAAAAGATTTTAATTGCTGCCATAAAGCAATCACAAAACTTTCATCTTCCAAAATTAAATGATTCTTTAAATTTTAATCAGTTTATTACACAGGCCAAGGCTAAAACAAAATACATTGCTCATTGTGAGAATGAAACAAAAAAAGCACTAATTGAAAAAGATGATGTTCTTGTTTTAATTGGTCCAGAAGGCGACTTCTCTTTGGAAGAAATAAATTTAGCAATCCAAAATGGATACGTACCTTTAACCCTTGGAAATAGCAGGTTAAGAACCGAAACTGCAGGTATTGTAACTGCTGTACTATTTAATAATGAACAATGAATAAATCAGATATATTAAATCGTTTAGAAGAGTTATCAAAAGGAACCTTAATGGAAGCCATTAAGATTACTTATACGGATGTTGGAGAAGATTTTATTTCAGGTAAGATGCAAGTAAACCACTTAACCAAGCAACCTATGGGGTTATTACATGGAGGTGCTACAGCTTCTTTAATGGAAACACTTGGTAGCATAGGAACGTTTCTTCATTTAGAATCAACTAATCTATTCGCTGCAGGTATCGAACTTAATGTGAACCATATTCGTGGAATTAGAGAAGGCTTTGTTTATGGTAAGGCTAAAGCGATTCATTTAGGAAAAAGTACACATATCTGGCAGATAGATGTTACAAACGAGGAAAAAAAGCTAATTGCTACTGGAAGATTAACGATGTTTATTAAGGAGAAATCATCCTAAACTTCTTCTGAGTAATTCATTTTCTATTAATTGGATATTAAAAAGAATGTTCTCGTCTTCTTTTTTTGCCCATTTATTTCTGAAATCATTTAGATATACATACAACTCTGCATTTGTATACTGGTTCGTAAGTATACCATTAAATGGAGGTAGTGCATCGTTGGTATCAAGTCTGTTCTTTTTCAACCTAAATCAAAAATTAATGAGGCAAAATTAATTTTTTTTTATTTGTGTGAAAACAATACCTCTTGAAACGTTAATTTTCTTTGGAATCTCTAATATTCCACCGTTTAACCTAAATTCGTCATATCCTTCATTCTTTAGAAACTGAATGATAGATAACATTACGGTATCTTTCATTGCTTCACTATGCTTCATATACCCTTTAAAATGGCATGACCTTGTATCTGTATACACAACAACTTTAACGACTTTTTTCTCTGGAAGATGAAACTTATATCTATAAAAAGGATAAAACTCTGTTTCGAAGTCTTCCTCAAAATACTTTTTCTCCCATCTGATAGTTGTTTGAGTTTTCATTTTTTTAAGTATTGTATTTTAAAGATAATATAAGTAGTCATCTCAAGAAACCATGTCTATATATTATATACATTTGTATTAGTAATTTGATAGTTTCATTACATGAAAAGAGATAGAAAAAGACAAGCTGCATTAGTTTATCATGCCAAACCTCAGCCAGGCAAAATTGAAGTTGTTCCAACCAAAAAATATGCTTCACAAAGAGACTTATCATTAGCTTACTCGCCTGGAGTTGCAGAACCTTGCAAAGAAATAGCCCAAAACAAAGAAGATGTTTACAAATACACATCTAAAGGAAATTTGGTTGCTGTTATCTCTAATGGAACGGCTGTACTAGGTCTTGGAGATATTGGTGCAGAAGCATCTAAACCCGTAATGGAAGGAAAAAGTTTACTTTTTAAAATATTTGCTGGTATTGATTGTTTCGATATTGAAGTAGACACCAAAGATCCAGAGGCTTTTATCCAAACTGTTAAAAATATTTCTCCAACATTTGGAGGAATTAACCTCGAGGATATAAAAGCACCAGAAGCTTTTGAAATTGAAAGAAGGTTAAAAGAAGAACTCGATATACCAGTAATGCATGATGATCAGCACGGTACTGCAATCATATCTACAGCCGCGTTAATTAATGCATTAGAACTAGCAGAAAAGGATATTGACCAAGTAAAAATTGTAGTTTCCGGAGCTGGTTCAGCAGCTATGGCTTGCGTTCAGCTGTATGTTGCACTTGGTGCTAAAAAAGAAAATATTCATTTATTCGATATTGATGGTCTTGTATCCACTAACAGAAAAGATTTATCTGATGTACAAAAAGCATTTGCCTCTGACGCGCATTATACTTCACTGAGGGAAGGTATCACTGGAGCAGATGTATTTCTAGGATTATCTGTAGGAAATATAGTGGATAGCGAAATGCTTTTATCAATGAATGAAAATCCTATCGTTTTTGCCATGGCTAACCCTGTTCCTGAAATTGATTATCAATTAGCCGTTAATACCCGTAGCGACATCATTATGGCTACAGGAAGATCTGATCATCCTAACCAAGTGAATAATGTTTTAGGCTTTCCTTACATTTTTCGTGGAGCGCTAGATGTTCGAGCAACAGCTATAAATGAAGCTATGAAGATAGCAGCAGTACACGCCATAGCCAATCTAGCTAAGGAAATCGTTCCGGAGCAAGTAAACATTGCTTACAACGAAACTCATTTATCTTTTGGTAGAACCTACATTATTCCTAAGCCTTTCGATCATCGTTTAATTTCTACTATTCCGCCAGCAGTTGCAAAAGCTGCCATGGAATCTGGTGTAGCAAGAAAACCTATCGAAGATTTAGAAGAATATAGTGTAGAACTTGCCGATCGATTAGGTACGGGTAATAAACTTATACGCTTGCTTCACAATCGAGCTAAATCAACTCCTAAACGTGTCGTTTTTGCAGAAGCAGACCAGTTAGATGTTTTAAAAGCTGCTCAAGTTGTTTTTGAAGAAGGGATTGCCATTCCAATTTTACTTGGAGACAAAGAAGTAATTAATGATTTAAAAAGTGACTTAGGTTTTGAGGCAGACGTATTAATACTAGACCCAAAATCAGAAGAAATAAAGCAAAGAAGAAATAGCTATGCACAATCTTACTGGGAAATGCGTCAAAGAAGAGGAGTTACACTTTATACAGCTGAAAAGCAGTTGAAAGAACGTAACTATTTTGCTGCGATGATGCTTAGAAATGGGGATGCTGATGCTATGATTTCTGGGTATACTAGAAAATATGCTTCTGTTTTACAGCCAATTTTGGAGATTATGGATAAAGAAGAAGGAGTACATAAAATTTCTTCTACTAACGTTATGCTTACTGATCGAGGACCTTTGTTTTTATCTGACACAGCTATTACTCCTAATCCTGATGCTAGAGATTTAGCCCTGTCAGCTGAGATGACAGGTACAGTAATAAAAATGTTTGGAATCACTCCTAATATTGCCATGCTATCCTATTCTAACTTTGGTTCAGCAAACAATCATAGTTCAAGAAAAATAAAAGAAGCTATCGAATTGTTACATGATTGGTGCCCAGATTTAAATATTGACGGTGAATTACAAGCTGATTTTGCTTTAAATGAGCAAATGCTAAAAGATAAATTTTCATTCTCAAAGCTAGTTGATAAAAAAGTAAACGGACTGATATTTCCTAACTTGGACTCTGCCAATATTACATATAAATTGATGAAAGAGCTTTATAAGACAGAAAGTATAGGACCAATTATTATGGGATTAAAACAACCAGCACATATCTTACAGCTTGGCGCTAGTGTGGACGAAATTGTAAATATGACTGCTGTAGCTGTAGTTGATGCACAGCAAAAAGAAACAAAGTATAGCGATAATGAGCCAAGTCTTATAGCATAAATAAAACCACATGTTGAAAGAGTTAATCACTGTAGCTGTCAACGATTACAAGCAATTACTAAAAAACAAACAATGGATGGCCATTGTAATCTTTTTGTTTTTTATTGTTTGTATTTCTCTATCTGTATACAGGGTTGTCATTTACATGTCGGATTTCAATATGTTCCTTGACCCTGCTGTGGATGCTAAATTCTTTGGAAAAGATCCAATTACCACTTGGACTAATAACTCATACAGTCCTTTTTTCTATTCTGTAATGAGTATTTTTTCACCATTTGCTAGGTGGTTTGCAGTAATCTTATGGAGTTTAATCTCTATTTTGTCATTAATGGTTGTGTACTCAATAACTAAGTTTTTCTTTCCTAGTCTAAAAACAAAACACTATGTATATGTTTTTTTAGTTATATGTACAGGATTAGTAGACAATTTTCAGCTTGGACAATGTAACATTTTGATACTAGCTCTAATGATGCTTAGTATATACTACGCATATCATAAAAAGCATATTTCTTCTGCCTTATGGATAGGCTTTGCTAGTGCTTTTAAATTAGTCCCGGCCATATTATTTGCTAATTTCTTCCTCAGAAAAAAATATTCGACAGTAGCACTTGGAACCTTATTTGCTATTTTATTTACCATGATTACCCCTATATTCTTTTACTCATTTAACTCAACTGGAGATTATCTTACCAGTTGGTTTAATGCTGTATTATTTCCTTTAGCTTCTGGAGACGAAATGGTAACCACAACTTACTCATTTTGTCATACCAATCAATCCCTTGATGGCTTTTTAGGACGTCATTTTGCTGATTATGGAATCAATAACTATCAAATAATTCCTGATTTAGGAATTTACTACCTTGTTAGTCCCGAAACATTTAAACTAATCACCTTAAGTTTAAAGGCTCTATTTCTACTATTAATCTCCTTCCTATCGATAAAACTTAAAAATAACAACAGAGAGAGCATTTATATTTCTAGTGCATTTTTTATTTATGGTATATTGATTATATCACCAGTAGCTTGGGTTAACTATTATGTTTTGATTATTCCTCTGTTATTTGTTTTTGTATCCTCTCTTAATTATGCTAACAAGCTTATTAAAGGTTTATTTATAGGAGGAGCCATACTAATGCTTTCTGATGTTGATCCAGTATTACAGTCACTATCTTTACATACCATTGGCGGTTTATTTATTTTTGTTGCTACTTATATCACAATATTAAAGAGAATAAAAAAACACCCACTAAATTAGTGGGTGTTTCCTCAATAAAACGTACAGCGTACGTATTCACTAAAAGCGGTAAATTATATTACCTCTAATGAATCTTGGTTCTCCTGGAGTAAAATGAATTTCTTTTAGCGAATGAGCAATTTAAGTTTAGTAATAGTTTAAAAAATTAACTAGCTAACATTTTTTTAGCAGCATCTACAGCAGCATGATCTTGAAAACTATTATGTTCAAACGATTCTTTAATCATTGGCACATCATTATTTAACACTCCTTTCAGACAAATTAAAGCCGCATCTTTTTTATTCGTAGCAAGAGCAATATTAACGTGCTCTTTAGCTTTATCCATGTCACCCATTTCGTAATAAATGAATGCCAATTGTTTGTTAACATCAATATTTTTTTCTCTCGTCTCTAATTCCGTTTTTGCTAATTCAAGCGCCTTTTTATAGTCATTTTTAAAATCAGCTAAAAAGGCTGCATATTCTAAATTCATGTTATGGCCAGACTCAATATCTTCTGTAAACATGGTTTCAATTTCGCCTACCATCTTTTGCGCTTCTTCCTCTTTACCGTTTTCTTTTTTCAATTGAGCTAACTCAATGTTAAAACCTATCTCAGGAAGGATAGCTATTGCACTATCATACATATTGTATGCTTTCTCTATATTACCTTTTTTAGCTTCTATACGAGCTAAGCCAGCAATTCCGAATGGGTAATTAGGTCTTCTAGTCATCGTTTCTTCATAACAAACTGCCGCACTATCTAATTTACCTTCTGATTCATAGATTTCTCCTAACGTTTTAAGAGCCCAACAAGTATATTCAGAGTATGGATCACCATTTTTAATAGCTTGAACCATAGCGGACTTACTACCTGTGTTATCTCCATAGATTTCTCTTAAATAAGACTGACGAGAATATGATCTTAGATCAGGACGAATTTGAATCATTTTATCGACCATTTCAACCGCTTTATCGTAATTACCAAGCTCCACGTTAGCATCAACTAAAACACCATAAATACCGGAATTAACATTATTGATTGCTAAGGCATCTTGTCCTGTTTTTAAGGCATCTGTAAAGTTGTGTTGTGCTAATTGAACAGTAGCTTTGTAAAACAAGGTTGTAAACATATCATCTTTTGATAATGTTACATTACCATCTAACATCCAGTTTAACGTTTTTAATGCTGCTGAATAATAATGAGGGTGTTCACCAGTTACTCTGGCTTCATATATATATATTTCAACAAGTTTAAGAATGTTTTTTGCATCTGATTTGTCTTTTGCATATCTATTCTTAATGTTGTCGTATTTAGTTTTGATTTTGATATACTCATCTTTTGATAGAGCTTCATCTCTCTCCAATAGTTCTGCAAACTGAAGTTCGTTTGATGAACCTGTTACTGTTTCTTCTTCCTTGCTTGAAGAGCCACAAGAAGAAAAGTTAATACTTAGTACTAAAAACATACTAAATAAGCTTATTTGTTTTAACAAATTTGTTTTCATAAGGGTAAGTAAATAATTAATTTATTGAGGATTTTTTGTTTAAAAGTCTTTCAGACTTTTTCTTTTAAGAAAAAAAATTGCCTTAGGAGTAAAAACTCCTAAGGCAATTAATATGTTTATTAAAAATTATTTTTTAAGAACTTTTAATACTTTAACAGCTTTACCAGCTGTGGTTTCTATAGTTAATTTTGCATAGAATGCACCCTTAGCTATATTATCAGTTTTAATTACTAATTGGTGCTCACCAGCAGTAGTTAATCTGTTTGTGATTAAATCAGTAATTACTTTTCCTTGAACATCAAATAATCTTACGCTTACTTTACCTTCTTCATTTAAAGAATAAGACAATGTAGTATTATTTAATGCTGGGTTAGGATATACAGAAGCGGTAATTTGCTCGTTAGTATATGTAACAATGTCAGTTGTAGTATCGCAATTTGCACTTGGAGCTAAAATAGCTGGCTGTGCATAAGCGATTGCTTTACCTAAGTTGTTAGCATTACCTTTCCATGGAGTTTGTACGTATGGGAAAGATGATCTAAAAGCAACATCATTAGAATCTACTCCAGTAGAGTAACCTAAAACACCACCTAAAGCAGCAGTAACTGGACTACTTGCAGTATCATAATCATCATACCATAAACCGATTGCTGCTAAAGCAACACCAGATACAGCTTGTAATTCGATTCTAGTTACATCATCCTCTAATCTTCTTCCATTAGGGAAACCATCCATGTTAGGAATAGTATCTAAAGCTGTTCCATTCGCTACAAATGTAGGATCAGTTAATCCTAAAACCGCTGCATTTACGATACCTAATGAACTAAATGCTGGATCATTTCTATCGGTTGGAGGCACTGCCATGTTTAATCTTAACATATCTCCACCGTTTGGTAAGAAATTGTTAATAAATGGCTTACCTGTTGTCAATGGATTTCCTCCAGTTTTACCTGTAGCTAATTGGTAAGGCTCTAAGTTTGGTACTCCTGTGTGGAAAATTGGCCATAAATCTACAGATCTAGGTGCACCTGCTTTTGGTAATAATAGTGTACCAAAAATAGCATCATCTAGTGCAGTACCTGCTACTGCTAAAGATCCTTTCAAACCATATAATCCATCGTTACCGTTACCAAAATCAAAACCGTTAGGGCCAAAGATTTGCTGTAAAGAAGCTCTTTGAACTCTTAAGTCAGCAAATGCAGGAACAGCTCCACCAAATAATGAATCATCCATATATAATGCTAACTCTGGGTTGTAAAAGTAGTCATCTAACAATGTATCAGCTAACTCATCATACGGAGATAATGCATTCCAGTAATCTTTCATTCCAATTGGAATTACTGCTTCATTCGTTAAAGGCATACCTAAACGAGATACTTGAACCCAAGTTCCTGAAGTAGTTGAAAAATCAGCTGGAGCATTAACTGTAGTTGGATTTAATGTTCTTGAAGCCTCACGACTTGCAGAAGCCCAAACACCAATTACATAATCTCCATCTAAGATGTTAGAAGCCATAGAAACTGGGTTCCCATCTTTTTGTAGATCTGCGATAGGAATTTGTAAAGCAATAGAATGAACGTTAAGTCCTTTCAATGCGTCTACAGGTGTTCCTGATTGTCTTGGAGCATCTCCTAAATCAAAGATACCTCCTAAGTCTACAAAGAATGGGTCATCAACTGGTCCACAGAATACGCTTTCACCAGTAGTTGCCGTAGTAATAGCATTAGTGAATAACGTTTCGTAATCAGTCGCTCCTAAACCAGCTCCACCCTCTATTGAACGATCTCCAATGTTGTTTGGAGGAACTGTACCACCTGTAACAATAGTTGTCCAAGTAGAACCTCCATCAGTAGACTTTTCTAAATCATACGTAGTTTTAAGGTTTTCTTGACCTAAACGAATGTTAAAGAAAGTTGAACCATCTTCATTTGTTTTTGAGAATGAAAATCTATAAATAATATCATCCCCGGCTGTATTCACATCGTTATCAATATGAATTTCATACCTTACATCTTCACCAAAACTATAAAAATTTGGTCCTGCGTGAGGAATTTGTACTGGTATGTAGTTTGCAATAATTGTAACGGTATTGGGGTTATCTGGACTTCTAAAAGCATATAAATCCGTGTTATCCGCCAATGGATCGTTAGCAATTAATGGTGCTTCCCTGTGACTAGATGCTAAAGCAGTAGTCAATGGTAGCAACATTAAAATTGATTTAAATATTTTCTTCATGTTTTAATTCTTTTTTTAATGATTATTTACCAGACCAAGGTGTTTGTACATATGGGAATGAAGCTCTAAAAGTAGTATCATTCTCCTCAACACCAGTAGAGTACTGCAATACATTTACTAATTGATTAGATACAGGTGACTGCGTAGTATCATCCATACAGTAATCGTCATACCATAATCCGATAGCAGCTAGTGCAACACCACCTACAGCTTGTAACTCAATTCTGGTTACATCATCTTCTAATCTTCTTCCATTAGGGAAACCATCCATGTTTGGAATAGTATCTATTGCAGTTCCATTACCTACGTAAGTTGGATCTGTTAAACCTAATACAGCAGCTTGGATAATTCCGTTAGAGCTAAATGCTGGGTCGTTTCTATCTGTAACAGGAACAGCCATGTTTAATCTTAACATATCTCCACCGTTAGGTAAAAAGTTGTTAATGAAAGGCTTTCCAGTAGCTAATGGGTTTCCATTTTTACCAGTAGCTAGTTGATAAGGCTCTACATTAGGAACTCCTGTATGGAAAATTGGCCATAAATCTACAGATCTAGGAGCACCAGCTTTTGGTAATAATAAATTTCCAAAAACTGCATCATCTAAAGCAGTACCAGCAACAGCTGCAGATCCTTTTAAACCGTATAAGCCATCAGCTCCTACTGTAAAGTCAAATCCAGCACCAAAAGTTGAACCCTTTAATGAAGCCTCTTGAATTCTTAAACCTGCAAATGCTGGAACAGCACCTCCAAATTGATCATCATCCATATATAAAGCTAATTCTGGATTGTAGAAATACTCATCTAATAATGTATCAGTGATTTCATCATAAGGAGTAATTGCATTCCAGTAATCTTTCATTCCAACAGGAATTACAGCTTCGTTTGTTAAAGGCATTCCTAAACGAGAAACTTGAATCCAAGATGCTGAATCAGAAATATAATTACCTGGCATATTAGCTACTCCTGCTCTGAAAGTTCTTACTGCTTGACGACTAGCAGAAGCCCATACTCCAATTACATAATCACCATCTAAGATGTTTGCAGCCATAGAAACTGGGTTTCCATCTTTTTGTAAATCAGCAATAGGAACTTGAATAGCGATAGTGTGGGTATTAAAACCAGCTAAACCATCTCTAACAATTCCCCCATTGTTTTGTCTTGGTGCATCTCCTAAATCAAAGATACCTCCTAAATCCACGAAGAATGGATCATCAGCAGGACCACAATATACGATTTCACCTGAAGATGCTGTATCAATTGCGTTTACGAAAAGTGTTTCGTAATCTGTTGCTCCTAAACCAACACCACTTTGAATAGAACGGTCTCCAATATTAGCTGGAGGAACTACTCCGTTAGATAATATTGTTGTCCATGTTGCTCCACCGTCAGTACTCTTCTCCATTGTATAGGAAGTCTTTAAGTTTTCGCTTCCTAAACGAATGTTGAAGAAAGTAGTTGGATCTTCATTTACTTTAGAGAAAGTAAAGCGATATGTAACATCATCACCTGGAGTTGACACATCATTATCCACGTGTATTTCATATCTGATATTTTCTCCAAAGCTATAATAGTTTGGACCTCCCCCTGGAAATTCAGCAGGGATGTAATTTGCGATGATCGTTACCGTATTGGGATCATCAGGACTTCTAAAAGCATATAAGTCCGTGTTATCTGCTAATGGATCATTAGCAATCAATGGCGCTTCTCTGTGACTCGATGCCATTACGCTCGTAGCCAAAAGAGTAAACGACAAAAAACTCATAAATGTTTTTTTCATACTTGATTTTGTTTTGTTATTAAATTTTTAACTAAAATGTTTTGTTTTGTTTTTTCTTGGTAAATAATTAATCTCTAATCTTATATCATTCTTTTTAGGTTTTACATGTAATATGTACGAATATAACGTAAACTTGGATTTCCTCCATAAAAAATGTTTAACTTTTTAAATGTTAAACATAAACAAAACTAATGATTATTATTTATTTTTCTTCTATTGCCCCCCTTTAACTTAGGGACAGTCAGTAGTAAGCAACTACTTAACAGAAAAGAAAATTTTGTTAATAACTTATTGATTTTTATCAAAATAAAACTCCCTAACCATAAAACATCCCCGTTGTATTGAGTCCAAATGTGTAACTCAACCCAAAATACATGGTAAAACTATTGTTTCTTATCATTCGCAACCTCCCTACTAGTACTCGGGCTACCGCTAATTTATCCTTAATATTAATAGTTGCTGTAACAACTGCTCCAGCATCAATCTCAAAATATGTCTCTTCGTTTGTTTTAATTTTTAATAAACCAGTGGACAAACCAGTTCATAAAGTAGGGTTTGCTTTTTCATTTATAAGCACTCCATCAACAAGAAATTGTTTTGTTTCGGTTGGATAATTAAAAAAAACAGGTATTCTGAGCTTTTTCATCGTTCTAAATTCAGCAAACATTAAAACAGAACTAGTAGGTACAACGATAGCCGCTTCATTCTTTAAATCAATAGCCTTACTATTTGATATAAACAATAGTGATTGCCCAAAGCTAACCTCTGTGTAAGATTTTAAAACTGGTTTAATTGAATCTTCTTGACAAATTAAATAATTGATAGAAGTCAAAAATAAGGTGATAATTAATATTTTTTTCGTTATTGAGTATTAAAAACTATTACTCGAAGATAAAAAGACTTCTGAAAAGTAGTAACTTATATAAAAACCTTATTAAATCACGATTTACAGACAGAAAATATTAACTTTGTATCCCAGTTACGCATCTACAAAAGCTTCATGAATTCTACAAAATACATCTTCGTAACTGGAGGAGTTACTTCATCATTAGGAAAAGGTATAATTTCAGCATCACTAGCAAAATTATTACAAGCCAGAGGTCTTTCAGTTACTATACAAAAATTAGATCCTTACATAAACATTGATCCAGGTACATTAAACCCTTACGAACATGGAGAGTGTTTTGTTACCAATGACGGGGCTGAAACAGACTTAGATCTAGGTCATTATGAACGTTTTTTGAATGTTTCAACTTCTCAAGCCAATAACATTACAACAGGGAGAATTTATCAAAGTGTTATCCAAAAAGAACGTAAAGGAGCTTATTTAGGTAAAACTGTTCAAGTTATTCCTCATATTACTGATGAAATAAAAGACAGTATTAAAATTTTAGGAGAAACAGGAGACTATGATGTTGTAATAACCGAAATAGGAGGAACAGTTGGGGACATAGAATCTTTACCATTCGTTGAAGCAGTTCGTCAACTAAAATGGGAATTAAAAACAAACTGTTTATTTATTCACTTAACCTTAGTTCCCTATTTATCTGCTGCAAAAGAACTAAAAACCAAGCCTACACAAAACTCTGTAAAAAAGATGTTAGAATTAGGAGTTCAGCCAGATATCCTTGTGTGTAGAACTGAACACCACTTAGATCAAGAAATAAAGGATAAAATTGCTCGATTTTGTAATGTAGCAGAAAATGCTGTAATCGAATCAAGGGATGCTTCAAGCATTTATGAAGTTCCCATACTCATGCAAAAAGAAGGGTTAGATGAAGTTGTTATAGAAAAATTACAAATGACAGGTTTGCCCTCACCAGATTTAACTAAATGGAAATCATTTTTACATGCGCTTCAAAATCCACAAAAGTCGATTAAAATTGCTTTAGTTGGTAAATATGTTGAGTTACAAGATTCATATAAATCAATAGTTGAAGCATTAAACCATGGTGGTGTTGCTAACAATACTAAAGTTGGAATTGATTGGGTTCACTCTGCCTCTTTAACAGATGCAAACGTAGCTAATAAGTTAAAAGAAGTTTCTGGTGTATTAGTAGCTCCTGGCTTTGGAGAAAGAGGGATTGAGGGAAAAATCACAGCAATTAAATATGCTAGAGAGAATAACATTCCTTTCTTAGGAATTTGTTTGGGAATGCAATGTGCTGTTATTGAGTTCGCTAGAAATGTGTTATCCTTAAATCATGCACATACTGTAGAGATTGATCAAAAAACTCCACATCCGGTAATTAACATGATGGAAGAACAAAAATCTATTAGTAACTTAGGGGGAACCATGCGATTAGGAGAATATACCTGCGAAATTGAGTCAACCTCAAAGGTTTTTGAAAGCTATCAGAGCAATAGCATTCAAGAAAGGCACAGACATCGTTACGAGTTTAATAATGAATACTTGTCTTCATTTGTTGAAAATGGTATGATTCCAACTGGAAAAAATCCTCAAACTGGACTGATTGAGATTGTTGAAATCCCTAAACACAAATGGTTTGTAGGTGTGCAGTTTCATCCAGAATACAAAAGTTCTGTTGAACAACCTCACCCGTTATTTACTGCTTTTGTAAAAGCTTGCTTAAATGGTTAACTCATGATAATAGAAGGGGAAAACTTTAGAGAAGAAATCGTACTGCTCATTAGTGCCCCGATATACATCATACTCATCGGTTTAGAGATTTTTCTAAGTCATAGTAAGAAAAAAAAACTTTATACCTTAAAAGATACTTTCACTAATACCTATCTCATGTTATTGAACATGGGGTTAGATATAGTTCTACGTGTTGGTGTTTTCTTTATTTTAAGTGTTTTCTATGATTTTAGATTTATTGAAATAGAATATATTTTTTTATACTGGATTATACTATTTTTTGCAGAGGACTTTATGTTTTATTGGTTGCATCGTGTTGACCATAGTACTCGTTTGTTTTGGGCTGTTCATGTAACTCACCATTCCTCTTCCCTATTTAATTTAACAACTGGGTTCAGATCCTCTGTTTTTCAACCACTGTACAGATTTGCTTATTTTATTCCCATTGCATTACTAGGTTTTCACCCGTTAGATATCTTATTGATGTATTCCATTACTCAAACATATGGAATTATTGTTCACACCCAAATGATAAACAAAATGGGAATTTTGGAACACGTGTTAGTAACTCCCTCTCATCATCGTGTTCATCATGCCAGCAACATTCCTTTTTTAGATAAAAACCTAGGTATGATTTTGATTATTTGGGATAAACTATTTGGAACATTTGAAAAAGAAGAAAACTGTGATGAACCAGTAGTATATGGTTTAACTAAGGAACAGTCATTAAACGCTCCTTTAGAAGTGGTTACTCATGAATGGAAAACACTGTTTCAAGATTTAAAAAAAGTCAAGGGAATTAAAAGTAAATTGACACTTTTATTGGCTCCTCCTGGATGGACGTTTACTGATAATAGTCAAACAAGTAAGCAATTGCAAAAAAAGTACTGGCGTGAAAAAGTTGAGTCATCAAACAGTAAAACAAATCAGAATACAATTGAATCTGTTTTAGTAACTGATAACCCCATACTACAGTCTGATTCAGATTTTCTAAACAGAACCACTATCCAATAAAGAAATAATATTCATCATGAATAAAGCATTGTTATTCGTTATTTTTACTGTGTTAGTAGATATTATAGGTGTAGCTATTATTATTCCTATTGTTCCCGACTTAATTAAAAACCTATCAGGAACAAACACAAGTGACGCTGCAACAATTGGTGGTTTATTAACTGGTATTTATGCACTTATGCAGTTTCTTTTTGCCCCAGTTTTAGGTGAATTAAGTGATCGATTTGGTAGGAGACCATTACTTTTAATTTCACTTTTAGGCTTGGGTATTGATTATATCTTTCACGCACTAGCACCAACTATTGCTTGGTTGTTTGTAGGTAGAATAATAGCAGGTATTTTTGGTGCAAGTTATTCAGTTGCTACGGCATACATCGCAGATATAAGTTCGAAAGAAGAAAAAGCAAAAAACTTTGGAATGATTGGTGTAGCCTTTGGTGTAGGATTTATGATCGGACCTGTAATTGGTGGCATTTGTGGTAAATATGGAACTAATGTTCCATTTTATGTTTCTGCAGCATTAACACTTTTAAACTTCTTATTTGGCTTACTATTTATACCAGAATCATTAACTAAAGAAAAAAGAAGATCGATCAATTATTCTAAAATGATTCCTTTTGTTTCTCTAGCTTCAATGAGAAAATATAGACAAGTGCTGGGTTTGATTATCGCTATTACACTAGTTAATCTTGCAGGACAAGTGATGCCTGCTATTTGGTCATACTTTACTATCGAAAATTTCCAATGGGATGAGTTAGATATAGGTATTAGCTTAGGAGTTGTTGGCTTATTAGTTGGCGTGGTACAAGGAGGTTTGGTAGGCTATTTAGTTAAAACTTATGGAGAGAAAAAAGTAATTTTATGGGGATTTATCTTTTGGACATTAGGCATGATTTTATTGAGTTTAGCCTTTACCCCTAGTTTGCTCTATTTATTTTTAGTCCCTTATATCTTAGGAGGCATAGCAGGTCCCACTTTACAAGGTGTCATTTCGAACGAAGTTCCTGATAATGAACAGGGAAATCTTCAAGGTACAATAACGAGTATTGCTGGATTAACAGCATTTATCGGTCCAATTCTTTTTTCTTCTATTTTTACTTTTTTCACTAAAAAAGATACTGCTATTTACTATCCAGGAGCCTCTTTTGCTTTTGGAGGTATTATATTAATATTAGCAACCTTCATAGCATTTAAAAGTTTAAAGAAAAGATGAATCTTTTGTTATTAATTAATATATTTAGTTTAATTCATAATTCCCTCGAGCAACATAAATCACTTTTTTATGAGAAAAATAATTACTGCTTTCAGTCTTTCTATATTTAGTGTACTATCATTTTCACAACAGCGAACTTGTGGTACTGATGATGTTATCAATCATTTCAAAAGCACCTATGAAAAGTATGAACAGAATAGAACCGCTATTAACGCTCACTATGAAAATTACAAGCAAAACTTCCAAGAAGCTTCAACTAGAGCTGTAGTTACAATTCCTGTTGTGGTTCATGTTGTATATAATAATACGTCTCAAAATGTATCAGATGCTCAAATACAATCTCAAATTGATGTTTTAAACGCTGATTTTAGAAGATTAAACGCAGATGCCAATAATAATTGGACGCAAGCAGCGGATGCAGAGTTTGAATTTTGTTTAGCCTCTTTGGATCCTCAAGGGCAAGCAACGTCAGGAATTACAAGAACTCAAACTAGTATAACCGCTTTTAATTCTGGTGACAATCGACTTAAATCAACTGCCCAAGGAGGGAAAACTGGATGGTCGCCCAATGATTATTTAAATATATGGGTTTGTAACCTTGGTGGAGGATTATTGGGATATGCAACTCCTCCAGGAGGACCTTCTAGCCAAGACGGTGTTGTAATTGGATATAATAATTTTGGTACAACTGGTGCAGCAGTTGCTCCCTTTAATTTAGGTAGAACTGGAACACATGAAGTTGGTCATTGGTTAAATTTAGAGCATGTTTGGGGAAATGGATGTGGTGTTGATGATGGTATAGCTGATACTCCAGATCAAGCTTCTCCTCACTATGGTTGTCCTTCTGCTCCTAACTCATGTGGAAGTGCAGACATGAGTGAAAACTATATGGATTATGTTAATGATGGTTGTATGAACTTGTTTACTGCAGGACAAAAAACTAGAATGCAATCTCTTTTCTCCAGTGGAGGTTGGAGAGCTAGCATTTTAAACTCTAACGGTTGTGGCGGAAACCCTGGTGGTGGGGGTGGCGGGGGGCAAGTAGCAGGATCTGGTACTTGTGCTGATCCATTCCAAATTGTTTGTGGAACTACATATTCTGGGAGTACGAATGGTTTTACAAACTCTGTTTCTTCTTATTCTTGTCAAACTTGGTTAGAAAATGGACCTGAGCTTTTCATGGAGGTTAATTTATCCCAAGCTGAAAACTTACAAGTTACTTTAACCAGTGTTAGTGGTGGTGATCTAGACGTAGGAATTTTAAGTTCTTGTAACCCGGTTAGCTGTATTGATTTAGGGGACAATTCTGCCTCTTCTACCGTAGGTGCTGGAAAGTATTACATTGTTATCGATGGCTATGAGGGAGCAACTGGTAATTTTTCGGTGCAAGCAACTTGTAATTCTTCGATTGCTCCATCAGCTATAAATGAAAACGTATTAGCTAATCAAGTTAGCCTTTACCCTAACCCAGCTTTGAATGAATTAACTATTAACGCTGAAGATTTGACTATTCAATCAATAAAAATCATTGATCTTACAGGGAAAATGGTATTATCTAATTCTTTCAATCAATCATCAAAAACAATAGATATATCATCACTTGATAAGGGTAGTTATATTTTAATGTTAGATTCTGAAAAAGGGTTAGTTTCAAAAAAGTTTGTAAAGAAATAACCTTATACAATAATATTAATCTTTTGTTAACGAAAAACTAAATCATTATTTCTCCGTTTAAAGTGGTGATGCGTATTCTTATATATATACTATTGATTTTACCTTTTGGTGGATTTTCTCAATATAAGTTATTAGAGATGAGTCACAACTCTGCGGATACCTTAAAGATTTATTATGTAGAAGATTCTTCTTTATACACAGAAAAATGGGATTCCTTGCCACAACCCATGTTTTGGGAAAAAATAATGGGCTTAGGAGAAGATTCTTGTATAATCAACGAAGCTAAAACACGTAATATTTTTTACTGGACAGCATCTAGTGAGTGGGACGAACAAGAAGACTCTACAAAAGATAACATAAGAGATAGTTTAAGAGAGCTAGCTGGTCTTGATTCTACCGCTCGCATTTTTAAAACAACAGGAAAAAGTCAGTTTTACCAGTTTGATAAAGTTATTTCTTCTGTTTCGAGAGGTGTAGAATTGTTTGACAGCTATGGAGTTGATCCCTGGTATGCACAAACCATATTATTAATTGAAAGTCCTGGTAAATTAGATAAATACTCAAATGTTGGTGCTTTAGGGCCTTTTCAACTAATGAAAGGAGTGGCAAGAAAATATGGACTTACCGTGAACCGAAGAGTTGATCAACGAAAAGATTTTGATAAATCTTCAAAAGCAGCTTCTCGTTTAATTAGTGAGACTTGTATACCTATGGCCAAAGCTATCTTAACAAATCAGGGGATAACTTATAAGGAAGATGAATTATGGTTTAAACTATTTGTTTTACATATTTATCATGCCGGAGCAGGAAATGTTGGTGCCCTACTCCAACACCATAAACCAGAGGAAAGAAAACAAGAACTTCTTAAGTGGATGTGGCAAAATGAATATGCAAAATTCAAAAATGCCTCCCAAAATTATTCGCAAGTTGCCCTAGCTTCTAACATCATTTATCACCGAATGATTAATGCTAAGTATAAACACAGGTACAACTGCACTAGTTTCAAAGAAGAAATACAATAACAACTGTCATTTTTTCAATTCTTTGAAATTTCATCTCTTTTTTTAACATTATTTAAAACTCTTCTGACATTTTTTCATTTGCTTAATAATCTGGTATTTAATTTGATATACACATATTGAATGTTTAATCAAAAATTAACTAATTATGAGCACTGTAAAAGAATTAAAAACAAACGGAAAAGTAAGTGTTCCTATGTTATTTGATGATTTCTTTTCAAAAAATTTATTTGATTGGAACGATAGGAAGCTTAATCAATTTGAATTGCCTAAAACAAACATTGTAGAAAATGAAAATGAATTCGAAATTCATTTAGCCGTCCCCGGTATAAGTAAAAAAGATTTTGATGTAACAGTTAATAATAATCATTTAATTATTTCGGCTTCAAAAAATGATAGTGTTGAGGATTCGAACCAAAAATATAGACTCAAAGAGTTCAATTACTCTAAGTTTGAACGCTCGTTTACACTACCGATGGAAGTTATAGATGTTAAAAACATAAAAGCTAAGTACTTGAACGGTATATTAAGTATTAAACTTCCGAAACTTAAAGAGTATAAAGAACGAAGTTTTAAGAAAATAGAAATCTCATAAATGATTCAACAATGAATGTTCATCGATTTAAACCTGGCGATAAAGTTATTAAACGAAATGGCCAAGTGTTAATGACCGTTCAACGTTATGCTAAAGTTTACAATAACTTTATTGGCTGGCATCATGATAAAAGTTTTTTAGTGTGTTCTTGGTATGATACAGAAGATGGTTATCAAGAAGAAGTATTTAATCAGAAGAATCTTGTACGACCTTCAAAAAATCAACTCATAACAGCTAGAAAATTTAAAAGAAAATAGTTAATGAAGCATAATTAAGGCGTGAGAAAAAATAAATCTCGCGCCTTTTGTGTATTTTCAATTATGGAGTTTGTAATTGGAGATAAAGTATCACTTATTGATTCTAGTGAAGAATTTATAGTTATCAAGGTTGATGACAACAAAATAAAAGTGGTAGATGATTTTGGTTTTGAAAATACCTTTTCTAAAAATGAATTGGTTATCATCAATCAAGCTCAGTTTAAAAATATTCCTATTGAAGTTAAGCCAGAAGTAAAATCCCATCTTTCAGTAACTAAATCAAAAAAGAAAAAACTTCAAATTCCTGTTATTGATTTACACATGGAAAATTTAATTTCCTCCCATAAAACTATGACCAATCATGAAATCGTTACTTTTCAAATAGACCATTTAAATAAAGAACTCATTGCTTTTATTGAAAAGGGGATTAAAGAACTTGTTATAGTACATGGAATCGGAAAAGGGAAGCTAAAAAAGGAAGTCCGTTACTTTTTACAAGGATTACCATACGAGATTGAATACATGGATGACCATGTCGGTTATGGCGTGGGAGCTACTCGCGTTTTTGTGCATAAAAAAAGGGACACTTATTAGCATCCCTCTTCAACTATATCGCGTTACTTTTTAGTTGTAAACCGACTCTTTCTTAAATTCTTTTGTCAATAAATAATATACAACAGCTCTGTATTTATTTCTTTCAGACTTTCCATATGTATCAATTACTTTGTTGATAGCCTCATCTAATTTTGGTCCGTCTTTTAAACCTAATTTTTTAATCAAAAAATTGTTTTTAACTGTATCAATTTCTGATTGATCAGAACCTGCAACTGTAGCAGCATCTGCATTATAGATTGATGGTCCGCAACCGATGGTTACTTTAGTTAATAAATCTAAATCTGGCGTAACTCCACATTTTTCTTTTAAATCACTTGCGTATTTCTCGATTAACTCGTCTCTTTTGCTCATTGTTAATAGTTTAAATTGATTAATAGATGAATTTAAAATTAACTAAAAACTTTACTTTTACAAGACAAACCAGCGTTAAAATTTGGTTAAATGCTTTTACAATCAATTTGTTGAAAACATCTGATCAATTATCAAAATACAAACTTCAAAAAGCCTTATATTTATTCTTCTTTAAAATTAAAGCGTCAATTTTATGAAACACCTAAAAGTAGGAGATCAAGCTCCAGCTTTCAGCACCGAAGATCAAGATGGAAACACCATTAAATTAAGTGATTACAAAGGTAAAAAAGTAGTACTCTATTTTTATCCAAAAGACAATACACCTGGATGTACGGCTCAGGCTTGTGATTTGAGAGACAATTACAAAGCATTATTGAATGCCGGCTATGTTGTGCTAGGAGTTAGTCCAGACCATGCAAAAAGTCATAAAAAATTTATAGAAAAATTTGATTTGCCTTTCCCACTTCTTTTAGATGAAGACAAGGAAATCATGAATTTATATGGTGTGTGGGGATTGAAGAAATTTATGGGAAGAGAATACGATGGTGTTCACAGAACGACCTTTATCATTGACGAGAATGGTATTATTGAAGAAATAATAGAAAAAGTAAAAACAAAAGAGCATGCTGCTCAAATATTGAAATAATATGGCTACAGCAACGAAAGAAATAAATAAAGACAAATTAAAAGCATTACAAGCTACCATTGATCGTATTGATAAAACTTACGGTAAGGGTACTGTAATGAAACTTGGTGATCGCCCAGTGCTAGATGTTGATGTTATTCCTACGGGATCATTAACGTTAGATTTAGCTTTAGGTGTTGGAGGGTATCCAAAAGGAAGAATTGTTGAAATATATGGTCCTGAATCTTCTGGTAAAACAACGTTAGCTATTCATGCTATTGCCGAAGTGCAAAAGCAAGGTGGAATTGCTGCAATTGTTGATGCTGAGCACGCTTTTGATCAATTTTATGCAAAAAACTTAGGAGTTGATACCGATAACCTATTGATTTCTCAACCTGATAACGGTGAGCAAGCATTAGAGATTGCTGATAACTTAATTCGTTCAGGTGCAATTGATTTATTAATTGTGGATTCTGTTGCTGCATTAACTCCAAAAGCTGAAATCGAAGGCGAAATGGGAGATTCTCAAATGGGATTACAAGCACGTTTAATGTCTAAAGCATTAAGAAAGTTAACTGCTAGTATCAATAAAGCACAGTGTACGTGTATTTTCATTAACCAATTAAGAGAGAAAATTGGTGTAATGTTTGGTAACCCAGAAACGACTACTGGAGGTAACGCTCTTAAATTTTATGCTTCTATCCGATTAGACATTAGAAGATCTACTCAAATTAAAGGCTCTGAAGAAGTAATGGGGAACAGAACGAAAGTAAAAGTTGTTAAAAACAAAGTTGCTCCTCCATTTAGAAAGGCTGAATTTGATATTATGTACGGAACGGGAATTTCAAAAACGGGAGAAATTTTAGATATCGCTGTAGAGAAAAACGTGATCCAAAAAAGTGGTTCTTGGTTTAGCTATGGGGAAACCAAATTAGGACAAGGTAGAGATGCCGTAAAAGACTTAATTGGAGACAACCCAGAATTACAAGAAGAAATTGAAGGAAAAATTAAAGCGTTGATTAAAGAAGAGGAAGGGATATAACCGTTTTCTTAAAGTTTCACTCCAACAAATAATCAAATCAAATTAAAATGCTCCTTTTGGGAGCATTTTTTATTTTTGTACTATAGAAAACATAATTATGAAACAGTACTTTTTCATATTCCTCTCATTTTTGGCTTTCACATCATGTAATAGTGATGAAAAAGCTAATACTAGTAATGAAATAGAAAACAACGAAAAATCTGAAATTGAAATATTAAACGAAGCAATAATTGCTCAGCCTAACAACTATCAAGTTTACATTAATCGAGCTGATTTTTATATTAAAAATGGTCAGTTTGCTGATGCAAAAGCTGATGCTGATAAAGCATTAAAGCTAAACCCAAATGTTGCTGAAGTTTCGTACACAAAAGGAGTTATTTTATTAGAAACTGGTCAAATTGAACCTTCCATTCCTTTTTTCGAACACGCTATTGAATTGGATACCAATCATGCCCGTTCCTATTTAAAATTGGCTTACATCAACTTAGCGATTCCTAATTACGATAAATCCATTAAACTTATAAATAAGGCACTACGAATTAATAAATTCATTGCTGAAGGTTACTTTTTAAAAGGGATGTGGTATGAGAAGCAAGGAAATTTAGCTTTAGCTTCATCCTCATACCAAACAGCGATTCAAACACGAGGAAATTATTACGAAGCTTATATTGCCCAAGGAATTGTTCATGATAAACAAGACAATCCCTTAGCTATCGATTTCTTTAAAAGTGCTATTGAACTTCGTCCTACAAGTGTAGAAGCTTGGCGATTAATGGGAATAAGTTATAAAGATCATGGACAATATGAAGAAGCATTAATTTGTTTTGACTCCATTATTAGTATGCACCCTACCTTCGAAGTAGCTTATTTTGATAAAGGTGCTACCCTACTCCAACTATGTTATGACAACAATCCTAAAGAAAAAAATGATTCGTTAATGAATGAAGCTTTATCTTTATTTAATCAAGCGTTAACAGTGAATAAAAACTATGTTGATGCTAAGTATAACAAAGGATTAATTTTAGAAGAACAGGGTAAATTGGCTGAAGCTCGACAGGAATATAAAGAGATTTTAGAGTTAGAAACCAATTATTCACTTGCTATTGAAGGGTTGAACCGTTTAGATAAGAAGTAATATGTTAAAAACAGGTATTGGGCAACTTCGCGTTTTAGGTTTTCTTGAGGGATTATCTTATATAATTTTACTATTTATTGCAGTTCCTTTCAAATACTTACTTGACGAACCAATACTAGTTAAAATTGTTGGTCAAATTCACGGTTTGCTGTTTGTAGCTTTTGTTATTTTTACACTCATTTTAGCAAAAGAAAAAAAATGGGATTTTAAAGCTATCACAGGGCCTGTACTACTTTCCAGCATCATACCTTTTGGTACTTTTTATGTGGATAGGAAAATCCTTACACCTCTAATAGACTAATTCTAGTTTTCATTCACTATAAAATCGTGTTAAAGTGATTGACTTATTTATATAAATATTAGCTTTGGCTAAATATAAATTTATCTTATGAAAAAAATAATTACGTTATTATTATTAACCTCTATATCAACAGTTTTTGGGCAACGATATTACTGGGGAGTTGGGGCTTTAGTTGGAGCAGCAGATGCTGAATTTCAAAATTCTTTTGTGCTAACTGGCAACCCTGGTGGGATTAGTGCTACTAATTGGACAGCATTAAGTATTAACGATGCTAACGGTTCACCTGGTGCTGCTTATTGGACAAGAAATTTAATAGGTAGGTCTCAAGGGGCATATAGCAATACTAGTCCAGTAATAACATCTCCTTCTCAAGCCAATGGAACAGCTATTTTTGATTCAGATTTTTTGGACAATGGAGGTGCGATAGGAGCTTTTGGTACAGGTAGTTCTCCATCTCCGCACAGAGGTGAATTAATCTCTCCTCGTATGGACTTTACTGGTTATACTGACACATTAATGGATTTTCGTTTTTTCTCTCGTTATAAAAATTTTAATATTAGTCTATTAGCTGTCTCATTTTCTACAGATGATGGTACTTCCTGGACAACTCCTATTGATTACCGATCGTATCAAGCAGAAGAAACAGATGGTTTCATTAGATTACCTATTCCTGATCAATTTACTGCTGGTGTAGCTAATTTGACTCAATGCAGAGTTAAATTTATTTTTGATGGAGATTATTACTATGCTATCTTAGATGACATATCTTTTATGAATAGATGTGCTGAAACCACCTCATCTACAACAGATACAGCTTGCGTAAGTTATACTTCTCCTAGTGGTAAAACATTTGATACTACAGGAATATATTTGGATACAATAACGAACACTGTGGGATGCGATTCAATTATCACTATTAACCTAACTATTAGTGATACTACATCTAGCACTATGGACGTAGCTGTTTGCTATAGCTATACTTCGCCAAGTGGTAAAGTTTGGAATATGTCAAATACCTATTTAGATACAATTGCTAACACGGCTGGTTGTGACTCAATTATCACAATAAACCTAACGGTAAATCAAACATTTGCATCATTTAGCGATACCGGATGTTTAGATTACACTTCACCTAGTGGGAAAGTTTGGGATACAACTGGAATTTATACTGATACAATTACAAATAACTTAGGTTGTGATTCGGTACTTACTATTGATGTATTTATTTCAACATATCCTCCAAATGATACGGCAAGAGATACTATTTGCAATGATGGAAGTTATGATTTGATGGGAATGCCTGTTATACTGGTTGATACCATAAGTGATTCGTTATTTTTTTCTGGTAATTTACCATGCCCTCAAAATACAACCTTTCTTATATATGTAAAAGCTAAGGCTGATTTTGAAATTGAGCAGCCACTTAGTCCAATTTATGTCGGAGATTCCATCAACCATACTATCAGTATAGGTGATAATGATGACGTAATTTGGTATTCGGCTATTGGACCATTATCATCTGATTCTGTCTATAAATTAACTTACCTAGATACGGGAGATTTCTATATTTATGCAGAAGGAGTTATTGATGGTTGTACTGTATATGATACAATCACAATAACTGTATTACCAGACACTAACAGTTCTGGCATTTACGAAATTAATAAATCATTTATCAAAGTATACCCAAACCCTACAACGGATATGCTAACCGTTGATATGAGCGAATTGACAAGTTCTAAAACAATCGAATTATCGATATATAATGCTGCTGGAAGTCTAGTAGAAAAAATTCAACGAGGTGGAAATAATAAACTAACTATTTCAATGGATAACTATATTAGAGGTAACTACTACCTATTAATTAGTAGTGAAAATTTTAAAAAATCTATTCCTTTTGTAGTAGCTGAATAGACAAAGTAAAATAATTAGTTAATTAAACGTGAGACTGGTTTTATAATCAGTCTCTTTTTTATGGAATATATTGAAAAGAGCTATCATTATTTCCTTGGCTACATTTATACTCGGTCCATTACCGTTTATTTTGTTTAGCATACAAACAAATACACTTTTGCCTGCTAATAATGTCGATTTCCCTTTTGTATTTATTTGGACCATGTCGATAGGAGACACGATACTTCTGCCAATCATTAATGCAAAAATTGGGTTATTATTCTTTGACAAACTATCAACTGTTGAAAAAAACAAAAACGTACGATTTTTATGGATATTAGCCAGCATGATTTTTATTTTATCCTTTTTTTTTAATAGCATTACTCACTATAGTTGGGCAATGGATAATTTTAGCGATTTCATGGGACTACTACCAGGTGACATGACTATTGGTGGCTGGTGGCATTATATTTTTAGCATTTTAGAAATGTTTTTAATAGGCTTTTTCTACATATTATGGCATGTTGCTATTAAAGAAAATAACACAACTGCTCTTACATTTATTAAGAAAAGTTGGTGGTGGATTTTTGCCTTTTCTACATTAATGATTGCAAACTTTTTTCAACAGTATTTTACTGTATATAACGAGCCATTTTTAGAAGCTTTGAAAGCAGCTAAGTTTACTTTTTTTCCATTAATAGCTACCGTAGCATTAAGACTAATGTTTTTTTATTTAGAAAAGCATTCAAAGAAAACAAATTTACTTTCTCCTCCTCTTGCTTATTGAGAAAGATAAAAAAACCAAACAAAGAGTTAATATGATTTGAAAAACAAAAACAACATTCAGTGATTGATTTATAAGACCTCCTCCTCTATTAATTATCGTATTAAGAGATGATAAAAGAGCTATAAAATATGAACTCAAAAGAATGCCGATCAAAATATGTATAACCATACTATAGTTTACATACATATTTTTTAAATCAAAAGTCGTTAAACGGATTAGGGTGATTAAACTAGAAACTATAAAGACTAATACAATAAAAACATCTATTGACTTAATAACAATATAAGTGTCATGTATGGGAACATCATATACGCTATTATCTATACTTTTAAAACCCAGAATATATTTATGCATAATAAGAGTTAACAAGACAGATATTAAACCCAAAAATAACTCTCTTAAAATTCCCTTGACTATAGACATAAAAGCATATGCTCGTTTATATATACAACAGATAAACAATAATAAGTGGAGCACTTAATAGAATACCATCAAATCGGTCGAGTACACCTCCATGACCTGGAAAAATAGTCCCAGAATCTTTTACATTACCACTACGCTTGAGCAATGATTCTGTTAAATCACCAAGTGTTCCGAAAACACCAATAATCACTGCCATAATCATCCAATGGAACGTTGAGCTATCGGTAAAGTAACCAAATAAATAACCTGCAACTACAGCAAAAGCTACTCCTCCTACAAAACCTTCCCAAGTTTTCTTCGGAGATACTCTTTCAAATAGTTTTGTTCGACCAATTAAGCGACCAGTTAGATAAGCCATAGAATCATTCGTCCATAGGATAATAAAAAAACCAATGAGTAAATTCCAATTGGTACTAAGACCAATTTTATCATATAAATCCCCATTAAATGATAAGTAATTTAAGCTAGCAAAAGGTACTGTTATGTAGAGTAATGCAAAGAGTGTACTACTAATATTTTGGTAAGGTATGTCATCTTTAGCAAATAACTCTTGTAAAATTAATATGACAGCCAGCGGTATAATTAGCGCTATGTAATATAAATCTATGGAATCAATAATTGATACAGCTGCTAGGATCAGATATACCCAAATATTAGCAACGATACCCGAACGCAAATTATGAGATAACTCTTTGCCCATAAGGATTCGATAAAACTCATAAGTTCCTATGCAGGAAAAAATAAAAAACAGCGCTGCAGTACTATACTGATTCCAAGAAATAGCACTTATTAAAATTCCAATAAAAGCAATGCCGGTGAGCGCTCTAACAACAATATCTTTCAAACTATAATTGTTCGTTCGTACTATCAGCTGAAGAATTACTACCATTTGGAATGATTATATCTTCTTGCTTATGTGCTTCTTTTGAAAGATCACTTGGTTCAGCTTTTTCCAATTCACTTTGATCTTCTTGAAAAGGTCTCTTCCCTAATATTTTCTCTAAATCATCTTTGAAAATGATTTCTTTCTCGTACAATAGCTGAGCTAACGCATCAAGCTTCTCTTTGTTATCCCTTAAAATTTGTTTTGCTCGCTCGTACTGTCCTTCAATTAGATTACTAACCTCTCTATCTATTAGCTCTGCTGTTTTATCACTATATGGTTTTGTAAAGCCTCCTTCTTGTAGGTTGTAATAGCTAATATTCCCTAATTCGTCATTCAATCCATAAATTGAAACCATAGCATAAGCTTGCTTAGTAACTCTTTCTAAGTCACTCAATGCTCCTGTGGATATTTCACCAAACTGCACTTCTTCTGCTGCTCTACCTCCTAGTGTGGCACACATTTCATCTTTTAACTGATTTGATGTGTTTAATTGTCTTTCCTCAGGAAGGTACCATGCAGCTCCTAAACTTCTACCTCGAGGTACTATAGTAACCTTAACTAACGGTGAAGCATATTTAGTAAACCAACTCACCGCTGCATGACCAGCTTCATGGTATGCTATTGTTTTCTTTTCTGTATCGGTAATTACTTTAGATTTCTTTTCTAATCCTCCGATAATTCGATCAACAGCATCTAGAAAATCTTGTTTTTCGATTACTTTTTTCTGCTTTCTAGCAGCCGTTAAAGCTGCCTCATTACAAAGGTTTGCAATATCTGCCCCAGAAAAACCTGGTGTTTGCTTCGCTAAGAAATCGATATCTAAATCTTTCTCAACTTTGATTGGCTTAAGGTGAACTTTAAAAATTTCTTTCCTTTCGCTCAAATTAGGCATTTCAACATGAATCTGACGATCAAAACGACCAGCACGCATTAAAGCGTTATCTAGAACATCTGCTCTGTTAGTAGCTGCCAAAATGATAACCCCACTATTCGTTCCAAACCCATCCATTTCAGTTAATAACTGGTTTAATGTATTCTCACGCTCATCATTAGAACCAAAATTAGGGTTTTTACCTCTCGCTCTACCGATAGCATCAATCTCATCAATAAAAATGATACTTGGTGCTTTTTCTTTAGCTTGCTTAAACAAATCTCTAACCCTTGAAGCTCCCACTCCAACGAACATTTCAACGAAATCAGAACCTGACATAGAAAAGAAAGGCACTTTTGCTTCACCTGCAACAGCTTTCGCTAGTAATGTTTTACCTGTACCTGGAGGTCCTACGAGCAATGCTCCTTTAGGTATTTTCGCACCTAATTCTGTATACTTTTTCGGATTTTTAAGGAAATCAACAATTTCTTCAATCTCTTCTTTTGCTCCTTCAAGTCCAGCAACATCTTTAAAAGACACATTAACATTTTTTCCGTTTTCAAATAGCTTTGCCTTAGACTTTCCAATATTGAATATTTGCCCAGGACCGCTAGAAGAACCACTACCTCCTGTTACTCTTCGCATGATAAACATCCAGATAGCTATAATAATGACAAATGGCAGAATAAGTCTTAAGAAACCTCCAAAATAGTCTTCTTCGGTGGTAAACTTGTAGGTCATTTCCCTATCCCCTAATTTTTCATTGATTTTTTCAATTTTCTCAGTGATTTTATCTAATGTAGATATTTCGAAAATGTATTGTGGACCGGGAGTTACACGCTTGCCTCCTAAATAACTTTTTTTATTAAACTTTTCATACTCTGCTAATTGAGTTAAAGTATCCTCATTAATAAACACACGTGCTTCACCTGTGTTTTTAATAATTGTGATTTTATCTACGTGCCCTTTATTAGCCTTTTCTTCAAACTCTTGAAGAGATAATTTTTCTCCACTCCCTTGATTTCCTACAATTGCAAACCCTAAAATTCCTAGGATAGCAATGGCATAAATCCAATAGAAATTGAATTTAGGTGGATTTATTTTATTTTTTTTCTTTTCTGACATGCTTGGTTAAATTTGATAATCAATCTTTTTGCTTTTAGCATCCGCCCATAATCCCTCAATATCGTAAAATTCACGTGCTTCTTTGTAAAAAACGTGAGCTACTACATTTACATAATCAATAAGTACCCATTGAGAATTTTCAATTCCTTCTCTGTGCCAAGGCTTATCTCTTAATGATTCAAAGGTTTCTTCTTCTATAGATCGAGCGATTGCTTCTACTTGTGTATTCGAGTCTCCGTGACAAACCACAAAATAATCGGTAATTGCATTAGGAATTTCTCTCATGTCCATCACCACAATATCGTGGGCTTTAACATCTTGCATTCCTTCTACGATGCTTTCTACTAGTTGCTTGTTGTACTTCTCTTTATCTTTAATCATTCACTTATATCGAATAAACCATGAATTTACTACTTTTTTCTAGTTCTATTAAGGCTAGAACTATTAATTTGCATTCTATTACTTTTGACGTATGGGAACAAAATTAAATTTCTCTCTCCTTGAACTGGATGCTATAGATAGTACGAACAATTATCTTTCCAAACTTAATAATACGTCAAATGTGACAAATGGAACTGTTATTTTGGCATATGAACAAACTCAAGGAAAAGGACAAAGAGGCAACTCTTGGCAAAGTAATCCATATGATAACCTGACCTTTAGTGTCCTTTATAAACCTTCCTCATTGGCTGTCACTAACCAGTTTATTTTGAGTATGTGTGTAGCGAATGCCTTACATGCATGCTTAAATGATTATGTGGAAGGAGTGGAAATTAAATGGCCAAACGATATCTTAGTAAATAAGAAGAAAATTGCTGGAATTTTAATTGAAAACAGTCTTCAAAAAAACATGATTGCATCTAGCGAAGGCACATCAACACCTTCAGATAGGCATCGGGCGTTTGTTAAAACGCGACATATCTTTTCATCGGCATCGTCTATAAG
>CATLPG010000014.1 GCA_950054195.1 uncultured Saccharospirillaceae bacterium
TCCCAGCCCATTAGAAATTAGGAACACCGCGATCAAGTTAGTAATACTAATAATGCCTAATGTTCCAGCTGTTGAAAAAATAGATCGAATCAACGGTTTCTTTTTAATGATTAAATATTAATGAATATGTAATAATCTTTAAATGATTAATTTTGAAAACGAATATACGGTATTTGAAAGCATTTATTTCGGTGTATATTCAAAACAACCCGATGAACCTAGCTAATGGTAGTTTCGTGGGGAGTAATAATTGTTAGTGTAGTTGCAGTAATTATATCGACAGTTAAATTATTAATCAATTCTTTGAATTAAGCTATATGAAAGATTTACGAATAGTTTTTATGGGAACTCCTGATTTTGCTGTAAAAACATTAGATACTTTAGTGAAAAACAATTACCGAGTAGTTGGTGTTATCACAGCACCAGATAAGCCTGCTGGGAGAGGACAAAAAATACATCAATCTGCAGTGAAAAAATACGCGGTTGAAAATAATTTAACTGTTTTACAGCCTGAAAAACTCAAGGATGAAAAGTTTTTAAACGAGTTAAAGGCTCTTAAGGCAGATTTACAGGTAGTGGTCGCTTTTAGGATGCTTCCAGAAGTCGTGTGGAACATGCCTCCTAAAGGTACATTTAATCTTCATGCTTCCTTATTGCCTCAATACAGAGGAGCAGCACCAATTAATTGGGCAATTATTAACGGGGAAAAAGAAACAGGTGTAACTACATTTTTTATTGAGAAAGAAATAGATACAGGGAATATCATTTTTCAAGAAAAAGTAGCAATAACAACTGATGAAACGGCAGGAACACTGCATGATAAGCTAATGAATGCAGGAGCTGAATTAGTATTGAAAACGGTTCAAGAAATTGAAAAAGGAACTGTTAATACTGTAAAACAAGAACAATTATTCAATGATGAAAACCAATTAAAGGCAGCACCTAAAATTTTTAAAGAAGATGGAGAGGTAGATTGGAGCCAATCTGCAAAGGATATTTATAATAAAATAAGAGGGCTGTCTCCTTATCCTTGCGCATGGACAAAAATTTATAAGGAAGGAGAAGAAACAACTATTAAACTCTATGACGTTTCTTTTATAGATAAGTTATCTGATAATCTAACAATTGATTCTGATAATAAATCATTTATTCATATTTCTTTACCTACAGGAACCATAGCTATTGATGAACTTCAATTAGCAGGAAAAAAAAGAATGGATGTAAAATCATTTTTAGCTGGTAATGATATAAATTCATTTAAACTTTCTCACAAATGATTAGATTCTTATGTATTGTTTTGCTAGCCTTGTTTACAGCAGCTTGTGCTCCCTCTCGTTTTGTTGAGCCTTTACAAAAGGAGGAAATGAGTATTGGAGTAAATTTAGGAGGACAATTATTGGATTTTGGTGGAGCTCCAATACCAGTACCTTTATCTTCTATCTATTACGGATATGGTTTAGATACTAACTTAACCATTTTTGGTAGTTTACATACTACGTCTTTGTACTTTACGAATTTCCAAACAGATTTTGGAGCTACTTACGGATTTTATAATTCAACATCAACCTTTATACCATCACTTTCTGCTAGTGGAAACGGAAATTTTATATGGGATATGAATGATAGTAAAGTAAGTTTTTGGCCACAAATAGACGCCAATGCCTACTGGAATTATGGTAAAAATCAACATTATAGTTATATAGGGGTGTCAAATTGGTTTGAGTTATCACCTAAAAGATCTTATGATCGTCCAAGTATTTCTCCGTGGATTGTTAATTTGAAACTGGGTACTGTTTTTAAGAAAAAATCATGGCAATTTCAATTAGAGTATAAATGGATGGCTCCTGGTTATTCATCTCAGGATGCTTTTGTTCCCTATATCGGCATTAATGGACAAGGAGCTACAGGAGTTTACTTAGGAGTTTCAAAAATATTTTAAAAAAACGTATTATGAAAACGACTTATTTAATTTTTATATCCTTACTTACAGTAATTTTTCTTTCTAGTTGTGCTGATTTAGATGATGTTGCCTTTTTTGGAGAAAAGATCGACCAATACAAGTTTGATGATTATGAAAATCCAAATGCTAGTTTTACTTTGGGTTCAACATATGATATCCCAGATTCGAATATCCATTTATTCACCATGCAATCCAAGTTGCCTTCAGAAAGTTCATCAACAACCATTTATGCTGTTTATGTAGGTTCAATGGCTACCATTACTCAAGATACTATTATTGTTTATATGCACGGACAGGGAGATCATATGGACGCTTACTGGCATCGTACCAAGTTGTTAGCTAATACGGGAGGAAAAAATAGATACGGAGTGCTAACAATCGATTATAGAGGGTTTGGTTTATCCGAAGGAAAATCATCAGAAGAATCCCTCTACGAAGATGCAAGAACAGCTTTAAGATGGTTAAAAAATAAAGGCGTAGATAAAAGCAAAGTGATGATGTATGGATTTAGTTTAGGATGCATTCCAAGCATTAAATTATGTGCTGATTTTGATGAGTATAAACCGGCTAAACTAATGATTGAAGCCCCAATTGGCTCCGTTCAAAATATCACAGAAGAAAGTTTAATTATTAATGTTCAAGGAAGTTTTTTTACGAATAATGAGTTTGATAATGCAGGCAATATGCAGCGTGTAAATCAGCCGTTACAATGGTTCCATGGAACTGCGGATAATTACATCAAAATTGATCAAGGAGAGTTGGTTTACAGTCAATATAATGGGGTTTACAAAGAAGCGTACCGTATACAAGGTGCAGAGCACGGCAATATACCAAATGTTATGGGGCTATTTGAGTATGAAGAAGCTGTACTTGATTTTATTACAAAATAAAAAGAGGGGAATTCCCCTCCTTTTTTACTCTTCATCTTCTACTTTGTAAACCATTTCACCGAAACGCTCATAATTTACTAGCCAAGAAGCCGCATTCTTAATGTAACGGTCTGTTCCAGCAGAATCCCAAGCGTAATAAAGCCTAGTGAACCCACCATCAATAATTGCTCGTTTACCATCTCTTTCGTAAACAGCTGCAACTAAATTATCTTCGCTTCCATAAATTAGAGGTTCTAATTCTTGAGTAGCTTTAACCGTTGCAATAGTAATACCTTCGTACATGTTTACTATTCCTGTGGAGATAAGATGTCCTTTTACAATACCAGCTTTATTTTCGGCATCTCCACTCAAACCAACGGTTTTAGCACCATATAAATTTCCATCCATAGACGTTCCGAATAGTTTTTCAGTTAAAAAATTGGCATCAGCATAATAAGGATCATTGTCACCAAAAATGTATAATCCTTTACCACTTTCAAAGAATTCTTTAATTACTTCTGCATGTTTATCGTTTAGGGTTTTGGTATTTCCGCTAATCACCCATAACTGACTAGCAAGTTTTAATTTTTCTTTTAGTTCATCAGCGCTAGGTGGTTGATTAATCCATTGAAAAACAGAAAATCCTTTTTGTTTTAAAACTTCTTTGGGTTTGTTGAAATTAGCATTGCCATCTCTACAAAGAAACAAAACAGCAATAGTGTTGCCTTCAAAAGCACCATCAACTGCTAAGTCATATTGATTACCTTGAGCATTTCCATAGCTGTCGGAAGAAACTAGAACTTCGGTTTTTATTTCTTCCATCATCACTTTTCCATTTACGTCTAAAACTTCTTCTCCATCATCAGTTAACACAGGAGCTAAACTTTTTGTGGTTTGCGTTATACGGTTTTGACCAGCACATTTGTTGTACTGTGCACTAGCGTAGGTAATTGATAAAAGTGCTAATCCAAGGGTGATTGAAATCTTTTTCATGAGTTTATATTTTTAATGATTTATATATGGAGGTACACTTATAAATTGAAAAGGTTCAATAATGATTAAAAATCTTTTTTTTGGGACGATTTTTCAAGAATATTATTGTTTTTCATTATATTACGCTCATGAAAATATTTTACACACTTTTATTGCTTTCGATGTCCTTTAGTTTTTGGGCTCAAAACTCTGTAATTTCTTTTGATGGAATAGACGATTATGTTGATCTAGGAACCGATGCTGGAGATAGCATTCGAACGATTGAATTATGGTTCAAGTTAGATAACCCAGTTGATGATCAATTATCAGATTTTATGGGTTTAGTGGTAAGAGAGAACAATAGCTTTACCAATGAAGGTAATTTCAATTTAAGCTTTCAGCATAGTGGAGTAGCAAACCCAGGAACTCTTAGGATGAGCATGGGAGGTTTGGCTCCATATGAAGAAGTGTTTTCAAATAATAACTCGTGGAATGCAAATCAGTGGTATCATGTAGCCGCAGTAATAGATAGTGTACAAGGAATGATGATGTTCATAGATGGGGTTAAACAAAATAGTACGCACCCATATACGGGAGCAACAACAGTTGAGAGTTCAATCACAACTATAGGTGGTTGGGGAACCTTGAATGATCGATACTTTGAAGGAAAGGTAGATGATGTGAAGTTTTCTAAGAAAGCAAAGTACACTACTAACTTTACTCCAAGCTGTGGAAATGGATCAAACCAGAATCAATATGGTGTATGGAATTTCAATACAGCAAGTTCAGTTGTGGCTATTGATTCTTCTGTAAATGGATTTCATGGTGTTATCAATGGAGCAGTAAAATTAAACGAGGATGTTTGTGTTACTGTTATACCTCCAACAAGTAATAACAATGTAATTTCTTTTGATGGAGCAGATGATTATGTTGATCTAGGAACCGATGCTGGAGATAGCATTCGAACGATTGAATTATGGTTCAAGTTAGATAACCCAGTTGATGATCAATTATCAGATTTTATGGGTTTAGTGGTAAGAGAGAACAATAGCTTTACCAATGAAGGTAATTTCAATTTAAGCTTTCAGCATAGTGGAGTAGCAAACCCAGGAACTCTTAGGATGAGCATGGGAGGTTTGGCTCCATATGAAGAAGTGTTTTCAAATAATAACTCGTGGAATGCAAATCAGTGGTATCATGTAGCCGCAGTAATAGATAGTGTACAAGGAATGATGATGTTCATAGATGGGGTTAAACAAAATAGTACGCACCCATATACGGGAGCAACAACAGTTGAGAGTTCAATCACAACTATAGGTGGTTGGGGAACCTTGAATGATCGATACTTTGAAGGAAAGGTAGATGATGTGAAGTTTTCTAAGAAAGCAAAGTACACTACTAACTTTACTCCAAGCTGTGGAAATGGATCAAACCAGAATCAATATGGTGTATGGAATTTCAATACAGCAAGTTCAGTTGTGGCTATTGATTCTTCTGTAAATGGATTTCATGGTGTTATCAATGGAGCGGTAAAATTAAATGAGGATGTTTGTCAAAGTGCATCATTAATTGAGCATAAACCTGCTGATATTATATTGGTTTATCCAAATCCTTCTAATACTGGAGTATTTAAATTTTCAAATGTTACTGATTATAGAAGTAAGGTTTTTGTTTATGATGTTTCAGGTAACATTGTATATGATCAAACATTGTCTAATCCAAGTTTTGATTTAGATTTATCGACTAATAGTAAAGGAGTTTATTTTTATCAAATTATTAGTGATCAACAATTTATTTCTACAGGGAAATTAATTATCAACTAAATCATACTAAATTCATTTAGTTGCTAGTATATTTGCACAATATACTAAGTAATCTATGAATCTTGATAGTTTAAAATTAGTTAGGACTCCCTTTATCTTTGATGAAGGACCTATGTATCATGAGTTTGTAGCAGACGCAGTAGTTAAAGAGCCTTGGAATGCTTATTCATCCTTATTCTTCTTTATTCCAGTTTTCTATTGGGTTTGGAGGTTAAGAGGTGAATATAAAAAGCATTTAGTACTTACTATATTAATGCCTTTGTTGTTTTTAAATGGCTTAGGATCTACCTTATTCCATGCTTTTAGAATGAGTGATGTACTCCTTATCATGGATTGGTTACCCGCAGCACTTGTGGTTGTTATAGTTACAGGATATTTATGGAGTAAGGCCTTAAATAGTAAGCTGGGGGGAATTATAGCTTGTGTTTTCTTTTTCTTTTTTGCAGGGTTTGTGTTCAATACAATAAAAACGAAAAGTTTAGCAATGAACTTAGGTTATTTAACAGAAGGAATAGGCTTTCTAACACCTACAATTATTATCCTGTTTAAAACAAGATTTAAGGACTGGATTCATATTTTTTTAGCATTATTATGCTTAGGATTAGCTCTTTTATTTAGAGTGTTAGATTTCCCAACACCTAATCCTTTCCCAGATTTTATGCCCCAAGGAACACATTTCTTATGGCATATTATCAGCTCATTTGCTGTTTTCTTTTTGGGTACTTACATTTATAGATTAAATAACAATTCAGCGCTTGGACGAAATTAAACACATCATAGCTAAAGAAATTGAAGCATTATCAAGTATTCCCGTAAACGACTCCTACCAACAAGCCGTTGACTTAATTGTTGATGCTGTTCATAATAATAAAGGAAAGGTTATTATTAGCGGTATGGGTAAAGCAGGACAAATAGGTATTAATATAGCTACTACATTATCTTCAACTGGTACTCCTGCAATTTTTATGCATCCTAGCGAAGCTCAGCATGGTGATTTGGGAATGATTCAAGAAAATGATGTGCTCATGCTTATCTCTAATTCGGGTAAAACACGAGAAATTATAGAACTAGAATACTTGGCCAAACGATTATATCCAACAATTAAAATAATAGGATTAACAGGAAGCTTAAGTGGTGAATTAGCACAATTTTCAGATGTTACGTTATTTACTGGCGGACCAAAAGAAGTATGTCCTTTGGGATTAACGCCAACAACTTCCACTACTACGATGACAGTAGTTGGAGACATTCTTGTTGTTTTACTAATGAAAGCTATCTCTTTTACTAAAGAAGAATATGCTAAACGGCATCACAGTGGATATTTAGGACAAAAAGCCAGAAACGAAGCTTCATAATATAGATACAAATGATAGATCCTAATAAATTTACCCTAATCGCAGGCCCTTGTGCTATAGAAGATGATTACATTCCTTTTGTAATTGCGAAAGAGGTTAAACGCATATGCGAAAAGCTTGATATAAATTATATCTTCAAGGGAAGTTACCGAAAAGCAAACCGTTCAAAGCTTGATAGCTTTACAGGTATTGGAGATGAAACAGCATTAAATATACTATCTCAGTTAGGTAAAGATATGCGAGTAGAAACAATAACTGATGTTCATGAGAGTTATGAGCCAGCTAAAGTAGCTAAGTATGTGAACCACCTGCAAATTCCTGCATTTTTATGTAGACAAACAGATTTACTGATAGCTGCAGGAGAAACGGGTTGTGGAGTAAACATTAAGAAAGGACAGTTTTTGTCCCCCGAGGCGATGGCATTTCCAATAGAAAAAGTAAAATCAACCGGAAATAATAATGTTTGGGTTTGTGAACGAGGAACAACATTCGGTTATTCTGATTTAATAGTTGATGCAACTTCAATTGCTAGAATGAAGAAGCTTGGTCAGCCAGTAATTATGGACTGTACACACGCTGTTCAAAAGCCAAATAAAACAGAAGGAGTAACAGGTGGAGATCCATCAATGATTGAGACTATTGCATTATCTGCAATTGCTACTGGGGCTGATGGCTTTTTTATGGAGGTACACCCAAATCCTTCGGAAGCTAAAAGCGATCCTCATACCATGCTACAGCTAGATAAGTTGGAAGCAATTTTAGAAAAATGTATGCGTGTAAGAAAAGCACTTCAAGCAAATTAGCTTACGCTGACTATTCTGTACAAAATACTATTTTCTCTCCTCGTTATTGTTCTGATTTATCTATGGAATAAATATCCAGTAAAATGGATGGTAATAACTGTAGTTAATGTCAATAAAAAAAAATTAGCTAACGGCAGTAAAAGCATTGCTTCTTCTTGGTTTGTTAGAAATAAGAATAAAATCTATAATGCCTATTGCTATTTCTATTGGATAGGAGGTGTTTTGGGAATAATAGTAATGCTGATTACCACATAAAGCTGTTTACCCGATTAAAGGATATAAAACAGGTCTACTTGGGCTAGCATCATTCTCAAAAGGCGCCACTTGAAGGTTAAGTAAATAGCAACCATCACTAATTTCATTTTTTACGTAAATAAACTCAGTAATTGTTTTATCGTAAAATGGATTTTCAGGATAATTCCAAAAGGCTTTATGAGCGAGTAACTCACCATTGTCCCTTTCTTTATCAATAGATGGTAAGTCAATTAAAAAATGTTCAACACCATTGTTTGTAGCATACTCCATGAGTTTATGACAAATGTATGGAGGATTCGTATTACTGTATTGTTTGTGTAGCTTTTCCTCTGAGTTAGGAAGTGTTCTAATGATTAGTGCTTTGGGTTTGTGTGTGTCCAGTAGCTGTTGAATCATATCAAGCTCTACAATAAAGTCACCTATTTCTCTCGTGCCAGTTTTAGAAGTTATTTTTCTAGGAGTAACAGTAACCACTAAAGCAAAAAAATGAAAGTTTTTTACTTGTTGATTAACTGATGTGATTTCAGGGTTTATATGTCCCACACATTCGGTATGCGTACCATGACCATGTGGGTTAAAAAAAATAGTTCTAAAGTTTACAGAGCTACCTGCTTTAACACTACCAATAAAGCCTTCAGATTGTACTGGTTTAATAGTTGGTTGCTCAACATACCAAGCGGTTGGATTATTTTTAGTGCTAAGTGGAATTGAGATATCTATGGGGTTTGTCAAATCCGCTCGATAGTTTTTATTATTATGAGTTAAATTAACGATCATAGATTCTCTAATTTAATTGGTAAAGTTTACCAGGCAAGGATTTTATCATGCCTTTCATTTCCATTTGAAGCAGCACCATGGAAGCTTTAGCATTGTTGAAACCTGTTTGCTGAAATAAAGACTCAATATGTATTGGTCCCTTTGATGTAAAGCAGTCAGCAATTTTTTGTTCATCAACTGAGTACTCTACAAATAATTTACTTTGTTGAGGTTTTGATTGTTTTTCTTCTTTCCAGTTCATTAACTCAAGAAGTTCCTCTCCTGATGAAATAGCATGAGCTTGCTGTGTTCTAATCAAATAATTACATCCAGCAGATTTATCATCTGTAATTCGACCAGGAATCGCGAAAACGTCTCTACTGTATGAATTTGCAATGTCAGCAGTTATTAACGAACCTCCTTTACTTGCTGATTCAATAACCAATGTAGCATCAGCAATTCCAGCTATAATTCTATTTCGTTTAGGGAAATTTTCTCTGTCAGGGTTCGTATTACTAGGGAACTCAGTGATAACTCCTCCATTAATCATCATGTCTTGCGCTAACTTTTTATTAGTAGCAGGGTATATTCTATCTAAGCCATGAGCCAAAACACCAACAGTTTGTAAGTTGTTTTTTACAGATAATTTATGAGCCCAAGTATCAACTCCATAAGCTAAGCCACTTACAATTAGTATGTCTTCATTTGCAAACTCTTGGATAAGGTTTTCACAAACTAGTTTGCCATAATCGGTAATGTTTCGAGTACCAACAATGCTTAATATTTTTTGTTTGTTGAGATTTATGTTGCCTCGAGAAAATAAAACTAGGGGAGCATCCTCGCATTGTGATAGCCTAAAGGGGTATTCCTTACTTTTGTAGATGTAATATTGTATGTTGTGCTTTACTACAAATTCGAGTTCCTCGTCAACTTTTCTCCAAAGTTTTTGATCATTGAATTGATTGTTTAAATTATTCGCCAAGACAGAGCCAACACCATCAATTCTACTTAAATCCTTTTTTGATAATTTAAAAATATCCTCAAAGCTACCAGTGTAACTAATTAACTTTTTAGCATTAATAGCCCCAACTCCTTTCAGAAAGTTTAAGGCTAAGGCATATTTTAGATTATTAGCGTACAAGTTGAATAAGTTATTTAAAGGGAACTACAATTAAATCCTTAATTTATAATTTTAATTATATTTGCGACTAGTTGCAAATTTATGGAAAAGAATAAGTTTTGCATCTTTCATAAAACATTAAACCTATGAAAAAAATCTTATCGTTGTCAATCTCCTTATTAGTTGGAGGTTTTATGTTAGCTCAACAAGCAACCATTACTGGAGTTGTTAAAGACTATAAAACGCTGGAAACTCTACCTTTCACAAATGTAACTTATGCAGCAGGTAAAGGAACATCAACTGATTTTGATGGAAAATATACTTTAAAAGTAGATCCAGGATCATATACTATAAGCTTTAGCTTTTCAGGTTATCAAACGTTTGAGAAAAAAGTGACGGTGGCTGCAGGAGAAACAAAAACGCTAAATGCTTCTTTGAAAGAAAAAGGAGAAGTACTAGATCAAGTAGTAGTTAGTGCAGGTAAATTCGAGCAAAATATTGGAAAAGTAACTGTTTCTATGGAAACTATCGATCCAGAACTGGTTGAAAATAGAGCGACAAACAATGCGAAAGATATTATCACTCAAGTACCAAGTGTGCATACACAAGAAGGTCAGGTAAGTATCAGAGGAGGAGCTGGATTTAGTTATGGTGCAGGTAGTAGAGTATTATTGATGGTAGATGGTATTCCAATGTTAGCAGGAGATGCAGGAGATGTAAAATGGAATTATATTCCTGTTGAAAATATTGAAAATATTGAGGTTATTAAAGGTGCTTCTTCTGTATTGTATGGTTCATCTGCTTTGAATGGTGTTATCAATGTTAGAACTGGATTTCCACGTGCTGAACCTGTTACTAAAGTAAATATAAATGCAGGTGTAATTGGTGACCCAGCTAGAAAAGAACTAAAATGGTGGGATGGTTATAGAGGTGACCAATCGGTAAATTTTTATCACTCTAGAATAATAAATAAGAATTTTGATTTTGTTATTGGAGGTAATGCTTTTAATAGTACTAGCCATCGCCAATTAGAATATACGCAAAGAGGAAGGTTAAATGTTAATACTCGTTACAGAGATCAAAAAATTAAAGGCTTAGCTTATGGTTTAAATTTTAACTCTCAAGTATCAGAAGGAAATACTTTTTTTGCCTTTAAAAGCAAAGACAGTGCATTAATCCCATCAACAGGTACTTCATCAGATTACAACACCCTAAGGTATAATATCGATCCTTATCTAGAGTATTTTAATAAAAATGGGGATAAGCACTCGATAAAAACAAGATGGTTTAGTACAAAAAACAATAGTATTACAAATGCGGAACAAAGTTCTGGATCGGATTTATTTTACGGAGAATACCAATATCAACATACCATAGATAGTTCTTCAAGATTAACTACAGGTGCTACGGGTACATATACCATTGTGAATTCCAATCTTTTTGGTGATCATAACTCTTCAAACTTAGCAGCATATGCTCAATTAGATAAGGCTTTTTTATCAGGTAGATTGAATACTTCTTTAGGCTTCAGAGCTGAATATTTTAGAATTAATGATGAATCAACAGAGTCAACTTTTGAAATAGGTGGAAGTCCACTTCCTTTTCAACCAATTTTAAGAGCTGGTGTAAATTACCAAGCAGCAGAATATAGTTTTATTAGAGCTTCTTATGGACAAGGATATCGTTTCCCATCAATTGCAGAAAAATTTGTAAATACATCACTAAGTGCTATCAATGTATTTCCAAACCCACAAATTGAGCCAGAAACTGGATGGAGTGCTGAAATTGGTTTTAAGCAAGGTATTAAGCTGGGTGATTGGAAAGGGTTTTTAGATATCTCTGCATTTGTGAATCAATACAATAATATGATGGAATATACCTTTGGCTTATATGATACTATTACTTATGAAGCCGCGCCAAATGGTGCTCCAGGTGCTAGTATTGGTTTCCAATCAAGAAATGTACAATCGGCTAGAATCACAGGTTTAGATGTTTCATTAGTTGGTAAAGGAGAGATAGGTAATGTACGTTTTACTGTTTTAGCAGGTTATACATTTATGAATCCTAAATCATTAAATTCTGACTCAGCTTATTTAGCAACTTTCTCTTCATTAAATCAACTTGATACATCAGGTGGAGGTAGAACATATAGTTATAACCCAGAAGACGTTGATTTATCTGACCCTGATGTTAGTGAAGTGCTTAAGTATAGATTTAATCACTTAGCCAAATTTGATATTCAAGCTGACTATAATAGATTTTCAACTGGAGTTAGTATGAGATATACTAGTAAAATGTTTAATATTGATCAAGCTTTTATAGATATAGGGAATCTTCCTCCATCACTATCTAATGGCGGATTTTTAGGAGGTCTTGATTTATACAGAGAAAAGTATAACAGAGGAGTGGCAATTTTTGATTATCGAGTTTCTTACGAGGTAAATACGTTTATGAAGGCGGCTTTCTTAGTAGAAAATGTTTTTAATACCGAGTATACAACTAGGCCAGGATTTTTAATGGCTCCTAGAACTTACAGAGTTCAATTAAGCTTTAAGTTTTAAATAATATAAAATTAAAAGCCCTCAAGTGAGGGCTTTTTTTATACCACTACTTTATGAATAGACTACTTATAAGCAGTTTTTTTGTTTTTGCTTTAAACTTTATCAATGCACAAGAGTATACGTTTGTAAATTATTCTTCGAAAAATGGAGTAGTATCTTCATTTACAACTTCTCTGCTTCAAGATAATAAAGGGAAATTATGGATTGGAACCAATAGAGGTGTTTCAATTTTTGATGGAACATCATTTGAAACGCTAAGTCAAATTAATGGATTAGCCAATAACCATGTCTCTGAATTGGAATATACAGCGGATGGTTCAGTATGGGTTCTGCATAAAAATGGGGAGCTTTCATTCGTTAAAAATGATACTATAAAGTCACTAGGCTATAAGCACGATACCATTTTATCATTAACTAAAAGTGAAGATGAAGTATTTGCTTTGACTAAGCAATCGGTTATCGCTTTAAAATCAAAGAAAAGTAAATACAAAAATTTATTATCCAATAAGCAAATATTAAATATTCAAGGAGATAATGTTTTTGCATATTCACATGATTCATTAATCTGTATTTCAGCCAAAGGAAGAACATTACTTACAGTTGATTATTTTGATAAAAAACAGCAAGTATTAACTATAAACGGTAAACATATTGCGCTAGGCCAACGCTCAATAACAGTTTTAAAAGACCAAACTGTTATTAAAAAGATCATGCTACCAAACGATATTACTTTTGGGAAAGTGCTCAATGGAAACTTATTTGTTGGAACGGCAAGTAAATTAATTGAATACAAAATAACTGAAAACATAACTCTAGTTAATGAGTATGGCTTTCCTTTGGATAGACAAAATTTTTCAATTTCAGATGTGATTTTTGATAAAGAAAAAACGCTTTGGATAAGTACAAAAGGAGGAGGAGTTTTTAAACTACCAAAAGAACATTTTCCTCTATTGGAAGGTAAAGCAGTCTCTTTAACTCAGGTTTCTGCATTTAACAACACTCCTAGACTGGTTTATGACAATCAAGTTGTGGAGTTAGGTGAGCAAAATAAAATGCTTTACAGGCATTATACAAGTGGACTAAATTGCTACTACAAAAAATCATTTGGAGAGCAGTGGATAGGAGAGAAATCAGGTTTATCCATTATCGTTCCTGGAGCAGCTTTTGCTTATGCATTTAAAGAAATGAGAGGAAAAAATATTATAGATGTTTTTCCTTATGGTCTTAAAATGGTTGTTGTAACCAGTAAAACCATTTATGCTTATAATCCTGCTAATAATGGGTTCGAAAAATTTATCGATGACCCCAAATTTGAACCTTATACTACAATTAAGAAAGATTCAATAGTTTACATAATGGGCAAAGGAAATGTCTATAAAGTAGATGAAAATGGTATACAACCTTTCTTTTCAGAAAGCTACGATGAAATAAAGAATTTAACTTTTACATCTTTAGCTATCAAAAATAAAAAGTTTTACTTAGGTACATTGGAGAAAGGTATTATCGAATACACAAAAGGGTTAAAACCAACCTTTATTTATAACGAGGATTTTCCAAGCGAGCAAATAATATCTTTAGGTATAATAGATAATCAATTTTGGTGTGCAACACCAATTGGTTTAGTTAAAATGAATCTAGAAAAAAGGACCTATGATTTTTATGATCAGAGCTACTTTAATAATATAAATTTTATTTCTACAGCAACTATTAGTATAGATAACAAACTATACATGCCCGCAAATGAAGGCTTGATAGAGATAAACCCGTACTTTTTTGTCTCTTCTGATTTGCCAGATGTAAACTTAGAGAGTTTTTTAGCTAACGGAGAGTTTGTTTCTTTGTCAACAGATAAATCATTCCCTTACAATGAAAAGCCACTATCTTTTAGCTTTTCTTCGAATAGTTTGAAAAGTGAAGTTTATTATCAATATAGACTTTTAGGTCTTGATTCAACATGGAGTGACCCAACAAATCAAAAAAGTATTGTATACAGTCGCCTACCAGCAGGAGAATATACCTTTCAGGTTAGAACAGCTAGCTTAAACTCTAACTCTGTAGGAAAAATTTTAGAACAAACATTCTCAATTAATTTGCCAATTTATAAAACAGCAGGATTTTGGATTGTTATTATATTAATTATTTTAGGGGTTGTGTTTCTATATTATTTTACACGAATAATTAGGCTTCGCAAGCAACGAAAATTATTGAAAGAAGAAGTTGAAAGAAAAACATTTGAACTTTCAGCTGAAAAAAAGAAAATAGAACAATTTTCATATTCACTCTCACATGATTTAAAGAATCCAATAAATAACATCAAAGGACTGGTGGAAATTATGGAGGAAAACCAATCTGGAGAGGATGTAGTAAAGATGTTAAGTGATGCAGCTAATCAGCTAGAAACAAAGATTAGTAGAAGCTTAGATGCAATTAAAAAAGTTCATGAAAAAAGTAGTGTTAAACCAATAAACATTAAGGATAAGCTTGAAGAAGTAGAAAAGTCCCTGCTATTCTTGATTAAAGGGAGTAAGGCTACTATAGAAAAAGATATACGAGTAGAAACATTTATTCAAGAGGATACGCTATTAGAGAGTATCTTATACAACTTAATTTCTAACGCTATAAAGTATAAGCATCCCGAACGTAAACCAATAATTGAAATTAAAACTGATAGAGTTGGAGAGTTCAAGCGAATTCATATTCTAGACAATGGTATTGGTATCGACTTGAAAAAGGAGGACGACCTCTTTTCCATATTCAAACGAGTAAACGAACAAAAAGATGTAGAGGGAACAGGCTTGGGGCTTTACATGATCAAACAAATGATTGAACTTCGTGGGGGTAAAATCGAAGTTGAAAGCCAGCCTCAACTTGGTAGTAAATTTCTTGTATACCTTAAAGATTTAAAAGATTAATACTCTTTGCTTAATTCTACAGCTCGTTTAAATGCTGAAAATGCAGCTTCTTTTATAAGCTCATTTACATTGTTGTCTTCCATTGAATCCAAAGCAGCTTGTGTAGTTCCACCTTTGCTTGCTACTTTGTCCATCCACGATTGAGGAGATAGGTTTGATTCGTTAAATAACTTTATAGCACCTTCAAACGTTTGTGAAACTAAAACTTTTGAATCCTCAGGACTAAAACCCATTTGCCTAGCAGCTTCCATCATAGATTGCATAAAATAGAATACATAAGCAGGACCACTTCCGGAAATCCCAGTAGAGGCATCAATCTCTTTTTCAGAACTAACATGAATTGATTCCCCTGTAGTGTCTAATAGATTTTTTACAGTCATTAATTCTACTCGAGAAACATCTTCAGATGCAGTAAAAGAAGTTAAGCCTTTTCCTACCTTAGCAGGTAAATTAGGCATTGCACGAACAACCTTGCTTAAGTTGGTTCCTTTTTGAATGGTTTCGATTGTAACACCAGCCATTAAAGAAACAATAATTTGTCCCTCATTTAATAAAGGAAGCATTTGTTCAAAAAGAACAGATGAATGATAGGGCTTAACTGCAACAAAAATAATGTCAGCATTTGGTATGCAATTTTCCAGTGAACTATATATTTCAAAGTGAATATGCTTGTCTAAACCTAATCGCGTTTCTTGCGAAGCATCCATGATTTTAATTTTTTGCTCGCTCAAAAAAGCAGATTTGCTCATTCCCTCAGCATAGGTGTACCCCATGTTTCCTCCTCCAATAACAAGAATATTCATTTAGTTCTAGATTTTTGTTGATTTACCCCTTAAAATACTCATTTCATCAGTTTTTAACAAAAAATAAATTTTAGCTAGGTGCATCTGTTTTTCTATAGAAAAAAGAAAGAATATGATTTTTGTTGTGTATTAGAGACAGTTTTTAAGTAAAACCACTTAGTTTTTTAAGAATTTTTTACGATGTTTTCATCCTAAATGAGAAGTACTTTCGACTTAAAAAACTATGAGTAATTACGGGAATTTTATTGAAACAGTTAATGGTTTACTATTAGATGCGAAAGATAAAAAAGTTATCAATCTAAATGTTGGTAAAGTACAAAGTGAAACAAATAACATATCAATAGGGGAAGAGGAGTACACGAGTTTTGGCTCCTGTAGTTATTTAGGTTTAGAGTTTGATCAACGAATAAAAGATGGAGCGATAAATGCTATTAATACCTTCGGAACACAATTTTCTTCATCACGAGCATATTTATCTGTTGGGCTATATGAGGAGTATGAACATCTATTATCTCAAATATTTGGGTCACATACCATCGTTACACCAACAACATCATTAGGGCATATAGCAGCAATACCTAATCAAGTAGGAGATGATGATGCGGTAATTATGGATCACCAAGTACATACTTCAGTTCAAGTTGCGGTTAATTTATTAAAACCACGTAAAATACATGTTGAGTTAGTTCGTCATAATAACATGGAAAGATTAGAAGAAAGAATTATTGAACTATCAAAAAAATATAAAAAAGTATGGTACATGGCGGATGGTGTTTATTCCATGTATGGAGATGTATTGCAGTATGAGCAACTCCAATACTTTTTAAATAAATACGATAAATTTCATTTATATGTAGATGATGCTCATGGAATGTCAATTGCGGGTAAGCATGGCAGAGGACTCACGCTTCAAAAAATGGAATTACATCATAAAATGATTGTAGCTACTTCTTTTGCTAAAGGATTTGCTACAGGTGGTGGTGCATTAATTTTTCCAGATAGCCACCAAATTGATATTACTCGAAATTGTGCATCGCCCTTAGTTACATCAGGACCACTTCAACCAGCAAACTTAGGAGCTGGTATAGCTGCAGCCAAAATTCATTTAACAGATGAAATCTATGGTTTACAAGAGCAATTGATGGATAACATTAACTATACAAACATCTTACTTAGAAACTCTTCTTTACCAGCTGTGTTTAATTCACAAACCCCTATTTTCTTTATAGGAACATCCGTACCTAAAGTAGCGTATAACATTATTGGTAAAATGAAAAAGGACGGACATTACCTTAATTTAGGAATGTTTCCAGCTGTACCAATGAAAAATACTGGAGTTAGGTTTACAATTACCCGTTTACACACCTTTGACCAAATTGAAAAAATGGTGAAAGACTTGGAGAAAAACTATCACCAAGCATTGTTTGAAGAAAATTTTGATGAACAAAAAATTTATAAAGCATTCAAAATTAAGTCCAAAGAAGAAGTTTTTTCAGAGAGAATTACTAAAAAAATAGAAGATCAATTTTTATTAAAAACAATTCATGAAACTTCTATAGAAAAGATCAATAAAACTGATTGGAATCAAGTTTTTAGTGGTGTTGGCTCTTTCGATTGGGAAGGTCTTAAGTTGCTTGAACATACATTTAAAAACAATGATGAAAATTATAATAATTGGGATTTTGATTACCTTATTTTAAAAGATGAACAGGGAGATATTATCGCAGCTACTTTCTTCACCGCTGCATGGAGCAAAGATGATATGTTTGCCCCAGAAGAGGCCTCTATACTTATTGAAAAGAAAAGAGTTAAAAACCCAAATTATTTAGTTTCTAAAACCCTATTTATGGGCTCGTTATTTACTGAAGGAAACCACCTTTACTTAAATATGAACCACCCTAAATGGGAAGCTGCAATGAATATCATTTTCGAAAAAATTGATGAATTAAAAGAACAGTATAAAGCAGAAAATGTTATTCTTCGTGATTTTGATAACATCCCCGACAAATTAAATAGCGTATTTATAGATAATGGGTTTTATAAAACAGAGCTTATGGATCGTTGGGAGAATAATAATTTGAATTTTAGTGATGAAAATGAGTTTCTGAATTCCTTAACCTATGAACGAAGGAGAAAAATAAAAAAAGAAGTATTGCCTTTCATTGAAAAGTTTGAGACTAAAGTGTATAATTCAAATTCTATTATTGACAATAATAAACTTGATTTATGGTATAAATTATATTTTAACGTGAAGTCAAAAAGCTTAGCATTAAATACTTATCCGCTACCAAAAAAAATCTTTGAAACGGCTATTAAGTCTAACTCTTGGGAAATAATAGAGTTTATAAATAGAGACTCTGGAGCTGTAGTAGCAGTCGTTTTATCTAATATAAACAGTGAAACCTATTCACCTATGCTCATAGGGATAGATTATGAAGCAAAAACAAGAGGAAGCGTATATAGACAGGCTTTGTTTTTCTTAGTTACTAGAGCTAATAGTCTTAAAAAGGATAAGTTAAGTTTAGGGTTTTCAGCAGGTGTTGAAAAGAAAAAAATAGGAGCTAACCCAATCAAGTCATATATTTATTTATGTACAGATACAACATATAGTCAGCAAGTAATAGCAAATATTACTTCGAATAAAAAAGTCACTGTTAACGCTTAAAAGAGCTCGCTTTGATAAAGCCATCTGAAATATCATTATTTTCGTTAGAAGCACAATGGAAGCTTTTGAATAAGTATGGTGAATATATTTTAGAACAATCTGTGGGAAATCTAACTACTTTAATATTATTTGAGTTTAATGATTGTTTTTTTCATGTTTACATGGATAAAAAGGAAAAAACGATCAAGAAAATTATACCCTTTAATCATAATGTGCTAATTTAATAGGCATGAATGGTAATGAGGTGAAGCAAAGAAAGGAAAGGAAGGAAACAAAACATTTAATATTAGAAATTAAAGACGGAGTGCTGTTTGCTGTCTTTAAATCGGGCAAAATTGCATATTCGGATGCTATAGAGATTATTAATGAAAGATTAGAATATACAGAAGGTAATAGCTATCCAGCTATAGCTACTACTGAAAAAAATCTGGTAATTGATAAGTTGGCACGCGAATATTTCAGGAGTGATGATGGAGTTAAGGGGTTGTCTGCTATGGCAATGGTAGAGGATAAAAAGTATACTCAAATATTAATAAATTTCCTTTTGAAGTTTTACAAATCGCCAATACCTATGAGCATATTTACAACCGAAGAGGATGCCGAGAAATGGATAAAATCATTAAATATTAACTAATGAACAAAGAGCATATTCATGAATTAACAGAGTTTGCCATGGCTTACTACAATGGTGATGTTGTTGAGAGTATGCCAGTTTTTAATGATGATGAATTAGATGCCTTGGCATTAGGTATTGATCTTTTAGGGCAAGAGCTCCATGAGCAAGTTTCTTCTAAAGATTACTTTAGTACTTTATTTAGACAATCTAGTCAGTTTATTTTTATTGTAAATCGTAAAGGTGGAGTAGAACATGTAAATAAAAAAGCCATAGAAAACATCACAACTGATTTGATATATGAAGGCGAAACATTTACTGTGTTTCAATTATTTGAATTTCCCACCGGCTCCAGAGGAATGGAAGATTTTCAAGAGTTTGTTTTGTCAAAAACAGATGATGCTACTTTTAAGTCAGAAGCTAGGTTAAAAGGTAAAAACAAGTTAGTTCCTGTTCGTATGTCTTGTCAATATATTGAGCAAATTGATGAGTTTACAATAGTAGCAGAAGATATTTCAAAAGAAAAAGCACAAGATCAAAAATTAATGCGAGCAATTTTAGAAACTCAAATTAATGAGCAAAATAAAATTGCTAAAGAATTGCACGATTCGGTTACCCAAAATTTAAGTGGTGCTAAAATGATGCTTAGTCGTTTAAATAAAATTAACGAAGATGAAAAACTGGCTCATGCACTTTCTTCCTTACTAGAAATTGTAGACGAGTCTATTGTTGAGATAAGAGACTTGAGTCATAACTTAATGCCTTCTTATTTAAGGTTTCCAATTCAAGAGTCTATCAGCCATTTGATTAAGAAAATCAAAGCGTATGCACCTTTTGATATTGAAGCTTATATTAATAATGACATCCCTGAGATTGATCAAAGTTACAAGTCGGCCATCTATCGAATAATTCAAGAGTTTTCGCATAACACTGTTAAATATGCAAAAGCCAAAACATTATCGGTTTCGATAACTTTTGAAGGGGACAAAATAATAGTATTACTACAAGATGATGGAATAGGGTTTGATTTAGCTAAAGAAAAAAGTAAAAACGGAATAGGAATAAATAATATTCTTTCCCGTATAAAAATCTTTGACGAAGGGTATCATTTTTCATCTGCACCTAATAAAGGAACATCATTGTTTTTCTCTTTAACTTTATAAAAATCAACTCTTATGGCACTTACTAAAAACAAATCAAGAACGAAAAGAACAAGAATAGTGAAAAAATCGTATAAGATATTAATTGTTGAAGATCATAACGTAGTTAGAGCAGGTATTAAATTTATGCTTGATACTATTCCCGAATATACATTTACTATACATGAATCTGACGATGAAATTGATGTCTTAAAACGATTATCAGTTAACGAATATGATATCATTTTACTAGATATTGAACTTAATGGAGCTAATGGAATTGATATTCTTCAAAAAATAAAAGACTTTAATCCAGCACAAAAAGTAATTATGCTTACCATGTATAATGATATACTAACAATTAATAAAGCATTAAAAAATAAGGCAAATGGTTATATTCTTAAAAACCTTATTGAGGAGGAAATTTTTTTAGCAATTAAAACTGTAATAAAAGGTAAAAAGTACTTATGTAATGAAGTATCACAAATTTTACTTGAGGATAGGGAAACATCATCGTTAGACTTATTGAGCAAAAGAGAACGAGAGATTGTTGTGTTAATAGCTGAAGGATTATCCAATGTGGAAATAGGTGAAAAACTCTCGTTAAGTTACCGAACTGTTGATACACACAAACAAAACATTTACGGGAAGTTAGGGCTAAAAAAGAATATTGAACTTGTTCGTTACGCTTTAAAAAATAACTTAATTAATTAAGCTTTAGCCCAACGAATTAGTTTTTTAAATAAGGTAGTAAAGTTACTGTAGAGTAAATAACCTATATAGATTCCTAAAGTATCAGCTAAAGCATCATAAAAATCAAGTGATCTACCAGGAATATAATCTTGAATTATTTCGGTAATAAAGCCTAAAATTACAGCCAACAATAAACCTAAAGTCAACTTTTTTGAATCTGTGATGGCATAGCAGCTATTAATTGCCAAACCAGCAAACAATATAAAATGAATAACCTTATCTACGTGTGGAAATAATTTTACACCTCCTTCTCCTGGAGGCATAAGCGTTCCAACTAAAATGATGATGATGTTTATATATAGCCACCTATTTCGCCTCATAAGTTAGGTTAATACATACATTAAGTAAGAAATCATTGTTAAGGGTATTCCGTAAACACTGCAATAGAGTAGAAGGTAATACCAAGGTGTTGGACTCTTTGCAAAAAAAGTAACAATAACCAAAATAGAGTAAATATAACCTAACACTAGATTAATATTGATAAAGTTTTTCCATCGATTAACATATTCAATATTTTGATAGTTAATGATTTTAGAAATTGTACCAAAAACAGGAGTAGTATATACTACTATCTTTCTATTAACGGGTAAATTTTCACTTAAATCAGTAAACAATGTCATTTCTTTTGAACCACCATTTTCATATTTGAAAGTAAGATAGGTGTAAATATTAATTTTTCTAGAATGCTTAAAAGGGTCTTCTTTAATTTGTGTTTCAACTTCGGTGTTTAGCACATTAGCATTTCTAATCTTTTTCTTTCCATAAAAATCAAAAAATAATAGAACGGCAAAAATCAAACCTGCTACTCCAATCCATTTAAAACTTTTATAAGTTTTTGACTGCAAAACTTGTTCAAAATCTCTTTGGATTTGCATCTTTTCATCAATGATACTTTGTTTTTTTCGTTGAATTTGAGCTTCTTTGATTTTATCTAGTTCCTCCTTAGTCATCCAGCGATTATACCTTCTTACAAAAATTTTTTCATCTTCGTTGTCAATCTTAGTTGCTTGATCAGCATTTGTTATTAATTGATAGGCTTCTAATAACTGTTTAAATTTATCTTCATTTTCAGGGTTAATATCAGGATGATAAGTTAAAGCCAGCTTACGATACGCCTTTTTTACCTCTGTTTGATCAGTGCCAAAGGGTAAATTCATTATACGATATGCTTGCTGTAAGGTCAATCGAGAGTTTTCTTAAAGATAATCTTTTATATAAACTATGATTTAATATTTACTTAAACAATCAATTAGCACTTGTACTGTTGCTTTATCCCATTAAACTAAAATCTTCCATAGTAATTGCTATTCTAAATGAAGAATACAAATATTCTTTCAAATTGAAATAAATCATTATTTTTATTTATCACATTTAAAAAGAGAAAAAATGAAACTATATCATTTATTAATACCGATCTTATTTTTTATTTCTTGTAATCAAGCAGAAACAGAAGCCCTTACAGAAGAGTTGAATACACTCAAAGAAGAGAATGTTGAGCTCAAAAGGCAAACAGCAGAGATCGAAGAAAAAGACTCATTAATAAATGAGTATGCTCGTTTTATTCTCGATATCCAAGATAACTTAAATCAAATAGGACAAAAGGAAAATGCATTGATCTTAAGATCAAAAGATCCTGAGTTTAATAAAAATGATGAAGCAATTATCAATGACCTTAAAACATTAGGCTCTTTACTTGCAGAGAACGAGTCAAAGATCAAAAATATGCAGAATATTATCAATACTAAAAAGGTTGAAATTAGTGAATTAGAAAGTGTAATAATAAAATTAACAGAACAGGCAGAAGCAAAAGATGTTCAAATTAGAGGGTTAAAAGGTGAGTTGGTAGATTTAGGAGTAGCTTTTGACGAACTTCTGACGGCATACGAAGAAAATATTATTATCCTAGCGGATAAAAACCAAACAATAGCAGATCAAAAAGATGTTATCAATACTGCTTATTATGCCTTTGGATCAGCCAAAGAGTTAAAAGATAATGGGGTTACTACTAAAGAAGGAGCTATTATAGGTATTGGAGGATCAAAAAAATTAAAAGATGATTTTAATAAAGATTATTTTAAGCAAATTAATATTGAGCAAACACTTGAAATACCATTAAATGTTAAAAAGGCCAAATTAATTACATCACATCCACCTAATAGCTATGAAATAGTTGGGGAAGATCCTGTTCAAAAAATAAAAATCACTAACTCTAAAGAATTTTGGAGTGCGTCAAAATACTTGGTAATAGAAACGAAATAATTTGCTTCAAAATTAACGAGCTAATAACTAGTAAATTAAGTAAAATTGTTACCTTTGCGTTCTAATTAAACATAAAACGCAATGAAGAAAAAATTACTATTAGCTATACCAAGTTTGCTTATCGGTACACTAGGTATGAGCCAACTCTCCAATGGAGATTTAGAAATGTGGCAAGATGTAGAACTCTACCAAGACTTCTCAAGCTGGTCTTCTTCAAGAGCTGAAGGAGATACTGCTCTTTCTAATCGATCAACAGATGCTTTTGATGGCACTTATTCAGCTATACTAACCACAGACACAATTGAAGGTGATACAACATTTGGGTTTGTTATTAACGGACAATTTGGAGACTCTGGGCCAGAGTCGGGTGTTCCTTACACAGGACCAGGGCTACCAGATTCTATTATTTTTTGGGCAAAATATGATATTGAAACTGGAGACTCTGCAGTAGTATTAGTAGTGCCTTTTTCTGGAGGTACACCAGTTGGTCTTAATGAAATTAAGTATGGAGGAACTAACACAGGTTCATGGGAAAGAAAAGCATATGAATTAGATCCTACTCTTGCAGTAGACGAAATTCTAGTGGCTTTCGCTTCAAGTAATGCATTAATTGAGTATGGTATACCTGGATCATATGTAATGATTGATCGTGTTGAAATAAAAACCAACACAGGAGCTACTTTTTTACTTCCTAACCATAGTTTTGAAGATTGGGATACTGTATCAGTTGAAGAGCCTGTAGATTGGTACGGAAACCTACTCTATGATGGTGATACCACTTTGTTTAAAACTACAGATGCTTTTTCTAATACCTATGCAGCTAGATTATTAACGAAAGAATCACCTTTTGGAGATACTATTACAGGCTATCTTTCAAACGGTTTTACTGATGGATCAGAGTGGTTTATGCCTCAGCCTTACACGCAAATGCCTACTAGTTTAGATTTTTATGTTAAACATAACCCTAGCGGAGCAGATACTGCAGAGGTTAACATTGAGTTTTTTGAAGCAGGAGCGTATGTAGGAGGTGTATATTACAGAATTGATACCGCAATTAATACCTATAAGCAAATAAGTTTACCTATAAACTATAATGTTGGAGCAGCTCCAGATTCAATGAGACTTATTTTCTCTTCTGGTAGAAATGCCGGTTCAGAATTATTTATTGATCAAATTGAATTAATTGACCCAACAGTTTCAGTTAATGCTTCAACTAAAGAACTTATAAATGTTTATCCAAACCCAGCTGTAAATCAAATTACTTTTGATGTTCCCAGCAACAGTACTATTAAGGTTTACAGTACAGAAGGTAGATTAGTAAATCAAGTGATAGCTAATAATACTTACATGATGAACATTAGCAACTTAAAAAGTGGAATCTATATTTACCAAGTAAACGCAGGAGATAAAGTTTACAAAGGAAAGTTTATAAAAAAGTAAAACGCTATTATAAATAAAACCATAAAATCCTCAGGAATTTCTTCTTGAGGATTTTTTTTATAATTAATCTAATGCTTGGTAATCACTGTTGTTACTTACAAATTCGGGGATTATCTTTTTCATTAATCGAACAACTTCCTTATTATTCTGTTGGCTACTCTCTAAAATAACATCCTTAATAATAGAAAAACGCTCATCATTTGTTTCTCTAATTTTACCTATTAATATTTTTTGATGATGCGTAGGCGAAGTGTTTTCTTCATTGCTAAGTAGCTCTTCATAAAGCTTTTCACCAGGTCTTAGCCCTGTTATTTTAATTTCTATATCCTTGTTAGGCTCAAACCCCGATAAACGAATCATACGATGGGCTAAATCAATAATTTTAACAGAGTCACCCATATCAAAAACAAAAATCTCTCCACCTTTTGCCATTATGGAAGCTTCCAAAACAAGTTGACATGCTTCTGGGATAGTCATGAAATAACGGGTTATATCCTCATGCGTTACTGTTAAAGGACCTCCTTTTTCAATTTGTCTTTTAAACAATGGAATAACCGATCCATTAGAACCTAACACATTGCCAAACCTTGTAGTTACAAAAATTGTAGAGCTATTTTTAGAGACTTTTTCAATAATAATTTCGGCTAATCTTTTTGATGCCCCCATTACATTGGTAGGATTCACAGCTTTATCAGTAGAAACTAAAACAAATCGTTTTGTATTAAACTGTATAGCTAGTTCTGCTAGGTTTTTAGTCCCAACAACATTTGTATTAATAGCTTCACATGGGTTTAACTCCATTAAAGGAACATGCTTGTATGCAGCAGCATGGTAAACAATTTCTGGTTGAAAAGCCTCAAACACACGAATCATCCGGTCCTTATTGGATACATCTCCAATAACTGGTTCGATGATGTCATTATAATTAATTAGCTCTTGTTCTAACTCATACAAAGGAGTTTCAGATTGATCGAGAGCTATTATTTTTTTAGGTTTAAACTTAATTAATTGGCGAACTATCTCACTGCCAATTGAACCCGCAGCACCAGATACTAAAACAACTTTATTATGAACTTCTTTAGAGATTAGGTTGGCATTAAGTACAATTTCATCTCTACCTAATAAATCCTCAATTTTAACTTGCTTAATCTGCTTGATGTTAAGCTCACCGTTCATCCAATCTTCAATGGCAGGAACATTTAAAACCATTGTTTTATGCTTCAAACAAACATCAATAACCTCATTTTCGTTTTTGGGCTTGGGATTAAGTATTGCTAAAATAACCTGATGAACATCTTTTTTTCCTAATAATGAATCTAAACTTGATGTATGATGAATCGGTACACCGTTCAGAATCTTTCCTGCTTTTTTCTTATCATCATCAATAAAAGCTATAATCTTAAAAGGTTCATTGGAGTTATTTTTATAAGTCTGCATGGTAATTAAACCCATTTCACCGGCCCCATAAATAATCACTGATTTTTCTTCCGATTTATCTCTTTTAGACTCAAAATAGATCAGCTTTACAGCTATTCTAGAAGCTAACATTAAGAACAAGGTTAATAAAAACTCTATAGCAATAATTGGTCTAGGAAGTAGGTACAAACCATCAATAAAGTAGAATCGAAAAATACTAGCTACAATAATGGTCAAAGTACCCAGTACTATTGCTTTAAAAATTCTTCGGGTATCTTCAATTGACGTGTAGCGAATAACTCCAGCAAATGTTTTACCAGTAAAAAAGAAAATAGTTCTTATACCAATAAAAATTGGAAGCACGTATACTAGCTGACTAAGCTCTGCAATAAGCTGTTTGGAAGAAGAAAAAAAATCAAAACGGATGGCGTAAGCACAAAAAAGAGATAAAACCGTTATAAGTATATCAACTAACAATATAACCCATCTAGGAACACTCTTCTTTATAAACGATAGCATACTTAATAATCAAATAATGAATAAAAACTGTCTTCCTTCTCTTCAGCTCTAGGATGTCCTGTCAATTCAATTTCTTTAATAACTTCTTCTATAACCTCCTCAATAGGTTTGTCCTTAGGAAGTTCTATTCCTTTTTTCATAAATGTATCATCTAAAGACACATCTTCATTGTTTTTTGGTTGTAAGCCGATATAATCTAATCCCCATTCTTTATCTCTAGAGGTTTTGCTTTTATAAAAATAAACATAACCATTACCTTTTTTTGTTTCTACATACCGAGCGTCAACATACTCCATGCTGTCTTTTGAAAAATTAAAGTCTTTTTCATACAAAATAGATGTCGTAAAGAGTTTTTGTGTACTGTATGTTTTTGGAAACAAATCTAATCGATCAATACGCTTTAGTTGAGTATATAAATAAATTCTATTGATTGGGTCTTTAGCTAAAACTTCCCATTTGTTGTTTTCAACTGGAATATACCAAATAACCATTTTAACAGCAACATCTGTTTGTACTTCAAAGTCTTTAACCCTAGTTAAACGCTTAAAAAATTCTTGAACTTCAGGCTTTTTATAATAGGGCAGAAGGATTGTTACAAATTGAATTAGCTTTTTATTCCCCTCATTTTTATAACTGCTATAATAGTAACTTGAATTTTCTCCAGCTTGCTCATTTTGTTCGTAGCTAATTTGTCTTTTTAACTCAAGTTTAGCTTCGTCAATCAACAGTTTTAGTTTGTTTTTATACCTTTTTGGTTTAATTTTCTTTTCATCTATAGCTTTGCTTAAAAGCGCAAAAATATCGTCTTTGTATGCTGGAACAAAGGTGTAGTTAAGTATTTGAGGATAAAGTGAGTTCGTTAACAACAGACTATCATAGTAAGCGTTAAAAATGTTACCATTCCCCCATTTATAACCACTTAAAGGAATGTCGTTATTTAGTAATTGTAAAAATTGTTTCGTTGCCTTTTTGTTTTTTTGATGTCCCAAACCATATAATACTGCCAATTGATATTTAGCAGTGTCTTGAAGTTTAACATATAAATCTGTCAAAAAATCAGGGATTTTCGGATTATTAAGCTTCCCTAGGTCCTTTATCAACTGTGCTTTCGCATCAATATATTTTGCATCAAAAGAATAGCTTGTTATTAAATCCATCATTTTGGATGCATGTTGCTCTTCAAATATAATGTAATCCTGCACTGATTTTAAAGCAATTGTTTTTTGTAGGCTATCTTCACTTTTTAACGCTTCAAAAAACAAATTAGGTTTATCTTCTAAAACAGATACTGTTTCATTATCTAAAGGTTTAAATGTTTTGTAAAACTGGTCAACAAAACGAGACGAACCAAAGAATTTATCTGTAACCGACTGAATAGAATATAAGTATCCTTTATAAAGAATATTTTTATTTCTAATGAGTCTGTAGGAGTTGGAGTCTTCAAAATAAGCATCTAGAATGTAGTAGTCTTTATCTTTTATTACATCCTTAGAGAATAGCTTCGTAGATGTTTTTTCTTCAAAATCTTGGATGATATCACTCCAAACTGAATCAATATTTTTATACTGTCTATAATCATGAAACTTATAATACTCAACATAAATCTCTTCGAAATTCTCCGAAAAATAACTTTGTCTACCATCCTTAGATAAATAGGATTCATCAGTAGTTTTTTCCTTTTCTTTTCTTAATTCATATACCTGCGAACTCTTTTGAGAATAATCATCCGGTTTAATATAATTAGATACAACATCAAATCCAATTAGCGAATCAGTTTTAGAAATAAAAGGAAAATCGTAGGTAAAAGGTTGGATCACAAAATCATCAAAAAAAGGTGTTTCTTTTTCAAGTTTATCTGATACAGCAACTAGCAAATAGTAGTAAGCTCCATTTATTCGAACATCAACTCTAATTTCTTTGTTATGATTGGTTTTACCTAATCCAGTACCAGAAAGCTTATCGATTGTAATTTTATCTAAACTATCAATCTTAATAGATTTAGCGAATTTCTCAAGCAAACGCTTTATTTCAAAGGTGTCTTCTTCAATAAATTCAAAATCATGTAAACTAGCCCTTTTTATCAAAAAATAAGTATTTGTTTCTTTATCATAAGCTTCCAGTTCTGGATGATTATATAAAGATCCAGTAAAGGTATTGGACTTTATACTATAATAATCAGGGACTAATGTCTTATAATCACCTTTGATAGGCTGAATGTTTTTCCATTCGTTACTTGGAGCTTTTAACTTAATGCTTTCAAAAAACTGGTCGCTATTTGAAAGTACAAAATCTTCTTTTCCTCCTACCTTAAAAATTAAAACATGGATTGGAGTTATAAATATTTGATAGCGTTGGATATCCCCAGTTCTCGTTTTGTTAGTTATATCTAAGCCCTCAAAACCATTGTTTTGTATTTGTTTTTTTGAGATGATTTGCCCAGGAATATTTTCAAAAAGGAGACTGTCAATTTTACCTAAGGTGTAATTTTGCTCAGCTTTAAGGTAATTATATGTACTAATCTCAGATATGGTATAAAAGGTACCATTAGTTAACTCAGGACCAAAATAACTTCTTTTGTTTGATCGAGTAGGCGTTTCATAGAGTTTACAAGGAACTTTAACTGAAAATAAGTCGCTCTCAAACGTTGTGTTATGAGGAATTTCTTTTTTTAATTGATCAATACTTTCTTTTGCTTGTTTTGATTTAGGAGTAATTGTAGGTTTTAGTGGTTTTAGCGTGTAGCCTTTACTTCTCAATAACTCTATTACTCCTTTTTCCATCGGTAAATGAGCTGCTCCAATTCCAATAAATAAGCTTTTTCCAGATTGTATAATGCTATCTATATTTTCCGACATAATTACATTACGCTCATAGAGCATGTATTTTAAGTAGTTATCAGAAGAAATAGCATGTTGTAAGGAGTCTAATAAGCCTAAATTTTGATCTCTGTATGCATCTTCTAAAATGTCATAGTAACTTTTTTCTTTAGTAAGCTCTTTATACCAACTAGGATATTCCTTTTTTTCTTCACTAGGAATACTACTTTTTAGAGCAAAAATAGATGTCTGCTTAAAGTCCTCTAAGCTATATATAGGCTTGCCTTTTTTACTTCCTGCTTGGTAAATAAACATGTCAAGAAAGGTATCTTCCTCAAAATTCTTTTTCGCTAAATTTTCCCTGTAAAGCATCCAGTTGCTTAAATAATGATCATTAGAAAGTTCTGTTCCAATGTCTTTATCGGTAGGAAATGATAATTCAAAAGCCTTTTTATAAAACCCTCTATAGTTTTGGTAAGAAACAGCATATTTGCCTAAATAGCTAAAAGCATATTCAGAGTTTAATATTTCTTCTAACCAAATGATTGGATTTGATTCTAGTGCTATGGCATCAACATTTTCTAAGGCATCGAAAAACTCATCTCCTAAATGATAAGCAATTCTACCACTCACATGCATCGTTCCGTAAATATAGGAAGGTGCAGTTTGATTTTTGCCAGTGATTTCCCACAACAAAGAAGGGTACTTTTCTTGGGCTAAACATGATAATCCAAGAAAAACAAAAATGAAGATATTGTATATTGACCTAATAAAATTAACTGTTTTGATAACCTAATAGATTATCCATGGTGTTAGTAGAAACAAAATGATAATTTGGACGAGCCTGCTCATATATTTTTAAAGCGAACTCCTTTTCGTCTGCTTCAAGTAAAGCTTTGTATAAAGGAGTTAAAAATTTTCTTCGTCCAACTCTAATCAAGAATTTTTCAACTTCAGGATAAACTTCTTTATAACCTGCTTCAATACTTTTTTCGTACCAAGCAGCTGCAATTTCTGAGTTTTTGGAAGTTGTAAAGTGAAACGCAGCATCTGCCTCTTTAAAATAACCTTCATTCTTCCATTCTTCAACGTCAATATTTCTGATATAGTGAAGCCACTCGTGTGTGGTCCATTTTTCAGGGTTTAACCCTTCTTCATTACCAAATGTTGAAGGAGAGTAAGTTAGTGCTTTTTCAACTTTTTCAAAATTGGTTGCTACTACTTTTGGAGAATTATCTGGAATCCCTGGCTCGTAGATCCACTCTTTTACATTTAATTCTTTAGCCTCAGGAAGTTCTTTTTCTAAATAAACGATGAACTCCTCTGTTGTAAGATTTTTAAACTTAAAATCTTTAAAATATTGCTTTAAAAAATCATCAAAACGTTCTCTCCCTACATTTTCCTCTAGCATTCTTAAAAAGAAGTACCCTTTTTCATAAGCGATATCTGTCATTCCATCGTCAGGACTTCTTCCTTTTAACGACAACTTTAAAGAAGTTTCATCAGCTGGTAGCTCATCAATAGAGTGTTCTAAATCTTGATGTCCCAGTAATGCTAACATTTCGCTGTAATCTCTGCCGTACAACTCTTCAGTGATTCTTCGTTCAATGTAAACAGTAAAACCTTCATTTAACCAAAAGTCATTCCAAGTGGCATTAGTTGTAAGGTTACCACTCCAACTATGTGCTAATTCATGAGCAATTAATGAAGTTAATGAACGATCGCCAGCAATAATTGTTGGTGTAGCAAATGTTAAACGCGGATTTTCCATTCCTCCAAAAGGAAAGCTAGGAGGGAGCACAATTACATCATATTGTTCCCATAAGTACTCTCCATATAAGTCTTCAGCAACACTAATCATGCGTTCAATATCTTGGAACTCATAAACACAAGCATCAATCATGTTTGGTTCAGCATATACTCCAGAACGGTCTCCTAACGATTGATACTCTAATTTACCTATAGCCAAAGCAATTAAATAAGAAGGAATCGGTTGTTCCATTGTAAAATAGTGAACACCTAATTCTTCGGTAGCCATGTCTATTTTCTTAGCACTCATTACAGCAGTTAACTCTTCTGGAGTTCTTATAGTAGCACTATAAGTTATTTTGTTTCCAGGAGAATCTTGTAAAGGAATCCAAGAGCGTGTTAAAATAGCCTCTCCCTGTGTAAATAAAAATGGGAATTTCTTATATGCAGTTTGTTGTGGATTTAACCATTGAACAGCTTCTGATTCTGGAGAAGTTTCGTAGTAAATAGTAACAGATTTAGTCTCTTTTTTAATATCTACTGCTAATGACTGACCTAAAATCTCATCTTCTTTAACAAATTCATACTTTGTTTCACCCTTATCATCAAGAACTATTTTCTCAATAGTCAAATCCTTTGTATCGAAAATAATTTGGTCAGCACCATTGTTTTTTATCGTATGAGTAACAAAACCCTTTAACTTTTTCGTCTCAAAATCAGCAGTCAAATCTAAAGTTATATGCATGGATTGTACAAGCTGGTAATTACTAGCAGAGTGAATGTCTTTAAGGGCATCTTTCATAATTTCCTCGTTGTTAGAAGATTGTTCTTTCTTTTTTGCGTTTGTACATCCAGCAAGAATGAAAATACTTGCTAATACTGAAAGGGTTGTTCTCATTTTCTTTTGTGTAGTTACTTTTTTAACAAGACAACTAAAATACAAGATTATTTCATTCAAATGAATATTTTAGATGCTTTATTTTGGCATAATTTGTGTGCTTATTAGCGTAGTTTAAAAAAGAATTATAATTTAGGGAACTTGAAAAATTAAAATTTGTATGGCAGATAGAATTAATGAAATCATTGATGAGAGTGGAGAATGGCAGGGAGGAGGAACAATAATGGGACATCCCAAAGGTTTGTTTTATTTGTTTTTTGCAGAACTATGGGAAAGATTTAGTTTCTATGGGATGAGAGCCTTGCTAACTCTGTACATGGTTCAAGAACTTTTTTCAGATATATCAAATGGTAAGGAAGTTGCTTATGGAATTTATGCTGCTTATGGGTCTCTAGTCTACTTTACTCCAGCAATTGGAGGTATGATCGCTGACCGTGTTATTGGTCATAAGAATTCAATTATGCTTGGTGCAGTACTAATGACACTAGGACATTTCACTATGGCTTTTGAAAATGACTTAATTTTCTTTCTTTCATTAGGATTGCTAATTATTGGTAATGGTTTTTTTAAACCAAACATATCATCATTAGTAGGAGGTTTGTATGAGGAGGGAAATCCAAAAAGAGATGGAGGGTTTACTATTTTTTACATGGGTATTAATATAGGTGCTTTTCTAGCTCCTTTACTTTGTGGTTGGTTAGGAGATTCTTATGGGTGGCATTATGGATTTGGAGCTGCTGGAATAGGAATGTTAGCAGGTCTTATAGTGTTTTGGAGGGGGGCTGTAACCAATGTGTATGGGAATCAAGGTAATCAGCCTAAAGAAATGCAGGAGAAAAAATATGTAGGACTTAATATTAAAAATATTGTCTACATACTTGCTTTTCTTTCAGCACCATTATTTGGATTTCTGGTATTGCAAAACGACTTCATAGTTCAGCTTGGTTTTGCTCAGCCACCGTTAATGAGTTTCTTGCTAGATGCTTTACTGGTGCTAGTTGTCATATACATAACGTATATCTGTATAAAGTCAGATAAAGTAACTAGAGAGAGGCTTTTTGTAATAGCAATATTGACTCTTTTTATAACTGTTTTTTGGGCGTGTTTTGAATTGTCTGGTAGCGCAATTACACTATTCGCAGAAGAGAATGTTAATTTGATTGGATTAAGCGCATCACAGACTAATTCAATTAATCCGTTTTTTATTATGGTATTCGCAATACCTTTTTCCTTAATGTGGGTTAAGTTAGATAAAACGAAAAAAAATCCAAGAACTCCCGTTAAGTTTGCTTTTGGTATTATACAGCTGGGGGTTGGTTTTGTATTGTTGGCTATTAGTAGTAGATTCATGGATACAGCAGGTATGGTTCCAATGCTTTTCCTTGTTTTAGGATATTTATTTATGACTACTGGTGAGTTGTTTATTTCTCCAGTTGGTCTATCAAAAGTTACTGAATTAGCCCCCATAAAGTTAGTTTCCTTTATGATGGGTGTTTGGTTCTTGTCATCGGCATTTGCTCATCACATAGCAGGTTTAATTTCTAAATTAACAGTTAGCGGGAGTGAAGAAAAAACAGGTTTTTTACAAACATTGGCAGTGAATATAACAGGAGAGGTTCCTTCAGGGTCTTCGAGTCAAGTAATTAATCTTTTTAACTATACTTCAGTATTTGCTCAAGTAGCTATTGTCGCCTTCGGTTTTGGTATAATAGCTCTTATTTTAACGCCTGTAATCAAAAAGTGGATGCATGGAATTCATTAAAAACATTGTTTAACAATAATTTATGAGCCTCCTGAACGGAGGCTTTTTTTATGTTTTAAAATTATTGTAAGATTTAATTTGTAGAATTAAAAGTAATGACTATTTTTGCTTCCCGTTCTGGAAAAATATTTTGCGAAAGTAGCTCAGTGATAGAGCATCACCTTGCCAAGGTGAGGGTCGCGGGTTTGAATCCCGTCTTTCGCTCTAAAAAAGCATTTAAAATGCCAAACCACAGTCTCACAATTTTTCGTGTGAGATTATGTGATTCCCGACTAGTCGGGAAGTTGCTCGGGTGGTGGAATTGGTAGACACGCAAGACTTAAAATCTTGTGTCCATTAGGACGTGCGGGTTCAAGTCCCGCCCCGAGTACTAAAAGCCTCAGTTTAACTGAGGCTTTTTTGTTTTATAACATTTCATAATATTTCTATTCATTTCCTTTTTTATATATGGGGTTACATTAACTGATATTAAAAGTTCTTTAACATCTTCCTGTTAAAAAATTTTAAAAACTGCGATTTTTATTTATTTTAGCACTTTCCCTGTATTGGGATAAACACATGTTTGGTATATGAATAAGAAACTACTTTTAGGTACATTTTTGATAGTCAGTATGATGAGTAGAGGTCAACAAGATCCTCAGTTTACTCACTTCATGTATGATAAACTTTCTATAAACCCAGGTGTTGCTGGAACTTCTGAAGCAATTTGCTTTACAGGTATCTTCAGGAACCAATGGGGGGGCTTCGGACAAGAGCCTAAAACAGGATTGTTAAATTTACATGCTCCTATCGATCAAATTAAAGGGGGGTTAGGTGGTACATATTATTATGACCAGCTAGGTTGGGAAATAAATAATATGTTTAGACTTTCTTATTCCTACCACCTTAAAAATATCGGTCCAGGGAGTTTAGGTTTAGGATTATCTGCTGGGTATTTTCAGAAAAAAATTAATCCAGCTTGGATTGTTCCTGATACAGAAGCAGGATCAGGAAATAATCAGGATAACTCAATACCTACATCTAATAACGCTGATGGATCAATTAATTTCTCTTTAGGAGCTTATTACTATGCTTCAAATTTCTATGCTGGATTGTCTACAACTCATCTTACTCAGTCAGAATTAAGTTCTCTTAATGTTCAATCTGTACGTCACTATTATATTATGGGAGGTTATACTTATCCTCTCCCAGTTCTAAATGGTGATTTTGAACTAAAACCCAATGCGTTAATAAAAACTGATGCTGTTTCAACGCAATTTGATGTTAATTTAACCGTTATGTTTAGGAAGTTGGCTTGGTTGGGTGTAACTTATCGTAACCAAGATGCAGTTGCACCAATGGCAGGTTTACAATATACATTGAGTAAATATGGAACAGTAAAATTAGGATATGCTTATGATGTAACAACCTCTAATATTAGTGGGTATAGTAATGGAACACATGAGATTATGTTGAATTATTGTTTTAGTATTTCTAGGAATAAACCTTTTACAAGAACGGTGCATCCAAGATTTTTATAAAAAAAATTGTAACCTTTTAAAAAGAGTTGCGTAAAAAGCAAAGCAAACCGGTTATTAACATTTAAAAGTTAACAACTGGTTAAAAGAAAAAGAGAAGAAAAAAAGAGTGATATGAAAAAGGTGTTTTTGTTGATGGCTTTAGGGGCGATAGTCCTATCAAGCTGTTCTGAGCGTACGGGGGAGTTAATAGGATCACAAGGTAGACCAAGATGGTATGGATATGATCCTTATGGGATGAATTACATCAGATCAGGTAACTTTGAGATGGGACAAAGCGACCAAGACGTACCTTTTGTTCATCAATCGAGAACAAAGGTCGTTCAGTTGAATGCGTTCTATATTGATATTACCGAAATTAGCAATAACGAGTATCGTCAATTTGTAGAATGGGTTAGAGACTCTTTAGCTAGAAGATATTTAGCTCAAAACGAATTTGAAGAAGAATTCTTACTTGAAATGTATGATGATCAGCTAGAATTAATAGAAGATGCTGATATCCAACCTTTAAACTGGGATTCAAGATTGCGTTGGGATGATGAAGAATATTTCCCTCTTTTAGTTGAAGAACTAGTTATTCCAGAATCACAGAGATATTATAGAAGAAGAGAGATTGATCCTAGAAAATTAATTTATGAATATTACTGGATTGATCTAAAGGAAGCAGCTTACAAAGGTCGTCCAGAAATGGAAGGTCGTCCATCAAATCTAGAAGTTTTAGATGGTTCAGCAGAAGGTTTTACTAGAGATGGAGGTACAGATTGGAGAAAGTCAATGAAAGATGGAGAATTCCCATTTCCAATAGATCAATATGATGAAGATGAAGAGATTCAAAGAGGTAAAGATTTAGATTTAGGTTGGAGAAACAAGATTGGTCAAAACAATGCTATTAGAGGGCATACCGATAGATCTCGATTTATCATTAAGGAAAAAATAAATGTTTTCCCAGATACATTAGTATGGGTACATGACTTTACTTATTCTTATCATGAGCCATTAACAAGAAAATACTTTTGGCACCCAGCTTATGACGATTATCCTGTTGTAGGTGTTACATGGCAACAAGCAAAAGCTTTTTGTGTATGGAGAACACAGCTTCTAAATAATTTCAGAAGTGATATGGGAGAAGTTTATGTAGATGATTATAGACTACCCACCGAAGCAGAATGGGAGTACGCTTCTAGAGGAGGTTTGAAATTAAGTCCATATCCATGGGGAGGTCCTTATATTAGAAATTCTAAAGGTTGTTTCTTAGGAAACTTTAAGCCAATGAGAGGTAGATATGACGATGATGGAGGTGTACAAACTGTTAAAGTTACTTCTTACCACCCGAACGATTACGGTTTGTATTGTATGGCAGGTAACGTTGCGGAATGGACAAGTACAGCTTTTGATGAGTCTATGTATGAATTTTCTCACGATATGAACCCAGAATATCAATATAACGCATTAGATCATGACCCAATATCTATGAAACGTAAGGTTATTAGAGGTGGTTCATGGAAAGATATAGGGTATTACCTTCAAACGGGTACTAGAACTTACGAGTATCAAGATACAGCCAAAAGTTACATTGGATTTAGATGTGTAATGAGTTACCTTGGTAGAGGAGGTGAAGATAGAGAAGAAGGATTATAAAATTTTTAAAAAAACTAACCTAAAAAGTGTTACTTTTTTGTAATACTGCATTAAACAAACAAATAAATAAACTAGAAAAAAGAAAAAGCTATGAAACCAGGAAGTAAAGGATGGAAAAATTTTATGTCAAAGCTCTATGGGTTTGGAGCTGCAGTTGTGATTGTAGGAGCGATGTTTAAAATTATGCACTGGCCAGGAGCAAGTATGATGCTTATCATTGGTTTATCGGTAGAGGCATTAATATTTATATTCTCAGCATTTGAGCCAATACATGATGAAGTAGATTGGACATTAGTATATCCAGAACTAGCATTAGGTCACGATCATGATGATGAAGAAATTGAAGGATTAGAGTTATCAACACCAACTAGACCTAACAAAAATAATGGAGGTGTTGCAGGTGAGCTAGATAATTTACTATCAGAAGCTAAAATTGATTCAGAGTTGATTCAAAGTTTAGGTGATGGTATGAGAAACTTAAGTGAAACAGCTGGTAAAATTAGTAATGTTGCAGACGCAACTGCAGAATCAGCTAACTATACTAAAAGTTTAAAGAAAGCAGCTGAAAAAGTAGATAAATTGGCAGATGCATATACAACAGCTTCTGAATCATTAATGGGATTAACTTCTACTCAAGAAGAGGGAGCTTCTTTCGGAGAGCAAATGCAAAAAGTTACAGCTAATTTATCAGCACTTAACAGTGTTTATGAAGCGCAACTTAAAGGTGCGTCTGATTCTTTAGAGGCAACTACAAAAATCCAATCTGGTATTACTGAATTAATGACTAACTTATCTGATTCAGTAGAAGACACTAGAAATTACAAAACAAATATTGCTGAGTTAAGTAAAAACTTAAGCGCATTGAATAAAGTTTATAGCAACATGCTAAATGCTATGAACATGAATCCAAACGCGTAGTAGAATATAGTTACTCAGTATTAACCTTATAATTTTTATTAAAAATGGCAGGAGGTAAGGAAACCCCAAGACAAAAGATGATCGGTATGATGTACCTCGTACTTACCGCACTTTTGGCACTAAACGTATCCAAAAGTATCCTTGATGCTTTTGTAACGCAGGACGAACAAGGTCTTGAACAAAATACACGTATTATTGAATCTATTAATGGTATTGGAACTAAAATTTCATTAGGAATGAATGATCCTCAATCGAAAAAATCGGCAGAGGAGATAGAGCCAGTGTACAAGGATCTTAGAAAGATGGCTAATGAAGTTGACGATCACTTTCATAACCAACTGAATGAACTTTTCAAGAATGTAGAAGGGCGAGAGTGGTTCAAAAAGGATGAGCAAAGCCAAATCACTTCTTTAGCAGATGAGCAATTTCCTTTAGATAAAATGGGAAAGAAAGATGATTATGATTCACCATCTAATTTTTTCGGAGGTGAACCAGGTTCAGAGTCATACAAAAGAGGAGAAGAATTAAGACTTAAAATGGCGGAGTTAAGGGATAAGATGATTCTTAGAGTAGCTTCTGAATTTAAGTATCAAGGAAAGGTTTATACAATTTCTAAAAATGATTTAAAAGATAGAAAAACGTTTGAAGCTCATTTAGATGAAACTAAAAACCCTAAGAAGGATGCATTACTTGACATTTATAGAATGTTAACAAAAGAAGAAACAATAAAACAGCATGGTGAAGAAAAAGCATGGCACATCGCTCGTTTTTATCACCAACCAATGGTAGGTGTTGTAGGTACCATGACTTCATTAAGAAATGATATTCGTATGGCACAACAAAAAGCTTCACAAATGTTATTGGATCGTATGGATACTCCTATGATGAATATCAATAAAGTAGAAGCACAAGTTTTAGCTAATACGCAATACCTAAACATGGGCGACAAGCTTGATGTTAAAATTGGAATTGTTGCATATGACTCAAGTAAAATTTATCCTGTAAAGTACAGAAAAGGTGAAGAAGGTGATTATACCAAAGCAGATTCTGGTAAAATTACTATTGAAGCTAGTTCACCTGGGCCACAACATATGGAGGGTAAATTAATTGTTGAAATTGCTGGAGTTGAGGAAGAAAGAGATTGGTCTTTTGACTATACAGTAGGTAAGCCTTCTGCTTCTGTCGCATTACCAGATTTGAATGTATTATATATTGGTTACCCTAATAAAGTAAGAGCTGTTGCTTCTGGTTACCCACCTGATCAAGTAAAAGTAAGTTGTAGTGGGTGCTCGAGTTTTAGTAAGAAAGGAGAGGATTATATAGCTCAGGTTAGAGGTTCTTCGGATAAAGCAACAGTTACAGTTAGCGTTGATGGTAAAAAAATTGGCTTTCAAGAATTTAGAATTTTTGCACTTCCTAAAGCGCAACCATATTTTGTTGGTAAATCTGTTGAAACATCTGTTATTTCAGCAAGTTTAGTAAGAGCAGGTAGTAGGCTTACCGCAAAACTACCTAACTCACCTTTAAATGTTGATTATGACGTGGTTTCTTTTAGTATGTCTGCAGCTAGTAAAGGTAAAATTCTTACTGGGGGTGATGCTAGAGGTTCTTCTTTAACAAGCAAAATGAAAAACATATTGAAAGGACTTGGTAAAGGAGATAGGGTATATTTTGAAAATGTAAAGTTGGCTGGTCCTGATGGCAAAGCTTATCCTGTTGGTGGACTTGCATGGAAAATAAAATAAGTAGTTTAACGTTTTATTTATAAATAGTAAAGAGATGAAGAGATTGGGTGTAATTATGTGCACATTAATGACTAGTGTTGTTTTTGCACAGGGTGGAGAAAATTTGCAGGGTACTGCTCCTTCTGGAGTTCTTGATGGTGTATATGTGCAACAGCATATTCCAACTAAAAAAGTAATTGCTTATCCCCATCTTAGAGAGGCTGATGTAATGTGGAGTAAGCGTGTGTGGAGAGTTATTGATCTTAGAGAAAAGATAAATTACCCTCTTTACTACCCTACAAAGCCATTAAATGATAGGAGAAGTCTTTGGGATGTAATTCGCTATGGAGTAGAAAGTGAAGGAAGTTTAATTCCTTATGAGGTTATTCCTAGTGGTGATAGTGAAGGAGAAGTTAGGTTTGACTACCAAGGTCAGTTTTTGCATCCGATTAAGCCACCTAACGGTAATACAAAGGACTCTGCTTACTTGAAAAAGATTAAAGCGTTGTTCTATTCAACAGAGACTGTTCCAGTTATAGACCCGCAAACTGATGCACCTATGATTGATGAAGATGGTTTAGAGGTAACAAAAGAAATTTATAAGCCAATATCTTCTAGTGACGTTGTACAATATTTGGTAAAGGAAGATTGGTTTTTCGATAAGCAGCGTTCGGTAATGGATGTTCGAATTATTGGTATTTCACCAATGATTCAAAAATATGATGAGCAAGGAAACTTAAAGCCTGGTTTAGATCAAGCTTTTTGGTTATATTTCCCAGAAACAAGATATGTTTTTCAGAACTATTTTGTATATAACAGAGCAAATGATGCCCAAAGAATGTCCTTTGATGACTTATTCTGGAAAAGACAGTTTAATAGTTTCATTTACAAAGAAACCAATGTTTATGATAGAGAAATTCAGAATTATGAACAAAATGGAGTTAAAGCTCTTTTAGAGTCTGAGCGTATTAAGTTAGAGATGACAAACTTCGAGCATGATCTTTGGCATTTATAATATATTCATTTAATCTAATTAAATATTAGAGCTACCTTCGGGTAGCTTTTTTTATATCTATGATACAAGTATACGATGATGTTTATTTTATGAAGCAAGCAATGTTTCAAGCTCAAACTGCTTTAGAAGAGGGAGAAATACCCGTTGGAGCAGTAATCGTTCATAAGAATAAAATTATAGCCAGAGGATATAATATGACCGAAAAGCTAAACGATTTCACTGCACATGCTGAAATGTTAGCGTTTACGTCAGCGTCTGAATACTTTGGGAATAAATATTTAAATGAATGTTCATTATATGTTACACTAGAGCCTTGTGTTATGTGCTGCGGGGCTTCCTACTGGACTAGAATAAATAAAATTGTATATGCAGCCTCTGATGAAAATAGAAGAGGTATTTCTAAAGGACTTTTACATCCGAAAACGATCGTTAAATCTGGGTTGATGGCTGATGAGGCTCAACAATTATTACAGGCTTTTTTTAAAAGTAAAAGAGAATAATAGTTTCCACTAAACCATACTTTACATTTATATTGGCATCAATACTTATTTTAAACCAATTTCCTTTTAGTAAAAACAAAATACTTTCTATCTTTAATTAGGTAACTGTATGTATAAGTATTGAAAAAAGTAGACCATATTGTATCGCTTGAAGTTTATTCTTCGGCTAAAGAATTAAATGAAGCTGATTTAGAGTTGCTTAACAAAGCAAAAGAGATCAGTAAGTCTGCTTATGCTCCTTATTCTCAATTTTATGTTGGTGCAGCACTGAGATTAAAAAGTGGCAAGATTATAACAGGGAGTAATCAAGAAAATGTAGCTTACCCAAGTGGATTGTGTGCAGAACGTGTAGCTATATTTTATGCAAATGCACAATTTCCAACTGATGAAGTAGAAGCAATAGCTATAAATGCACATGCTGAAAAATTTGATGTAAGTCATCCTATATCTCCATGTGGTTCTTGTAGACAGGCAATAGCTGAATACGAGATAAAGCAAAAAAAGGAGATTAGAATAATTATGGGAGCAAATACGGGCGAAATTCATGTTTGTTCAGGAATAAAGTCACTACTCCCATTTATGTTTAACGAAGAAGAATTAAAAAACGATTAGTTTATGGCAACATCAACTAAACCAAAACCAATTTCAAAAGCAACTTACCTTAAGTGGTATGAAGACATGCTTTTGATGAGGAAGTTTGAAGAAAAAGCAGGGCAATTATACATTCAACAAAAGTTTGGAGGTTTTTGTCACCTTTATATTGGTCAAGAAGCAGTAGTTGCAGGTGCAGTTAGTGCTACTAAAGCTGGTGATAAGCATATAACAGCTTACAGAGACCATGCGCATCCAATAGGCTTGGGTATGCATCCAAAGTATGTAATGGCTGAGTTATACGGGAAGTCTACAGGATGTTCTAAAGGTAAGGGAGGCTCTATGCATATGTTTGATACTTCTCTAGGCTTATGGGGAGGTCATGGAATTGTAGGAGCTCAAATACCTATGGGAGCTGGAATGGCATTTGCAGAAAAATATAATAAAACTAAAAATGTTGTATTGTGTTCTTTTGGAGATGGAGCAGCTCGTCAAGGTGCACTTCATGAAACATTTAACATGGCTATGACTTGGAAGTTGCCAGTAATTTTTATTATTGAAAATAACAATTACGCCATGGGAACTTCTGTTCAACGTACTTCAAACATTACAGATTTAAAAAAATTAGGGGCAGCTTATGATATGCCAGCAGAATCTGTTGATGGGATGAGTTGTGAAGAAGTTCATTATGCTATTCTAAGAGCAGCTGATCGTGCTAGAAAAGGTGATGGCCCAACACTATTAGATATTCAAACCTATCGTTACAAAGGACATTCGATGAGTGACCCTCAAAAATATAGAACGAAAGAAGAAGTGGAGAAGTATAAAAAACTTGACCCTATTCAAAAAGTACTTGAAACGATAAAAGAGAAGAAATATGCAACTGCAAAGTTATTAGAAGAAATTGAAGAGCGAGTAAAAGATAAGGTGGTAGAATCGGTTAAGTTTGCCGAAGAATCACCGTTACCAGAAGCTCACGAGCTATACGAGGATGTATATGCCGAGGCAGATTACCCGTTTATTAAAGAATACTAAAAAAGATTTATTTCAATGGCTGAAATAGTAAAAATGCCCAAATTGAGTGACACCATGGAAGAAGGTGTTGTTGCTGAATGGCATAAAAAGGTAGGAGATAAAGTTGAAGCTGGTGATTTACTAGCTGAAATTGAAACTGATAAAGCAACCATGGAGTTTGAATCATTTTATGATGGTGTATTACTTCATATTGGTGTAGAAAAAGGAAAGGCAGCTCCAGTTAATGATGTGTTAGCTATCATTGGAGAAGAAGGAGAGGATATTTCTCAATTATTAGAAGACTCAAAAAAAGAGGAAACTGATAAAAAGGAAGAAAATAAAGAAGAGGAAAAGAAAGAGGCAGATAAGAAAGAAGAAGATTCAAAAGAGGAAGCTGAATCAGATTCAAAGAAGAAAGAAACTGAAGCTAAAACAGAAGAGAAAAAGGAAGAAACCAATAACTCTTCATCTTCTAAAAATACACGTACAAGTTCATCAGATAAAACGGTTAAAGCTTCACCACTTGCTAGGAAATTAGCAGAAGAAAAAGGAATTAGCCTTAGTCGTATTGAAGGAACTGGTGATAATGGAAGAATTATTAAGCGTGATGTAGAAAATTATACGGGAGGAAAATCAGTAAACTTTGTAGCGGAAGAAAAATATAGTGAATCTACAATTTCTCAAATGAGAAAAACAATTGCTCGAAGATTATCAGAGAGTAAATTTACAGCTCCTCATTTTTATCTAACCATGTCCATAGATATGGATCAAGCAATTGCGACTAGAAAAGCAATTAATAACCATATACAACCAGATAAAATTTCATTTAACGACTTAGTTATTAAGGCGGCAGCAGTTGCTCTTAAAAAACATCCTCAAGTGAATTCATCATGGCAGGGTGATGTTATTAGAACAAATGAACATGTTAATATTGGAGTAGCAGTAGCTGTTGATGAAGGATTATTAGTGCCCGTGGTACGTTTTGCTGATGGTAAAACACTTACTCAAATTTCTGGAGAAGTGAGAGAGTTAGCAGGCAAAGCAAAAAATAAAAAATTACAACCAAGCGAGTGGGAAGGAAATACATTTACCATCTCTAATTTAGGTATGTTTGGGATTGAAGAATTTACAGCAATTATAAATACTCCTGATGCTTGTATTTTGGCTGTAGGAGGTATCAATCAAGTACCTGTAGTTAAAAATGGAGAAATTATCCCAGGAAATGTAATGAAAGTCACGCTGTCTTGTGATCATAGAGTAGTAGATGGAGCTGTAGGTTCAGCCTTTTTAAACACATTTAAAAACTATATGGAAAACCCAGTATTATTACTTGGGGAGTATAATATATAACCTGTAAGTAAGTAAACTTACAAACGTCAAAAAAATAAAAGATAAAATTATGTATCCACCAGAATTAGTAGCTCCAATGAAACAAGAATTAACAGGAGCTGGATTTAAAGAATTACTAAATGCTGAAGAAGTTGATGCAGCTATAAATAAAGAAGGTACAACATTATTGGTAATCAACTCAGTTTGTGGTTGTGCAGCAAGAAATGCTCGTCCAGCGGCTAGACACTCAGTTGAAAATGCTTCAAAAAAGCCAGATCATACAGTGACTGTTTTTGCAGGAGTAGATACCGAGGCTGTTAACCAGGCAAGAAAGTACACGTTACCATACCCTCCATCATCTCCAGCTATGGGGCTGTTTAAAGATGGTAAACTTGTTCATTTTTTAGAGCGTCATCATATTGAAGGTGCAAGTGCACAAGATATATCAGAAAATCTTCAAGGAGCATTTGAGCAGTACTGCTAATCAAAATTAACATTTCAAATCAAGGGACTTTAAATAGTCCCTTTTTTTGGCTCTAATTTAACCTATCATTTTATGAAAAAGGAAACGATATTAATAACTGGAGGAACAGGACTTGTAGGATCAAACCTCATTCCAAAGCTTGTTGATAAGGGATATGATGTTCGTATATTATCAAGAAGCAAAAAAAAATCAGATAAAAAAAACATCTCTTACTATACATGGAATATTAAAGAGCAAACGATAGAAAATGGAGCGTTAGTTGGTGTTGATTACATTATTCATTTAGCTGGAGCTGGAATAGCAGATAAAAAGTGGACGTATGAAAGGAAAAAACTTATTATTAGTAGTCGAGTAGCTAGCTTAAATCTGTTGTATAAAGAAGTCGAAAAGATAACCGCTAAGCCCAAAAAGATAATTTCAGCTAGTGGCATTGGCTATTATGGTGCTGTTACAAAAGATAAAATATTTGAAGAAAGTGATGCCTCAGGAACTGATTTTGTAGCAGATGTATGCGTGAAGTGGGAGGATGGTGCTAAACAATTTGAAAGTTTAAATATTTCATATTTTGTTCCAAGAATTGGAGTGGTTTTATCAGATAAGGGAGGAGCTTTAGACAGAATTAAAATCCCTACAAAGCTTAATGTAGGAGCTCCTTTAGGAAGTGGTAAGCAATACATGCCCTGGATCCATATAGATGATTTAGCTTCAGTTTTAATGTATGCTATCGAGAATGAGCAAATAACAGGTGTTTACAATGCTGTAGGCGATGAACATGTGACCAATAAGGTGTTTTCTAAGAAACTTGCTAAAGTAATGGGAAAAGCCTTTTTTATGCCTCATGTGCCTGCTTTTATGCTTAAGTTAGTATTTGGTGAAATGGCAAATATTATATTAGAGGGCAGTAGAGTGTCGAATAGCCAATTAAAAAATGAGGGATTTTCTTTTAAATATAATACCTTAGAAAAGGCGCTAAACAACCTTTTTAATAAAAACTAAACTTAATGATTTATCAATTAAAAGAATATAAACCATCTTATAACGGTACCAATTTTATTGCCGATAATGCAACTGTGATTGGAGACATAACTTTACGTGAACATGTTAGTATTTGGTTTATGGCTGTTTTAAGAGGAGATGGAAAGTTGGTGATTGATGAAAAAACAAACATTCAAGATGGAGTAGTGGTTCACGTTGACCCAGGAAAAGAAATGTATATTGGCAAAAATGTAACAGTTGGACATCAAGCCATGCTTCATGGAAAGCATATTGGTGATAATTGTTTAATAGGCATTAATGCTGTTGTTTTAGATGGTGCATCAATAGGGAATAACTGTATTATCGGAGCCAACACACTCATTAAAGAAAATGCAATGATTCCTGATAATTCTTTTGTAGTAGGGTCACCAGGAAAAGTTATAAAGCAAGTACAACCTGAACATATTGAGCGATTAAAATATTCCGCACAGTATTACGTGGAAGCTGGTGAAAAATATATAAACAGCTTAAAGAAAATTTAAGTTATTGAATATCTATTTTTATTAGTTACACAAGATGAGTAGAGCGTTTTAGTTTAGAATTTTTTCAGCTCTGCTTTCGAGAACTTTAATATCATACTCTTCACTAAAGTTCTTTCTTCCATTTTCTAAGATCATATTAGCATGTTTAATAATGGCCTGCTTATGTTCATCTTTGGTTGTAAATGATAATATAACGTTTAACGCTTCCATGAGTTTAATAGTAACGGAGGGCACAGATCCCGAAAACTGACGAATTTGGTTAAAAGAAGTATCTAAAAGTCCTTCAAAATCAATGGAGTTGGCAACAATTCTTAAGTTTTCATTGTCATCATATCTATTTTCTGATGGAAATTCAATTTTAGCTAAGTAACTAAGTGTTGAGCTTAAGTGATCTATGCAAGTAATAGCAGTAAAAGGGTCATTTATACCAGGAGAAATAGCACGTAAAGCCATTTCAACCATTTGCTGAATGGAATATTCTAAATCTTGCTGAGATGTTTTAAGTTTACCAAATACAAATTCATCAAGTATATTTTGTATTACATTTTCGTCAACACCTTGTTTGCTATATAAAATTCCAATCTCTTGATCGGTGACAAGAAAATCACCAGGACGATAATATAATTTTAATATGAGATCGTTTTTTTGTAAACAGGAAGTAAGAGTATCACTAGATATGTATTGAAGATATCCACTAGTTCTGTTTTTAAGTACCGTTTTAATAGAATAAGTAATGTGATCTATAGGCGCTTCATTTGTTGATTCTTTTTCATCTCCCATGTTTTCGGGGAACAACGTTTCCGTTTGATTTGATAAAAACTCTGCAATGTCTGATACCACATGATCAGCTTGGATACTAACTGCTATTCGGTGGATAAACACAATTAAAAGTATAATATTGACAGCAGCAAATAATATAGCAGTTAAGATAGATATAGACGGTATAAAATTATATTCATCCATACTTTTTACTGCGTTTAAAATTAATAAGCAATAGAGGTATGTAGCTATATATGAACCAAGCACAATCTGATTTAATCTTACGTACATAAATCGTTTGATCAAACGAGGTCCAAATTGAGAAGATGCTAGCGTAAGTGCAACTAAAACTACCGAAAAAACAGTTCCTGCAACTCCAATCATCGCACCTGAAATAGTTGTTAATATGCTTCGTGCAGATTCTGCATTTTCTACTACAAAAAAACGAACCCAACTTTGCTTAGGTATTTCAATGCTCCCATCTAACATTACTAGGGATGCCGATAAAACAACAGATGAAACAATTAATACTATGGGAACAAACCAAAAAGTAGCGAGCAACTCTTTCCAAAAAAACAGTAATTTTTTCATATTTATACAATCTATAATTAATACTTACACAAGTAAAAAGTTTGGAGCTACGTTTGTTAATAGTTGCTACCGTTTCCTAGCAAATGTTTATACAGACTCTTTATAAAAGTAAAAGAATAGATTGAAATAGCATTTTTGCCTAGATAAATTATGTGAATTAAAAAAGCCTGTATTTCAAATACAGGCTTCAAAAAGAGCTTAAATTTAAATTCGTATTACCTTTTAAGATAAGCTGAATACATCCAAACAAGTTTTTCTTGTTCTCTAATATAATCACTCATTTGGGCATTCGTTCCTTCATCATTAATATCAGCTGATAATTCTAAAATATGACGTTGTTTTGTTAATAGTATTTGGAAAGCATTTAAAATATTTTCGATCGCTTTTCTACCGTCTGATACCTCATTGCTTTCTGGAACTTGAGTAGATTGTAGGTAGTCTGTAAACTTGTGGTTTGGAACGCCTCCTAAAGTTAGGATGCGTTCTGCTACTTCATCAATCTTAAGAAAAAGATCGTTGTATAACTCTTCAAACTTAATGTGTAATTCAAAAAACTTATCTCCACTAATGTTCCAATGGTACCCTCTTGTGTTTTGGTAAAACGTAGAGTAGTTTGCTAATAAATCGTTAAGTAAAGAGCAAAGTTCTTTACTTTTTACTGTATCTAATCCTATTTTGTTTAAATCTGACATAGTTTTTTATTTAAAAATAAGGAGTTTGTTGGAAATGTTAGGTGATATATGTTACAGATAACTCATCAATAACTCTCATGCCTCTTTACTTGATTTACCCAAGAACTATCAGTTTCCTTATAGAGATTCTTCTTTTCAATCCAAAAAACTTCCCCACTTGCAGCATCTGTAATGGTTAGTTCTGGATTAGTTCCTCCAAAAGATTCTTTTCCTTCTGGATCTACTTTGGTTACAATAGTGCTTAGCCAATAAAATTGTCTTTTTCCATCAATCATTTTAATGTATGGACGCGTTTCTGCTGCGTGGTAACTTGACCAATCATAGTTTTTCTTGCTGTCAACAATTTTATCTTTGATAGAGCTAGAGCCCATGTAAAAATCACTGTGTTCAACATGATTAAAATAATACACAACATCATCTCCATTACTAGGAATAAAAACACTAGTACTTAGTGTTCGTTTATCTTCTTGATATGGTTCTAGACCAAAGTAGTGATATAGTCCACCACCAAGTTGAGGAATTATCCCATCAAAATTGAAATAAGCAACAAAAGGCTGTCGGTTTTGGTCTTCTACGGAGTTAGGAATACGAACGTCTTCGTTATGATAACCTGGCATAGGAGCAAAAAAGCCGTTTTGAAAACGAAACGACTCTGCTGTAAATCGCGTGATATAATCAGATTGAAGGTTTTGATTAGCTAAGTAAGTATATTTGTGAATGTCTTTTGGTCCAATAAAAGTACCTTTTCCAAAAGTAGCACGATTAAAAAAGTTGACTAACGGTGGAGTGTCATCCATCTGTTCAAAAACAATTACACCACCAAAAACAGGTCTAGGAATTAGAAAACCGGTCCATTTGATAAGTGTCATTACTTGTACCCAGTCGTTAGGAGCACGTTCAACATATTTTACTTCATCGGGTTCGTAGTTGAAATAGTCAATAATGTTTAATCGTTTGATAGCTGCTGTAGAGGCTTCTCTACTAAGTACTAAGTTTTCTCCTACATCAAAATTTACTTCCGTTCTATTTCGTTGGGAATAATTGGTATTATAAGCATTGGCTTCAACGCTTATAACCTCTTTCATGTTTTTGGTAAAACGTTGCCACCAATAATCTGTACTAGGACCTATGCACATGCTAAAGTCTAAGCGTCCATCATTACGTAAAATAATGTGAGGTAATGTAGCTTCAGCAAGTTCGGGTAGGCCATCTTGATTTAATCGAACCCTAATAGAATTTAGTGGATGAATCCGTTCTTGATCAGTTAATGGAAGTAAATCAATTTCCTGCCTATTGAGGGTTTGGTAATGATAATACAAACCAATGTAACGGTAAACACTTTTACCATAAAAATATCCAAGAGCAACAATCCCTAGCAAAACAACATTACCAATTATTTTAGCACGTAATTTTTTTTCTCTCAACCATTTTCTAACAAGCCAAATGATTGCTAAAATAAGAAGCACAAGTACAAAATACTTTCTTATACCCAATGCAATAGGATGAAACACAGCTCGCATGTAAAAGATAATAATCATAAAGGCAAGTAAAGCAAGAAATCCCTTTACTTTGTTGGCTTTCATCCATGTCCATAAACGCGTACGAATGTTCTTTTGAAGCCAATATAATCTGCTTCTTCCATCGTTTTTAATAGTTTCTTCTGTAGAAGTGCTGTTATGAATAGACTGTTCTTGACTCATCTTATTTGTCTAAAAATTTGTTGATGCCATCTCTCCAATCGTCTTTCTTTTTTTCTTCCTTAGGAGACTCATCTGCTTTTTCTTCAGAAGTTTCAGGTTCATTTTTAACAGGAGTTTTTTCTTCTTTTTTAGGTAAGATGTTTTTTAATTCATCCTTGATGTTTTTCTCTCCTTTTTCGATACTCTCAATATAGTCAATAGTTTTACTGGCTCTTTTGGAAAATAATGATAATAAAGTGCCTGAGATATAAAACGATACCAAAGTACCAACAAAAACGCCTCCTGCATAAAGTAACCCTTTAATAGGAATGCCAGCCATAATAAATGTTAGTATATAAAATACTGCAGCAATAGCAATAGCAATTTTTAATTTTTGGCCGAACAGACGTCCGTCAACAAAACCTATCGTAGCAGTTTCATGTAACTTTTCTTTGTTGCTTAGGTTGTGCCATTTTCTGTAAAGGTTTTTTCCTGATTTACGGTCGTAATAATAAAACAACGTACCAATTACAAACCCTACAATTGCTGAAAATATAATGTATTCCATAATGATCTAGTTTCTTATAAATGTAATTTTTAATGAAGTGTAACCACTAATTTTTATTGATTTTATACCTAAACATATGTTTTTTATGCTCTTTAATTAAATCGATTACCCAATCTTTTTTTGCTTCTTCCCAAGTTTGATAGGATGCAAAGAAGCTATTTTTATCAAACAAATACATGAGCAAAGCATCTTGTAAAGGCGACATTTTTGAAATCAACGACCACAGCACGATTTTTTCTTGTCTCCCAAATTTAGGGTTGGGGTAGGAGAGCGCTCTTTGAATATTTGAAGAATAGTTTTCAATCTTTAGGTTGTCATTTCTTCTTAAACGAACGGCAATCTCCTCAAGAGCATAAAAATCATCATCTACATTATTTTCACTGGTCAATAGATGAATATATTTATTCTTTTTCCTGTCTGATCGTAAGTCGATTTCCTCTTCAGGGAGATGTTTTATCACTAAATCAAGTAACAGTTGATCTTTTAAATTAATAACTGAGAATATATCTGTCTTAAAAAAGTTTAAATCATTCTTAATGATATTCTGTTTGTGTAAAAACTCAAATAATTGTGGATCATTGATATTAAACTCAATGTGGTTATGTGTTAATTCTCCAGATAGCGTAGAGTTGTTGTCTTCTCTTATTAACAGTTTTTTATTCTCAGCAAGGTTTAATACATATAATCCTCCAAAAGCTCGTGTATAGAAGTTTTCTAGTTTAGAATAATTTAGTGGAGGAATATCAAAGTTTCTATTCCTTAAATCTCCATGGTTTGTTGCACTGTCAATTAATTGATCTAATAATTCATGGTTAGCCCAACCGTTTGGAGTATCATAAAATTCCCTAATTAATTTTTTTTGATTTCTAACATGAGGAATGATATTAGTAGGCGTGTAAAATTTTATTTCTATGGTGTTTAAGAGTAATAAATCCTGAGGTGATCGATAAGTAGATAATTCTTGGTCGAGCTCAAACCACAAGCCAAACTGTGTTGTAATATCAGCAATTTGAGCTCCATATGTAGAAAAAATACTATCCATTAAATCCCAATCAAACGAGTGGAATGGGTGATAAATAGAGGCTGTTTTTTGATCAGGAGTAATAATTATCCCGAAAGGATTAGCAAAACCAAAACTCAAATAATCTTGATTTTGTTTTTCATTCGCTATTTCTGGACTCCAACCCCATTTATCTATATGAAAAGACGATAGGTTTGTTTTAGAAATACCAATATCGTCTAAGCAGTTGTTATATCTATCCACCAAAATAGATTGATCAATCCTTACCAAACCATCACCAAAGAGGTTATTTTCTATAAGTTTCTTCATGAAAGATGCTAGTTGTAGTTAAAAATACAAGTAATCTTTTAACTTATAGATACCAAGATATAGCAAGTTATAAACGAATTATTAGATAATTGCAAAGATGCATAATTCTATTTGTAAGCATCGCAGTTTTTTGTGCTTTTATGAGCAGATGATGTTTGTTTAGATCCAGCACAGCTAGATATGAAACCAATAAGTAATAATGCTGTTGTTATTTGTGCGATTCTCTTTTTCATGTTGTCCTTTTTTATATATACGTAATACCAGTCGGTTAAGATACATCAAGTATCGTGCCTTGATGTTAATTAACAAATATGAGTGTTAAAACACATTGTTTATTAATGGTTTAATATGAGTTTTATGAATTTATGTTAATAAAAATGACATTTTTCGGCAACCGTAAAAGTAAAAGTCACGTTTTAAATACAGAAGGTCAACAAAAACTAATGTTATGGGAAGGAGAAATTATTTATACGTATTGGGGGTAAGCTTATTTTTAATAGCATGTAAAAAAAATCACGAAGAATTTATTTTAATTCCAGAGGATGCACCAGAAGTATTGCCTTCAAGAGCTGAGGTAGTAGATGATTATAAAAACATGTATTTAGCTTCAGAAATGACCACAAATGGTTGGACAGGAAGTACATTAACGTGCACACCAGGAACAATTAGTCAAGAAGCAATGGATAAGGGATTGCTACGAATTAACTATTTCAGGAAGCTAGTACGTTTAAACCATAACATTACTTGGAATAACTCCTTACATGGTAAATTGCAGCAAACATCACTTATGATGCAATCAAACAAAACAGCAGATCATTATCCGTCAGCTAGTTGGACATGTTATACGAAAGCAGGAGCAGATGGAGCAGCGGAATCAAACTTAGGTTTTTTTAGTGGGGCTCATTACCCAGTTTCGTTTGCTGTTGAGCATCAAATAGAAGATCCAGGAGCAAATAATTACGTAGTGGGACATAGAAGATGGTTATTACATTCTAAAGCATCAAAATTTGGAATAGGAGCAAGCAATGCTTCTGTTACAATTGGAGTTTTAGAGGGTGGCTGGAATAATAAAGATGTACCAAACTTTATTGCTTATCCTGCTAAAGGCTATTTCCCGAAGCCATTGGTATTTGATCGTTGGTCGTTTGGAAAGCCTAATGCAGATTTTAGCAATGCAACGGTTACTATGCGAAATTCAGAAGGAAATATTCCTTTAACGATTACGTCTAAAAATCATTTAGGAATTGGAGATAATACTATTGTTTGGGAACCTCAAGGATTGGATTTGAGTTCTTCAGAAGATATTGTTTATACTGTAACAATTAGCGGTATTAAAAATGCATATAAGGATACATACACATACGATGTGATTATCATAAACCCTTAAAGAACTTTTTGCTCAGGGTATACTTATCAAAATAGTTTCAGTTTAATTTTTAAGAATAGAAGTGATAGATCCTATGATAGTATCGGGGTGTTGAATGTTAAACCATTTAACATCCTGATTTTTTTTGAACCAAGTAAGCTGTCTTTTTGCAAATTGGCGGGTATGCTGTTTAATTAACTCAATAGCTTTTTCCAAAGAAGTATTACCATCAAAATAACTAAAAAGCTCTTTGTACCCTACTGTATTTAGTGCGTTTAGATGACGATGGGGATAAAGGCTTTTAGCTTCGTTTAAAAGACCGTCTTGCATCATAATGTCAACACGTTTATTTATTCTGTCATAGATGATTTCTCTATCAGCTGTTAGTCCAACTGTAAGTGTTTTAAATGAGCGTGCTGCTTTTTCATTTTGTAAAAAACTTGAATATGGCTTTCCTGTATGTATGCACACTTCTAAAGCTCTAACAATCCGTTGAGGATTATGAATATCCATGTTTTTATACTGTACAGGATCTAGCTCTTTTAATTGATTTTGTAGTTTTTCAATGCCATCTTTTTCGAGTTGTTGGTTAAGTTCGTTCCTAATAGATAGACTTGAAGGTATATCATCAATACCATCAGTAAGTGCTTTGATATATAAGCCAGAACCTCCAACACAAATTACTACGTTATGGGATTTAAATAATTCATCTAAGAGATTGATTGCCTCTTTTTCAAAAGTTCCTGCGGTATAGGCTTCATGAATTGATTTATGACCAATAAAATGATGTTTTGCTTGTGCTAATTCATCTTTTGTTGGTTTAGCAGTACCAATAGACATTTCCTTAAAGAATTGCCTAGAATCAGCTGAAACAATTTCTGTATTAAAATGCTGAGCTAATTGGATGGCTAAGCTGGTTTTTCCAATAGCGGTTGGGCCTACAACACAAATGAGTGTTTTTTCCAACTAAATAGTGATTTTAAGTTCGTTTATTTGTCCATCTGCACACTTCAATATTTTAGAAGGGAAACGCTCAATTAAACGATAGTCATGTGTGGCCATTATGATTCCCACATTTTCTTCTTTTAAAGAAAAGATTAGCTGCATAATTTCATCAGCAGTTTCAGGGTCAAGATTACCTGTTGGCTCATCGGCTAAAATAAGATCAGGATTATTAAGGAATGCTCTAGCAATCGCCACACGTTGCTGCTCTCCTCCAGAGAGCTGATGAGGCATTTTGTAGTTTTTATTAGATAAGCCCACAAGGGATAATACCTTTTCTATTTGAGCATTAATTTCCTTTTTACCCTTCCAACCAGTTGCTTTAAGTACAAATCTTAAATTATCTTCTACTGATCGATCACCGAGTAATTGAAAATCTTGAAAGATTATACCAATTTTTCGTCTTAAAAATGGAACCTCTTTCTTTTTAAGTGTTGTTAAGTTATGACCAACTACAGTACCTGAGCCACTATGCATCATAATATCACCATACAATACTCGTAACAAGCTACTTTTTCCACTTCCAGTTTTTCCAATCAAATAAATGAAATCACCTTTATTTACTTGAACATTAACGTTGCTAAGAACAACTTGTTCTTTATGGCGAATGGTACCTTCGGCTATTGTTATGACATGGTTGTTTTCCATATTGTGAAGATAATAAATTAATAAAAAAAGGCTACCGTTTAGGTAGCCTTAATCAAAAAATGATAAATAATTATGTGATTATTGAATAATAACCCTTTCGGTTAGTTTTCTTCCATTATTTAACACACAGGTAACAAAGTAAATGCCTTTGTCTAAATTGTTAATATCTAGATTGTTCATTGAAGACATCATCATTTTATTTTTGACAACCTGTCCGTTTGTGTTAGTAATAGTTACTGAGTTAATGTTGTCATTTGAAGTAATAGAAATGTTTCCTGTAGATGGATTTGGATAGATAGAAATTAGACCCTCTGATTGAATTTCATTAACGTTAGCGAAAGCATTATTAAATAAAATTCCCTTTACTCCACAAGTAAGTGAATTAGGTGCAACTCCTACTACAGTACCTGTTGTAGATAACGTGTACGAACTATCGCCAGCAACCATAAGAAAGTCATTTGTATTAGCTTGGTATAGAATTGTATGTCCGTAGTTCTGTAATTGTTGAGATAGGCCTACCTTAGTTGTTGCTAATGTATTTAGATTGATGGTTTGAAGTGTGTCTCTACCAGTTAATCGATACATTAAGTCATCAGTTGTATTATAAGCTAATGCTTCCCCATCAGCTTGCTCAACAGTTGGCTCTAGATCTATAACTGAAGTCATTGTTTTAGTTGTTAAATTAACACTATACAATACACTTGGAGTATTAGAACCATCACCTGAGATAGCATAACAATCTCCTTGATCAGTAAACGCAATACTAGCGATCCTGTCACTAAGTGACATAACATAGCTAGCTGTTCCATTAGTTAGGTTAAGTTCTGCTAAATTAAAAACACCAGCACCTCTATTAACTGCAATATAGGTTTTATTGTCTACAGGATTTTCAGCTAACGATGTAACTCCGTTAAAAGATCCGCTATCAAGAGATATAGGCATTCTGTTCAAGATTACACCATCAGTAATTCTCAATGTATATAATGAGTCATAGCAAGGTGATACTGTGTGGTACTGAGCTGTAAATGTACCTAAAGATAGTAACGATAAGATAGAGAGTAATACTTTTTTCATGTAATTAATATTTAATAGTTAATACTTTAAATTTACATGAAAAAGAAATTCTTCAAAAGAAAAATCGTAGAATATAATTAAAAGTTACTTCAATCGCTCTTTATATTCACCAGTACGTGTATCAACCTTAATTTTATCACCAATATTGATAAATAAAGGAACTCTAATTTCTGCTCCAGTGGCAATTGTAGCAGGTTTTAAAGTATTAGTTGCCGTATCTCCTTTTATTCCTGGTTCTGTATAAGTTACTTCGGTATCAATGTAAGGCTGTAACTCAACAGTTAAAGGTGTTTCATCTTCTGCGTTGAAAACGATAGTTGCATTGTCGCCATCAGATAAAAACTGTGGATTATCAATAAAATTCTCTTGAATCATTATTTGCTCGTAGGTATCGTTATTCATAAAATGAAACCCTTGATCATCTTTGTATAAAAATTGATAGCTTCTAGTTTCTACACGAACATCTTCAATTTTATGACCAGCAGAGAATGTATTATCAATTACTTTTCCAGTTGTTAAGCTTTTTAGTTTTGTTCGAACAAAAGCAGGACCTTTACCTGGTTTTACATGTTGAAAATCAATAATCTTGAATAGATCACTTTTGAATTTAATACATAATCCATTTCTAATATCAGAAGTGTTTGCCATAATTTATTTCGTGTAGATATTTACGAATATAGTACTATCGTCTTGTTTGTGCAAAAGATATTCTTTGTTGTCATCTTTCCAAAAATCAACAGAATTGTTGCTTGATGCTTCTCCAAATTGATTGGTAAACCATTTTTTAATGTCAAGGTAAACACTGTCATTTTTTTGATAAATGTAGAGGTATGTGTTAACGATTTTATCACTCTTTTCACGTTGCTTTAAAGTAAAAGAATATGCCTTTTGAGCATGAAATATTTTATTAGTTGAAGTATCCTTCAACAGAAATACATCTACTAGAGGAGATAAATAATGGATTGTTTCTTTTTTTATTTCTGATTTGCAGCTAAAAAGAAAACCAACTAATATGATTATTAATGCTCTATGCAAGTTTAGGATTGTTATGATGCCTATCGCTATCTCTATTTGTTTTTTTATCCAAGTTTTTTTGTAGTGCTTGTGTTAAATCAATTCCTGTTTGGTTAGCTATACAAATTAATACAAATAGGACGTCTGCTAATTCATCTGCTAAGTTTTTGTTATCACTTTTTTTGCTTGATTGTTCACCATATTCGCGAGCAATAATACGAGCAACCTCACCAACTTCTTCGGTTAAAATTGCCATGTTGGTTAACTCATTAAAATATCTTACGCCATGCGTTTTTATCCACTCATCTACTAGTTGTTGTGCGTTGCTTATTGTCATTTTGCAAATTCGTTTAGTAATATACCCGTAGCTATTGCTACATTAAGTGATTCGGCTTTTCCATATGATGGAATTTTTATTAGATGTTGAATAAAAGGAATAAGTTCTTCTGATATTCCATGGGATTCTGATCCCATAACTAAGGTGCTTGATTCTAATTTTGTATTGTACCCAATAGCTTCACCATCTAAAGAAGCTCCATAAACATTCTTTCTATCTTTTAGAAAATCTATTAAATCAGTATAGACAATAGGAATATGGAACAGTGACCCCTTAGCGGCTTGAACTACCTTAGGGTTATAACAGTCTACCGTTTGAGAAGAGCAGATTATTTGATCAACACCAAACCAATCAGCTGTTCTAATAATTGTTCCTAGATTTCCAGGGTCGTTAATTGTATCGAGTACTAGGGTTAGTCTGGCATTAGTTTTAGGGGTGAAATTTTTAATCTTAACCATTGCTAAAACCCCTTCGGATTGCTTTAAAGAGCTGATTTGAGACAATTGCTTTTTGCTAATTGTAACATGGTTAATAGGCAAATCAACTTCTTCAGTAGAATATAGTTCTTCTATTGTGAAATCTGAATGAATTAAATCCAATACATTCTTTTTTCCTTCAACCGTAAATAGACCATATTCTTTTCTTGTCTTTTTTTGCTGAAGAGAACGAATAAGTTTTATTTGGTTTTTTGTAATTTCAGACATCTAGAAAAATTGACCAATTAGGCTAAAAGTATAAAAATTGTGAGTGATCAACAACTACCAAATCATAATCTATCCTTTAATAAGGTTTTGTTGGCTATTTGTTCGCTAGTTATACTTTCTTCTTGTTACACAAGTAAACTAAAAGAAGGCGAATATTTGTTGGAGAAAAACATCATTTTGTTAAATGAAGAAGATGAAGAGATAGATGAAGATGCCCTAAGTGATATAATAAAACAAAAGCCTAATAAAAAAATCTTTGGTTTTGTTAGGTTTCATTTGCTACTACACAATTCATTTAACAAAGAAAATGTAGCAGCTAGAAAGGAGAAAAAACTTAAGCGAAAGAATAAAAGAATTCGTAAAAAAAATATACGAAGAATAAAAAAAGATAAGGATACTATTCCGTATAAAACACTAAAAGACTTTACCACATTCGGTGAAAAAATGTTATACACTATTGGGGAGCCTCCTGTTATAGTAGATACGGCAAAGGCAAATCTTACGGCTAAACAAATGAATGTATACCTTATTAAAAAAGGATATTTTGATAATAGTGTGCATGATTCTACAGTGTTTTACGATAAAAAGTTTCCTTTTAAACGTAAAAGAGCTAGAACTTACTACAAAATTAAGGTAGATGAACCTTATAAAATAAAACGCTTTGAAGTTGTTTCAAAAGACACTGCTTTATACCATTTTCTTCAACCAAAGTTTGAAGAATTAAATGTTAAAGAGGGGAATGTATTTGATGTTGATAAAATGGAAAAAGATCGTGATCAAATAACTGAATACTTACGAAATAATGGATATTACAAATTCAATAAGTCTAGCATGACTTATAAAGTAGATAGTAGTGTTTCTGGTAAATTTGTTAATATAACGCTGAGGATTGCTAAACCTGACGCTGGAAAAAGAGAAAGTACATCAGAATTTCATGAGACCTATACCATTAGCAAAGTTCAAATTAATTACTATCAAGATGAAAACAGTGAAAATGAAAAAAGCTATGTATACGAAGACGTTGACTTTTTTATTAAAGGTGAATTAGATATTAGAACAACTTTATTATATAAGCTACTTGCAATCAAGCCAGGAGATTTGTACAGCCGAAAAAGAGAACAACAAACATTTAGAAATTTTACAGGCTTAGGCTTGTTTAAAACTGTTAATATTAATTCAAGTGTAGATAAAGATGTAGAAAATGGTCTTGTGTTAACCATAAGTTTGAGAGAAAATAAAAAACAGGAAGTTAGATTCAATACTAGTTTAACGAATACCGGTGGGAGTAACATAGGAATTGAAGGAAATATTGTTTATGATCATAAAAACATCTTTAGAGGAGCAGAAAAGTTAACAGTTGCACTTACAGGAAGATTGGACTATCAATATGTAGGAGGACAGGATGTTAACCCTAATTTTGGAGTAGGGGGTCAAACGTTTTCTAAAATATCGAGTGCTTTTAATACCATTGAATTTGGTCCAGAGGTAACCTTAACATTACCAAAACTCTTGTTCTTGAGGGCTTATCAATTTGAAAATATAGCCAACCCCAAAACGAAATTTAAAGTTACATCCAATTATCAAAGGAGAATTGGGGATACTACACTTGATTATGAAAGAGGAATTCAAGAATTTATTTATCAATATTCATGGAGTACAAGTAAAAAAATGTTGCATCAGTTTGATCCTGTTGATTTGAGTGCTATTGAAGTTGTAAAATCAGAAGCCTTTCAAGACAGGATTAATAGTACAAACGACCAACTTTTAGCAGCAAGCTTTCAAAATCATATTATTTTATCTTCTCGTTATCGATTTACTTATAACGAACTACTTGATAATACAGGAAAGAAGTTTTATAAATATTATTCAGGAAGTGTTGAAACGGCAGGAAATACCTTAAGAGCATACTCCGAGTTAGTTGATCGTCCGATTGATCCAGAAACAAATAGTTATGAAATTTTAGGTATTCGTTTTGCACAGTTTGTAAAAACTACACATGATTTTAGGTTGTATTATGAAATTAACGATAAAAACAGTTTTGTAGGAAGAGTGCATACTGGGTTGGGAGTACCTTTAGCGAACTTAGACGAGGCATTACCTTTTATTAAAAGTTATTTTGCGGGAGGTACTGATAAAAACAGAGCTTGGAGAGCAAGGGCATTAGGTCCAGGTTCGTTTAGGGATTCTATTTTATCTTTTGATAAGATTGGAGAAATACTCCTAGAAGGAAATATTGAGTATCGTTTTGACTTTTTAGGATTCCTTGATGCTGCCTTTTTTGTAGATGCGGGAAATATTTGGTTGATGAATCAAGATACGCTGCGTCCTGGTGCTCAATTTCAACTTGATAAGTTATACCTTGTTCGATGTTTTCATATCTTACTTTACCAGCAAATTCTGAAATAATTACAC